>NZ_JACIGI010000006.1:0-124358 GCF_014197795.1 Roseospira goensis
CGAAACCGCAAGGATCACGGCCCCGAAAACCTCGCCATCCTGCGCAAACTGGCCCTCAACGTCCTCCGCCGCGCCCGGCCCGGCATCTCCATCCGTCGCAAACGCAAGCGCTGTGGTTGGACCAACGACTTCGCCAGAACCATCATCGGCCAAATGCGATAGCCCTGCGCGAGCGCGAAACGCCCGTTGCACGGCGGCGGCGGATGGGCTAGTGTCCCTCCTCTTCGCGGCGCGGCCCCGATGGCCGACGCGCCGCCGATGCGCCCGTAGCTCAGCCGGATAGAGCGTCGGCCTCCGGAGCCGAAGGTCAGAGGTTCGAATCCTCTCGGGCGCGCCATTCCTTCAGGAATGGCGGCCGTCTTCCTTGAAAAGAAGTTCGAACACAGTTCGAACGGGCGCGCCATTTCTCCCGACGTCGAAACGGCTTGCCCTCGGTCTTGCGTGGACCGGACGTCGTCCGACGGGGTGCGCCACGTCCTCCCGAACCGATCGCGACCGGGTGTGCCGCCGAGCGACCGTCGACGGCCAGCTGCTCGCCGTCCGTCGCATTGACAGCGCGCCGGGCCGGGCGCTATTCGGCCTGTCCCGACGGCGGCTCCCCAGCAACACAAGATCCGGCCTGTGCTGAAACGACAGATCGAGAAGGCCCTGCATGAAACGCGGGGCCGCGTCACCCTCGCCGGCATGCCGGAGGGGTACGACGCCCTGGTGCTGGCGGCGATGGCGCGTGCGCGCAAGGGCCGGCCCGTGCTGCACGTGGCGCGCGACGACGTGCGCCTGACCGCGGTGGTCGACGCCGTCCGCTTCCTGGCGCCGGACCTGCGGGTGCTGGACCTGCCGGCCTGGGACTGCGTGCCCTATGACCGGGTGTCGCCCCATGCCGACATCCTGGCGCGGCGGGTCGACGCCCTGGCCGCGCTGGCCGCGCTGCCGGTCGAGGGACCGGGACCGGCGCCGCTGCTGGTCGTCACTACTGTCAACGCCGTCACCCAGCGGGTGCCGCCGCGCGAGTCGCTCGCGGGGGCTGCCTTCACGGTCGCCATGGGCGAGAGCCTGGACATGGACGCCCTGCTGGCCTTCCTGGGGCGCACCGGCTACGTCCGCGCCGAGCAGGTGATGGAGCCGGGCGAATACGCCGTGCGCGGCGGTCTGGTGGACCTGTTCCCCCCGGGCCAGCCGGACCCGCTGCGCCTCGACCTGTTCGGCGACGAGGTCGATTCGATCCGCGTGTTCGATCCGGTCAGTCAGCGCACCACCGGCGAGGCCGAGCGCCTGGTCCTGCGGCCAATGAGCGAGCTGACGCTGGACGACGAGTCGATCGCCCGCTTCCGCTCCGGCTACCGGGAGCTGTTCGGAACGCCCAAGCGGGACGATGCCCTGTACGAGGCCGTCTCCGCCGGGCAGGCCATGCCGGGGATGGAGCATTGGCTGCCGCTGTTCCACGACGGCATGGACACCCTGCTGGCCTATGTGCCGGAGGCCGTGCTCACCCTGGACCCCGATGCCGAGGGGGCGCGCGTCTCGCGCTGGGAGCAGGTCAGCGAGTATTACAGCGCACGCCGGGACATCGCCGAGTCGGGTTCTGCCGAGGGGGGCCTTCTCTACAATCCGATTCCGCCGGCGCGGCTCTACCTGACCGAGGAGGACTGGCGCCGCATGCTGGCGGCGGCGCCGCGGGTGTTCGACCTGTCGCCCTATGCCCCGGCCGAGACCGCCCCCGAGACCCTGGACATGGAGGGCCGGCCGGGGCGCGACTTCGCCGACGTACGCGCCCGCACCGGCGAGAACCTGTTTGCCGCCGTCGCCGGCCACGCCGCCGACCGCATCGACAAGGGCCGGCGGGTCGTGCTCGCGGCCTACAGCCTGGGCTCGCGCGACCGGCTGGGCGGGCTGATCCGCGACCACGGCGCCGCCCGGGTGGAGACGGTGGAGGCGTGGGGCGATCTGGCCGGCGTGCCCCGGGACGCGGTGGCGGTGATCGCGCTCGGCCTCGACCGCGGTTTCGAGTCCCCGGATCTGGCGGTGATCGCCGAACAGGACGTGCTGGGCGACCGCCTGGCGCGGCCGCAGAAGAAGAAGCGCAAGGCCGACGGCTTCATCCGCGACGCCACCAGCCTGACCGAGGGCGATCTGGTGGTGCATGTGGACCACGGCATCGGCCGCTACGACGGCCTGGAGACCCTGAGCGTGGGGGGCGCGCCGCACGACTGTGTGCGGGTGATCTATGCCGGCGAGGACAAGCTGTTCGTGCCGGTGGAGAACATCGAGGTCCTGTCGCGCTATGGCTCCGAGACCGCCGGCGTGCAGCTCGACAAGCTGGGCGGCGTCGGCTGGCAGGCGCGCAAGGCCAAGCTCAAGAACCGCATCCGCGACATGGCGGAGCGGTTGATCCAGGTGGCCGCCGCCCGCCACCTGAAGACGGCCGAGGCGTACGCGCCGCCCGAGGGCCTCTATGACGAGTTCGCGGCGCGCTTCCCGTACGCCGAGACCGACGACCAGCTCCGCGCCATTGGTGAGACCCTGGACGACCTCACCAGCGGCAAGCCGATGGACCGCCTGATCTGCGGTGACGTCGGCTTCGGCAAGACCGAGGTGGCGTTGCGCGCGGCCTTCGTGGCGGCGCTGTCGGGGCAGCAGGTGGCGGTGGTGGTCCCCACCACCCTGCTCGCGCGTCAGCACTACCGCACCTTCGAGGAGCGGTTCGCCGGGCTGCCGGTGCGGGTCGGACACCTGTCGCGCCTCGTCACCGGCAAGGCGGCGACGGCGGTCAAGAGGGAGCTGGCCGACGGCACCCTGGACGTGGTGGTGGGCACGCACGCCCTGCTGGCCAAGGGCGTGTCGTTCCGCCATCTGGGCCTGCTCATCATCGACGAGGAGCAGCACTTCGGCGTCGCGCACAAGGAGCGGCTCAAGCAGCTCAAGAGCGATGTCCACGTGCTGACCCTGTCGGCGACGCCGATCCCGCGCACCCTGCAACTGGCGCTGACCGGGGTGCGCGAGATGAGCCTGATCGCCACCCCGCCGGTGGACCGGCTGGCGGTGCGGACCTTCGTGCTGCCGTTCGATCCGGTGGTGATCCGCGAGGCCATCCTGCGCGAGCGCTACCGCGGCGGACAGTGCTTCTACGTCTGCCCGCGCCTGAAGGATATCGACGAGGTGGCCGAGCGCCTGGAGGCCCTGGTGCCCGAGGTCAAGCTCGCGGTCGCGCACGGCCAGATGGCGGCCACCCAGCTTGAGGAGGTCATGACCGCCTTTGCCGACGGGCAGTACGACATCCTGCTGGCGACCAACATCATCGAGAGCGGCCTCGACATGCCGCGCGTCAACACCATCATCATCCACCGCGCCGACATGTTCGGCCTGGGCCAGCTCTACCAGTTGCGCGGCCGGGTGGGACGGGCGAAGACGCGCGGCTATGCCTATCTGACCATCCGGCCCAACCGGAAACTGTCCAAGGCGGCGGAGAAGCGCCTGGACGTGATGCAGACCCTGGACACCCTGGGCGCCGGCTTCACCCTCGCCAGCCACGACCTGGACATCCGCGGCGCCGGCAACCTGCTGGGCGACGAACAGTCGGGCCACATCAAGGAAGTCGGGATCGAACTCTACCAGCATCTGCTGGAAGAGGCGGTGGCCGCCGCCCGGGCCGGCGAGGGGATGGAGGCGCTGGACGAGACCTGGTCGCCCCAGATCACGCTGGGCTCCCCGATCCTGATCCCCGAGCGCTACGTGCCCGACCTGGGGGTGCGGCTGTCCTTGTATCGGCGTATCGGCGAGGTGACCGCCGACGACGAGGTGGAGACCCTGGCCGCCGAGATGATCGACCGCTTCGGGCCGCTGCCGACCGAGGTGGAGAACCTGCTCAAGGTGATCCGCATCAAGGTGCTGTGCCGCGCCGCCAACGCCGAGAAGATCGACGCCGGGCCGAAGGGCGCGGTGATCGCCTTCCGGGGCAACGACTTCCCCAATCCGGCCGGGCTGGTGCGGTTCATCGGCCAGAACCCGGCCACGGTGAAGCTGCGTCCGGACCACAAGCTGGTGGTCAAGCGCGACTGGCATCAGGCCGCGCATCGCCTGCAGGGGCTGTACCGGTTGATGAGCGATCTGGCGGCGGTGGCGGCGGGGTAGGGGGCGGGCGCCCCCCACGCCGCCCCGTCACCAGGGAGGGCGGACGGCCGGTCAGCGCGCCCCGCCGTCGGCGGGCCGCATCGACCCGGTCTCGATGAAGCGTCGGTGCCAGGCGAACGCCTCGCCGAGCAGGGTCGGGGTGTGGCCGCCGAAGGAGCCGGCCTCGGCCCGCTCCAGGTAGTCGACCAGGGCCGGGCGATAATCCGGATGGGCGCAGGTGTCGATGATCGCCCGGGCGCGCTGCCGGGGGGCGAGGCCGCGCAGGTCGGCCAGGCCGTGCTCGGTGACCAGCACCTGCACGTCCTGGGCGATGTGGTCGACGTGGCTGACCTTCGGCACGATGGCCGAGATGGCGCCGCCCTTGGCGGTCGAGGGCGTCATGAAGATGGACACATAGGCGTTGCGGGCGAAGTCGCCGGAGCCACCGATGCCGTTCTGAATGCGCGAGCCCATGACGTGGGTCGAGTTGACGTTGCCGTAGATATCGGCCTCGATCAGCCCGTTCATGGCCAGGCAGCCCAGGCGGCGCACCAGTTCCGGATGGTTGGAGATCTCCTGCGGGCGCAGGATCACCCGGTCGCGGAAGCGCGCGGCATCGCGGTTGAACCGCTCCACCGCCGCCGGGCTCAGCGACAGCGAGGTGGCCGAGGCCAGGGACAGCTTGCCGCTCTCCAACAGATCCAGCATGCCGTCCTGAATCACCTCGGTGTAGGCGGTCAGGGTGTCGAAGGGGGCATCCATCAAGCCGGCAAGCACGGCGTTGGCGACATTGCCCACCCCGGACTGCAACGGCAGCAGCGAGGCCGGCAGGCGCCCGCGCGCCACCTCGTGGCGGAAGAACGCCAGCAGGTGCCCGGCGATGGCCTCGGCCACCGCGTCCGGCGTCGAGAACGGCTGGTTGCGGTCGGGCGCGTCGGTTTCCACCACCGCCACCACCTTGTCCAGGTCGCAACGGAACGTGGGCTGACCGATGCGCTGGTCGGGGCGGACCAGGGGAATCGGCACCCGGTTCGGAGGCAGGGCGGCGCCGTAGTAGATGTCGTGCATCCCGTGCAGGGCTTCGCTCTGCCAGCGGTTGACCTCCAGGATCACCTGCCCCGCGCGCTCCAGCCAGGTCTTGTTGTTGCCGACGGAGGTGGAGGGGATGAGGTCGCCGTCCTCGGTGATGCCGGAGACCTCGACCAGGGCGGTGTCCAGCGGCCCCAGGAAGCCCTGCCAGGCGACCGGCGCCACCTGACTCAGGTGCATGTCTACATAGTGCATCCGCCCGCTGTTGATCTTCTCGCGGGCGATGGGGTCGGAGTTGTAGGGCAGCCTGTACTCGATGCCGTCGGCCTTGGCCAGGGCGCCGTCCAGTTCCGGGCCGGTCGAGGCGCCGGTCCAGATGCGCACGCGGAACGGCCGTCCGGCGGCCTGCTCGGCCTCGATCCGGCGGGCCAGGGCCAGCGGCACCCGCTTCGGGTAGCCGGAGCCGGTGAAGCCGCTCATGCCGACGGTGGAGCCGGAGGCGATCAGGCCGGCGGCGTCCTCGGGGCTCATCACCCGGGCGCGCAGGCCGGCGTGACCGATACGATGGGCAGCGCTCAAGCGGGGCCTCCTGGTTGGGGGGAAGCGGGCACGGGCCGGCCCTGACGGGCGGGCCGGGACGCGGACGAAGGCGGTCTTCTAGCGAGGACCGTCCAGCGCCGGCTAGCCGCGACGTGGCCCCGCATGGCAGCCATGCACTGGCGGCGGGCGGCCGTCTTGGCGCCGCCGTGCGGCGCTGACGTCCTGACGGGTCAGGACGTCAGGCGCGGGCGCCTCAGACGTAATGCGCTTCCAGGGGGGCGAAGCCGTTGAAGCCGACCGAGGCGTAGGTGGTCGTGTAGGCCCCGGTCGACAGCAGCCGCAGCCGGTCGCCGGCCGCCAGGGACAGCGGCAGGTGGACATCCGCCCGGTCGTACAGCACGTCGACGCTGTCGCAGGTCGGCCCGGCCAGCACCACCGGCCCGCAGCCCGCGCCGTCACCGTCGCGGTCGGTGGCGATGGGGTAGCGGATGGCCTCGCCCTCGGTCTCGGCCAGGCCGTTGAAGCGCCCGGCGTCCAGGTAGACCCAGCGCCGCGTCTCGGCCGCGTCCTTGCGGGCGACCAGCACCACCTCGGTCTCCAGCACCCCGGCGTTGCCCACCAGGCCGCGCCCCGGTTCCACGATCAGGTCCGGGGCGGTGTCGAACAGCCGCGCCACGGTGTCGCGGATGCGCGCGCCGTAGACCGCCGCCTCCGGCACCGGCCGGCCGTAGCGGGTCGGCAGGCCGCCGCCCAGGTTGACCAGTGTCGGCGCCAGCCCGTCCGCCCGCAGATCCGCGAACAGGCGGGCGACGGCCTCCAGCGCCGGATCCCACTGCGCCGGGTCGGTCTGCTGCGAGCCGACGTGGAACGATAGGCCCACCGGGCGCAGGCCCAGCCGGTCCGCCAGCCGCATCAGGTCGCGGGCCATGGCGGGAGAGCAGCCGAACTTGCGCGACAGCGGCCACTCGGCCCCGGCGTTGTCGATCAGCAGGCGGCAGAACACCCGCGCGCCGGGCGCGTGGGCGGCGATCTTGCGCAACTCCTCCTCGGCGTCGAAGGCGAACAGATCGACGCCCCGGTCATGGGCGGCGGCGATGTCGCGTGCCTTTTTGATCGTGTTGCCGAAGGACAGCCGCGCCGGATCGGCGCCCAGTGACAGGCACAGGTCGATCTCGGGCAGGCTGGCGGTGTCGAAGCTCGATCCCAGCGCCACCAGCCGGGCCACCAGCGGCGGCGCCGGGTTGGCCTTGACGGCGTAGTACACCGCCGCCTCGGGCAGGGCGGCGCGCAGGGCGTGGTAGTTCGCCTCCACCACGTCCAGGTCGACGACCAGGCACGGGGTGGCGGGGCGCTCGGCGAGGACCGCCGCGATCTTGCGTGTCACGCCGGGCGCCACCCAGTCGGGGGCGGGCGGCACGACGCTGAACGCGCGCGCCCCGGCCGGGCTCTCCAGACGGCACGCGGGCGCCGGCGCGGACACGGGGTCTGCGCGCAGGGCAACGGGGGGCATGGCCACCTCCACGGAGCACAACAGGGGCCGGTCGCGGGTCTGCCCGCGACCGGACCGGGGTCGGGTTCGATCAGGCCGGCTCAGACCACGCCGCGCTTGTGCTCGGTGATCTGGCTCTGATCGGTCTCGAAGGCTCGGCGGAACACCGGGATGGTCTTCATGGGCTGGGCGTCGCCGCACATGAAGATGTCCAGGGCCGCGTAGCCGCACTCCGGCCACGTGTGGATGCTGATATGGGATTCGGCCAGCACCGCCACCCCGGACACCCCGCCGTTGGGCGAGAAGTGGTGCAGGTGGATGTGCAGCAGGGTGGCGCCGGCGATCCGGACGGCCTCCCGCATGGCCTGTTCGACGCGCTCCAGATCGTCGATGCCCTTGGCCTCCCAAAGGTCGAGGATCAGATGTCGGCCCGCGAATGTCAGCCCATTCTCGGTAATGAAGTGGTCGAGTCTGTCGTCACTCACCGGAACGTCGTTGGGAACGGCCTTGAGGTGGACAGACGGAACGGATCTTACTTCTGCTCGGGCTTCGGGGGCCTCCGCTTCAGTATTCACCGCCAATTGGGGGGACGCATAGCGCATCGTTCCAGCTCCCTCTAACCAGCGTTGAACCCGAAGGGTCTTGTTTCGTCGAACAAGCCTCATCATTGGTTGCTACTAAAAAAAATCGAACGCACCAAGCGGATCCTTGCGGCGCCTGGTGCGTCCGGAACGGCCGGGCACGATACGGGTTCCATGCCGCGACGCAAGTGAAAATCGCAAGGCCGTGGTCTCGGAGCGTCGGCGCCGCGGGTCATGCCGGCCGGGATCAGTCCCCCCGCTCTGCTCGCAGGGCCTTGGTGACCGCGCGTTCGCGCTCGCGCTCCTGGCGCCACATGACGCCGGCCGCGATCAGGATGGTGACCGTGGCGACCAGCACCAGCAGGGTCGCCAGCGCGTTGATCTCGGGCGTGATGCCCAGGCGTACCGAGGAGAACACCACCATCGGCAGGGTGGTCGCGGCCGGCCCGGCGACGAAGCTGGCGATCACCAGATCGTCCAGCGACAAGGTGAACGACAGCAGCCACCCGGAGACCAGCGCCGGCCCCAGCATCGGCAGCGTGATGACCATGAACGCCTTGAAGGGGCGCGCGCCCAGGTCCATGGCCGCCTCCTCGACGCTACGGTCGAGGCCCGCCAGGCGGGACTGCACGACCACATTGACGTAGGCCATGCAGAACGTGGTGTGGGCGATGGTGATGGTGTCCACGCCGCGCCCGGCCGGCCAGCCGATCATGGTGTCCAGCGACACGAACAGCAGCAGCAGCGACAGGCCGGTGATGACCTCCGGCATGACCAGGGGCGCGGTGATCATGCCGGTGAACAGCAGCCGGCCGCGGAAGCGCCCGAAGCGCACCATCATCAGCGCCGACAGGGTGCCCAGAACGGTTGCGATGGTGGCCGAGGTGACGGCGACGCGCAGGCTGACCAGGGCCGCCTCCAGCATCTGCTCGTTCCGGAACAGCTCGGCGTACCATTTGGTCGAAAAGCCGCCCCACACGGTCACCAGCCGGCTCTCGTTGAACGAGAAGATGATGAGCAACAGAATCGGCACGTACAGGAACGCGAAGCCGAAGGCGAGCGCCGAGACGAGAAAGACCGACCGCGTGCCCATGTCACGACGCCTCCGCCCGCTCCGCCTGGCGTTGCTGGTAGTGCTGGAAGATCACGATGGGAATCACCAGCAGCACCAGCATGGCGATGGCCACCGCCGAGGCCACCGGCCAGTCTCGGTTGTTGAAGAACTCGCTCCACAGCACCTTGCCGATCATCAGGGTGTCGGCGCCGCCCAGCAGGTCGGGGATGACGAACTCGCCTACCGCCGGGATGAACACCAGCATGGAGCCGGCCACGATACCGGGCATCGACAGCGGCAGGGTGACGGTCAGGAACGCCTTGAACGGGCGGCAGCCCAGGTCCTCCGCGGCCTCCAGCAGGGAGACGTCCATCCTCTCCAGGGTAGCGTAGAGCGGCAGCACCATGAACGGCAGATAGGAATAGACGATGCCGACGTAGAGCGAGAACTCGGTGTTCAGCAGCGGCAACGGATCGTCGATCAGGCCCAGCGCCATCAGGGCATTGTTGATCAGGCCATTGTTCTTGAGGATGCCGATCCAGGCATAGACCCGGATCAGGAACGAGGTCCAGAACGGCAGGATCACCAGCAGCAGGAACACCGCCCGCCACGACGGCGAGGCCCGGGCGATGGCGTAGGCCATCGGGTAGCCGATCAGCAGGGCGAACACGGTCGAGAAGAAGGCCACCTTGAGCGAATTCAGGTAGGCGGTGACGTAGAGCGGGTCCTGGAGCAGGAACAGGTAGTTGCCGATCGCCAGCTTGACCTGAATATAGCCGCCCTCCAGCCACGCCAGCAGCGGCGTGTAGGGCGGCACCCCGATGCGGAACTCGGCGAAACTGATCTTCAGCACGATCAGGAACGGCAGCAGGAAGAACAGCAACAGCCACAGGTAGGGCACGCCGATGACCGTGCCGCGGCCGAAGCGGGCGGTCAGGCGCTGGAGCCGGGTCAATCGGCGGTGGTCGCCCCCGCCGCCGGCCTGGGTCCACGCCTGTTCGGCCTCGGCGCGGCTGGCCGACCCGCCGGGGCCGAGCGCGCGGTTGTCCTCGCTCATGACGTCACCACCACCACGTTGTCGGGCCGCCAGCAGACGTAGACCACGTCGTCCCAGGTGATCTCCGGCGCCGACATGCGCTCCAGGTTCTGGGTCGTCACCCGCGCCAGCGCACCGCTGTCCAGCCGCACGTGGAAGGTGGAGATGCCGCCCAGGTAGACGATGTCCTCGACGATGCCGCGATCCCAGTTGTGGGCCGCGTCGGGTCGGGTCCTGGAGATCGCCAGCTTCTCGGGGCGCAGGGCAACCCAGACCGTGGCCTGCTCGCGGGCGCTGATGCCGTGGCCGACGTAGACCGGGTTGGCGAGCGCGTCGCAGCGGATCAGCACGTGATCCGGCTCGTCCTCCACCAGCACCCCCTCGAACATGTTCACGGTGCCGAAGAACTCGGCGACGAATCGGGTGTTGGGGTACTCGTACAGGGCATGCGGGGTGTCGACCTGGATGATGCGTCCCGACTCCATGATCGCCACCCGGTCGGCCATGGTCATGGCCTCCTCCTGGTCGTGGGTGACGACCACGAAGGTGGTGCCGACGCGCTCCTGGATGCCGACCAGTTCGAGCTGGGTTTCCTCGCGCAGTTTCTTGTCCAGCGCCGCCAGCGGCTCGTCCAGCAGCAGCACCTTGGGGTGTTTGGCCAGCGAGCGGGCCAGGGCAACGCGCTGGCGCTGGCCGCCGGACAGGTGGTGGGGCTTGCGCTTGGCGAACGGGGTCAGCTTGACCAGCTCCAGCATCTCGGCCACGCGGTCGCGCATCTCGGCCTTCGGCACCCGGTCCTGGCGCAGCCCGAAGGCGATGTTGGCCTCGACCGTCATGTGCGGGAACAGGGCATAGGACTGGAACATCATGTTGACCGGGCGGTCATAGGGCGCCACCTCGGTCATGTCCTGCCCGCCGATCAGGATGCGTCCGGCGGTGGGCCGCTCGAACCCGGCCAGCATGCGCAAGAGGGTGGTCTTGCCGCAGCCGGAGCCGCCCAGCAGGGCGAACAGTTCGCCCTCGCGGACGGTCAGCGAGACATGGTCCACGGCGAGGAACTCGCCGAAGGTCTTGACCACGTCGTCGATCTCGATGATCGGCCGGGCCTCGGCCCGACGCAGCACCGCGCCCGGCCGGCTGCCCTCCGGGCGCGGCGCAGCCCCGGTCGCGGCGCCCGGCGCCCTGGTCTCGGTCATGTCACCGGGGTCCTTTCAGTCCCGCCACGCACCCACCCCCCTCCCCAATCCTCCCCGTGAACCGGAGGACTGGGGAAGGGATGCCGGCGTCACGGATGCGTGAAGGTAGCCCATCAGGCGTTCGCGGCGCTCCTCAGATCCCGGTCTTGAAGCGGTTCCACAGCCGGGTGCGCAGGCGGTCCACGGCCTGCGAGGAGGCCTGGTCCGGGAACAGCCGCGCCAGCACCTCGTCGGTCGGATAGATGCGCGGATCGTTGAGGATCTCGGGGTCCATGTGCGCCTTCGCCGCATCGTTGGCGTTGGCGTAGGCGACGTAGTTGGAGATCGCGGCGGTCACCTCCGGCTCCAGCAGGTGGTTGATCATCGCATGCGCGGCATCGGGGTTCGGGGCGTCCGCCGGGATCACCAGGGTATCGAACCACATCAGGGTGCCTTCCTCGGGGATCACGTAGGTCACGGTGACCCCGTTGTCGGCCTCCGCGGCGCGGTCGGCGGCCTGGAGCACGTCGCCCGACCAGCCGATGGCGAAGCAGATGTCGCCGTTGGCGAGGGCGTTGATGTACTCGGAGGAGTGGAACTTGGTGATGTAGGGCCGGATCGGCATCAGCAGCTCGGTCAGGGCGTCGAAGTCGGCGCGGTCCCCGGTGTTGGGGTCGAGACCCAGGTAGTGCAGCCCGATCGGCAGCAGTTCGGTGGGCGCGTCCAGGACGTGGACGCCGCAGTCGGCCAGCTTGGACAGGTACTCCGGCTTGAAGAAGATGTCATAGCTGTCCAGCGGCGCGTCCTCGCCCAGCCGCTCCTTCACCATGTCCACGTTGTAGCCCATGCCCGTGGTGCCCCACATGTAGATCACGGCATGCTCGTTGCCGGGATCGAGCTGGGCCAGGTAGTCCATGAGCTGCGGGTTCAGATGCTCGATGTTGGGGATCTTGGCCTTGTCGAGCGGCTGGAAGATGCCGGCCCGGACCTGACGCTCCATGAAGATGCCGGTCGGCACCACGAGGTCGTACCCGGTGTTGCCGGCCAGCAGCTTGGCCTCCAGCACCTCGTTGGAATCGAACACGTCATAGGTCACGTCGATGCCGGTCTTGGCCTCGAAGCTCGGGATCGTGTCCTCGGCGATGTAGTCCGACCAATTGTAGAAATGCAACTCTTCCGCGGCTGCCGGCGAAGCGGTGGCGGCGACGGCGGCGAGGCCGGCGACAAGGGCGGTGCGAAGGTCGGGCATACAGTCCCTCCATCCCGGATGTTGGCGGGGGCCACCCTACGCCGGCGGATGCCGGCGGCGGCCGGTCAGGACGACATCAGGCGCGGCAGGTCGCGCTGGGTCCGGTCCAGCGCGCGCGCCAGGGTGTCGACCATGGTTTCGATCTGGTCTCGCGTGATGATGAGGGGCGGGGCCATCACCATGGTGTCTTCGACGGCGCGGATGACCACGTTGTTGCTGAAGCAGTGATCCCGGCAGCGCGTTCCGACCCGGCCGACGGGCGCGAAGAAACTGTGCTGGTCCTTGTCGCGGATCAACTCGACCCCGGCCATCAGGCCCTTGCCGCGCACCTCGCCGACCAGGGGGTGGTCGCGCAGGCCCTCCAGGCGCTCCATCAGGAAGGGGCCGATGTCCTCCCGCACGCGATCCACCAAGCCCTCGCGTTCCAGGATGCTAATGTTTTCCAGCGCTACGGCGCAAGCGGTCGGGTGGCCGGAATAGGTGAACCCGTGGATGAACTCCCCGCCCTTGTCGATCAGGGTGCGGCTGACGCGGTCGCCCACCATGACGGCGGCGATCGGCAGGTAGCCCGACGACAGCCCCTTGGCCAGGGTCATGATGTCGGGGCGGATATCGAAGGTCTGACTGCCGAACCAGCGGCCGGTTCGGCCGAAGCCGCAGATCACTTCGTCGGCGATCAGCAGGATACCGTGATTGGCGCAGATGCGTTGGATCTCGGCCCAGTACCCGGGCGGCGGCACGATCAGCCCGCCGGCCCCCTGGATCGGCTCGCCGATGAAGGCGGCCACCCGGCCCGGACCGATGGCCTGGATGGCCTCTTCAAGCCAGCCGGCGGCCGCGCGGCCGAAGTCCTCCGGGCTCTGGTCCGGTCCGTAACGCAGGCGGTTGGGCTCGCGGATGTGCTCGAAGTCGGGCAGGGGCAGGCCGCCCTGCCGGCGCATCGCGCCCATGCCGCCCATCGCCGTCGCGGCCACCGTGGAGCCGTGGTAGCCGTTGTGCCGGCCGATGATGACGCGCCGCTCCGGCTGGTCCTCCAGCGCCCAGTACTGGCGCACCATGCGGATGACGGTGTCGTTGGCCTCGGAGCCGCTGTTGGTGAAGAAGACGTGGTTCAGTCCGGCCGGGGTCAGCTCCACCAGCTTGCGCGCCAGTTCGATGGCCGGTGGGGTCGCGGTCTTGAAGAACAGGTTGTAGTAGGGAAGCGCGGTCATCTGCCGCGCCGCCGCGTCCACCAACTCGCGCCGGCCATAGCCGGCGTTGACGCACCACAGGCCGGCCATGCCGTCCAGGATGCGGGTGCCCTCCGAGTCCCACAGGTAGACGCCGTCGGCGCGGGTGATGATGCGGCTGCCCTCGGCCGCCAGCGCCTTGTAGTCCGTGAACGGGTGCAGGGCGTGCGCGGCATCGAGGGCGCGCCATTCGGCCGTCGACCGGGTGGGCAGCGCGGCGGGGAGGGCGGACGCGTCGGAGGCGGCGGGCGGGGTCATGGGCGACTCGATATGGTGGGGACCACGGGCACCGGGTGGGGCCGTCCCTATTTCTGACCCACCCTCCCGGGTTTGGGAAGAGCGAAGCGCCCGGCTGGGTGGTGCCGGTGCGGGCGGAATTCGATCGCAAGAACCGGAATGTGGTCGCGGCGCGAGGGGCGCTAGGATGGCCCCGGTTCGGTGGTCGTCCGGCAAGGGAGGCGGGCATGCATAGGGGATCGGTGGCGCGGCCGGCGGACGATGCCCACTGGCGGGCGGTGGTGGACCGCCGCCCGCCCGAGGGATCGGTCTTCGTCTATGCCGTCGTCACCACCGGCATCTACTGCCGCCCGGGCTGTCCGTCGCGGCGGCCGAAGCGCGAGAACGTGCGTATCTTCGAGGGACCGGCGGCGGCCCGGGCCGCCGGGTTCCGGCCCTGCCAGCGTTGTCGCCCCGACGAGGCCCCCGGGGCCGATCTGGCGGCGCGCATCGCCCGTGCCCGGACCCGTCTGGAGGACACCGCGGAGGCCGAGCCGGCTCTGGCCGACCTCGCCGCCGCCGCCGGGTTCAGCCCGTCGCATTTCCACCGTGTGTTCAAGGCCCAGGTGGGCCTCAGCCCGAAAGCCTATGCCCGCACCGTGCGCGCCGCGCGCCTGCGGGCCGCCCTGGAGGAGGGAGCGAGCGTGACCGACGCCACCTACGAGGCCGGCTACAGTGGTCCGGCCCGGGCCCATGCCGACGCGGACGCCGCCCTCGGCATGACGCCCTCGGCCTACCGCAGGGGTGGGGCCGGGGTGCAGATCGACCACGTCATCGTGGACAGCGCGCTGGGCCGGCTGCTGGTGGCGGCGACGCCGCGCGGCCTGTGCGCGGTGGCGATGGGGGAGGACGACGCGGCGCTGCTGGCGGCGTTGCGCGCACGCTTCCCCAACGCGACGCTGCGCGCCGACGGCGCCGCCGCCCATGCCGTGCTGCCGGCGGTGCTCGCGCTGGCGGCAGCCCCCGGCACGGCGCCGGAGGTGCCGCTGGATCTGGCGGGCACCGCGTTCCAGCGCCGGGTGTGGGCCGAACTGCGGCGTATTCCCGCCGGCGAGACCCGCACCTACAGCGCGGTCGCCGCCGCCATCGGCCAGCCCACGGCGACCCGCGCGGTGGCCCGGGCCTGCGCCGACAATCCGGTCGCCCTCGTCGTGCCCTGTCACCGGGTGGTGCGCACCGACGGCGGCCTGGGCGGCTACCGCTGGGGGCCCGCGCGCAAGCGCGCGCTGCTGGACACGGAAGCAGCGTCGAACCCGTCCGACACAAAGTCCGATTCGTAGGTTGGGGTGAGCGGAGCGAACCCCAACGCGTGGAGACCGTGTTGGGGTTCCGCCCTGCGGACGTCACCCCAACCTACGGCGACGGCTCTCCGAAACCATGCGATGTACTATCCGTACATCCCCAATCAAGATCGAGGTCACCGCGCGCAACATAGCGGTGGAATGTCGAATAAGGCCAGCCCCTGGCCTGGTTCACCAGGCCATGCTTCACCGGATTGAAATGAATGTAGTCGATATGGGTGTTCAGGTCCCTTTCGTCCCTGATCATGTGCTCCCAGAAGCGACGCTGCCATATCCCCCGCTCCCCTTTCTCTCGCCTGCTGGGGCCTCTATCTTCGGTCTTGGCGACTTGCCGGGAGAAGCCGGCCTTGATCAATCCCCACCGCATCGCATAGCCGGAGTCCTCTTCCGGAAGCCGCCAGACCGTGTGGATGTGGTCCGGCAGAACAACCCAGGCGATTATGTAGAACGGGTGAGCGCTGTGCACGCCCCTAACGGACCGTCGCAAAGCCTCAATGTGCTCCGTCAGGAGGCAGGAGCGGCGATTCTCAAGGGCGACCGTAAAAAACCATGTTGCGGCCGGAATCCGCAGTCTTCGATACCGCATGTCCGAGCCTCTTCGGTGCGCATCTGGCCAATGCACGATACCATGCCGGGAGGCTGGGGTCAGCGGCGATCAAAGCGATCGACGGGTTGGTTGGGGTGAGCGTAGCGACCCCCACCCCACCCAACCCCCGGGGGCGCTGGCGCCCTTATCGGTCGCCGCGGTGGCGAAGTCGGGTGCGGGTCTTCTCGTCCACCATCGCCCGCAGGGCCGCAACGCGCGGCACCCGGTCGGTGGCGGTGCGGCCGTAGTCCAGGTTGAAGGCGTAGTCGAAGTCCGGACCGTTGGCGCCCTCGGTGTGGTGGATCAGCGTTTCCAGCTTGTCCAGCGCCTTGACGAATCGGGCTTCCGGGCTTGCGACCTCTTCGTACTCGTCGTGCAGAGCGGTCAGGTCGGCCCGCGTCGCCTCGGGCAGGGGGGCCACCAGGGTGCGGAAATCGCGCCGCTCCCGCGCGGTGCGGTCCGGATCGTCGGCCTGATCGATGGCGGGGATGTCGCCGTGCAGCGCCTCGCCAAGGTCGTGGACGAGGCACAGGCTCTGCACCCGCATCAGGTCCAGTTCGGGATGGTCGCGCCCCAGCACCAGGGCCAGCAGTCCCAGCCGCCACGAATGCTCCGCCACGCTCTCGACGCGCCCGCCGGCGGTGCATCCGCTGCGCAGCGTGTCCTTGAGCGCGCCGGCGGCCTCGATGAAGGTCAGGACTCCATCCAGGGATTCGGGCGTCGTCATGCGGCTACGCCTGCTTGGCCTCCAGCACGCCGCGGCGGATGTCGCGGGTGCGGGTGAACAGGTCGAACAGCACGTCGCCCTCGCCGCGGCGGATGGCCCGTTGCAGCGCGGTCAGGTCCTCGTTGAACCGTTGCAGGCAGTCCAGCACCGCCTCTCGGTTGTTCAGGAACACGTCGCGCCACATCGTGGGGTCACTGCCGGCGATGCGGGTGAAGTCGCGAAAACCCGAGGCCGAGTACTTGATGACCTCTTGCCGGAGATGGTCCTCCAGGTCGGTGGCCGTGCCCACGATGGTGTAGGCGATCAGGTGCGGCAGGTGGGAGGTGATCGCCAGCACGCGGTCGTGGTGGTCGGCCGACATGCGCTCGACCTTCATGCCGCAGCCCCGCCACAGGTCTGCGACCCGGCGGGTGACGGCCTCGTCGGTGCCGGGCACCGGCGTCAGGATGCACCAGCGGCCCGGGAACAGGGCGGCGAAGCCGGCATCGGGGCCGGACTTCTCGGTGCCCGCCACCGGGTGGCCGGGCACCAGGTGGACGCCGGCCGGCAAGTGCGGGGCGATGGCGTCGATGGCCGCCTGCTTGACCGAGCCAACGTCGGAGACGATGGCGCCGGGCTTGAGGGCCGGCCCGATGGCCTCGGCCACCGCCGCATAGGCGCCCAGCGGGGTGCAGAGCATCACCAGGTCGGCCCCGGCGGCCGCCTCGGCCGGGTCGGTGACGCCGGCGTCGACGATGCCGAGGGACTCGGCGCGGCGGGCGTGCTCCGGGTTGGCGTCGGCGCAGACGACGCTACGGGCCAGTCCCTCGGCCTTGATCGCGCGCGCCAGGGACGAGCCGATCAGGCCGATGCCGAGGATGGCGATGCGCTCGAAGGGGGCGGTCATCCGGCGACGAACTCCGCCAGCGCATCGGCGCAGGCCTGCATCTCCTCGCCGGTGCCGATGGTGATGCGCAGGCTGTCCGGCAGTCCGTAGGCCCCCATGGCGCGGGCGATGATGCCCTTGCCGCGCAGGAAGCTGTCGGCGTCGTTGACCGTGCGGCCGGGTTCGGTCTGGAACGTCACCAGCACGAAGTTGCCGACGCTGTCGGTCAGGTCGAGACCGAGCGCGCGCAGGCGCTGCGTGGTCCAGGCCAGCCAGTAGTCGTTGTGCTCGCGCGCCAGGTCGGTGAAGGCGTGGTCGGTGATCGCGGCTTCGCCGGCGGCCAGCGCGGGGGCCGAGACGTTGAACGGGCTGCGCAGCCGGTTCAGCACATCAACGACATGGTCCGGGCCGTAGGCCCAGCCCAGCCGCGCGCCGCCCAGGCCGTGGATCTTGGAGAACGTCCGCAGCATGACCGTGTTGGGCTGGCCGTCCACCAGGCCGATCCCGGGTTCATAGTCGTTCTTCTCGACGTACTCGGCATAGGCGGCGTCGAGCACCAGCAGCACGTCCTCCCGCAGTCCCTCGCGCAGGCGCCGCACCTCGGACTCGGGCAGGTAGGTGCCGGTCGGGTTGTTCGGATTGGCGAGGAACAGGATGCGCGTGCGCTCGGTGACGTGCGCCAAGAGGGCGTCGACATCCGCCACCAGGCCGTTTTCCGGGGCCGCCACCGGGGTGACACCCGCGCCCTGGGCGTAGATGCGGTACATGAGAAAGGCGTGCTCGGTGAACAGCACCTCGTCGCCCGGCCCGGCGTAGGCGCGCACCAGCAGCGAGATCAACTCGTCCGAGCCGGCTCCGCACAGCAGCCGCGCCGGATCCAGCCCGTGGCGTCGGCCGATGGCCTCGCGCAGCGCGACCGCCCCGCCGTCCGGATAGCGGTGCACGTCGGCCGCCGCGGCGCGCAGGGCGGCCACCGCCTGCGGGCTGGCGCCGAGCGCGCCCTCGTTCGAGGACAGCTTGATCACCCGATTGTGGCCGGCGATCGCGGACTCGCCGGCGACATAGGGCTTGAGGTCGAGGATGCCGGGGCGGACGACGGGCTGTTTCATGACACGGATCCGGATCGGGACGGAGGGAACGGACTCAGAACCACAGGCGCGGGACGGCACCGCGGTGCGGCCCCGCGTCCCTGTCTTCGGCCATTTGCGTTCAGTCCGTCAAGCTTTCGGCGGACAGCGGCGCCGCATAGGCGCCCAGCAGCAGCGCGGCGCGAATGCCGCCGGCATCGGCGGCACCGGCAAGGGCCTGGAGCCGGGTATCGGCCGGCTCGACGAAGCCACGCACCTCGACCAGGTGGTGGCGGGTCTCGTCTCCGGTGGCGCGCGCGTCCCAGACCGCGCGCGGCGGCAGGCCGGCGGCGCCAAGGGCGTCGGTGAAGGCCGAGCGGCTGATGTCGCGGCCGGTCTCGACGGCGATCACCGAGCGGTCGTCGTCGGTGGCCTCGGGCGCCATGCGGGCGATCACCAGGGCCTCGATGCCCTGCGGTCCCGGCCCGGTGATCGGCAGCCGGGCCACGATGCGCGGAGCGTCGGCGGCCCGTGACAGGATCTGGGTCCACCATGGGGCCTCGTCCTCCCAGCGCGGCAACGGCAGCACGCCCAGGGTGGCGGTGCCGCCGGTCACCTCGCGCACGACCTGGGTGGCGGACTGATGGCTGGTGGCCGGCGTGAAGGCGCCGTACTGGTTGCGGGCGACCTCCAGGTAGCCGGCGCCGCGTTCGGGCATCCACACCGCCAGGCCGAACGGCCCCTGGGTGCTGACGACGCCGGCGAGCAGTTCGCGCCACATGCGCACCAGCGTGCGTTTCGGCAGGCGGCCGCGCCAGCGCCCGACCAGGCGGCGCAGGATCATGGCCTCGCGCCCTGGCCGCAGCGTCGGTCCGCCCTGCTTGAGCGCGGCGACGCGCGCGGTGACCGCGTCGCGCTGCATCAACAGGTCGAGGATCTGGTCGTCCAGGGAGTCGATGTCTCGCCGCAGTGTTTCAAGCGTATCGTCGGAGCGACTCATGGAGGGTGATTCCCGTGTGGGCGGAGGCGGCTCAGGTGTAAGCGCCAAAGCCCCCGAAATCAAAGAAAACGTTGACACTCGACGGCGCCGGCCCTAGGTGTTGCGGCGCTCAGGAAGGCTGGTGACGACCCATGCCCGCGCGCCGTGGCCGGCGCGGCGGTGGCGCCGTGGTCGCCGGCCGTGTGGGGGCGGGCGCCGCCCGCAAGGCGCCGCCCGCTGTCCTCCGACCGCTGTCCGCCGACCGCCTGACGGGTCGGTCCGGCGCGGATCCGGCCCGTCCCGACCATCCCAACCCGTGAGTGATGCCGGTGGACACTCCGCAGAACATGACCATCCGGGTTGGGGAGGACCAGCCGATCCGCCTGGATAGCGGTCTGGAACTCGGGCCGGTGACCGTCGCCTACCAGACGATGGGCCGCCTGAACGCGGACCGGTCCAACGTCATTGTCATCTGTCACGCCCTGACCGGTGACCAGTTCGTCGCCGGGATCCATCCCGTCACCGGCAAGCCCGGCTGGTGGGACCGGCTGGTCGGGCCCGGCAAGGTGATCGACACCAACCGGTTCTTCGTGTTGTGCGCCAATGTGCTGGGCGGCTGCATGGGCACCACCGGACCGCGCGACATCAACCCGGCGACCGGCCGGCCCTGGGGTCTGGGCTTTCCCGTCATTACCATCGGCGACATGGTCACGGTCCAGGCCCGGCTTCTGGACGCGCTCGGGATCGACCAGGTGTTCTGCGTGATCGGCGGGTCGATGGGCGGCATGCAGGTGCTGGAGTGGGCCACCGCGTATCCGGAGCGCGTGTTCGCGGCCGTGCCGATTGCCGCCTCCTACCGGCACTCGGCGCAGAACATCGCCTTTCACGAGGTCGGGCGACAGGCCATCATGGCGGACCCGAACTGGCACGGCGGGGCCTATCACGAGCATGGGGTCACGCCGCACAGCGGCCTCGCCGTGGCGCGCATGACCGCCCATATCACCTACCTGTCCGAGACCGCCCTGCATCGCAAGTTCGGGCGCCGGCTGCAGAACCGCGAGGCCATCACCTACGGCTTCGATGCCGACTTTCAGGTGGAGAGCTACCTGCGCCACCAGGGCTCCACCTTCGTCGACCGGTTCGACGCCAACGCCTACCTCTATATCACCCGGGCGATGGACTACTTCGACCTGGCGACCGAGCACGGCGGCAAGTTGGCCAACGCGTTCCGACACACGCCGGCGCGTTTCTGCGTCATCAGCTTTTCGAGCGACTGGCTGTTCCCGACCGTGGAGAGCCGGGCCATCGTGCACGCACTCAACAGCGTCGCGGCCAACGTCAGCTTCGTCGAGGTCGAGAGCGACAAGGGGCACGATGCCTTCCTCCTGGAGGAGCCGGAGTTCCACGAGACCCTGCGTGGGTTCCTCGACGGGGCGGCGCGTCACCGGGGCCTGCCAGCCCTGGCCCCGGAGGCCGTCTGATGCACGCGCCCGTCGTCGGCCCAGGGACCGGCTGGGAGAACAACCTGGGGGGCGGTCCGGAGGGCGGCCCGGGCGTCAGCCCCGCGGGCGGCAACGGCGATCTGCGCTTCGATCTGCGCCTGATCGCGGACATGGTCACGCCGGGGGCGCGGGTGCTGGACGTGGGGTGCGGCGATGGCGCCCTGCTGCAATACCTGGCCGTCACCAAGGGGGTCGACGGGCGCGGCATCGAACTGTCGATGGCGGGGGTGCGGGCCGCCGTGCGGCGCGGCGTCTCCGTCATTCAGGGCAACGCGGACACCGATCTGGCGGACTATCCCGGTGGCGCCTTCGACTACGCCATCCTGAGCCAGACCCTGCAGGCGACCCAACGTCCGCGCGAGGTGCTGGACCACCTGCTCCGGGTGGCCGCGCATGCGATCGTGTCGTTTCCGAACTTCGGGTTCTGGAAGGCGCGCTGGCACCTGGTCAGTAAGGGCCGCATGCCGGTGACGCCGGGCCTACCGGAAGAATGGTGGGAGACGCCGAACATCCACTTCTGTACGATTAAGGACTTCGTTGCGCTGGCGCGCCGCATGGACCTGGTGATCGAGAAGGGGGTCGCCTTGAACGAGAACGGCACCGTCAACCGGCTGTCCGCCACCGGGCCGTGGGCTAATCTGCTGAGCGCGCAGGCGGTGTTCCTGCTGCGCCGGCGCGATCCCAAAGGTGGGCCTGTGCCCAATGGCGGACCCAATGGCGGGTCCAACGACGGTCGGCGACCGTGACCCGCCGCACCCGCGCATGGCTGGGGCTGATCGCGCTGCTCGTGGTGGTCGGAACCGCGCTGGCGGCTGCCGTTCGGGTGGGCGTGCTGACCGGGGGCGGGGTGATCGAGCCGCCGCGCACCACCGTGGCGGTCGACCTGCCTGACCGGGGCGGCCGGCTGGCGCTGTCGGTGGCCGGCGGCGGCCGGCTCGCGGCCGTCTGCCGGCGCCACGTCGTGGTCGAACGGGCCGGGCAGCGGATCATCGACACCGCGCTGTTTCCGGCGCCCCTCGACCGCCGCTTCGGGCTCGCGGTGTATTGGCTGCCGGCGGATGGCCGCGACGGCCCCTATGTGCGTCTCGCCGATCCGGCGGGCGACATTCTGCTCGACCTGCGCAGCTTCATGGCATGGCGGATCACCGACAGCGGCGGCCGGCCGTGGCTGACGGCGCCTGTGGGGGTGTCGGCGGCGGGGTCCGTGACGGAGGCCGACGGCGCCTTGACTCTTACGGCGGGGCGGCCCCTGCCCGAGGCGGTCGCGTTGGCGGACGGCATGCTGCTGGGCCGGGTGATCGAGACCCCCGACGACGGCATCACTTACGTGCCCATCCCGGACCCCACCTGACCGCCGCGGCCGCGCCAGCTAGCCCGCGCCGCCATCCGTCGCGTCGCGATCGCGAGCATATCGACGCGCGAGCGGGAAGGGCGGCAACCAGCCCTCGCGCCGGACGGTCCAGATCTCGTAAGTCGGCACGACCTGGTCGGGCGCGTCCAGGGACCCCAGGTGCACCTCGATCTCGTTGTCGCTGCGGGCGAACACGGACGAGCCGCAGTGCGGACAGAAGTGCCGGCCGCGGTAGTCGCGTGTCTCGCCCTCGATCGTCACCGCCGCCTGCGGGAACACCGCCGCCGCGTAGAACAGGGCGCCGTGGTGCTTGCGGCAGTCGAGACAATGGCACAGACCGACCCGGACCGGACGGCCGGACGCTGCGAAACGGACGCGGCCGCACAGGCAGCCGCCAAGGTAGCGATCCATGTCGTGTCTCCCTGAAGACGGCTACGGGCGTGTCCGGGTTCGCTGCCGCGCCCACGCAGGAGCGTGGGCGCGCGAGCCTCTGTCTCGGTCCCACGCTCCGGCGTGGGACCGCATACCACCCAAGCGCCCACGCGGGAGCGTGGGCGCGCGAGAGCCTCTGTCTCGGTCCCACGCTCCGGCGTGGGACCGGTACGCCGCTCCATGGCGCCCACGCGGGAGCGTGAGCGCGAGAGCCTCTGTCTCGATCCCACGCTCCGGCGTGGGACCGCACGCCACCCAAGCGCCCCCGCAGGAGCGGGAGCGCGAGAGCGCTTCTGTCTCGGTCCCACGCTCCGGCGTGGGACCGGTACGCCACTCCATGGCGCCTGCGCGGGAGCGTGGGCGCGAGAGCCTCTGTCTCGGTCCCACGCTCCGGCGTGGGACCGGTACGCCGCTCCATGGCGCCCACGCGGGAGCGTGGGCGCGAGAGCCTCTGTCTCGGTCCCACGCTCCGGCGTGGGACCGCACGCCACCCAAGCGCCCACGCAGGAGCGTGGGCGCGAGACCCGCTCTTTCTCGGTCCCACGCTCCGGCGTGGGACCGCACGCCACCCAAGCGCCCACGCGGGAGCGCCTACCGCGTCACCCGTTCCAGCCCGCACCACTCGGCGATGAACAGGGCGATGGCGCCGGTGACGCGCCTCACCGACTCCAGGCTCACGCGCTCGTCGACGCCGTGGATGGCCTCGGCCCGGGGGCCGTAGACCAAACACGGGATGCCCTGGTAGAGCACGAACACCCGGCCGTCCAGGTAGCTGGTGGTGGTGAACGCCTCCAGCGCGCGGCCGTACGCCTGGGCGTGGGCGCGGCCCAGGGTCTGTTCGGCCGCCGAGCCCTCCTCCAGCACGTACCCCTCGGCCATGAAGCCGTTGTAGGTGACCTCGGGGGGATTGTTGGCCAGGAACGGGTCGTCCGCTGCGGTGCGGCGCAGGCAGGCCTCGATCTCGCGGGCCGCATCGCGCGGGTCGATCCCCGGATAGAGCCCGAAGCGGCCGTCGAAGGTGCACCAGGCCGGCACCGACGAGGCCCAGTCCCCGCCCACGATCTTGCCGGGATTGAAGGTGATCGGCGCGTCGAGGTGCTCGAAGTGCCGATGCGCTCCCTTGCGGGTGTTCCACGCGGCCTCCAGCCCGCGCAGGCCCTGGATCAGGCGGAAGGCGGCCTCGATGGCATTGGCGCCGCGTCCGGCCTCGCGCACGTGCGCCGGCACGCCGCGGACGGTGACCTGGAACCAGATCACGCCGACGTTGGCGCGCACCAGCTTGTCGTCCTCCGGCTCCGGGATGATCGCGGCGTCGGCACGGTAGCCGCGCATAAGACAGGCCAGGGCGCCGTTGCCGGTGCACTCCTCCTCGACCACGGACTGCTGGTAGACCGGCGCGGCCGGCTGGTAGCCCAGGCGACGCAGCGCGTCCACGGCGAAGATGTTGGCCGACAGCCCCGCCTTCATGTCGCCGGCCCCGCGGCCGTACAGCCAGTCGCCCTCGCGGCGCGGCTGGAACGGCGGGCTGGCCCACATGTCCGCCGGTCCGGTCGGCACCACGTCCATGTGCCCGTTCAGGATCAGCGAACGGCCCTTGGCCTCGCGCGGGCGATGCGTGCCAACCACGTTGAGGGCCTGGCCGTAGTCCACCGTCACCGGCGAGAATCCGGGATGGTGGCGGATCGCCTCCACGTCCAGGGTCCAGCGGTCGAGGGCGTAGCCGCGCGCTGCCAGCGCGTCGAACATGTAATCCTGCGCCGTGTGCTCCTGCCCGCGCAGGGTGGGGAAGCGCACCAGGTTTTCGAGGACCGCGACCTGATCGGCGAACCCGTCCTCCACGGCGGCCAGGATCTCGCGGGACAGGGACGGGTCGAGGGCGGTCATCACAGAGGCTCCGGGGCGGTGCGCGACGTCCTCACGCTCGCGCGGGGCGCCGCCGCCGTCAACCCGTGCGTCCCTCCGGCTCCCGCACCGCATGCCGGCAGGCCGGGTCCGGCACGTCCAGCCGGCCCCGGGACAGGCGCAGGGTGCGGGTCGCGACCTTGCGCCGGAAGTGCGGGTCGTGGGAGACGAGAATCATGGCCTGTGGCAGGTCGTGCAGCACCGCGACCATGCGGTCGGTGGTCTCCTCGTCGAGCGCGTTGGTGGGCTCGTCCAGCAGCAGCACGTCCGGGTCCATGGCCAGCACGCAGGCCAGGGAGACCAGCCGCTTCTCGCCGCCGGAGAGCGTGTGCGTCACCCGGTCGCGGAAGCCCTCCAGGCCCACCTGGGCGAGCACCCGCTCGACGGTCGCGAGCGCCTCGGCCCGCGACTGGCCCAGGTTGAGTGGGCCGAAGGCGACGTCCTCGGCCACCGTGGGACAGAACAGCTGGTCGTCCGGGTCCTGGAAGACATAGCCGGCGCGCCGGCGCACCTCGTGGAAGTCCGCTTCGGCCCGGCGCTCCCGGCCGAACGCGACCACACGGCCCTCCTGTGGTCGCAACAGTCCCACCAGCACCTGCAGCAGGGTGCTCTTGCCGGCGCCGTTGGGGCCGGTGATCGCGAGGCGCTCGCCGGCGTCCAGGTGCAGGCGCGCGCCCGCCAGCACCGGCGGCCGGTGCGGGTAGGCGAAGCGCAGGTCGACGACCTCAAACAGGCGGGGCATGGAGGGTGTCCAGGGTGAGCAGGAGGCCGAGACCGGCGGCCAGGGCGGCGCCGAAGACGGCGTCGCGGGCGCCGAAGCGCAACGAGTCGAGCAGCGGCAGGTGTCCGGTGAAGCCACGGCATTTCATCGCCGACAGGATGCGCTCGCCGCGGTCGAAGGCGCGCACCAGCAGCATGCCGATGAGATAGCCGAAGCTGCGGAAGGTATGGCCGTTGGTGCCCGGGCGGAAGCCGCGGGTTTTCATGGCCCGGCGCAGGCGGTGGTACTCGGCGTCCATGACCGCGATGTAGCGCACCGTGAACAGCAGCAGATGGACCAGCGTCAGCGGCACCCGCAGGCGGGCCAGGGCGTGGCCGAGGGTGGTCGGCTCCATCGAGCCGACCAGGGTCAGCAGCATGAGAACGATGGCGTTGGCCTTCAGCGCGATGGCCGCCGCCTGTTCCAGCCCGGCCCATGACGCGGGCCAGCCGAACAGCGTGACGGCCGCCGGACCGGGCACCGTGAACGGCAGCAGCACCAGCAGCACCAGAATGAACCCGTCCATCATCGCCATGCGCTTAAGGGTCGGTCCGACGGGCAGGCGCGACGCCGCCAGGGCCACCCCCGCCAGGACGAGCGGCAGCAGCAGCACCCACAGGCTGTCCAGCGCCACCGTGACCAGCGCGAAGGCGACCGCGCCGAGGATGCGCGCGCGCGGGTCCAGCGCCTGCACCGGCGCCCGTGGCAGCGCCGCCGGCGACGCGCCGCCCGCGGCGCCGTCCTGGCCCAGGACGTGGCTCATTCCGCGGCGGCCGGGGCGGCGCCCCCACCGGCCGTCTGGCGACGTGCAAGCAGGAAGAACGCCAACCCGAACAGCCCGACGATGTAGCCGATGCCGCCAAGAATGGTCTGAAGGTCGTTCTTCTCCTTGTAGGCGGCGATCTCCCGGCGCAGCGGCCGGACCTCGTTGCGGACCGCCGCGGCGATCATGGCCTCGATCTCGGGTGTCACGGCGACGGTGGCGCCGGCGGTCGTGCCGGTGAGGCCCCGGGCCTCGCTGGCCTGAGCCGCCCAGGCGCCCCCGGCCGGCGCCGGGTCGGCGGCGACCGCCGGCACATCCTCGGCGGCCAGGGTGAACTCGACCACGTGGCCGGCGCCCAGGTCGGCGCGGAAGACGTGGGTCACCGCCCGGGTCGGCGTGTAGGTGAAGAACCCGTCGGCGTCGGTGCGGGCTTCGCCCATCCTGGTGCCGCTCGGATCGAACACGGCGATGGGCGTGTCGGCGGCCATGTCGCCGTTGGAGAACCCCACCTCGCCCTCGATGACGTCACCCGATGGATAGGCGGCGGCGACGACCTTGTGGGCCAGCGCGGGGGGCGCCAGCATGACAGCGGCCAGCAGGACGGCGGCGAGTGTGGCGGCGGGGCGGGGCATGACGGGTTCTCCCTCTCAGGCGGCGCGGGCGGGCGCGTGCAGGACGCCGAACAGCGCGGGCTTGACGCGGTGGATCAGGGTCACGGCGGCGGCGCACACCAGTCCCTCGATCGCCGCGACCGGCAGGTGCGCCAGGACCACCAGCTTCGCCGCCGGGATGAAGGCGTCGCCGGACAGCCACAGCACCGCGGCGACGCTGACGGCGGTCAGCACGATCGCCAGGGCACCGGCGGCCAGCCCGGCCAGCGCCGCCAGGCGGGCGTCCGGCCCGGTGACCAGCGGCCGCAGCAGCAGTCCGACCAGGACCGCCGGCAGGGCGATGGTGACGGTGTTGACCCCCAGCACGGTTACCCCGCCGAAGCCGAAGAACACCGCCTGCAACAGCAGGCCCACGAACAGGGCGGGAAAGGCGGCCCAGCCGAGCACCAGTCCGGCCAGGCCGTTCATGATGAGATGCACGCTGGATGGCCCGAGCGGGACGTGCACCAGGGCGGCGACGAAGAAGGTCGCGCTCAGCACGCCGGCGGCCGGGATTCTCTCCAGGGTCAGGGACCGCAGGCCCAGCGCGAGACCGCCGGCGGCGGCCAGTCCGCCGCCGATCAGGACAGGGGCGCTCAGGGCGCCGTCGACGATATGCATGGCGACCTTCCTTTCTTCCGGCCCGGACGCGGAGTCCGGGCGCGACGTCAATGAAAGGACGGTCGGGGAGTGATGGCGCCGAGAGGGGCGGTCGGACGAGACAGATAGAGAGTCCGGGTGCCGCCGGCTTCCAACGCCAGACGCGCACCCCGGCGTCCGGTGAGGCCGCAACGCCGGTCATCCCGGCGGCGCGGATCGGCGGCAGGTCTCCTGGCTCGCGGGTCGTCGCCGGGGCTTCGCCTTCCCGGGCGGGAGGTGTCCCCCCGACGTCCAGTGGCGTTGTGAAGCCGGCTCGCCGCTCACAGTTGCGGGGGCAGCCACGGATTAGGTCCCTGATGGGTACGCCGCACCGTGTTCCCTTTTCACCCGGACGCGTGGCGTCCGGGAACCGTCGACGCCCCTAGGAAGCGCCCGAAACCCCCTTGGTGTCAAGGGCCTTGGGTCACGGGGACGGGCGCGCCGGGGCCGGCAGGCGGGCGCCCAGCACGGCGGCTCCGGCGGCCAGGGCGGCGGCCGTCACCATGGGGCCGAGCGCCCCGGTCCAGGCGCCGCCGGCGGCGGTGACCGCGGCGGCGACCACCGGCGGACCGAGGAACTGCCCGATGTTGGAGCCCTGCATGAGCAGGCCGTTGGCGGCGGCCATGTGGCGCGGCGACGGCGCCTCCCCCGGCACGGTGGCGAACAGCGCCGCCGGAATGAGGCCGCCGGTGCCGGAAAACAGCAGCACCAGGGCGAATCGCAATGGGTCCGGCAGGACCGGCAGGATCAGGCCGGTCGCGCACAGCGCCATCCCCAGGGCGGCGACCAGGATCACGCGCGAGGCGGGCAGGCCCCGGCGCAACAGCCACCCGCCCAACAGGTTGCCGGGCACGTTCATGACCACCACCAGCGCCGTCAGCAGGGCGGCGGTCCGTGCCTCGACCCCGAAAGCGGCCGGCAGGAAGGTGGGCAGCCACACCATCAGCGCGATCCACTGGAAGGCGTAGGCGCCGAAGGTGCCGGCCAGCAGCAGCAGGGCGGGCCGGCGCAGGCTTTCCAGCAGGGCCCGGCGCGACGGTCCGGCGGGTGGGGCATGCAGGGCGAGGCCGCGCGTCGCCGCCAGGACCGCGCCGATCCCGGCGGCGGCCAGGGCGGCGATGGTCCACCACAGGCCACGCCAACCCACGACGTCGAGCGCCAGCGGGGCGGCCACCATGGCCAGGGCCATGCCGGCGGGCATGAACACGCTCCACAGGCTGAGTGCGAGCGGGCGGTCGCGCGGCGCGGTGGCGGCCAGCACCAGCGCCGGGCTGGCGACCGAGACGGCCATGAACCCCAGGCCCTCCAGCACGCGGCTGGCGAGCAGCAGGGGAAAGCCGGCGCTGGTGGCCCCCAGGGTGCCGCCGCCCGCCAGGCAGGCGAGACCGAGACCGACCAGCCGGCGCCGGCCCAGACGGTCCGCGACCACCCCGGTCGCGAGACCCAGCGACATCCCGAGCACATTGAAGGTGGAGACGACGAACCCGGCCGGGATCAGATCCAGGCCGAGTTCGGTCCGCAGGGCGGGCAGGGCGGGTGGCACCTTGCCCACATGCAGGGCGGCGATGATGCCACCCAACAGGAGGGAAAGCACGACACCCCAGCGGGTGCGGTCGGCGAGGTCGGCGGCAGGCGACACGGGGCGGGCTCCGGCGGGGGCATGGCGCGCGACTTGATCCGGTTGGGCGAAAAATTGCAACCCCGGTTCGGTGCGCCCGCGCGATCCCCCGCCGGAGCGCGGAACCAAGACGACTTGGTTCTTACGCCCACTCTCCCGCGTGGGCGTCCCGACGCTACGCGGTCCCACGCCGGAGCGTGGGACCGAGGATCCTTGGTTCGTTCTCCCGCCCACGCTCCCGTGTGGGCGGGTCCGGCTCAAGCAAAGGGTCCCCCGCCGGAGCGTGGGACCGAGGATCCTTGGTTCGTTCTCCCGCCCACGCTCCCGCGTGGGCGGGTCCGGCTCAAGCAAAGGGTCCCACGCCGGAGCGTGGGACCCAGAGCGAATGAGGTCTTCTGCCCACGCTCCCGCGTGGACGCGCGTCACCTCGCTCGCCGCGCCACGCAGCGGCCGCGCGCCATGTCCCACAGGCCCATGGCGGCGTAGGCCAGGATGGTGGTGCCCACCAGGCCCATGCCCCAGATGATGCCGATCAGCAGCCAGTCCACCGGGCCGCCGGCATCGGTGAAGCCGGACACCGTCACATAGGCCATCAGCGCCAGGGCGGCGAAGCCGCCGATCACGCCGATCACCTCGGCGCGCAGCAGGCGACGGCTGACCACGGTGCGTTCGCACCAGACCACGGCCAGGAATCCCGCCAGGCCGACGACCGCCAATGCGACCAGCACCCACAGAATGGTGCCCATCATCTCCAGGAACACCGCCAAGAAGACGGCCAGGTCGAATCCTTGCATGTCTCGTTCCTCCCCGCTCCGGATCAGGCGTCGCCGCGCAGCATGGCGATGTAGGTCGGCTTCAGGGCAATGGTCTTCATCACCCAGGTGATCCAGAGTTCCTCCAGTGGCGCGACCACCCCGGGGAACGACGGCGTCAGATTGTTGTTGTAGTCGAACTCGATCAGCATCGCGCGGCCCATCTGGGTGATGAGCGGGCACGAGGTGTAGCCGTCGTAGGCGGCGTCGCTGGTGGTGCCGGCGATATCGGCCACGATGTGGTCGACCGCGACGGGCACCTGCCACTTGACGCTGGCGGCGGTCTTGCCCTTGGGCACGCCGGCGACGTCGCCGACCGCGAACACGTTCGGATAGCGCGGGTGGCGCAGGGTGTGCTTGTCGGCCTCGACCCAGCCGTCGCGCGCCCATTTACCGCTCTGCCAGGGCAGTGGGCTGTTGCGCACGACCGGGGCGGCGCGCATGGGCGGGATGACGTTGACGAAGTCGTAACCGACGGCTTGCGGCCCGTCCGGCGTGTCGAACACGACCTCCTTCTTGACGAGGTCGATGCCGGTCATGACGTGGTTGTAACGCACGTCGAAGCCCCGGTCGTCGAACAGCATGCGCACCTTTTCGTGCACGATGGGCACGCTGAACAGGCTGGCGGAATGGGCGGCGTAGACGATGTTGGCCTTGCCGCGGGTGCCGCGCTGGCGCATGCGGTCGTCGGTCAGGAAGGTATACTTGAGCGGAGCGCCGGCACACTTCATCTCGGTGGCCGGGCGCAGGAACAGGCCGGTGCCGCCCTCGTCGACGAAACGCGACATGGCCTGCCAGGTGGCATAGGCGGCTTCCGGGCCGTGGTAGTGGCTGCCCAGGCCGTCGCGGCCGATGCGCTCCACCTCCATGCCGTCCAGTGCGGCGTAGTCGAGGTGGATGCCGGCGGCGACCACCAGGTAGTCGTAGGCCACCTCGCGCCCGCTCGCCGTCACCACCTTGCCGGCGTCCGGGTCGATCTCGGCGGCGGCCTCCTCGATCCAGTCGACGCCGCGATGGACGTACTTCGATGTGGACGAGATCGGGTAGTCGCGCGGCTTCAGCCCGGCGGCCACCAGGGTGAAACCCGGCTGGTACAGGTGGCGCTTGCGGGCGTCGACGAGGGTGATGGTGGCGCCGTCCAGTCGCTCCGCGAGGCGCGAGGCCGTCGCCAGGCCGGCCGCACCGGCGCCGACGATGACGATGCGCGCCCGCGTCTCGACCCGCCGCGCGGCGCGCGCCGGACGGACACCGGACGCGGTCGCAGCCGCCACCACGGGGGCCGCGGCCCCCAGCTTCAGCAGCGCGCGACGATCCAGGCCGGGACCGCCGGGAGACGTATCGCGTGGATCCATATCGTGGTCCTCCCGTTCCGTATCTGGGGGGTGCCGTCCGGTCCGCCGTGTGGACCCGGGGGCGGCACGCTGTTCTTATTGTTGTACATAAGAAAGGACTAATATGAGAGTCGCCACGCTGCCTTGACAATTGTCAACCGGTGCCCGCGAGAAATGGGGCGCCGACGCTCCCGGGCCGGCTCCGCCCCCGGATACGCCCCGGCTACTCCATCGTCATGTAAACCACATCGGCGGGGAGCTTGTAGCTCCAGGGGAGGCCGCTGTTGCGCCAGCCATCGACATCGCGCACGCCGGCGGAGGGGCCGTCCTTGCGCTTGCCGCCCTCGAACCCGTCGACCATGGTGTACGTCTTCTGCCACCCTCGGTCGTACAGAAGATCGGCGGCCGGCGCGCTGCGGGTGCTGCCGGACCGGCACATGAAGACGAGGTTGGTGGTGTCCTTGTCGGCCCCCAGCGCCTCCAGACGGGCCTCCACCTCATCGGCGAAGTCCGGGTTCAGGACCATTTCCCAGCGTCCCTTGTCGAGGACCAGATCGCGGGGATCGGCGACCCGGTAGGGAACGTGGATATCGGTCTCGGTGGCGAAGCCGGTGAACATCACCTCCACCGGATCCCGGGTGTCGATCAGCAGGGTGTCGGGCTCGGCCTGCATCAGTGCCCAGGCCTCGGTGGCGGTGACGTACAGGCCGGATTTGACCTGGGCGGTCGCCTTGGTCGGCACCTCGGCGGCGGTCGCGGTGGTGGGGCCGGTGACGGCCCCGACTCCGAGTCCAAGGGCGACGGCGAGGGCCAGGGTGGGCAGGCGGTGCGGTGTCACGGTCGGCATGATCGGTGGTCTCCTGTGGCTGGGAGAGACGGGACGTGCCCGGCGCGGCGGGCGCGGCATCGGGACGACCATGGCGACCCCGACGCTTCCGGATCAAGCCTTTATATTATAAAAACCTTATATTTAGACCGATAGCGAGAGGTGTTCCGATGTTCACACGGGATGAAGGTGCCGGGTGCGGTCGGCGCAACGCTCGAATGCGGGCAGATGGCGCACCTGCGAGGCATCGCGCAGGCGCGCGAACACCGCCCGGACGTCGTCCTCGGTGACGCTGGCGATCAAGCGATCGTAGAGGGCCGCGCTGTCCTGTTCGGCGCGCGCGGCGGCCTGGCAGGCGTCGCGCATGTCGGTCGGGCGGTCGACGCGGCCGCGCCAGCGGTTGGGCGGCGGCTCGAAGCCGTAGCGTTCGAAGAGTTGCAGCAGGGCATCCACGTGGCGGCGCTCCGCCTCGACGATCTGCACGAACGGTCGCACCGGACCGAACGCGGCGATCGCGGCCTCGTACACGGCTTCGGCCCGATACTCATCATCCAGGGCGTCTTCCAGGGCCGCGCGCAGGGTGTTCCGCATGACCGAACCTCCCGGGTGTCGCGTCCCCCCGTTGTCCGCCATGCGGCCCGGATTGTAATTGTCCAAACGCAACGCGGGAGGCGTTCAGCGCGTCTCCGGGTCAGTGCCGGCAGCGGTGCGGCCGCAGGCCGCGCAGGTGCCGCGCAGTTCGACACTGCTGGAGTGCAGCGCGAGGCCGGCCTCGGCCGCGAGGCCGCGCAGGCGGCCGCCGATGACCTCATCGGTCAGTTCACGCGCCCGGCCGCAGTGTTCGCAGATCACGAACACGACCGGTCCCTCGGCGCGGTGGGCCTCGCGGCAGGCGACGAAGGCATTGAGGGTTTCCAACCGGTGCACCAGCCCGCGCGCCTGCAGGCGGTCGAGCGCCCGGTACACCTGGGCCGGGGCGCGCAGGCCCTGGTCGCGCAGGCGGTCGAGCAGGGCATAGGCGCCGAGCGGCACCGGCGCGGCCGCGAGGGCCTCCAGGACCAGCGTCTGATTGCGGGTGAGCGGGGCATCGGCCGTGGGGGCGACCGTCATGGCGTCTCCCCCTCGGCCGCCGGCGCGCGGCGCCGCCGCCAGGCCCCAGGGACCAGGGCCAGCAGGAACAGCGCGAAGGCCGCCACCACGATCGACGGTCCCGACGGGGTGTCCCAGGCCAGCGAGCCCGACAGCCCGAGCCCGACGGCGACGACCCCGGCCACGGCGGCGCCCACGGCCATGCCCTCCGGCCCCTGGGCGAACCGGCGTGCCGTGGCGGCCGGAATGATGAGCAGCGACGTGATGAGCAGAATGCCGACGATCTTCATGGCGATCGCGATCACCACCGCCATCAGCAGCATGAACACGATGCGGGCGCGCTCCGGGTGCAGGCCCTCGGCCCGGGCCAGGTCCGCGCTCACCGTGGCGGCCAGCAGCGGGCGCCACAGCCACGCCAGCACCCCCAGCACCAGCGCGCCGCCCCCGTAGATGACGGCGATGTCGCCCACCGAGACGGCCAGGATGTCGCCGAACAGGAACCCCATCAGGTCGACCCGCAGCCAGCTCAGGGCGGCGACCGCCACCAGACCCAGCGCCAGGGCGGCGTGGGCGAGAATGCCCAGCAGGGTGTCGGTCGACACCGCGCCGACCCGTTCCAGCAGCAGCAGGACCACCGAGACCAGCGCCGCGACGACGAACACCCCGACCATCGGCTCCATCTCCAGCGCGACCGCGAGCGCCACCCCGAGCAGGGCGGAATGGGCCATGGTAGCGCCGAAGTAGGCCATGCGCCGCCACACCACGAAGCAGCCCAGCGGGCCGGTCGCCAGCGCCAGCCCCATGCCGGCGACGAGGGCGCGGGTGAAGAAGTCGTCAAGCATCGCCGGACTCCGCGGCCGTGCCGTCAGGCGGGGGATGGTCGTGGTCGTGCCCCGGCACGTGGCGGTGACGGTACACCGCCAGTGTATCCGCCGCCGCATGTCCGAACAGCCTTCGGTAGGCCGGGTTCGAGACCACTGCCTCGGGGGTGCCCCGGCACGAGACGTGACCGTTCAGGCAGATCACCGTATCGGTGGCCGCCATGACCACATGCAGATCGTGCGAGATCAGCAGAATGCCGCAGCCGATGCGGTCGCGGATCTCCCGGATCAGGCCGTACAGCGCCAGTTCGCCGGGGAAGTCGACCCCCTGCACCGGTTCGTCCAGCACCAGCAGGTCGGGGTCGCGCAGCATGGCGCGCGCCAGCAGGGCGCGCTGGAATTCGCCGCCGGAGAGGCTCTGAACCTGGGCGCCGATCAGGGGCGCGATGCCGACGGCTTCCAGGGCTTCGCGCACGGCCGCCCGGGGCCGGCGTCCGGTCAGGGTCATCAGGCGACCGACCGTCAGCGGCAGTGTCTGGTCCATGGCCAGGCTCTGCGGTACGTAGCCGATGCGGAGTCCGGGGGCGCGCCACATTCGCCCCGCATCGGGAGCCAGGACGCCGACGACGGTCTTCGCGGTGGTGCTCTTCCCGGATCCGTTGGGACCGATCAGGGTGACGATCTCGCCCCGTCGCACCGTCAGGTCGATGCCGTGCACGAGCCAGCGGCCGCCCCGGTGCACGCCGATGCCGTGGGCTTCGACGAGCGTGTCGGCGTTCGAGGTCGCGGCGGGAGCTTGAGAGGTGTCCATGGCTGTCCTTGTCCCATGGCGGCTCCCGCTTGCGCAAGCCGAATGTTATATCATAACATGCGGGCTCGGCCGACGCGACGGCCGAGGGGACCATCGCGCCAACAGAGGGGACGCCATGCGACGCGCGTGCGGACTGGCCTTCGGGCTGCTACTCATCGTGACCGGCGGTGCGGCGGCGGCGCAACCCGCCGTGGTCGCCTCCATCCCGCCCATCCATGCGCTCGTGGCCGGGGTGATGGCGGGGGTCGGCACGCCCCATCTGGTGGTGCGCGGCGGCCAGTCCCCCCACAGCTACAGCCTGCGGCCGTCCGACGCCCGGGCGATCGAGACCGCCGACGTGGTGGTGTGGGTCGGGCCCGACCTGGAGGCGTTCCTGGCCGGCCCGCTGGACAGCCTGGCCACCAACGCACGGGTCGTGGCGCTGGCGGAGGTCGATGGGCTGACCCGGCTGCCGACACGGGGCGGCGGGGTGTTCGACCACGCCGACCATGCGGCCGCCGACGCGGATCACGATCATGGCCATGATCACGGTCGCGACCATGATCACGGTGCGATGGATATGCACCTGTGGCTCGATCCCGTGAACGCCCGCGCCATGGTCGGGGCCATCGCGGCCGGGCTGGCGGCCGCCGACCCGGACCATGCCGCCGCCTACCGCGCCAACGCCGATGCGCTGCGGGCGCGCATCGACGCCCTGATCGCGGAGGTCGAGGCCCTGTTGGCGCCGGTCGCCAGTGCGCCGTTCCTGGTGTTCCACGATGCCTATCAGTACTTCGAGCACCGCTTTGGGGTCGACGCGGTGGGCACCATCACGGTCAGCCCGGCGGCCATCCCCGGTGCCGCCCGCATCGCCGAGATCCGGACGGCGGTGCGCGACAGCGGCGCCGTTTGCGTGTTCGCCGAACCGCAGTTCGAGCCGCGCCTGGTGCGCGTCGTCACCGAGGGGACGGCGGCCCGCACCGGCACCCTCGACCCGCTGGGCGCGGACCTGGAGCCGGGACCGGGACTGTACGAGGCCCTGATCCGCGGCCTGGCGGAGTCGATGCGATCCTGCCTGGCGGGCGAGTGATGGGGGCCGCGGCGCCGATCGCGCCGCGGCGTCGGGGCGGGCGCGATCGGCTCACGGTGCCGGCCGCGCGTTGGGCCGGTCCGGCCGTCCGGCGCTGTTGTCGGGGTGTGGCTCCAGTTCCTCGTAGCCGGTTAGCATGGCCTTCAGGTAGCCGTAGAACGGCTTGGCCGTGAACCCGGCCATGTAGACGTGACCGATGAAGAACACCAGCATGGCGAAGGCGGCGGCGGTGTGCACCAGCGCCACCCCGGACAGGGTGATGAGCCCGTCGAGGCCAAGGGCGCCCCAGTCGTTGTAGAACATGTACAGCAGGCCGGTGATCCAGATGATCGGTGTGATCAGGATGTTGAAGGTGGAGTAGGCCACGCGCTGCACCGGGTTGTGCTTGGCGAGCCGGGTCTTCTTGTAGGGGTGCGATACACCCGGATCGAAAATCCCGACGGTGTAGTACCGGATCACGTCGATCATGCCGCGCGGCGTCGGCACGTACTGCTTCCACTCCCCGGTGATCAGGTGCCAGAAGATGGCGAACACCCACAACCAGATCAGCACCCACGCGGTCCAGCGGTGCCACTGGGCGGCGGCCTCGTAGCCCAGCCACTCGTAGGCGCCGTTCACCTCGAAGCCGGTGATCATCAGGGCCACGATCAGCACCGCCTGGAACCAGTGCCAGAACCGCTCGAAGCGGCTGAAGACCATTACGCGTTCCTTGGTCATCGCGTACGACTCCTGTGTCTCGCGGTCTGCATCAGGCGGCGGTGCGGCGCTTGCGCGCGGCGGCGATCAGGCGCGCGAGCCCGTGCCCCAGCACGCCGAGCAGCGTAAGGCCGGCGGCGCCCCAGCCGACTGCGGTCAGCCAGGGGAAGGTGTCGCGCCCGGGCATGTAGAAGTCGGTCAGGCCGGCCAGGCGGCCGCCGACCGTGTGGCACTCGTTGCAGCCGACGGCATCCTCTTTCGGCGCCACCATGTGCAGGATCGGCCAGGCGTATTCCGTCTCGACGAAGCCGTACGACCCGGAGAACGAGACCGTCTCGGCCTGCATGCCGCCGCGCAGGGCCTTGTCCCAGTCGAAGCTCTTCCAGAACGCGGCCTCGTCCTTGCCGAACAGATGCGGCAGCGCCAGCACGTTGTGACCGGAATCGTACGGCTGTCGGCCGCGCATGATCTTGAACGGCCAGATGCGGGCGTCAGGGTCGGCGGCGCTGCCCTCGATGGCGTTGATCGGCACCACACCGGACGGGTCGATGGTCTCGCCGCGCTGGGTGTAGCGCACGATGCCGTTGAACCAGCGGTACTCGGGGGTGACGTCGGCCGCCCATTCGAACGTCCCCTTCTTGGAGACGTAGAGGGGATAGCCGTCCTCGCCCTTCACCACGTAAGGCTTGCCGGCGTCGTTGAACTGCCCGGCGGTCGACCAGTCCCACCACATCTTGGTCTTGGGGCCGCCGCGGGCGAACGCGGGCACATGGCAGGTGGTGCAGGCGACGCGGTCCGTGTGCTCGTTCAGCTTCGGGTGGTCGTCGTGGGCCGCCATGCCGTGACAACTCTCGCAGGTCGCGCGGGTGTCGTCGGTGTGGCCCGGCACGTCAATGCCGATGCGGTCGACGGCCGTGGTCGTGTAGCGGCTGCCGGTGACCTGATGGCTGCCGGTGGTGTGGCAGGTGGAGCAGCGGAAATCGAGCCCGTCGCGGTCCATGTGGACATCAAGCGAGAAATCCGGGTCCGCCATCGACGAGTCGAGATCGCCATGCTTCACGCCGTCGCCGCCGCCGCCATAGAAGTGGCAGGCCCCGCAGGTCTCGCGCGAGGTCCGGCCGACCGCCTGGGCCACCCGCGCCAGGTCGACCGCCGGCCAGGGCTTGCCCTGCCAGGTGGTGTCCTCGTACGCGGGGTGTCCGGCGCCGGTGGGGAACTTCTTGTAGGTTCCGGTGGTGTCATGACAGACGAGGCAATCGACCGCCGTGTCCTGGGTCAGGTCGAACCCGTCGTCCTTCCAGCCGTAGCCGATGTGGCAACTCGTGCACCGTGGCCAATTGGTCGCCGTGGCGACGCAGAAGTTGTTGACGACGTTGCGCTTGCCGAGATCCGTCTGGCCCGTCAGCGCGTTGTCGAAGGCCCAGGTCCAATGCGTCGTGCGGTGCAACTGATCGGCCGCGTTGACATGGCACTCCAGGCACGCGGCCGTGACGGCCGGGCCGCTGTCGAACGGCCCTTGCAGCTCCTCGAACGTGGTGTGGTCGGCGGTCGAGTCCGGCGCGACCTCGATGCGGCTGGTGCCGGTGATGGCGCCCTGTGCCGCGGCCGACCCGGCCTGAGCGGGGGCCGGGGCCGTGGTCGCCCACACCAGGACGGCGGCAAGAATGCAACAGATCAGGGCCCGGGCAGCCCGGGAGGTCAGAGTGCCCGGCGGGAGTCGAACGGTGCCGTTCATGGACCGGTGTCCCTTCGTCCGCCGGTCCCCCACGGGCGGACGCCGGACCCGACGGCCCATCCGGCGCCCGTCGCGGTGCCGGGAACGGGGCGGGACGGACCCAGGGACGGTGCGCGGCCGGCCCCACGTCTGGTCCGGACTCCGCATCGCGCAGACAGGGCGGCCCGCTCCGACCGAGACCGCCCATATTAGATATCACGTATATGTCCCCAGCGGCAATGCGGTTATGGGCAGCACAATGACAATCCGCAACAGCCGGCGGCACACTCCTTGAGGTTTGCCGGGAGGGGTATCCGCCCGTCTCAGGTCGCCGGCGGGGTCGGGCGCCGGTCGCGGCACGGGTCCTCGGCGGGGTCGATGTAGAGCAGGTCGTAGCCGGTGATCATGGCCTTCAGGTAGGCGTAGAACGGCTTGCCGGCGAACGCCGCCAGGTAGACGTGACCGACGAAGAAGATCAGCATGGCGAACGCGGCGGCGGTGTGCACCAGCGCCACGGTGCCCAGGGTCACCGGCCCCTCCAGGCCGGTGTGGACCCACGCGTTGTAGAACATGTAGAGCAGGCCGGAGATCCAGATGACCGGCGAGATCAGCACGTTGAACGCCAGATAGGCGAGGCGCTGCAACGGGTTGTGCTTGGCCATCCGGGTCTTGCGGTAGGGGTGCGGCACCGAGGCGTCGAGGATGCCCGTGGTGTAGTACCGCGCCACCGCCAGGATGCCGCGCCGGGTCGGGATGTACTGCTTCCACTCCCCGGTGATGGCGTGCCAGAACAGCACGAAGACCCACAGCCCGATCAGCACCCAGGCGGCGAGGCGGTGCCACTGCGCGGCCTGCTCGTAGCCGAGCCACCGGTAGGCGCCGTTGACCTCGAAGCCGGTGATCATCAGGGCGATGATGAGCACCGCCTGGGACCAGTGCCAGAACCGCTCGAAGCGGCTGAACACCATCACGCGTTCCTTGACCATGGTGTGCGTCTCCTTCGATGCGGTCGTCAGCCGGTGCGCAGGCGGCTGCGGATGGCGGCCCCGATGCGGACCACGCCGTGCAGGACGCACGCCAGCAGGGTCAGGCCGGCCAGGCCCCACCCGGCCAGGGTCAGCCACCCGTAGGTGTCCCGGCCGGGCATGTAGAAATCGGTCAGGGCCGCCAGGCGGCCGTGTTTGGTGTGGCACTCGTTGCAGCCGACAGCGTCGTCCTTGGGCGCCACCATGTGCGCCAGCGGCCACCAGGTCTCGGTTTCGACGAAGCCGTAGCTGCCGGAGAACGCGACCGGCTGCGCCCGCATGCCGGCCTCCAGCGCCTTCGGCCAGTCGAAGTTGCCCCAGTACGCGGTGTCGTCGTCCCCGAAGACGTGCGGCAGCGCCAGCACGCCGTGGCCGGCGTCGTAGGGCTGGCGGCTGCGCATGACCTTGAACGGCCAGATGCGGGCGTCCGGGTCGGACGCGGCGCCCTCGACGGCGTTGATCGTCACCACGCCGGACGGGTCGATGGGCTCGCCGGGGCGGGTGTAGCGGATCAGGCCATTGAACCAGCGGTATTCGGGGGTGACGTCGGCGCCCCAGCCGAAGGTGCCCTTCTTGGCGGTGTAGGTGGTGTAGCCGTCGGCGTCGGTCTCGGTCACCGGGGTGCCGTCCTCGGCCAACTGTCCGGCGGTGGACCAGTCCCACCACATCTTGGTCTTGCGCGCACCGCGCGCGAAGGCGGGGATGTGGCAGGTCTGGCAGGCGACCCGATCGGTGTGATCGTTGAGCTTCGAGTGGTCCTCGTGCGGGGTCTGGCCGTGACAGCTCTCGCAGGTCGCCCGGGTTTCGTCGGTGTGGCCGGGGACGTCGATGCCGACGGTGTCGGTCGCCTTGGGGGCGTAGCGACTGCCGGTCACCGCATGGCCGCCGGTGGTGTGGCAGGTCGCGCATTGGAAGTTCAGGCCCGCGGCGTCCATGTGCACGTCCAGGGCGAAATTCGGGGCGATCAGCGAGGTGTCGAGGTCGCCGTGCTTGACGCCGTCCTCGCCACCGCCGTTGAAGTGGCAGGCGCCGCAGGTGGCGCGGGAGGTGGGGCCGACGTTCCGGGCCACATCGGCAAGGTCCACCGCCGGGTCGGGATGGCCGGCGGCGGTCGGCGTCTTGACGTAGCGCCCGGTGGTGTCGTGGCAGACCAGGCAATCCACGGCCGTCTCGGCGGTGTGATCGAAGCCGGCGTCCTCCCAGCCGTAGCCGATGTGGCAACTCGTGCAGCGCGGCCAGTTGGATTGCACCGAGATGCAGAAGTTGTTGACGACGTTGCGTTTGCCCAGACCGGCCTGACCGGTGGCCGGATTGTCGAACGACCAGGTCCAGTGCGTGGTGTCGTGCAGTTGCCGGGCCGCGTTCACGTGGCACTCCAGGCACGCGGCCGTGACCTCGGGACCGCTCTCGAAGGGGCCGTCCAGTTCGTCGTAGGCGGTGTGGTCGGCGGTGGACTCGTCGGCGACCAGCGGCGTGGCCAGCAGGGCGGTCAACGCGGCGCCGGGGGCGGCCTGGTCGGCGGCACGCGCAGCGCCGGTCCCGGCCGGACCGCCGACGGCGGCGATACCGAGCATCCAAAGGCACAGAATAGCCATCGTTCCGCGTCGTCGCCGGGGCGGGCGACGGGCTGGGTCGATCATCGGGCGTTGCCTCCCTGTGGTCGCCGCCGCTTGGTCCCTGGGGTGCGTGAGACGCTCCCTCTGTGGTCGCACGCCCGAACGGCTCGGGGGCGGACTGGATGCGGACGGTCTTGGCTCTTGTTGCCGTTTATTGCTATCGCGCTTCCAAATGCGCAGCATTGCGAAATCGCATGGCGCGCGATGCCGCAGTGCGACAATCTACACTCATAGGGTTCTTGCAGGGGCACGGTCGGCCGGTCCGTGGAAGGCCCTGTTGTTTTACCGGCCCATTGAAAACGCCCCTCATGCCGGACAGGAAGGCCCCGTTATCGCGGGGCGTCGGGGCGTGGTCCATGCTCCATCGACACCGCACAGGGGAAGCGAAGATGGCGCCCGGCGCGGGTCACCTGATCGGTCTTCTGGATCTGCACCATCACCGCATGATCGCGCGGTGGCGGAACATTATGGATACCGTTGCGTGTCGGCGCCCGCCGGTCGGGACCGTGGCCGCCGAGATCGCGTTCCTAACCGAGGAGGTGGCCGCGTTCCGGGCCTTCGTCGACCGCCAGGCCGAGGCGCTGGCACCGTTGCTGGACGGCGGGGCGAAAGCCGTCCTGCGGGTCGAGGCGGCGGCCCTGCATGTCGATATGCGCGCCCTGCAGGCTCTGGTACAGCGCCGCGGCGAAGGCGATTCCGCCGTCATGGTGACCCTGGCGATCCTCGGGGAACGCTTCCCGGTGGCGATACATCGCAGCCACGCGGCCTTCCAGCGGGCCGTGACAGAGCGGCACGGTGGGGTGTGCGGGCGTCTGCACGCGCTGCCGTCGCGTGCCGGCGACGACTGACCGGCCGACGGAACGGTCCCGCCTTCTTCCGTCGGCCTTCCGTCGACCGGTCACAGGCGATGACAGCCGAGTGCGACAAACCGAAATCGTGCCGCGATTCCGGTTTGTCGCGATAGTCGGTTGTAAAATCAATAATGTAGAGCCGATCCGCGTTCGAAATCGGCTCTAGGCGCCCATGCGACGGATGCAGACCGGGCGGAAGCGGTTGGCGACGAAGGCGGCGTCGGACAGCGCGGCGTTGGCCGCCGGGTTCGCACCGGTGGCGTGGAAGTCTGAGAACGCGGCCGACTGGTTGACGTAGACCCCGCCGGTGAAGTTCAGCGCCAGGTTGATACCGGCGCGCAGCGCCAGGTCGACCGCCCGGGCCTCCATCTCCGGGTTGACGGTGTAGACCCCGCCGGTGATCGCCCCCTTGGCCTCGACCGTCTCGGCCGCCAGCGTCAGCGCGGCCGCGCCCGACTCGCAGGCGATGAGGAAGGCGATGGGGCCGAAGCGTTCGTCCTCGAACACCGCGCGGTCGGCGGCGGCCAGCGCGACCAGGATCGGTGTGCGCACGGTGGCCTCGGGGAAGCCGGGATGGTCGACGGCACGGCTGTCCAGCACCACGCGCCCCAGGCCGCGGGCCTCGTCGATGCGGGCCAGGGTGTCCGGGTTGCAGATGCCGCCGAGAACCTCCACGGCCCGTTCGGTGTTGCCGAGGAACTTGTCCACGGCGGTGGCGATACCCTGGCACACCTCGTCGAACGACTTGTGGCCGTCCTCGGTCTCGATGCCGTCCTTCGGGATGAAGATGTTCTGCGAGGTCGTGCACATCTGCCCGGAATACAGGGACAGCGTGAAGGCGAGGTTGCGGGTCAGGCCCTTGAAGTCATCGGTGCTTTCGATGACCAGGTAGTTGACCCCCGACTTCTCGGCATAGACCTGCGCCTGCGGGCAGTTCCGCTCCAGCCAGGTGCCGAAGGCCGCCGAACCGGTGAAGTCCACGATCCGCACGCGCGGGTCGGTGCACAGGTCCTTGGCGATCGGGGCGGCGGGATCGTCGGCGGCCAGCAGGACCGTGTTGGGGTCGAATCCGGCTTCGGCCAGGACCTCCCGCGCCACCCGCACGGTCAGGGCCAGCGGCAGCGTCGCGTTGGGGTGCGGCTTGACGATCACCGGATTGCCGGTCGCCAGGCTAGCGAACAGGCCGGGGTAGCCGTTCCAGGTCGGGAACGTGGCGCAGCCGACCACCACCGCGACGCCGCGCGGCACCAGGTGCCACGTCTTGTCGACCACCAGCGGTGGGGCCTTGCTGCCTTGCGGCTTCTCCCAGCGCGCGGACGCCGGGATGGCGGCCTGCTCCGCGTAGGCACAGGCGACCGCTTCAAGACCCCGGTCCTGGGCGTGGGCGCCGCCGGCCTGAAAGGCCATCAGGAAGCCCTGGCCTGTGGTGTGCATGACCGCGTGGGCCATCAGGAAACTGTGGGCGTTGAGCCGATGCAGAATCTCCAGGCACACCCCCGCCCGGGCCAGGGGCCCGGCGTCTCGCCAGGCGGGGAGGGCGGCCTCGGCGGCGCCCAGCAGCGCCTCGCGATCGACGCGCGGGTAGGTGATCCCCAGGTCGAAGCCGAAGGGGGAGCGTTCGCCGCCGACGCGGCCCTCGCCGGCCCCCGGCTGGTCCAGGTCGAAGGGCCGGTTCTGCAGGCCCTGGAAGGCGGTCTCGCCGTCGGCGGCGGCGGTCTCCCCGTACACGCGTGGACTCGGCATCTCCGGGTAGGGCGACCAATAGCCGCGGCTGGTGAGGGCCTCCAGGGCCGTGTTCAGGGTGTCGCGGTGTTTGGCGACGAACAGCTCGGCGCTCATCGGGCGCATCCTCCCTCAATGATTGTTGACTTGTTTGGTCGGGTTTTTCCGGGCGCGCGCGGGACGACGACTGCCGAGCGGCGGCTTCGGCGCGCGCGGATAATCGGCGGGCCTCAGCCCTCCAGCAGCGGCAGCCAGTCCTTCAGCCAATCCACCGCGTCCTCGTCCGGCAGTGGCTGGGTGCAGGCGTCGATCTCCAGGCGCTCGCCGCGTTTCTGCGCGCCGCTGGCGGCCATCAGGGCGTCCATGTCCTTGCCGGCCTTGCAGAAGGTCTCGCCATAGGTCTGGTCGCCCAGGGCGATGATCCCGTACTTCAGGTGCGACAGGTCCGGCGTCTGCGCCTTCAGCGCGTCGGCGAACGGAATGATGTTGTCGGGCAACTCGCCCAGCCCGTGGGTCGAGGTGCAGACCAGCACCGCCGTCCGCGCCGGCAGGGCCAGCGCGTCCAGGTCGCCCGCGTCCTCTTCGACCACGGTGACGTCGTGCCCCAGGCGGGCGAGTTCGTCCCCGACGGTCTCGCCCACCATCTGGGCGTTGCCCGATTCCGTTCCGACGATGACGAGAATGTTCACGCGCGTGTCTCCAGGGCGCCGGCGCCAAAGGTGGTGGTTCCGGGCGCGGCGATTGGCTACGCTCCCTCCGCGGGACGACCGGTCGCGGTCGCCGTGGCGCGGGTCGGCCCGAAAATTCCGATACCAAGTTTCGGCTCTTGTGTCTATTTTTGTATCCCTTCTAAACAGAGTGGGGACGCTCCACGGGACGGGGCTCGTCCGCCGCTCTGCAACGCTCCAGCGCGAGAGACGATCACCATGGGAACGACGGATGCCGATGTGACCGCCCGGATTGCCCGGGGCGAGAAGCTGGCCGATGCGAGCGAGGCCTCCGCCGGCTATCGCGCCGAGTTGATGCGCGTGCTGGCGGTCTTCGTGGACAGCGAGCTGGCCGGGACGGCCGGGCTGGTGCCCTTCATCAACAGCGCCCCCGGCCTGCGCGAGCGGGCCACGGCGGCGCGCATCGTGGCCGAGAAGTTCGACCACGCCCAGACGGTGCTGGAGATCATGGCGCCGTTCGGCATCAACCCGACGCTGTACGTGCGCGCGCACTGCTGGGCCTCGCGCCTGGACCGGGACCTCGACCTGGGCAGCCGCCGGGTCGGCGGCGACAAGCGCCTCAACGTGTTTCACGCGCCGCTGGAGGGATGGCTGGACGCGGTCACCATGAACATGCTGATGGGGACGGCCGTGTCGGTGCAACTCGGCGAGCTGGCGGACTGCTCGTTCCGCCCGCTGTGCGCCGTCATGGGCGACATCGCGGCCCGCGAGGCGGCGCATGCCGCCGCCGGCGAGACCGGCATCGCCCAGGCCATCGCGCGCGGGCGCACCACGGCCGCGTCGCAGGTGGCGGTGGACTACTGGTATCCGCGCGTCGCCCACACCTTCGGGCGCGTCGACTCGTTGCACTTCGAGCGCTACCGGCAATTCGGCCTGCGCCGCCATACCAATGCGGAGCTGCTGAACCGCTGGGTGGCCGGGATCAATCCCCGGCTGACCGCCCTCGGCCTGACCGCGCCGCCCATTCCGTCCTGAGCCCGGCCGACGCCGCGGTCCGGCCGGCGGCTGGTTCCCGCAGGAATTTTGGGGGCGACAGGACTTCGGCGAGGCGCCAAGAAGCGAGACCAAGAAACATCACACAGTTTTCGGCGCCAACCCCGCACAGGCGTATCACGATGCCGCCGTATCAGCATGGGGACGGGCCGGGCCGCGAGCGTCACGAGACGCGCGGTCGCTGTGCCGACAGGGAGGGGACCCCAGCGATCATGTCCGAGCCGACCGTTCTGTTCGCGCGCGCCGACGGCGTCGCCACCGTGACCCTGAACCGCCCCGCCACACTCAACAGCTTCACCGTCGAGATGCACGCGGCGCTGGCCGATGCCCTCAGTGCGATCGCGTCCGACGACACCATCCGCTGCACCCTCATCACCGGGGCCGGGCGCGGCTTCTGTGCCGGCCAGGACCTCAACGACCGCGCCGTGGCGCCGGGGGAGGATGCGCCGAACATCGGCGAGTCCATCGAGAGGCGGTACAATCCGATGGTGCGGGCCGTCCGGGGCTTGCGCATGCCGGTGATCTGCGCCGTCAACGGTGTCGCCGCCGGCGCCGGCGCCAACCTGGCGCTGGCCTGCGACATCGTGCTGGCGGCCCGCTCCGCCCGCTTCATCCAGGCGTTCTGCAAGATCGGGCTGGTGCCGGACTCCGGCGGGACCTGGACGCTGCCCCGCCTGGTCGGGCCGGCGCGCGCCGCCGCCCTGATGATGCTGGGCGAGGCGGTGTCGGCCGAGCAGGCGGCGGAGTGGGGCATGATCTGGAAGGCGGTCGACGACGACACCCTGATGACCGAAGCGACCGCGCTGGCGCGCCATCTGGCGGGGCAGCCCACGACCGGCCTCGCGCTCATCAAGCGGGCTCTGGCGGCGTCGGCTGGCAACACGCTGGACGAGCAACTGGACCTGGAGCGCGACCTCCAGACCCTCGCCGGCGGTACCGCGGACTACGCGGAAGGGGTGCGGGCCTTCCTGGACAAGCGGCCGCCCGCCTTCACGGGGCGGTGACCAGCCCGCTGTCCGCCGTACGCTGCCGGGAGGACCCCGCATCCATGGACAAGGACACCCGTCGGGCGGTCGCCGAGGCCACCACCCGCGCCATGTACCCGCGCGATCACACCGCGCGGCACATGGGGATCGCCATCGAGGAGACCCGTCCCGGCTACGCCCGTGCCGTCATGGAGGTGCGGGACTTCATGGTCAACGGGCACGACATTCTCCACGGCGGCGTGTGCTTCACCCTGGCCGACACCGCCTTCGCCTACTGCTGCAACAGCCACGACGTGGTGACGGTGGCCAGTGCCTGCTCCATCAGCTTCCTGGCGCCCGGCAAGCTGGGCGACCGTCTGACGGCGGAGGCGGTCGAGGTGGTGAAGAAGGGCCGCGCCGGCATCACCGACGTTACCGTGACCAACCAGGACGGCGAGGTTCTGGCCCTGTTCCGGGGCAATTCCCGCACCCTCTCCGGCCGCGTCACCGAGGGAGAGGAACCCCCGCTATGACCACCGACGCCTTCCTGTGCGACGCCATCCGGACCCCCATCGGCCGCTACGGCGGCGCGCTGGCACCGGTGCGCGCCGATGACCTGGGCGTGGTGCCCCTCCGGGCGCTGATGGACCGCAACCCGTCGGTAGACTGGGGGGCGGTCGAGGACGTGATCTACGGCTGCGCCAACCAGGCCGGCGAGGACAACCGCAACGTCGCCCGCATGTGCGCGCTGCTCGCGGGTCTGCCGGAGGCGGTGCCGGGCAGCACGGTGAACCGCCTGTGCGGCTCCGGCATGGACGCGGTCGGCATCGCCGCCCGCGCCATCAAGGCCGGCGAGGCCGACCTGATGATCGCCGGCGGGGTGGAAAGCATGAGCCGGGCGCCGTTCGTGATGCCCAAGGCGGAGGCCGCGTTCACCCGCGCCCATGCGGTGCACGACACCACCATCGGCTGGCGCTTCGTCAACCCGCTGATGCACGCCGGGCACGGCACGCACTCGATGCCGGAGACGGCGGAGAATGTGGCCGAGGACTTCGGTGTGGCGCGCGCCGACCAGGACGCCTTTGCGCTGCGCAGCCAGGCGCGGTGTGCCGCCGCCCAGGCCGCCGGGCGGCTGGCCGAGGAGATCACGCCGGTGACGGTGCCGCGCCGCAAGGGCGATCCTCTGGTCGTGGAGACCGATGAACACCCGCGCCCCGACACCACGCCCGAGGCGCTGGCGAAGCTGAAGGGCGTGGTCAAGCCCGGCGGCACGGTGACCGCCGGCAACGCCTCCGGCGTCAACGACGGCGCCGCCGCGCTGCTGGTGGCGAGCGAGGCCGGCGCCGCCCGCCATGGCCTGACTCCGCGCGCCCGGGTGGTCGCGATGGCGACGGCCGGCGTGCCGCCGCGCATCATGGGCATCGGCCCCGCCCCGGCGACCCGCAAGGTTCTGGCCCGCGCCGGCCTGACGCTGGCCGACATGGACGTCGTCGAACTGAACGAGGCGTTCGCCAGCCAGGCGCTGGCGGTGTTGCGCGACCTCGGGCTTCCCGATGACGCCGAGCACGTGAACCCCAACGGTGGCGCCATCGCACTCGGCCATCCGCTCGGCATGTCGGGGGCGCGGCTGGTCACGACCGCGCTCTACGAACTGCACCGTCGCCAGGGGCGCTACGCCCTGTGCACCATGTGCATCGGCGTCGGACAGGGTATCGCCATGATCCTGGAGCGGGTTTAGGATCGCGCCGCCGGACCGTCCCCCATCGCCCGCCAGCAGACCCGCCCGGACCTCCGGGCCACGAACACAGCACGTTTCCGGGAGGAGACCATGGACCTGACCAAGCGCCCGCTCGAACACGAACTGGACCCGATCGAGCTGGCCACGCGCGATCAGATCGCCGCCGTGCAGACCCGCCGCATGGCCTGGAGCCTGCGCCACGCCTACGAGAACGTGCCGCATTTCCGGGCCAAGTGCGACGCCCACGGCGTGCATCCGCGCGACTTCAAGGACCTCTCGGACCTGGCCCGCTTCCCGTTCACGACCAAGCAGGATCTGCGCGAGACCTATCCGTTCAACAGCTTCGCCGTGCCGATGAGCGAGGTGGTGCGGATCCATGCCTCCTCCGGCACCACCGGCAAGCCCACCGTGGTGGGCTACACCCGCGCCGACATCGACATGTGGGCGACGGTGATGGCGCGCTCGATCCGCGCCGCCGGGGGGCGGCACAACAGCCGGGTCCTGGTTTCCTACGGCTACGGGCTGTTCACGGGCGGACTGGGCGCGCACTACGGCGCCGAGAAGCTGGGCGCCACCGTCATCCCCATGTCGGGCGGCCAGACCGAGAAGCAGGTCCAGCTCATCAAGGATTTCGAACCCGACATCATCATGGTCACCCCGTCCTACATGCTGGTGATCGCCGACGAGATGGAGCGCCAGGGCATGGACCCGCGCGACTGCTCGCTGCGCATCGGCATCTTCGGGGCGGAGCCCTGGACCGGCCAGATGCGGGGCGCGCTGGAGACCCGTCTCGGCATCGACGCCATCGACATCTATGGCCTGTCGGAGGTCATCGGTCCCGGGGTGGCGCAGGAGTGCATCGAGAGCAAGGACGGCCTGCACATCTGGGAGGACCACTTCTACCCGGAGATCATCGACCCCGAGACGGGCGCGGTGCTGCCGGACGGGGAACTGGGCGAACTGGTGTTCACCAGCCTGACCAAGGAAGCCATGCCGGTCATCCGCTACCGCACCCGCGACCTGACCCGCCTGATGCCGGGCACCGCGCGCTCGATGCGGCGCATGGGCAAGATCACCGGGCGCTCGGACGACATGCTCATCATCCGCGGCGTCAACGTCTTCCCGACGCAGATCGAGGAGATGATCCTGAAGGACGCGCGCCTGTCGCCGCACTATCAGATCGAGGTGACGCGCGAAAACCACCTCGACCACGTCACGGTCAACGTCGAGACCCGGCCCGGCCTGGCGGACGAGAGCGCCCGGGATGCCGCGGCGCGTGACCTGCAACACCATATCAAGTCGTTCATCGGCATCAGCACGCGCGTCAAGGTCGTCGAGGACGGCGGCATCGAACGCTCGATGGGCAAGGCCAAGCGGGTCGTGGACCTGCGACCGAAGAGCTAGGGCAGATCGCGCCATACAGCCGATTGCGACAAACCGGACTCGCGGCGCGATTTCGGTTTGCCGCAAAAATCGGCTGAGAATCATAGAGGTCGCGCGGAGTCACGCGATCAATCCGAACCACATCGTGGTTCCGATTTCGAGCGATCGGCGCTAAGGCCGCGCGGATCGGCGCGGGCACCGGACCGGGTGGGTCGGCTGTCGCGCGGTCCGCTCTACCCGGCGAACACGGACTCGCTGACCGCCACGTAGTGGCACACCGCCGCCGCCAGCACGAAGGTGTGCCAGATGGCGCGGTTGAAGCGCAGGCGCTTGGCCACATAGAACAGCACGCCCGCGCTGTACAGGATCCCGCCCGCCAGCAGCAGGCCGAGCGCGGCGGGCGGCAGCGCCGCCACCAGGGAACCGGCGGCGGCCAGGCCGGTCCAGCCGAGCGCGAGGTACAGGGCGAGCGACAGGCGCTCGTATCGGCCCGGGCGCGCGAGCTTCAGCGCCAGGCCACCGACCGCGACCGTCCACACCACCGCGAGCAGGGTGTAGCCGACCGGACCGGCCAGGCTGACCAGGGCGAACGGCGTGTAGGTCCCGGCGATCAACAGGAAGATGGCGGCGTGGTCGAGCCGACGCAAACGCGCCTTCCAGGCCGGCGCCCAGGTGATGTTGTAGGCGGCCGACAGGCCGAAGCTCGCCAACAGCCCAAGCCCATAGATCGTGACGGCCGCGATCACGGCGCCGTCCCCGATCGGCACGGCACGGACCAGCAGCGTGGTGACGGCCGCCAGCGCCAGGGCGACGCTGATGACATGGACGATGCCGTCGAGCCAACGTTCGGAGGGTGTGGCGACAGGGGGCATGCCAACAGGAGACATTGCGGCGCGACCTCTTGCTTGGCTGCACGACTCGCTCGGCGCCTGGGGGCATTCCGGCGGAGACGCCGCCGCCCGATACGAGACCGGCGGGTCCCGGTGGCCGGCGCCCCCGGACCGACACTCTCGCTTTCGCATGGGGTCGGTCGCTAATCAACCCCTTCCAGGTCGGGCAGGTCGTCGTCGTCCGGCAGCGGCTCGCCCTTCTTGTCCTTGAGCCCGGACATGGAGCGCAGCAGCGACAGCGACTTGCGGCGGATGTCGTCGCTGGGCAGACGCCAATAGGCGGTGACCAGCATGATGGACTCGGGGTGGGTGGAGCGGTCGTCGTGCGGGGCGGGCTCGGTGGGCTGGCCGAGGCCGCGCGGCCCCTCGCGCTCCTCGATCTCTTCCTCGATGAAGTCGAAGAAAAAGTTGATGGGCACGCCCATGACCTGGGCGATGTCGTAGAGGCGGCTTGCGCTGATCCGGTTGGCGCCGCGTTCGTACTTCTGGATCTGCTGGAAGGTCACGCCGATGGCCCGCGCCAACTGCTCCTGGCTCATCTTCAGGAGCTGCCGTCGCTGGCGCAGCCGGCGGCCGACGTAGACATCCACGGGATCCGCCTCCGTGCGACGCCCGCCCGGGTCGTCAAAGGTCTGTTCCGTCACAAGTCCATCCCCTCTCCATGGCGCCTGCGCGACGTCCCGGCATGGCGGTCGCAAAACCCGCTAAGGACGTATTGTGGCCATGATGCCCGCTCAGGAAGAAGTGTTGAGCGACCTTGTCTCATGCATCTTATTCTTGCCGTTTCGGGGGCGCTACCCACAAGCGAATTGAGCGCGCTGGTGGAACGGGTGGGGCTTTGGTAGAACGGCGCTCACGTGCTCGGATGCGTCGGACGCCGGCACGCGGGACAGCAGCAGACAGGATATCAGCATGCGCCAGGCCAGCCTCGAACGGGTCACGAAGGAAACGCGGATCGCCGTCACCGTCAATCTTGATGGGTCGGGGGAGTATGACGTGGCCACGGGGGTCGGGTTCCTCGACCACATGCTGGAGCAACTGGCGCGGCACAGCCTGATGGACCTGACCGTACGGGCCGAGGGCGACACCCACATCGACTTTCACCACACCACCGAGGACAGCGCGCTGGCGATCGGAACGGCGGTGTCCCAGGCGCTCGGACAGCGCACCGGCATCCAGCGCTACGGGGATGCGCTGGTGCCCATGGACGAGACCCTGACGCGCGTGGCCATCGACCTGTCGAACCGGCCCTATCTGGTGTGGCGGGTGGCGTTCCCGCGCGCCAAGCTCGGCGACTTTGACACCGAGCTGTTCAAGGAGTGGTTCCAGGCCTTCGCGCAGACGGCGGGGGCGACCCTGCATGTCGAGACCCTGTACGGCGAGAACACCCATCACATGGCGGAGAGCTGCTACAAGGCGCTGGCCCGGGCGCTGCGCCGCGCCACCGAGATCGACCCGCGCAAGGCCGATGCCGTGCCCTCCACCAAGGGGGTCTTGGGCGGCTCGATGTAGCGCGCGCGGCTGCCGCCGTCGCGCGGACCTCACAGGCGCGGCGTCGGGGAGGGGGGCCATGGTGCGTGTCCGGGGGCGTGTCCATCGGTGTATCCGGCGTGGGGAGCAGCAGAAGTCGGCGCAGAGGGGTACGGCGGTGCCCCGGCTGCCGGCGGTGTCGGGGACGGGGGTGCGGCCGGACGGCCGGGCCACGGACCGGCCAGGGCTGGCGGGGCCGCTGTCCACGGGGCCGGGGCGACACCGCCGGGTGCGGCGGCGCCGTAGGCCCACGTCGGCACGGGCGCCGGGGCCGGACCCTGGGCCGGGTGTGCCCAGGCCTGCCATGCCGTCGGCGCCGGCGCGGGGGCCGGGGCCTGCGGGGCGACCTCGACGCCCACATGGGCCAGGGCATCGTGGATCGGGATGAAGAACCCGAGGCCCGCGCCCAGCCTGCGCGACCCCTCGCTGATGATCGCCACCGAGACGGCCACCACGTTGCCCCACGCGTCCACCAGGGGGCCGCCGCTATTGCCGGCGTGGATCGGCGTCGTGGCCTGGTAGACGTCCAGGCCCTTATGCGCGCCGCGCCGGTAGGCGCTGACGATGCCTTGGCTGACGGTCTGGCCGAGGGCGCGCGAGGCCGGCGTGCCGATGGCGTAGGTCGTCTCGGAGACCTGCGCCAGGGTGGGGCGGATCGGCAGCGCCTCGAAGCCGCGGCCGGCCACCTTCAGCAAGGCGACGTCGCGAACCGGATGGCGCCGTTCGACGCGCGCCCACAGCTCGCGGTCGTCGGAAAGGCGGACCCGGAACACCTCTCCGCCCTCGACCACGTGGGCGTTGGTCAGCAGCCAGCCATCGGGGGCCACGAAGAAGCCGCTGCCGTGGCCGGACAGCCCCAGCACGGTGACCGTGGCGGCGCGGAGGCGGTCGACATTCAGGGTCATGGGGGCGCGGAACAGGGCCGGTCCGGTGAGGGTCAGCCGGCCCGCGCCGCCCGGGGACGCCGCCGCGGGGATGAGCGCCGCGGCGCCGACGGCGAAGGCGTCGGCATCCGCTCGGCGCAGGGTTTCGCCCTTGGGAATGCCGGTGACGATCGCGCGCCGGAACGTGTTGTCGGCCGCCAACTGCGCCAGCGCATCGGTGAAGAGGCGGGCCAGCAGGGCGTCTTCGGCGGTGCCGGGGACAGGGTCGTCCAGCCTCGCGGTCGCGCTGACGGTGCCGGTGAAGACGACCTCCCGGGCGATCCGGTCCTGGACCTCGACGGTGAGGTCGGCGTCGGCACGCCCGCTGGTGCCGGCGTGGCGACCGGCGAGCGTCATGTGGCGGCACAGCGCGTAGCGCAGCGTCGTGATCCGGGCGGCCAGCGCGAACTCGGCGTCCCCGGCCGACGCGTCGAACAGGGAGTCGCGGCGGCCCGCCAGCGGGAACCCCAGGGCATCGCCCAGGACATCGACGAAGGCGCCGCGCACGGCGGCTGTGACGTCGCGGGCCTCGGCGGGGTCGGAGGGGGGCTGGCGGGGCGCCGCACAGACCAGGGAGGACCGGTAGGTCCGGCTGACGGCGCGCCGGCCCTGCACCACGTGGGACAGCGCCAGGGTCCCGGCGGCGGCGACCTGGGCCGGGGTCAGCGGGGGCACGTCGGGGGCCGGGCCGGCGTCCCGCACCGCGGAGCCGCCGCCACAGGCCGTCAGGCCGACGGTGCCGACCACGAGCAGCACCGCGCCGACCCGGCCCGGGCGCCGTTGGCAGGTCCCCCGGGAGGCCGCGGTGCGCCGCCGGTCGGCCGCTCTCGGCGCGCGCGACATGCGCGGCTCGCGCACATCCACCCCCATTGGCACCCCCAAGATGCACCTTTTGGTGATACGACTTTTATCGTACACGCAAAACATGGCATCTGTCACGCCCTTTGCGGGCTACACTCGCCCTGAGCAAGGCATTGTCGCGGCGTCCGTCGCGTCATCCCAGCGTTCCGGCGAGGGGCTTTCTCCCGCCCCGGCATCCTGATACAAGCAGGGCGCTGTTCGTCTCCCGCCCGGAGGGTCCACGGTCCCGTCATGAGCGTCGCCATCATCGACTATGGCTCCGGAAACCTGCGCTCCGCCGCCAAAGCGTTCGAGCGCGCGGCGCTGGAAAGCAAGTCCGCGGCCCGCATCGTCGTCACCAGCCGGCCCGACGACGTGCGCCGGGCTGATCGTGTGGTGCTGCCCGGCGTGGGCGCGTTCGGCGACTGCAAGCGCGGCCTGGACGCGGTCGCCGGCATGGCCGAGGCCCTGACCGAGGCGGTCCGTGACCGCGGCCGTCCGTTCCTCGGCATCTGCGTGGGCATGCAGCTCATGGCCCGCGAGGGCCACGAACACGGCACCCACCCCGGCCTGGGCTGGATCGACGGCGTGGTGGATCCCATCCGGCCGGCCGATCCGGCCCTGAAGGTGCCCCACATGGGCTGGAACACGCTGACCCTGACACAGCCCGATCACCCGGTGCTGGCGGGGGTGCACAGCGGTCAGCATACCTATTTCGTGCACTCCTATGCCGTGGTGCTGGACGCGCCGGATCAGGCCCTGGCGACCACCGACTACGGCGGACCGATCACCGCCATGGTGGGCCGGGACACCATGGTCGGCACGCAATTCCATCCCGAGAAGAGCCAGGCCACCGGGCTGCGGCTGATCGCCAACTTCCTGCGCTGGACGCCGTGACGCGATGATCCTGTTTCCCGCCATCGACCTGAAGGACGGTCAGTGTGTGCGCCTGCTCAAGGGCGACATGGACCGCGCCACCGTGTTCAACGACAGCCCCGGCGCCCAGGCCCGGCTGTTCGTCGATGCCGGCTGCCGTTGGCTGCATGTCGTCGACCTGAACGGTGCCTTCACCGGCCACCCCGTCAACGAGGCGCCGGTGGAGGCCATCCTCGCCGCGGCCGGCCACCGTGATGTGCCGGTGCAGCTCGGCGGCGGCATCCGCGACCTGTCGACCATCGAGTTCTGGCTGGAGAAGGGGGTCGCCCGCGTCATCCTGGGCACCGTGGCGCTGCGCGACCCGGCGCTTGTGCGCAAGGCCTGCGCCGAGTTCCCGGGCCGGATCGCGGTCGGCATCGACGCCCGCGACGGCCGCGTGGCGGTCGAGGGCTGGGCCGAGACCTCCACCGTGACCGCGCTGGATCTGGCACTGCGGTTCGAGGACGCGGGCGTTGACGCCATCATCCACACCGACATCGACCGCGACGGCGTCATGCAGGGGCCCAACCTGGAGGCCACCGCCGCCCTGGCCGCGCGCCTGACCACGCCGGTGATCCTGTCCGGCGGCATCGCGTCGCTGGACGACGTGCGCGCGGTGGCGCGGCGGCGGGCCAGCGGCCTGGTCGGCGTCATCAGCGGCCGCGCCCTGTATGACGGCCGCCTCGACCTGGCGGCGGCGCTGCGGGTGCTGGCCGACACCGACGGCAACGGGGCCGCGCCATGCTGAAGATGCGGGTCATTCCCTGCCTGGACGTCAAGGACGGTCGCGTCGTCAAGGGTGTGAACTTCGTCAACCTGCGCGACGCCGGCGACCCGGTGGAGCAGGCCACGGTCTACGACGCCGCCGGCGCGGACGAGCTGTGCTTCCTCGATATCACCGCCAGCAGTGACAACCGCGAGACCCTTTACGACGTGGTCGCCCGCACCGCCGACCGCTGTTTCATGCCGCTCACCGTGGGCGGCGGCGTGCGCACCGTGGACGACGTGCGCCGGCTGCTGCTCGCCGGGGCGGACAAGGTGTCCATCAACACCGCCGCCGTGCGCAATCCCGACTTCGTGCGCGAGGCCGCCGAGAAGTTCGGCACCCAGTGCATCGTGGTGGCGGTGGACGCCAAGCGGGTCGGCCCCGACCGCTTCGAGATCTTCACCCACGGCGGCCGCGAGCCGACCGGCATCGAGGCCATCGGTTGGGCGCAGCGCATGGTGGAGCTGGGCGCGGGCGAGATCCTGCTCACCAGCATGGACCGCGACGGCACCCGCCAGGGCTTCGACATCCCGCTGACCCGGGCGGTGGCCGATGCCGTGCGCGTGCCGGTCATCGCGTCGGGCGGGGTCGGGACGCTCGACCACCTGGTCGAGGGCATCCGTGACGGCCACGCGACAGCCGTCCTGGCGGCGTCGATCTTCCATTTCGGCGAACACTCGATCGCCGACGCCAAGGCCCACATGCGCGCCGCCGGCATCGCGGTGCGGGAGGACGATCATGGCAGCCCCCGAAGCTGACGGCGCCGCGGCGCCGCCCGATGGGCGCGTGCTCGACCACCTGAGTCGGGTGGTGGATAGCCGCAAGGGCGCGGACCCGGCGGAGTCGTACACCGCCAAGCTGTTCGCGCGCGGCCCCGCCAAGATTGCCCAGAAGCTGGGCGAGGAGGCCACCGAGGTGGTGGTGGCCTCGCTGGCCGAAGGCCCCGACGCCGTGGTCACCGAGAGCGCCGACCTGTTGTATCACCTCGCGGTGCTGTGGGCGCAGGCCGGGGTGGCGCCGGAGGCGGTGTGGACCGAACTGGCGCGCCGCTTCGGCACCTCGGGCCTGGAGGAGAAGGCGGGCCGAACCGCCGAATAGTGGCCCGGCGCCCACGCGGGAGCGTGGGCGCGAGGGATGATATGGCGCCCACGCGGGAGCGTGGGCGCGAGGGATGATATGGCGCCCACGCGGGAGCGTGGGCGCGAGGGATGTTATGGCGCCCACGCGGGAGCGTGGGCGCGAGACCCCGATTTCTCGGTCCCACGCTCCGGCGTGGGACCGCGTGGGCGTGAGAGTCCCTCTCTCGGTCCCACGCTCCGGCGTGGGACCGCGCCCAGCGCCCTACGACGTCAGCACCGACGCCCGCGCGTCCGACGGCCCCACGTTGGGCCGCTCGATCGCGCGCAGGATCTCCGGCAACCCCACCGAGCCCACCACGCCGCGCTCGGCCACGTGCACCGGGCGACGGCCCGACGGGTCCTCGTGGAAGAAGGTCAAGGCCTCTTCCAGCGTCGCCTGCGCCGACAGCACGGCCCCGCGCGCGCCCTTGATCTCCGCACTCGTCACCGCCTTCACGCGCAGCACGCGGGCGCGGTTGATGTCCTTGACGAAGTCGGCGATGTAGGCGTCGGCGGGCCGCATCACGATCTCGGGCGTGGTGCCCTCCTGAACCACGGCGCCGTCGCGCAGGATGGCGATGCGGTCGCCGATGCGCAGCGCCTCGTCCAGGTCGTGGGTGATGAACACAATGGTCTTCTTCAACTCGCCCTGCAGGGTCAGCAACACGTCCTGCATGTCGGTGCGGATGAGCGGATCGAGCGCCGAGAACGCCTCGTCCATCAGCAGGATGTCGCAGTCGGTGGCGAGCGCGCGGGCCAGCCCCACGCGCTGCTGCATGCCGCCGGACAGGGCGGCGGGGTAGCGCTGCTCGAAGCCGGTCAGGCCGACCCGCTCGATCCAGACGCGGGCGCGGTCCTCCGCCGCGCGCCGGCCGAGCCCCTGCACGCGCAGACCGTAGGCCACGTTGCCCAGCACGGTGCGGTGCGGGTGCAGGGCGAAGCGCTGGAACACCATGCTGGCGCGGTGGCGCCGGAAGTGCCGCAGGGCGGCCCCCGACAGCGCCGTGACCTCGGCGCCGTCGATCAGGATACTGCCGGCGGTGGGGTCGATCAGGCGGTTCAGGTGGCGGATCAGCGTGGACTTGCCCGACCCCGACAGGCCCATGACCACGTGCACGTCGCCGGCGCGCACGGTCATCGAGATGTCGTCCAGCCCCAGCACGTGGCCGTGCCGCTCCAGCAGTTCGGTCTTGCCCACGCCCTGCTCGCGCACCAGCGGCAGAACGCCGGCGGGGTTCGGGCCGAAGATCTTGTACAGATCGCGGATGATGATCTTGTCCTCGCCCGCGGCGGCGTCCGCCGGCGGCGTTCGGTCAGCGCGTCTCATCGCGGTACCTCTGCAACCGGCGGCCGTAGGACTGGGTGACGCGGTCGAAGATGATCGCCAGCATGACCACGGCGAGGCCGTTCAGCACGCCCATGGCGAAGTACTGGTTGGTGACCGCGCGCAGCACCGGCTGGCCCAGGCCCTTGACCCCGATCATTGAGGCCACGACGACCATCGCCAGCGCCATCATGATGGTCTGATTGACCCCGGCCATGATGTTCGGCAGCGCCAGCGGCACCTGAACACCCCACAGCCGTTGCCACGGGCTGGCGCCGAAGGCGTCGGTGGCCTCCAGGACCTCCTTGTCCACGAGCCGGATACCGAGATCGGTCAGGCGGATGACCGGGGGGATGGCGTAGACCACCACCGCCATCAGCCCCGGCACCTTGCCCAGACCCAGCAGCATGACCACCGGGATCAGGTAGACGAAGCTGGGCATGGTCTGCATGACGTCGAGCACCGGCACCACCGCGGCCTTCAGCCGGTCGGAGCGCGACAGCAGAATGCCGATGGGAATCCCGACGACCACGGCGATCAGGGTGCACACCGAGATCATCGCCATGGTGCGCATGGTGTCTTCCCACATGCCCAGGTAGCCGATGAGCAGGAAGGAGGCCACCACCAGGGCCACCAGCCGCCAGCCGCGGCTGGCGCCGTAGGCCAGGGCGGCGACGGCCAGGATCACCAGCCACCAGGGGGCGCCGAGCAGAAGCTGCTCGAACCACACCATCAGGCGCAGCAGCGGCGTGAAGGCGTCCTCGATGGCGGCGCCGTAGGTGCGGGTGAAGGCCCGGTACGCCTCATCGATGGCGCGATTGAACGCGCGCAGCGACTCGTCGTCCATGGCCGGGAAGTCGATCAGCCAGTTTGGCTCCGCCATCGGTCGGATCCTCCGATGGGCCCCGTCAATCGCCCTCGGGGCGGGCGGGGGCGACGGGCGCGGGGCCGGGCGCGATCCCGCCGCGCGACCGCGCGCGCGGTCGCACCCGGCTCTCGACGGTCTACAGCGCCGCCTTCACGGTCTCCGCCACGTCGGCCGGAACCCAGTCGGTCCAGACCTCGGGGTAGGTCTCCAGGAAATGGAGCGCGCCGGCCTCGCCGGTGGCCTGGTTGTCCTCCTGCCACGCCAGGACGGCGTTGATGACGTCGTTGGGGATGGTGACGCTGGAGACGAAGGCGTAGGCGTCGGGGTTGTTCTCCGCGAACGCGGTCGTGGTCAGCGTGAGCACCTCCGAGGACGGGTACATGTTGGGCTGCGGATCCGCGCAGTCGCGGCTGGTGACGCAGTCCCAGGTCTCCGGATCGTGGTCCATGCCGCCGATCATGACCATGTCATACTTGCCCATCACCGGGGTCGGCTCGAAGTAATAGGCGAAGATCGGCTCGCGGCGCTCGTACGCCTTGGCGATGGCGCCGGCCAGACCGGGACCGGAGCCGGGATCGAACATGGTGTAGCCGGCCTCGTCCAGGCCGTAGGCCTCGAACAGGTTTTCGTTGACGATCTGGCACTGCCAGCCCGACGGGCAGGTGTAGAAGCGGCCCTTGCCCGGCTCTTCCTGGTCGGGGAAGAGCTGCGCGTTCTGGCGGATGCCCTCGATGGTCGCCAGTTCGGGGTGCTCGTCGACCATGTACGCCGGTACGAACCAGCCCTCCTGGCCGCCGTCCTCCAGCGTGCGGGTGGCCACCTTGACGCGGCCTTCGGCTTCGGCCTCGGCGATCACCTCCTTGGCGGCGTTGGGCCAGATCTCGGGCGCCAGGTCCGGTTCGCCCTTCTCGGTCATGGACGTGATGGTCGGCACCGTATCGCCCGGCACCAGTTCGGCGTCGCAGCCGTAGCCCTCGTTGAGGACGATCTTCTGCAGGTTGGCGAGCATGGCCGCCGAGGTCCAGCTCATCTCGGCGATGGTGACCCGGCCGCAGTCCTCGGCGGCCGCGGCCGCGGTCGGCGTGGCGAGAACGGCCAGCGACGTCGCCGCCATGGCGGCGGCGCCCGCGATCAGCGTGTGCATGATGGACTCGTCCCTGTTCCGGTGGCGCTTGGGGTGTCGGTTGTCAGTGAGGGTGGTCCCAGGGTGCGGAACACGTGGCACCGGAGCCGGGCGGGCGCAATGGCCGCGCCGCTCCCCCGCAAGCTGTCGACAAGCCTAGCGGCCCTGGCCGGAATGTGCAAACCCCGGGGATGTGTGCGGATTCACGCGGCCGGCGCTGCCGCCTCCAGCACCGCGTCGAGCAGCGCCAGGAACTGGCCGCGCATGGGGTCGGCCTCGCGGTAGATCTCGTGGCAGGCGCCTTCGATCTCGACCAGCCGGGCGTTGGGCAGGCGCTCGGCCAGGCGGCGGATGGCGCGGTTGCTGACGATCCGCTCCTCGCTCGCCAGGGCGATGCCGACCGGCTGGGTGACCGCGGACCAGTCCTGACGCTCCAGGGTGGCGATGGAGGCGCGGGCGGCCCGCACCCAGCCCCAGGTGGCGCCGCCGAGGGCCAGGTCCGGATTGGCCGCGATCTGGTCCAGCCCGGCCTGGAAGGCGTCCGGGTCGTGCGTCACCACGTTGCCCTCGAAGCGCTCGCGCTCCGGCGTCCAGCGTTCGCCGCCGGCGACGTAGTCGGTGGCGCGGCCGCGCCGGATCGCCGCGGCGGTGAGGGCGTCGGCCACCCAGGCCGGGGCGCAGCCGTGGTGGATGCCGACCATCGGTGCGCTCAGCACGACGCCGGCGAAGCGCGCGGGCTGGCGGGCCAGCAGCCGTAGCGCCAGGTGTCCGCCCATCGAATGTCCGACCAGCACCAGCGGATCGTCGCCCACGTCGGGGCCGACGCGGCTCTCCAGCAGCGCGTCGGCATCGGCCAGGTAGGTCTCGAAGCGGTCGATGTGGCCCTTGTGGCGGTCGGGCAGGGGCCGCGGCGAGAGCCCCTGCCCGCGCCAGTCCAGCGTCCAGACCGTCCACCCCTGCGCCCGTATATGGTCGATCAACGCCAGGTGCTTCTCGATGAATTCGGTGCGGCCGTTGAACAGCAGCACGACGCCGCGCCGCGGCCCCCGGGCCAGCCAGCGCGCGGCCCGCAGCTCGGCGCCGTCGGGGGCGGTGACCCACAGGGTTTGTCCGCCGGTGGAGTCGATCGAGGGCAGGGTGTCCATCGCGGGGCTCTCCTGGTTTGTGCTTGGCGTCAGCGTCGCTTCTCCCGGCCCTTCAGGGTGGCCAGGACCTCGGTCGCGAGCGCCCCGATCTCGCGCGCGGCCGTCGACGAGGGCTGGTATTCCACCACGCCCTTGCCCTCCATCATGCTGGCGGCGTAGGCGACGCGGTTGCCCATCTTGGTGTGGGCGATGGGCAGGCCCTCCTCCAGCAGCCTCTCCAGCAGGATGTCCGGCAGCTTGCCGCGCGGCGGCATGCGGTTCATGACGATCAGCGCGGCGGTGTTCTCGGTTTCCGCCATATGCACCGTGGGCTGGGTAGCCCACAGGTCCATGGGGCTGGGCTGGATCGGCAGCAGCAGCATGTCGCCGGCGCGCACGGCGGCGCGGGCGTCGGTCTCGGCGTGCGGCGGCGTGTCGACGATCACGATGTCGAAGCGGTGGCGCAGCCGGTCCAACTCGGTGCCCAGGCGCCAGCCCGCCACGTCGGACAGGTGCAGCGCCACCCCGTCGGGATAGTGCGCCGCGCGCCAGGCGTGCCAGGCGGCCAGGCTGCGTTGCGGGTCGATGTCCACGATGGCGACGCTGTTCTTGCGCCGGGCCCAGGTGACGGCCAGTTGCGCGGCCAGCGTGGTCTTGCCGGCGCCGCCCTTCTGCTGGGCCACGGTGATGATACGCGCCGCCATCCGCCGCTCCTCGCTAGGCTTTGGGGTCCTGCTCCGATTCCGGTCCGGATGGTAGTCCCCCCGGGGGCGGCGGGAAAGGCCCGAACCGGGTCAGGTCTATCGGAACAACACTCCCTGACGGGGATCGGGGCGGGGATCGGGGCGGCGATCGGGGCGGGCATCGCCGGCGGGACCCGTCAGGTGCCGCACCGGCGCACCGGTGCGGGCGGCGAGGGCGGCGGCCACGGCCCGGCGATGGCAGCCGGCCGGGTCCCGTTCCAGACACAGCAGCACCACCGGCCCGGCCTCCGCCACCAGGGCCGAGGCGGCATCCAGGGCCGCGCGTCCGGCGGGCGCCGCCAGGTGCGCCGCCATGTCCGGGCCGCCGGTGTGGTCGGTCCTGGCCGGGTTCCCGAGCCCGGCCAGATGGACGTAGCGCAGCCCGGCCTCCGCCACGGCGGCCGCCAGGGCGCGCTTGGTGAAGGCGGGCCGGCGCGACCACGGCACGGCGCGCACGTCGATGACGGTGCGCACTCCCGCCCCTGTCAGGGTGGCCAGCAGGGCGGCGGGGCTGCTGCCCTGGTAGCCGATGGTGAGGATCGGTTCGGCGCCGTCCATGGTGGCCCCGCTCAGGCGCCGGCCGCCGCCGGCTCCGATCCGGCGCGCGGAAGCTCTCTGGGGGGCTGACCGCGGTCCTCCTCCGGGGTGAACACCCGGGCCTCGGCGCCCTGACCCCTGACCGGTAGATGGCCCAGGGACAGGAGCGGGACCGCCCGCACCAGCGTGGCGGTGCGGTCGGAGACCAGGATGCGGGTGCCGATGCTCTTGTTCATCACCTCCAGGCGGGCGGCCAGGTTCACCGCGTCGCCGTGCACGGTGTAGCTGAGCCGGTCCTGGGCGCCGACGGCGCCGGCCAGGACGGTGCCCGTTCCGATGCCGATGCGGGCGTGCAGGGTCTGGCCCTCGAACGGTCCGGCGTCCAGTCGCCGCTGCATCTCCAGGGCGGCCAGCACGGCGGCGCTGGCATGGTCCGGATGACGTTCGGGCAGGTTGAACACCACCAGCATGGCGTCGCCCTGGAACTGGGTCACGACGCCGCCGTGGCGTTCCAGGATCTCGACCATGGCCGAGAAATAGGCATTCAGCATCCGCACCACCCGTTCCGGCCCCAGCACCTGGGTCAGGCGCGTGAAGTCGGTGAGGTCGGCGAACAGGATGGTCGCCTCGGTCTCGTCGGGCCGCGGGTCGCCGTCCTGGGCGAGCAGGCGGCGCGCCACCTCTTCCGGCACGTACTTGCCGAACAGGTTGCGCACCCGCTCGCGCTCGCGCAGGCCCTCGACCATGCTCTGGAACGCGGCCCCGCCCTCCTGGTACTCGCGGATCAGCGAGGGTTGGGGCTGCATCGGCGGGTTGAGGTTGCCCGCCGCCACGGCCCGTGCCACCGTCGCGAACCGGACGACCGGTCGGCCGATCCAGCGCCCCAGCAGCAGCGCGGCGACCACGGACAGCGCCAGCACCCCTAGCCCCACCGCGATGGAGTTGCGCAGGCGGACGAAGGCGGGGGCCCCTTCCGTGGTCGTGAAATGGGTGCCGATCTGGAGCGGACGCGGCGAGAAGCCCTGCACGTCGCGCAGGGTGTGGACGATCGTCTCTCCGTCCAGGTGGATGCCCTGCGCCCAGCCCGGCTTGAGGTCGACCGGCCCCTTCATGCGCATCGGCTCCGCGTCCCAGAGCATGGCGAGGTGGGCGTCCGGAAAGTCGTCCAACGCCAGCAGCGGGCGCGGCGCCGTGGTGGTGGGATCCGGGCCCAGCGCAGCCCCGGTGTCCAGCAGCGGGTGGGCCAGGACCCGCGTGCGATCGTACAGAATGTACGGGATCATGACCTCATCGACGAGCAGGCGCGGCAGCGCCGAAACGATGGGCTCCAACCCGATCATTGCGAACAGGACACCGGCGGGCGCGCCGTTCCGCATCAAGGCGACGCGGATGTGGAATGCGGCGTGCCCGGTGGAGCCACGCCACACCGGGGTGCCCCACACGGGCTCGATGTTGCCCGCCTTGGCGCGTTCGATGACCTCGTCGACGAGACCCGCCACCGGCGCGCGATCGCTCCAGTCGTCGATGCGGGCGATGCCGTCGCGGCCATACCGCCGCGCCACGTGGTCGGGGGTCACCAGCGCCAGCGCCTCCAGGCGCGGGGTGCCGGCGAACAGGCCGTGGACGTAGGCGTCGACGTGCGCCGTGTCGTCCGGCGCCAGGGCGCCCTCGGCCACCATGGCCTGGGCGTTGCGGGCGACGTCCGACAGCGGTCGCAGTTGCAGCCGCAGCCACTGCTCCAGGCCGTGCAGCACGGCGCTGGAGCGTTGCAGCATCAGTTCGCGTGCCGTCTCGCCGCCGGCACGCACGTTGATGGCCAGGATGGACCCGGCCGAGAGCAGGACCAGCCCGGTGATGCCGAGCAGGAGAACGACGCGCAGGGGAATGCTCACTCGGCGGCTGGTCGGCGCGGCGTGCGGGGTGCGCCGCGCGTCTCGTCCCATCATCGACGGGGTGCCCTTTTCTCGACCGGGTTGCTGACGGGGGTGCTGACTGAGGGGGCAGCCCCGGATTTTCCAACATAGCAGGTGTTCAGGGCCGCGAAAGCTCCGTATCCTGGCCGGACGTCTCCTGGTGCGATGTCGGTCGCAGGGACGGAGCTCCGGAGTGCGGGAATAGGTGGGGGATGCGGTTTTTCTTCATCGGGACCGGCGCGGCCTTCACGATGGCCGACGATAACTTCCAGAGCAACGCGATTCTGGAATCGGAAGCCGGAGAGCGACTGCTGATTGACTGCGGAACCGATGCCCGCCGCGCCCTCAAGGCGGCCGGTCTGGGCCGCGGCGACGTCTCTGCGGTATACATCAGCCATCTGCATGGCGATCACGTCGGCGGCCTGGAGTGGCTGGGCTTCACCACGTATTTCTGTCCCGACACCGCGCGCCTGCCCCTTTATATCCACGAGGGCCTGGTCGACGCCTTGTGGCACAACTCCCTCAAGGCCGGGATGGAGGTGCTGGACTACGGCTACGGCCACCTGGGCGACTTCTTCGACGTGCGTCCGCTGCCGGCGGACGGCGGGTTTGTCTTCGGCGGCCTGCGCCTCGGCCTGGTGCCGCTGCTGCACATCCACTCGGGCGAGGCCGTCATGCGCTCCTACGGCCTCATGATGGAGGCGCCCATCGGCCGGGTGCTGTTCACCTCTGATTGCCTGCACCAGCCGGAGACCCTGATGCCGGCCTACCGCGCCGCGCACCTCATTTTCCATGACTGCGACACCGGGCCGCACTGCGGCGGCGTGCATGCGCACTACCGCGACCTCCGGACCCTGCCGGCCGACGTCAAGGCCAAGATGTGGCTGTACCATTATCCCGACGGACCGCTGCCTGACGCCCGCGCGGACGGGTTCCGGGGCTTCGTGCGCCCGGGTCAGGTGTTCGAGCTGGGGGCGGTTCCGGAGGAGGGCGGGCTGGCCGGGTTGGCCGACTGAGCGGCGGGCGGCGCGCCGTCACCGTGGCGCGGTGGACGACCCGGGCGGGCGACGAACAACCGGGTCGGCCGGCTGCGGCCGCGCACCGTGATCTCGCCGGCGGGCTCCACCTCCGTTGCGGCGTTGGCATGCCGGGCGGTGGCCTCGCTCAAGAGAATGTAGCTGCCGTGCGCCTTGTTGAGCTGCTCCAGGCGGGCGGCCAGGTTCACCTCGTCGCCGTGGGCGGTGAAGATCAGGCGGTTGGACGAGCCCACGGCGCCCAGGATGACCTGGCCGGTGTTCAGGCCGCAGCGCGTGCGCAGGCGGTGCCCGCCGGCCCCGAAGGGACGGCCGTTCAACTCGGTGACGATCGCGCGCGCGGTCTCCAGGGCCCGCCGGGCGTGGTCGGGGCAGTCCGGCCCGGAGAAGCTGATGAGCAGTGCGTCACCCACGAACTGGATGATGACGCCGCCGTGACGCTCGGCGATCGCGTTGACGGCGCCGAAGTAGGCGTTGAGGACGGCGATCAGGTCTTGGGGATGGATCTGTTCGCTGAGGGTGGCGAAGCCCTCGATGTCGGTGAACAGCACGGTCGCTTCCTGCACCTCGCCGTCGCCCGGGTTGAGGCCCTCGCCCGACTGGCTGATGCGGCGCGCCACCTCGGGAGCGACGAAGCGGGACAGGTCGCGGGCCGTCAGGCTGTCCAGGACCGCGCGCTCCAGCAGCCGCCGGCCGCGCACCAGGGCGATGGCCAGGATGGCGGTGACGGTGAGGATGGAGACGATCTTGTCGACCTCGGCGCCGATCAGCACCGTGTTGGAGGTCATGTAGGCCACGTAGTCGCGGGTGATCATGGGATCGCCCATGCGCAGTTCGGTGATGAGCGCGTAGGCCAGCAGGCCCGCCCAGCCGGCCGCCGCGGTGACGCCGGCAACGATGACGTAGACCGACTGGAACCGCAGCGCTCGCAAGGCGATGAAAATGAAGACATAGAGCAGCGTGGGGGCCTTCAGATAGAAGGGAGCCGACTGTTCGTATTGAACGTGGAAGGTCCAGATGAGGCCCATGAGCAGGCTCATGTCCACGACAACGGACACGAACAGCAGGACCGGTCCCAGCCGATCCTTGTAGGCCATCCACAGTCGGACCAGCGTAAAGGCGAGGTAGCCACCCAGAACATACGGGACGGGCATGAAGTCCGTGCTGCCGGAGGTCTTGGGGGCGACGAGATACAGTGTGCCAAACAGCACTACCACGCTGAGCTGAACCCAACCGATCAGGATCTCGCTTTGCCGCTGCTGGGCGTCCACGGTCGCACGCACGCGCTCCGGCAACCGGTCGTCCGCGCGGGCGCCGAGAATGAAGCGCGCAAGTCGACGATTCTTGCTCACGGCTTTCCCCCTTTTATCGCGCAGCGGTCGCGCGCCGACAGGGCGGACGGGGGCTCCCCCCGATGGACCGAATGAGGTAAGGATGGGGCCAGTCCCGGGGCGAGAGTATGGGGGGGTGCGATGAAACGACCAGATCTTTCCGGATCCGGAGTGGACGTGAGCCGGCGGCGGGGTGTGGCGTGACGGCGGCGTCGACTCCTCTCAGGGCGCTTGCGCGCGGCGGACTGGCCGTGCTGACGGCGGTGAGTCTGCTCGCTTTGGTCGATCTGCTGGGCGAGGCGGTGGCCGCCCGCGCCGGCGCGTTCGGGGGCGGGGGGGTGCTGGCGGCGCTGCCCGACCCGGTGGGCCGCTGGCTGTCGCCGCCGCCGTATGCGTTGCTCTCGCCGGTCGGTCTGGCGGGTTTCGGGGGGCTGGCCCTGGTGGCGGCGCTGTCGGGCATCGGGGCGTCACGCCTGGGGGCGCGTCGCGGCGCCGGTCTGCTGGCGCTGCTTGGCTTGATAGCCCCGCTTGCCATCTGGAACCCCTTGGCCATCGCCGTGATGGGGGGCCAGGCCCTGGTTCTGGCCGCGGGCCGGGGGGGCGCCGGCGCGGACGATCCCGCGCGCACGCGGGCCGCGGCGCAGGCGGCGCGGGTGCTGGGCCTGACGGCGGCGGTGCTGCTGACCTGGACGACACCCCCGGCGTTGGTCGTGACGCTGGTGGCGGTGGCGCTGGCGCCGACCGCCCTGGAGGCCCTCAGCGCCCCGGTGGCAGGGACCGCGACGGAGGACGCGTCGAGTCGGTCCGGCGCCGCGGTGCCTGCCGCGCCCGCGCCGGCTGCGCCACCGGCATTGGCGGCCGTGGCCGTGGCGCCGGAGCCGACCCCCGACGCCGGGGCCGGCCCGTTTGGCCATGATCCCGTCGCCGCCCTGGAGCATCTGGCGCCGGCATCCGCCCTGGTCGAGGCGGCGCGGGCGGCGCTGGCCCGGGGCGAAGTCCCCATCGTGGCGGTGGTGCGCCTGGACGGTCTGGCCGGCATCGCGGAGCATCTCGGCGTCCGCGGCGGCGAGGCTCTGTTCGCCGAGTCCACGGAGCGCCTGGCGGCGGCGCTGCCGGACGATGGCATGCTGTCGTGGATGGGTGACGAGACCTTCGCGGCCCTCTTGCCGGCGGCGGGCTGTCCGGACCTGGGGGTGCTGGGCGAGACGCTGGCCGCACCCTTCACCGAAGACCTGATCGTCGACCATCGCCCGATCTCGATGGAGGATGCGGTGCACGTCGATGCCATGGCGCTGGATCAGGCCGCGCTGGCGGATCTCGCCAGTTTGGCCAAAGCCGGAGCACCGGGGAGCACCGTGTCAGAGTAGCACTTCTTTTCGATGTACAAATGGGCGGGGCCATGGAAAGATAGCTTGCGTTGCGAAGAATGATACTCCGGTCTGGGGGTCGCCATGTTTTCAGTGGTCCTGTCGAGCACAGCCTCAGAAAACCTGGGGTTTCATAAGCATCTCGAAGGAGAGGATGCTCATTCCGCACCAAGGGTTCGCGCTTCTGTTTCGGTTCAGCCTACCTTATGCGAGCCGACGAATGAACAGACTTCATTTGTCGGCTGGCCGGTGCGTCGGCACCGGCGCTGCGAAGCGGCGAAGGCGATTAAGCGGACGAGTCCAGTCAATCGCCGATCGGTATTAGAGATCTTAGGGAGGGGGTTTTGCTTGTGCGACCAAGGTATCATGATGTCACCGGCCTCAGGGTATAAACGAGTTGTAATATTCACGAATAAAAATTATCGCACTCTTTTCTGGTCTATAAAATCAGTAGGCGTCATTAGTTATTCAAGTTCAATAAAAATTTTTTTTCGGTGTTGCGTTGTTATAGCTCTCCTAAATGTTGTTGCCTGCGAGGCTCCCGGCACGCCGAGGCTGCGTACATTTGCTTCAGACGGGGAGGGCCCTTTCCTTCAAGGATGTCAGAATGTTTCGCGAACTGCCCGGGCAGATGACTATATAACGGAATTTTACTTAAGCACTTCGGCCTCCGCTTCACTGGAGGGTATAATGCAGGGCTTCGTTGCGGGTGCGTCGGAGGCTGGCGGGGCTGGCAAGTTCTTGAAGGGAGCTTTCGAAGATTCTGATAAAATTATGGGCAGGCGAACGAACAGCTTGCCATTTGAGCCGGATCCTTTCTGCCATGGATTCGATGCTGATCCGAGTGCTGTCTCACGCGTCGTTGAAAGTATTCTTCCCCTTTTGGGTAATCCAATTGTCGTTTCTGATCCCGTCAATGGAGATTTTGAGACTGATTTCAAGCTGCGTCAGCACAAGGCGGCACAGTGGGTTGACCGGTATATTATCAGAGTTATTGAACGAGAGCCGAAAGGATCTAATGTATACGTAATGCGATTGCTGTACATATCAAGAGATGGGAAAGTCTTTAATCAGGCCCTTTCTGTCGGTCATAACGAAACCTGGATCCTCACACAGATCAGGGACCGCCTCCCTCTCTAGAGTCCGAGCTCCTGCACCAGCATCTCCAGGCGGGCCACGTCGTTGACCACGAGCGCCTCGCGTTCCCGGGTCACCAGCCCCTTGCGCGCCAGGTCGTTGAGGACCCGCGCGACGGTCTCGCGCGTGGTCGAGACCCGGCTGGCGATGTCGGCGTGAATCGGGATCGGCCGGATGACGGCGCGCCCCTCGGCGTCGACGCCGGCGGTCTCGGCCTGGCGCAGCAGGTCGGCCTGAACCCGGTTGTTGGCGCCGAGGGTGGACAGCTCGACGATGCGTTCGGTCGCGGTGCGGATGATCGCGGACATGCGTTGCATGACGATCAGGCCGAGGGCCGGGTGTTCAGTGAGAAGGGTCAGGAACCGCGCCGCCGGCAGCACGGCGATCCAGCAATCCGTGACGGCGAGCACGCTGGCCGAACGCGGCGCGCCGTCGAAGGCGGCCAGCTCGCCGAAGAATCCGCCGGCCTCGATGTCATCAAGCGCCACTTCGCGGCCGGAGGCGGTGTAGATGATGATCCGGGCCGTGCCCTGCACGACGAAGTGCACGTCGCGGCTGTCGCTGTCCCGGTCCAGGATCTGTTCCTGGGCGGAGCACCGGCGCCAGTGGCACTGGCGCGCGACCTGCTCCCGATCGGCCTCAGACAACGCGGCGAACAGGCTGACCGCTCCCAGGCCTGGTGGGCGCGGGGCAATCGCACTGCGCGGAGCGTTGCGAGCCATGGAATATCCCCGTTCCTGATGCCCGGGTCCCTGATGCCCGGGTCCCTGGTGCCCGGGTCCGATCCCGACCCGTTCGCCGGGCACGCGCCTTGCATCCGGTCGGCACCGCCAATCATGCGGTGGAAAACCGCGGTCTGGCAACACGAAGGCGCCGGTCGCTCCCTGCGCGACAATGGTCGCGTACTGTTTCCCCTACCGTCCGGCGGGCGGCACCGATAGCATCGCCGCATGAATCGGCACGCAGACCACGCGCGCGTCGCGGGGACGGAGCCCGCTCCCATACCCGCGGGGGAGCCATGGGCGGCGATCGGCGTCTGTATGGCGTCGCTCGTCCCGGACATGCTGTGCCTGTGCGATGCCGACGACCATGTCGTGGAGATGAACCCGGCCGGTCTGGCCCTGCTCGGGGCGGTGTCGGGCGAGGCGGTGCAGGGCCAGCCGTTCGCGCGCTTCATCCATCGTGATTTCGAACCCCTGGCCGTCCTTGGCCTGGAGGCGCTGGCCGACGAGCCGGAGGGGCTCTCGCTGATCCTGTGTGGTCTGGACGGCGGGGCGCGGGAGGTGCACGTGCGGGCGCGCCGGGTGGCCGCGCTGGCGCCGGGGGGACCGCCGGGCCTGCTGCTGCATGCCCGCGACGTGACCGCGCAGATCCGCGCCGTGGAGGGGCTCCTGGCGAGCGAGGCGCGCTTCCGGAGCCTGGTGGAACGGGCGTTCAGCTTCGTGTGTGTGCTGCGGGACGGCCGAGTCGCCTACATGAACGGGGCGGGGCGTCGTCTGCTGCGGCTGGGGGAGAGCGAATCGATCATCGGCCGCTCCTTCGCCACGCTGCTGCATGCGGATTATGCGGGCGTGTTGGACCTGGGTCTGGAAGCTCTGACCGCGGAGCCGGATCTGCTTCCCGTGCGCATGCTGGCGGCGGATGGGGCGGTGCTGGACGTCGAGGCGCGCTTCGTCGGCTTCGGCGGCGAGGGGGCCGGAACGGTGATGGTGGAGGCGCGCGACATCACCGACCGCAAGCGGGCCGCCCAGGCCCTGCGCGACCGGGAGCAGCGCCTGAAAGGCATTCTCGATTCGGTCTCCGAGGCCATCGTGACCACCGATGGCGCGGGCATCATCCAGTCGTTCAACCCGGCGGCGCAACGCCTGTTCGGGTATGCCGCCGACGAGATCGTCGGGCGCCGCGTCGCGGACCTGGTGCCGGACGAGCATGTCGCCGTGCACGAGGCACATTTCCGAGCCCCGGTGGCCGGGTGCCCTGGCCGCGCGCTCGGCGTCACCCAGGAGCTGGAGGGCCGGCGCAAGGACGGTAGCCGCGTGCCGATCGAGATCGGCGTGACGCGCCTCAACCTCGGCGGAGGCGTCCTCATCACCGGGATCATCCGCGACATCACCGAGCGCCGCCGGCGCGAGGAGGCGGAGCGGCGCTACACCGAAGACCTCGAAGCCCAGGTCCAGGCACGCACGCGCGAGGTGCGGCGCCTGGGCCGGCGTACCGAACTGATTCTCAAATCGGCCGGGGACGGCATCATCGGGGTGGACGAGGCCGGGGTCGTCACCTTCGCCAACCCCCAGGCCGAGCGCCTGCTGGGCGTCGGCGCGGCGGCCATGCGCGGCCGGGCGCTGGAGTCGGTGTTCCACGTGCGCGACCGCGACGGCGGCCCGCCGGCGGGCGTTGCCGCCCTGCTGGCCGGGGACGCGGCGGAGACCCAGGGCGAGACCACCGTGCTGCGGCAGAGCGGGCCGGACCTGGTCGCCGAATACGCGGTGGCCCCGATCACCGACGACGGCCGCTGCGCCGGGGCCGTGGTGATGCTGCGCGACGTCACGGCCCGCAAGGAATTCGAACAGCGCTTGCGGCTGGCCTTCACCGTGTTCCGAACCACGGCCGAGGCGATCGTGGTCTGCGACCCCGGCCATGCCGTCACCATGGTCAACCCGGCGTTCACCCAGATCACCGGCCATGCAGAACGAGACGTGATCGGCCGTCCGGTCTCCGACGTCCTGTTCGACCGGCCGGATCGCTTCACGGCCATGGTCGGCGACGTCTTCGGTCGGGCCGGAACCTGGTCCGACGAGTTCTGGCACCGCCGCGCCGATGGCAGCGCGCTGGCGGTGCGTCTGGTGGCGACGGCGGTGCGCGACGATCAGGGTGAGGTCCGGAACAGCGCCCTGGTGGTCAGCGACATCACCCAGCGCAAGCGCGACGAGGAGCGCATTCACTATCAGGCCCACCACGATCCGCTGACCGGGCTCGCCAACCGCACGATGTTCATGGATGTGCTGGCGCGGGCCGTCCACGATTCCAACCAGAGCGGGTGCGGGTTGGCGCTCATGTTCCTGGATCTCGATGGGTTCAAGAGCGTCAACGACACCCTCGGCCACGATGCCGGCGACCTGCTGCTCAAGGGGGCGGCGCAGCGCATCGCCGGCGCCGCCCGCCAGGGCGACACGGTCGCCCGCCTGGGCGGCGACGAGTTCACGGTCCTGCTGCCGGGGGTCGCGGAGGCGGACACCGCCGCCCGGGTGGCGGCGCGCATTCTCCGGACGGTCTCGGCGCCCTACGGTCTGAAGGGACAGGAGGCCCGCATCTCCACCAGCATCGGTGTCGCCATGGCGCCCGGCGACGGCACCGACGCCGAAACGCTGCTGCGGCACGCCGACGCCGCGATGTACGGCGCGAAAGCCGGCGGCAAGGGTACGGTCCACTTTCACGGCGCCGGCGCCGGGCCGCACCCGGACACCGCCCGCGGGGACGCGGCCCGGGACGTGTAATCGGGCGTGTGAGCGGGCGCGTGGCGTGACCGCGATGCGCGCCGACGCGCCATCGGACTGGACCGGGGGCCATCCCTGCTGGTATGACCCTGCCACAAACATGGTCGTATGGCGTGTCATCGCGACGTCTGGCGAGGGCGCGGCGTCGGGGGCCCGGTCGCCCGCCGAGTCCGGAAAGGCGGTCCGGTCCAATCGCGCCCTGGCATCCGTGTGCGGCGCTGGTATCATGGCGCGACACTCGGGTATCCCCGCGACATCCCGCGACATGCGGCCCATCCCCAGAACAGGAGAGGAGACACCCATGGCCCTGGTATCGCTGCGCCAAGTCCTCGATCACGCCGCCGAACACGGCTACGGCGTGCCGGCGTTCAACGTCAACAATATGGAACAGGTCCTGTCGATCATGAACGCGGCCCAGAAGACCGATTCCCCGGTCATTCTCCAGGCCAGCCGCGGCGCCCGCAATTATGCCGGCGACATTATGATCCGGCACATGATTCAGGCCGTGGCCGAAATGTATCCCGACATTCCGGTCGTGATGCACCAGGACCACGGCAATTCCATGTCGACCTGCCTGTCGGCCATCGCCAACGGCTTCAGCTCGGTGATGATGGACGGCTCGCTGGAGGAGGATGCCAAGACCCCGGCCTCGTACGAGTACAACTGCGCCGTCACCGGCAAGGTCGCCGAGGCCGCCCACATGGTCGGCGTGTCGGTCGAGGGCGAGCTGGGCTGCCTGGGCTCGCTGGAGACCGGCAAGGGCGACAAGGAGGACGGTCACGGCTTCGAGGGCACGCTGGACCACTCCATGCTGCTGACCGACCCGGACGAGGCCGCCGACTTCGTGGCCCGCACCAAGGTGGATGCCCTGGCGGTGGCGATCGGCACCAGCCACGGCGCCTACAAGTTCACCCGCGAGCCGACCGGCGACATCCTGGCGATGACCGTCATCAAGGAGATCCACAAGCGGCTGCCGGACACCCATCTGGTCATGCACGGCTCCTCGACGGTGCCCAAGGACCTGCAGGAGCTGATCAATGACCACGGCGGCGCCATGCCCGAGACCTGGGGCGTGCCGGTCGCCGAGATCGTCGAGGGCATCAAGAACGGCGTGCGCAAGGTCAACATCGACACCGACTGCCGCATGGCGATCACCGGTTCCATCCGCAAGGTGCTGGCCGACAAGCCGGAGGAGTTCGACCCGCGCAAGTACCTGAAGCCCTCCATGGAGGCGATGCAGAAGGTCTGCGAGGACCGCTACGAGGCCTTCGGCACGGCCGGCAAGGCCTCGAAGATCAAGCCGATCCCGCTGGCCGAGATGGCGAAGCGCTACGCCTCCGGCGAGCTGGATCCCAAGATCAAGACCCAGGCCACGGCGGCGTAACAGCGGTCGCGGCGCGACAGCGGCACCGACGAGCGACGGGGGGCGGGCGGTCCGGACGGGCCGCCCGCCCTCGCGCTTTGGGGTCGGGGCACGACGACCGCCAGCGGGGGCCTCCCGCCCAGGCCGCGGCCCGGTGTTCCGAGGCCGGGTGTTCCGATTGCGGCCCGTCATCGTTGACAGGACCGGCGACCGTCTAGACATGCCGGCGTGGATCCGTTCCGAACCCGCTCTCACCACGAAAGGACCCCGACCATGATCCTGCATCGCCGTGCCCTGGCCCCGCTCGCCCTGGCGGGGGTTCTGTTCGCCGCCACCGTCACCACCAGCCCGGCCGTGGCCGCCGGCGACGGCCTGGTGCGGCTCCAGAGTCCGCATTCCGTCGACGTCACCCTGCAGCGCCTCAAGGATGCGATCACGGCCAAGGGGGTGACCATCTTCGCCGAGGTCAATCACGCCGAGGGCGCCGCCGGGGTGGGCAAGGCCCTGCTGCCGACCCAGCTTCTCGTCTTCGGCAGCCCCAAGATCGGTGCCCCCCTGATGACGGAGGCCCGCACCATCGGCATCGACCTGCCCTTGAAGGCGCTGGTGTACGAGGACGTCGACGGTCAGGTGTGGCTGGCCTACAACGATCCGGCCTGGTTGGCCGCGCGCCACGGGCTCGCGCCCGACCTGGCCCCGTTCCAGGGCATGACCCAGGCCATCGAGGGCTTCGCCGCAGCGGCGGTCACGGAGTAGGCAGACGCCGGCGCGCGATGCGGGACTGCCTCCGTTGTTGCCAGGGTGGCGGCGTCGGGGCTATGACTCTGACGCAGAGGCGCCATGCGTCCATTTCCGCCGCGATCCGTTCCGCCCGGCCAGGGAGCCCGCCACCGTGCCCTCCGCCAGCCCCGCTCCGTCGACCGATGCGCCGTCCCGGCCCGCCTCCGGCGAGTCGTCCGGTACGGCGGCCGCGACCGGACCCGTCCTGGCCGTCGAGGACATCCACAAGCGGTTCGGCGAGATCGAGGTGCTGCGCGGCATCTCGCTGGAGGCGCACACCGGCGACGTGGTGTCCATCCTGGGCTCCAGCGGGTCGGGCAAGAGCACCTTTCTGCGCTGCCTGAACTTCCTGGAGACGCCGACGGCCGGCACCATCCGCCTGCACGGCGAGGAGATCCGGACCCGCCGCGACCGATCGGGCGCGTTGCGGCCCGCCAGCCACGGCCAGCTCGTGCGGCTGCGGACCCGTGTGGGCATGGTGTTCCAGCAGTTCAATCTTTGGCCGCACATGACGGTCCTCGACAACCTAACGGAGGCGCCGCGCCGGGTGCGCGGGCTCGGCCGGACGGACGCCATCCGGATGGCGGAGGCGCTGCTGGAAAAGGTCGGGCTGGCCGACCGGCGCGACTACTACCCGGCGCACCTGTCGGGTGGCCAGCAGCAACGCGCGGCGATCGCCCGCACCCTGGCGATGGACCCCGAGGTGATCCTGTTCGACGAACCCACCTCGGCGCTGGACCCGGAACTGGTCGGCGAGGTGCTGGCGGTGATGGAGGCGCTGGCCGAGGAGGGCCGCACCATGCTCATCGTCACCCACGAGATCGGCTTCGCCCGAGACGTGTCCACGCGCACGCTGTTCCTGCACGAGGGGCGGGTGGAGGAGGAGGGGGCGCCCGAGACCGTACTCACCCATCCCGATTCCGAACGCCTGCGCAAGTTCCTGGCGCGACACCTGCACTGAGCCCACCCCAATTCCCGCGCGCCCGCCCGCCGGATCCGCGCGTTCCTTGCTCCACCGCACCGCAAGAGGGACCCTCCATGACCGGATTGCGTACCACCGCCCTGGCGCTGACCGTCGCTGTCGCCACCGCCGTCTCCGCCGGCTCCGCGTTCGCCGCCGATCCGCTGCGCATCGGCACCGAGGGGGCCTATCCTCCGTTCAACATGGTCGACGAGAACGGCAACCTGCATGGCTTCGACATCGACATCGCCAATGCCTTGTGCGCCGAGATGGAGCGCGAGTGCACCTTCGTGAAGCAGGACTGGGACGGCATCATCCCGGGCCTGCTGGCCGGCAAGTACGACGCGATCGTCGCCTCCATGTCGATCACAGAGGAGCGCAAGCAGGCCGTCGACTTCACCGACAAGTATTGGACCAACAAGCTCCAGTTCATCGCCCCGGAGGAGGTCGATCTTGACATCTCGCCCGAAGGCATGGCCGGCATGACGGTCGGCGCCCAGCGCGCTACCATCTCCGCCCAGTGGGTCGAGGAGAACATGCCCGACGTCGAGATCAAGCTGTACGACACGCAGGAGAACGCCTACCTCGACCTGGAGGCCGGGCGCATCGACGCGGTCATCGCCGACATGCTGGTGAACTACGAGTGGCTGCAGTCCGAGGCCGGCGCCGGCTTCGAGTTCAAGGGCGAGCCGGTTTTCGAGAACGACCTGATCGGGATCGCCGTGCGCAAGGGCGAGGACGCGTTGCGCGAGGACCTGAATGCCGCCCTGACCGCCATCGTCGAGGACGGCACCTACGCCGAGATCAACGCCAAGTACTTCCCGTTCAGCATCTACTGACGCCGGGACCGACGCCGGCGCATCCCGGCGATCCGGGGCGGGCGGTCGCTCGACGGATGGCTGCCCGCCGCCCGGACCGAGACGAGGGCGGGTGACCACGAGGCGCCCGCCCGGCTGCCGTCGCCCCGCCCCGCCCCGCCTGACCCTGACGACCGTGTCCCGGAGGACCCCCGCTCCGTGCCCGACCTGCATGGCTTCGGCGGCCAGCTCGCCCTCGGACTGTGGATGACCGTGCGCCTGGCGCTGTCGGCGCTGGGCATTGGCCTCGTCCTCGGCCTTGCGGGGGCGGCCGCCATGTCGGCCCCGGTCGCGCCGCTGCGCTGGGTGGCGCGGGCCTATACGACCATCATCCGGGGCATTCCCGAACTTCTGGTGGTGCTGCTGATCTACTTCGGCGCCTCGGTGGCGCTGATGGCGATCGCGCGGCCGTTCGGCTACACGGACTACATCGAACTCAGCCCGTTCATCGCCGGGTCGGTGGCGCTCGGCCTGACCTTCGGCGGCTATGCCTCGGAGGTCTTCCGCGGCGCCTTCCAGGCCGTGCCGCCCGGGCAGTCGGAGGCCGCGCAGGCGCTGGGCATGGGGCGCGCCGCCATCTTTTTCCGCATCGTGCTGCCGCAGGGCTGGCGGCTGGCGCTGCCCGGGCTGGGCAACCTGTTCCTGGTGCTGATGAAGGACACCGCGCTGGTCTCCGTCATCGGCCTGGAGGAGCTGATGCGCAAGGCGCAGTTCGCGGTGGGGGCCACCAAGGAGCCGTTCACCTTCTACCTGGCCGCGGCCGTCATCTACCTCGGCCTGACCATCGTCTCGATGGGGACGCTGGCGTGGCTGGAGCGGCGGGCCAACCGCGGCATGCCGGGGGTGCGGGCGTCATGAACGTCGACGTGATGATCGGCGCCCTGCCCAAGCTGTTGGAGGGGGCGTGGCTGACCCTGCAACTGCTGTTCATCTCCGGCTTTTTCGGGCTGCTGCTGGCGGTGCCGCTGGCGATCGCGCGCGCCTCGCCCCATGCGGCCATCAAGGCGCTGCCCTACGCCTACATCTTCTTCTTCCGCGGCACGCCGCTGCTGGTCCAGCTCTTCCTGGTCTACTACGGCCTGTCGCAGTTCGCGGTCGTGCGCGAAAGCCCGATCCTGTGGCCGATCCTGCGCGAGCCCTACTGGTGCGCGATCATTACCTTCGCGCTCCATACGGCCGCCTATATCGCGGAGATTCTGCGCGGCGCCATCCAGGCGGTGCCGCCGGGCGAGATCGAGGCCGCGCGCGCCCTGGGCATGCGGCGCTCCACCACCATGGGCCGCATCATCCTGCCGCGCGCGGCGCGCATCGCGCTGCCGGCTTACGGCAACGAGCTGATCCTGATGTTGAAGGGCAGCGCGCTGGCCAGCACCATCACGCTGCTGGACCTGACCGGCATGGCGCGAACCATCATCGCCCGCAACTACATGCCGCTGGAGACCTTCCTGATGGCCGGGCTGATCTACATGGCCATCACCTTCGTTCTGGTGCGGGGCCTGCGGTTCATCGAGCACCGCGTCAACGCCCACATGCGACCGCGACCGACCGGCCCGGCCAAGGCGACCGAGGAGGCCCCGGCCGGCCTGATGCCCCCCTCCTGACTCCCTCCTAGCGCCGATTTCGAGCGTGAATCGGCTCTACATTATTAATTTTAAAGCCGATTATCGCTACAAACCGAAATCGTGCCGCGATTTCGGTTCGTCGCAATCGGCTGTAAGGCCCCCCTGAGGTCCGGTCAGCCGGCGGGCCGGGCCGCGGTGCAGGCGGTCGGGTCGGCGGGGCTGATGACGACGCGGCGGCCGTCGGTCATCTCCACCCGCACCGCGCGGCGCGGGTCGGTCAGCCAGGCGTGATAGCGCCCGAGCCGCTTGGACCAGTACAGCCCGGTGAAGCCAAACAGGCCGCCGTTGCCCCACAGCCGCACGGCCTTGGCCAGCGGCGCCTCGACCGGCGCGCAGCACGCCACGGCGCCGAGGGTCTTGCGCCCCCGGCGCAGGTGGATCGTCAGGCTGCCGCCGTCGAGGGTGTAGCCGACCGGTGCCCGCAGAAAGGTCCAGGCCATCAGCGCGAGCAGGCCGGCGGCGGCGAGCCCCAGCCCCCACTGGGCGGGCCACAGCGCGACGGCGCCCACCATGCCGGCGGCGAGACCGCCGACGAGGGTCGAGACGGCCACGACCACGCCGGACGGCGGGGCGGCCCGGGACCGGAGGGCGGGCGCGGCGGGCATGCGGGCGGGCCCCGTCAGGCGGCGCGGCCGCCGTAGGTGAACCCGGCGTCGTCCACGGCGGTTTCGATGCTGGCGTCGTCAGCCGATCCGGAGACCGTCACGGTGCCGGCCTCCAGGTCCACGGTCACGGACTCGACGCCGGGCGCGGCGTCCTTGATCGCGACCTCGACCGAGCGGGCGCAGCCGCCGCAGGTCATGCCGGCGACATGGTAGGTGGCGCTCATGGGAGGGATCTCCTGTGTTTGCCGGGTTCGGGCGTCACCCGCCAACATGGGGCCGGCGCGGTGTCGCGCGCAAGGCTTCGGCGGCCCGCGCCGCGGCGGCCTCGCGCACCGGGCGCCGCGCGGCGGCGGCCGCCCGCACCCGCTGTTCCAGCGCGGCGCCGGCGGTCTCGGGGCGCCCGGCGTCGAACGGCGGCGCCGGGGCATACTCGATCGCGAGTTGGATCGACCGCGCCGTCTCGTCGTCGAACAGGACGGCGGCCAGGGTCAGGGCGAAGTCGATCCCGGCGGTCACCCCGCCGCCGCTGACGATCGGGCCGTCGACGACGACGCGGGCCGGGTCCGGGGTGGCGCCGAAGGCCGACAGCAGGTCACGCCACATCCAGTGGCAGGCGGCGCGCCGGCCCTCCAGCAGACCCGCCGCACCCAGCACGAGCGAGCCCGTGCACACCGAGGTCACAAAGCGGGCGCCCGCCGCCTGACGGCGCAGGAAGACGAGGGTCTCGGCATCCTCCAGCAGGGCGGTGGTGCCGCTGCCGCCCGGGACGCACACAACGTCCAGCGGCGGGCAATCGGCGAACGCCACGTCCGGCAGCAGGCCGAGGCCGCCGCTCGACCGCAGCGGTGCGGTGTCCTTCCAGACCGTAAGCACCCGGCTGTCCGGGAAATGGGCGAACACCTCGTGCGGCCCGCTCATGTCGAGCTGCATCAGGTCCGGAAACACCAGCAGGCCCAGGGTCAGCGGCATCCGTTTCTCCTTCATGACTGTCCACGCGATCCCGCAGCCGCCCCGGGACCGTGCCGGCCCCGGCCGGCGCGGTGACCATCGGGGCTACATCTCGCGCGCCCAGATCACCGTCCACGGCGGCAGCGGGTGCCCCTTGGCGAGCGCGGTCTCGGCGCCGGGCGGGGTCGCCGCCAGCACCGGGCCGGTGGGGGCGCCGGGCACCGGGGCCTCGGCGGGGTCCGGCCCCAGGTTCATGACCACGGCCAGGGTCGAGCCCGCCGGGTTGCGCCAGGTGACCCGCAGGCCGCGGTCCGCGAAGCGGGCGGCGCCGACGGCGCGCAGGCCCGGGATCATCGGCGTCACCGCCGTGTGCCGGGTCGCCAGCAGCCCCTTGATCCAGGCCAGCCGGGTGGCGGCCGCAGGGTCGTCGCGTGTCTCCCAGTCCAGGCGGCTGTGGTCTCGGGTGTCGGCGGCGAACGGGTCGGGGATGCGGGCGCGGGCCTCCGGGTCCGAGAATCCGGGGAAGCGGGCGAACTCGTTGCGCCGGCCGTCGCGCACCGGCTGGCGCAGGTCCTCGCCGAAATCCACGTGGAACAGGAACGGCTGGCGGCTGCCCCACTCCTCGCCCATGAACAGCAGCGGCGGGCGCGGGGCCAGCAGCAGCAGCGCCAGGGCGGCCTCGACGGCCTGGGGGGGCGCCAGGGCGGTCAGGCGGTCGCCGAAGGCCCGGTTGCCGATCTGGTCGTGGTTCTGGATGAAGTCGACGAACGCGGTCAGTGGCACATCGGCGCTGGGTGTGCCGCGGGTGGCGCCGTCGCGGTGGGGCGACGGGGCGCCCTGATAGTCGAAGCCTTCGGTCAACGCGCGCGCCAGCCGGTCCATGGGCGCGTCGACGTAGTCGGCGTAGTAGCCGTGGCCCTCGCCGGTCAGCAGGTGGTGGACGATGTGGTGATAGTCGTCGTTCCACTGGGCGTCGAAGCGGACGCCGGGCTCGCCCAGGAACCGGGTGGCGTTGTCGTCGTTCTCCAGCACCAGGTGGACGTGGCGGCCGGAGCCGGCGACGTGGTCGCGGACCCGCTGGGCGAGTTCGTCGAGGATATGGAGGGCGGACTGGTCCTCGATGGCGTGCACGGCGTCGAAGCGCAGCCCGTCGAAGCGGTATTCCTCCAGCCAGAACAGGGCATTGTGAATGTAGAAGTCGCGCACAGGGCGGCGCGAAAAGTCGATGGCGGCGCCCCAGGGGGTGTGCTGTGCCTCGTCGAAGAACGGCTTGGCGTAGGTGTGGAGATAGTTTCCTTCGGGGCCGAAATGATTGTAGACCACATCGAGGAAGACCATGAGACCCCGGGCGTGGGCGGCGTCGATCAGCCGCTTCAGGTCGTCGGGGGTGCCGTAGCGCGCATCGGGCGCGAACAGCAGCACGCCGTCGTAGCCCCAGTTCCAGCGCCCCGGGAAGTCGGCTACCGGCATCAGTTCGACCGCGGTCACGCCGAGGTCGACCAGATGATCCAGGCGCTCGGCGATGGCGGCGAAGCTGCCGTCCGAGGTGAACGTGCCCGGATGCAGTTCGTACAGCACGGTCTCGTGCCAGGGGCGGCCCTGCCAATCCGCCGCCTGCCAGGCATACGCCCCGGGGTCGACCACCTGACTGGGGCCATGGACGTCGAACGGCTGGAACCGGGACGCCGGGTCGGGCACGACCAGGCCGTCCGGCAGCCGGAAGCGGTATAGCGTGCCGGGGCCGGCCTGCGCCGCTGTCGCCCGCCACCAGCCGTTGCCGGTGGCGGTCATCGGGTGGGCCGCAAGGACCTCCAGGGCGTGCGGGCTGTCGCCGGTCACCACCTCCACGGTGACCGCCGAGACGCCGGGCGCCCACAGGCCGAACTGGACGCCGTCGGGCCGCAGTCGGGCGCCGAACGGCATGTCGTGCGTGAACCGGTCAGGGGACACGAAAGCCCTCCGTTACAAGTGATCCTCTCGATGGCGTCGGACCCGGCCGCGGGGGGCCGGCGGAGGCTCGGGCGGATCGCGTTCCGCTCTGAAACCAAAAGACCGCGCCAATTCACGCTCGAAATCGGCTCTACCCGATGGTTCCGATTTCGAGCGATCGGCGCTAGAAGAACCGTGCCGTGGCGGGACCCACCCGGGGCACGCCGGCCCCGGCGCCATGCCGATCGGCCTCGGTGCGCACCAGGATCAGGCACGACCGCGCCGCCACGAACATGCGGCCCTTTTTGGAGGCCGCCGCCGGCTTGCCGCCCATGGTGCGGGCCCCGGCGGCATTGTGCTTGGGGCCGGCGGCCATGGTGTCGGCCACCACGTGCCAGCGGTGTCCGGCCGGGACCGGCGGGGTGCGGCAGGTCATGTCCAGGTGCGAGGCATTGAGCCACACCAGGAAGGTCTGATCCGGCTCGGGCTCGCCGCTCTCGGTCAGGTGGGTCAGGCCGGCCTCGCCGGACAGCAGCATGCCGAGGGTCTTGGCGGCGGGGTCCTGCCAGTCCTGCTCGGTCATCTCCTCGCCGTCGGGGCGCAGCCAGGTGACGTCCTTGACCTTGGTGCCGGGGATCACGGCGCCCTGGAAGAAGCGGGACCGGTGAAAGACGAGGTGCTCGCGCCGCAGGCGGATCAGGGCCTTGGTGAAGGCCTGGAGGTCGCGGCCGGCCTCGTCGATGCTGTCCCAGTCCAGCCAGCTTACCTCGTTGTCCTGGCAGTAGGCGTTGTTGTTGCCGCCCTGGGTGCGGCCGAACTCGTCCCCCGCCACCAGCATCGGCACGCCTTGCGAAATCAGCAGGGTGAGCAGGAAGTTGCGGCGCTGGCGCCGGCGCAGGGCGAGGATGGCGCGGTCGTCGGTGGGGCCTTCGTGACCGTGGTTCCACGACAGATTGTCCGAGTGGCCGTCCCGGTTGTCCTCGCCGTTGGCCTCGTTGTGTTTGTCGTTGTAGCTGACCAGGTCGTTCAGGGTGAAGCCGTCATGGGCGGTGACGAAGTTGATGCTGGCCCACGGCTTGCGGCCCTGGTGGCCGAAGATGTCGGCCGAGCCGGACAGGCGCGACGCCAGCTCGGCCATCTGGCCGTGATCGCCCTTCCAGAACTTGCGCACGGTGTCGCGGTAGCGGTCGTTCCACTCCGCCCAGCCGGGCGGGAAGCGGCCCACCTGATAGCCGCCCATGCCCGTATCCCAGGGTTCGGCGATCAGCTTCTTGCGCGACAACACCGGGTCCTGGGCGACGGCGTCGAGGAAGCCGGCGTGCTGGTCGTAGACGCCGTTGACCCGCGCCAGGGTGGTCGCCAGGTCGAACCGGAAGCCGTCGACCCGCATTTCCTCGGTCCAGTAGCGCAGCGAGTCGGTGACCATGCGCAGCACATTGCGGTGGCGCAACTCAAGGGCGTTGCCGGTGCCGGTGAAGTCGTTGTAGTAGCGGGGATTGTCCCCCATCAGGTGATAGTAGCTGGCGTTGTCGATGCCGCGGAACGACAGCGTCGGCCCCAGGTGGTTGCCCTCGGCGGTGTGGTTGTAGACCACATCCAGGATCACCTCGATGCCGGCGTCGTGCATGACCTGGACAAAAATCTTGAACTCGTTCAGGCCCCCTTTGCCCAGGTACTCGGGATGGGGGGCGAAGAACCCGACCGTGTTGTAGCCCCAGTAGTTGCGCACCCCGCGCTCGACCAAGTGGCGATCGTGTACGAAGGCATGCACCGGGAGTAGCTCCACCGCGGTGACGCCAAGGGTGCGCAGGTACTCGACCACCGGTGCCTCCGCCAGGCCGGCGAAGGTGCCGCGCAGCGCCACCGGCACGTCGGGGTGGCGCATGGTGAAGCCGCGCACGTGCATCTCGTACAGGATGGTGTCGTGCCAGGGCCGCTGCGCGAACGGCTCCTGGCCCCAGGTGAAGGCGGTGTCGACCACCTGGCACTTGGGCATGTACGGGGCGCTGTCGGCCTCCGAGAAGGACAGGTCGCCGTCCGGGTCCCCAACCTTGTAGCCGAACAGGGCATCATGCCATTTGACTTCGCCAACCAGGGCCTTGGCATACGGATCAAGCAGCAGCTTGTTCGGATTGAAGCGGTGTCCGGCCTCGGGGGCGTAGGGGCCGTGCACGCGGAAGCCGTAGAGCTGGCCGATGCGCACGTCCGGCAGGTAGCCGTGCCAGACCTCGTGGGTGTGCTCCGGCAGGGGAACGCGGGCCACCTCGGTGCCCCCGGTATCGTCGAACAGGCACAGCTCGACGGCTTCGGCGTGGGCGGAGAACAGCGCGAAGTTGGTGCCCGAGCCGTCCCAGGTGGCGCCGAGTTGATGGGGTGAGCCGGGCCAGACGCGGAATCGCGCGGCGCCGTCTCCGGTGCGGGCGATGAAAGGGGGGGCAAGTGTGGTCAAACGGATCCTCCGACGGGCAGACCGGAACCGCTCCGCGCGCCCCGTCGGTTCGGCGCACGCGGTGTTCGGTTCCAGCCCCCCAATCTAATCCTTTTGACGCGCGAACCGAACCCCGTTCCTTCGGAAGCAGGATGCCGGCGACGGGAGCCCCCGGTCTCCGCCGCCGCGGGGCCACCGCCGTCCGTCAGCCGACCACGCCGGCGGCCCGCAAGGCCGCCTGTTCGTCCGCGCTCAGCCCCAGCTCGTCGAGGATGTCCGCCGAGTCGCGGCCGACGGTCGGCGGCGGCTGGCGGTAGGTCGGCGGCGTTTCGGACAGGCGCACCGGATTCGCAATCAGGGTCAGCGGGGCGTCGCTGTCCGGATGGGGCATCGCAAAGGTCATGCGGCGGGCCTGCACGTGCGGGTCCGCGAACACGTCGGGGATGGTGTTGACCGGGCCGCTGGGCACGCCCACCGCCTCCAGGTCGGCCAACCAGGCGTCGCGCGGCCGGGTGGCGATGAGTGGGCGCAGGAGCGCGGTCAGGGCGGCGCGGTTGTGCACCCGGTCGGCGTTGGTGACGAACCGGGGGTCGTCGGCCAGCTCGGGGTGTCCGGCCACCTCGCAGAAGCGGCGGAACTGACCGTCGTTGCCCACGGCCAGGATCAGGTGGCCGTCAGCGGCCGGGAAGGTGTCGTAGGGCACGATGTTGGGGTGGGCGTTGCCGTGGCGCTGCGGTGTCACCCCCGAGACGAGCCAGTTCTGGGCCTGGTAGGTCAGCCAGGCGATCTGTGAGTCGAGCAGGTTGGCGTCGATGTGCTGGCCCTGGCCGGTGGCGGTGCGGTGGTGCAGCGCGGCCAGGATGGCCACCGCGGCATAGAGGCCGGTCATCTGGTCGGCGTTGGCGTTGCCGACCTTGACCGGATCGCCGTCGGGGGCGCCGGTCAGGCTCATCATGCCGCCCATGCCCTGGGCCAGGTAGTCGTACCCGGCGCGGTGGGCATAGGGGCCGGTCTGGCCGAAGCCGGTGATCGAGCAGTAGATCAGGCCGGGGCAGTCGTCCTTCAGGGCTGCGTAGTCCAGGCCGTACTTGGCCAGCCCGCCGACCTTGAAGTTCTCCACCAGGATGTCGGCCTCGCGCGCCAGCCGGCGGATAAGCGCCTGCCCCTCGGGCCGGGTGATGTCCACGGCCAGCGAGCGCTTGTTGCGGTTGATGGAGAGGTAGTAGGCGCTCTCGCGCGTCGGGTGGCCGTCGCGGCCGGTCAGGAAGGGGGGACCCCAGGCGCGGGTGTCGTCGCCCTTGCCGGGCCGCTCGATCTTGATGATCTCCGCGCCCAGGTCGCCCAGCATCTGGGTGCAGAACGGCCCGGCCAGCACCCGGCTCAGGTCGAGGACCTTGACGCCGGCCAAAGGTCCAGAGGCTTGGGGGGCGCCGGGCTGGGGGGCGGGCGCGGGGGCGGCGGACGCGGGATTGGTCATGGGCGAACGGGGCTCCGGAACAACGGTCATCGGACGGACGGGAGGAGCGCCACGCTACCCCGGCGGCTACGCCGCTTGAACCCCGGTGCCGGAGATGGGGGGTATTGGCGGTGGGCGGGGGGGAGGCCCCGTATCCACCTTATCCTGGCGCGGCGTCTCCTGGTGCGTCGTCCTCCGCCGCCGCGCGCACCAGCCGGCGGATCAGCGGCGCCAGCGCGGGCAGGGCGTGCCGCAGGGCGATGGAGGGCGGGCGCAGGCGGGAATGCGCCAGGCCGATGGTGCGGGTGATGGCGGGGTCGGCGATCGGGGTCGCCGCCACCCGCCCGGCCGCGAGCGCGGCGCGGGCGACCCGGGGCGACAGCACCGTATGCCCGCGGCCGTGGGCCACCAGGGTGACGATGTGCTCCAGGGCGTCGATCTCCATCACCACGCGCGGGCTCAGGGACAGGGCCGCGCAGGCGCGCTCCACCTCGGCGCGCAGGCCGTGCGGGTGGCCGGGCAGGATCAGCGGCAGCGCGGCCACCGCGGCCAGCGTCACCGTGTCCCCGGCCGGACGCCCCGAGAGCGGGGACACCAGGCTCAGCCGCTCCTCGGCCAGCCGCTCCACCGCCAGCGTCGGGCTGTCGGTGGCGTTGAAGACCAGCCCCATGTCGAGATCGCCGGCGTCCAGCCAGGCGATGATGTGGCCCGACAGGCCCTCGACCAGGCGTGGGCGAACGTGCGGGAAGCGGTCGGCGACGGCTTCGGCCAGGGCCACGCTGAGCGCCGGCCCCAGCGAGGTGGGCACGCCGATGGCGAGGTCGCCCGTGGGATCGGCGGCGGCGGCGCGGATGGTGTCGGCGAGACCGTCCCAGGCCGCCAGCAGCCGCCGCCCCTCGTCCGCCAGCAGGCGGCCCTCCTCGGTGGGCACCACGCCGCGCGGGCGGCGGTGCAGCAGCACGGTGCCCAGGTCCTCCTCCAGCGCGCGCAGACTCTGACTCAGCGCCGGCTGGCCCATGCCCAGGACGCGGGCGGCGGCCGAGACCGAGCCGGCGTCGATGACGGCAAGCAGGTGGCGCAGGTGGCGCGGCTCCATGGGCGGTCCATCGGCGGAGGTGATGGGGGAACCCGCCGATGCTAGAGCCAATCGTTGGCGATCGGAACCGGTGAGGCGCGGCGGGCGCCTTAGCGGCCGATGCGGCGGAACAGGGCCAGCGGGGTGACGCCGTAGCAGGTCAGCGGCCGCCCCAGCATGAGACGGAAGCGGGACAGGAGCTGGATCGCCTCCAGCAGGAACGGGGACTCGCGGTGCTGCTGGGCCAGGGCGGTCAGGCGCTGCTGGACGCTGGCGAGGTCGCCCTCCGGGTCGGCATCCTTGATGCCGATCAGGGTCCAGGTGCCCTCGATGGTCACGCCGTAGTTCATGGTCAGATGCGAGGGAGCGGTGATGAGGCCGCCCGGCTTCAGGTTCGAGAACACCTGACCGTGGGCGGTATAGACGTAGGCCTGGATCTGCGGACGGATGGCGCCGAACATGTAGACGTCGAAGTCGATCGCCTCCTTGGTCTTCACCTCTCCGGTCACCGGGTGGATTTGTCCCACCTGCTTCTCCATCTGCTCCTTGTTCTGGTACGCGTGCTGGACGTGCTCCGTGCTGACGACGGTGAGTGGGCCGGTACAGGACACGAACTGGCCGATGGCGGCCCGGCTGACGTCGTCGTGCAGCAGGGCGCGTGCCTCCAGGTCGCGGAAGAACGCCAGCGCGTTCGCCCACAGGGGGTCGTAGGTCTGCGACAGCGTTTCGGCCACCGCCTCCGAGGTCGCGGTCTCGCCGCCGCCCTCGATGGTCGCGATGACCGGGATGTTGAGGCTGCCGCCGACCTTGGCCTGTTTCGCTTCGGTGGTCGTGGTCGCCGCTTCGTGTTCGGCCTGGGTCCGGTGGCCCCGCCCGCTCTCGTCGAACTGGGCCAGGAACGAGGCCACGCGCTGGGCATCGTGGTAGAGAAAGTCGTAGACGTGGGCCGTGCCCGCCGCGGCGGCCCGGGTGCTGTGTGCCTGTGCCGTCGGGTCCGGCATGGCGCGGGTCCTCCGTCGGCCTTCGGCCGTCCGCCGCCCCGGCCGCTGGGCTCAGGCGCCGTTCGGCAGCAGCGCGCGGTAGGCGTGCCATGAGGCATAGCCCGCCAGCGGCAGGGTGAACGCGAGGCCCAGGAAGGCCGGGACCATGCCGGAGACGGTGATGAAGCCGATGGTGGCACCCCAGCCGATCAGAACGCCCGGCTGGCGCGCCACCGCCTCGATGCTGACCGCGATGGCATGGGCGGGCAGGGTCTCCGGCCGGTCCACCAGCAGCGGGATGGACAGCGCCGCGACGGCGAAGGCCACGGTGGCCATGACGGCGCCGACGACGGTCCCCGTGGCCAGGAACAGGGCCGCTTGCGGGCTGCTCAGCAGGGCGGTCCCGAAGCCGGTCATCGACGGCGGCGCGCCGCCGTAGAACGCGGCGAAGAGCAGCAGGGCCAGCAGCATCCACGCCAGCATGACCAGGGTCAGGGCCACCCCGACCAGGGACAGCCCGGGCAGGCTCGCACGGCTGCGGCGGATCGCCTCGGGGATGGTGATGCGCTCGCCGTGTTCGTGGGCGCGGCTGACCACATGCAGCGGCACCGCGAACATGGCACCGACCAGCATGAACCCGCTGGCCAGCGGCAGCATGACGGACCCGAGGCCGGAGAACAGCAGAAGCGCCACCAGCGCCCAGGACAGGCCGACGAACACCGCGCCATAGGCCAGGCTGCATCCGGGCGCGCGCCGGACGTCGTCCAGCGCCTTGTGGATCCACGTGCTGGAGTCGTCGACGGTGACGCGGGCGAAGTCCGGGCGCGGCCCGGTGCCCAGGTCGGCGGTCACGGTGCGCATGGGGTGTCCCTCCCTGGAACGGCTCGACCGGTGGTGCCGTCCCGCCATCGACCCATCGGTCGCCGGCGGGGCGCTGTGCCCGGGGTGCGGCGCGATCTTATTCCGCATGCGCACCATACACGACGGATCAGAATAGAAGAACTCCAAATTGTGAAATATAATTGCCGCCCGCGCCGGGCAAGGCCGGACGCACCGCCCCCGTGCGGCGCCGGGAGACGCCCCCTTCCCTGGGACCCGCCGAGTGGTGTACCAGGACAGGCTGGACCGGGAGGCGCCGGACCCAAGACGTGTCGCACCGGCGCGGCGCGGACCCGAAAGGCTCCGCGGGGCGGCCTCCCCCCAATTCTTCAGGGAGTGACCCAGGCATGACGTTTCCCTTCACGAAAGCCGCCGCAGGCGCGCTGATGGCCTGTGCGGTGGCCTTCGGCGCCGGGGCCGCGGGCGTGGCGCCGGCCGAGGCCAAGACGCTGCGCATGGCCTACGACGCCGATCCGGTGTCGATGGACCCGCACGAGCAGCTTTCCGGCGGCACCTTGCAGTTCTCCCACATGGTGTTCGATCCGCTGGTGCGCTTCACCCGGGATCTGGCGTACGAGCCGCGCCTGGCGGAAAGCTGGGAGCAGATCGACGACCGCACCATGCGGTTCAAGCTGCGCGAAGGCGTGACGTTCCACAGCGGCAATCCGTTCACCGCCGAAGACGTCGTCTTCACGGTCGAGCGCCTGAAGCAGAGCCCGGACTTCAAGGGCCTGTTCGAGCCGTTCGTGGGCGCCAAGGCGGTCGACGACCACACCGTCGACCTGATCACCAAGGAGCCCTATCCGCTGACCTTGACCATGGCGACCTACATCTTCCCCATGGACAAGGCGTTCTACACCGGCACCGACGAGAACGGCGAACCCAAGGACGCCGTCGTCAAGCACGGCAACTCCTTTGCCTCGCGCAACTCCTCGGGCACCGGTCCGTTCGTCGTGCGCTCGCGCGAGCAGGGCGTGCGGCTGGAGTTCGGCCGCTTCGCCGACTACTGGGACACCGAGTCCCCGGGCAACGTCAGCGAGATCATCTTCACGCCGATCAAGGAAGCGCCGACCCGGGTGGCCTCGCTGCTGTCCGGCGGCGTGGATTTCATCGCGCCGGTGCCGCCGACCGATCTGGAACGCCTGGGCAACGAGGCCGACGTCAACCTGGTCACCATGCCGGGGACCCGCATCATCACCTTCCAGATGAACCAGGACCGGGTCGACGCCTTCAAGGACGTCCGGGTGCGCCAGGCCATCGTGCATGCCATCAACAACGAAGGCATCGTCGAGAAGATCATGAAGGGCTTCGCCACCGTGGCCGCCCAGCAGAGCGCCGAGGGTCAGGCCGGCCACGTGCCCGAGCTGACGCCGCGCTATGACCTGGAGGCGGCCAAGGCCCTGATGGCGGAGGCCGGCTACGCGGACGGCTTCTCGGTCAGCATGATGGCGCCCAACAACCGCTACGTGAACGACGCCAAGATCGCCGAGGCCGTGGCCTCGATGCTGGCCCGGATCAACATCAAGGTCGACCTGACCACGATGCCGAAGGCCCAGTACTGGCCGAAGTTCGACGAGCGGGCCGCCGACATGATGATGATCGGTTGGCACCCCGATACCGAGGATTCCGCGAACTACACCGAGTTCCTGCTGATGACGCCGGACCCGGAGACGGGCTACGGCCAGTACAACTCGGGCAACTATTCGAACCCGCGCGTCGATGAGCTGATCGTCCAGTCGCAGTCCATGGTGGACCTGGATGAGCGCGCCAAGGTCTTGCAGGAGGTCGAGCGGATCCTGTACGAGGACGCCGCCTTCGTGCCGCTGCACTGGCAGAACCTGGCCTGGGCCGCGCGCCAGGGCGTGCACATCGAGGACGTGGTCAACGTCATGAACTTCCCCTACCTCGGCGACCTGGTCATCGAGGACTGATCGCCCGTCGGGCGGCGGAGGGAGGCCGGCCCGGGCGCCGGCCTCCTTGCGCATCCGGCGACTGCCCTTCGGTACGCGGCCGCATGGCCCGGGGCCGGGTGCCGAAGGACAGCCGTCCCATCCCATCCGCACCGAGGTGCGGGGACGACCGATGGTCCCCGCCCGCGGCGTCGGTCCGTGGTTTCGACAGACCGAGTTGACCGCCCATGGCCTTTGTCGCCTTTTTCATCAAGCGCCTGCTGCAAGCTGCGCTGGTCATGTTCGTCATCAGCCTGATCGGGTTCTCGATTCAGGACAACCTGGGCGACCCGCTGCGCGAGCTGGTCGGCCAGTCGGTCTCGGAGGCGGAGCGCCAGGCGCTGCGCGACGAGATGGGCCTCAATGACCCGTTCCTGGTGCAGTACTGGCGGTTCCTGGGCAACGCCGTGCAGGGCGACCTGGGCGACTCCTACTTCTTCAAGCGGCCGGCCCTGGAGGTGATCGCGGACAAGTTCCCGGCCACCCTCGACCTGGTCATCGGCGCGACCCTGATTATCGTGCTGGTGTCCATCCCGATGGGCTGCTACTGCGCCATCCGACCCAAGGACGCGCTGGCCCGCACGGTCATGGGCGCCAGCATCGTGGGCATCTCGATCCCGGTGTTCCTGACCGCGATCTTCCTGATCTACGTGTTCTCGGTGAACCTGGGCTGGCTGGCCTCGTTCGGGCGTGGCGAGAACCTGGTGGAGATCCTCCCCGGCTGGGAGACCGGGTTCCTCACCCTGGAGGGGCTGGCGCATCTGGTGCTGCCCAGCATCGCGCTGTCCTCGATCATGCTGCCGCTGTTCATCCGCCTGATCCGCTCCGAGATGATGGAGGTGCTGGAACAGGACTACATCCGCTTCGCCTGGGCCAAGGGCCTGGCGCCGCGCCGGGTCTGGTTCCTGCACGCCTTCAAGAACACGCTGCTGCCGGTCATCACCGTTGGCGGTGTGCAGGTGGGCACCATGCTGGCCTACACCATCCTGACCGAGACCGTGTTCCAGTGGCCGGGGCTGGGCTTCATGTTCATCGAGGCCGTCACCCGCGTCGATACGCCGCTGATCATCGCGTACATCATCGTCGTGGGCCTCATCTTCGTGGTCACCAACACCGTGGTCGATCTCATCTACACGATGGTCAATCCCACCGTGCGCATGGTGGGGGCGCAGACATGAACCGTCTCGCCGTCTTTTTCGGATCCGATTTCCTCTATCGGTTCCGCACCGACCCCGTGGCGGTTGGCGCCACCGTGGTGCTGGGCCTGTTTGTGCTGGCCGCGGTCTTCGCGCCCTGGCTGTCGGGCATGAACCCGCACGACCCGGCGCAGATCGACATCATGAACTCCGAGATCCCGCCGGTCTGGCAGGACGGCGGCGCGCCGGCCTTTCCCTTCGGCACCGATGCCCAGGGCCGCGACCTGCTGAGTGCCATCCTGTACGGCCTGCGCATCTCCATCACCATCGGCATTTTCGCCGTCATGGTGCAGATGACGTTGGGCATCGTCATCGGGCTGGTGTCCGGCTACCTGGGCGGTAAGGTCGATGCCTTTTTCATGCGCCTGGCCGACATTCAGCTCTCGATGTCCACGCTGATGCTGGCGATCGTGGCGCTGGCGGTGTTCCAGGCCGCGTTCGGCGCCGAGCTGTTCGCCGACATGGCGATCATCATGCTGATCCTGGTCATCGGCATCGCCGAGTGGCCGCAGTACGCCCGCACCATCCGGGCCTCGGTGCTGGCCGAGCGCAAGAAAGAGTACGTCGAGGCCGCCCGCGTCATCGGCCTGTCGGCGCCGGTCATCATGGTGCGCCACATCCTGCCCAACACGCTGTCGCCGCTGCTGGTGATCTCCACCGTGCAGGTCGCCAACGCCATCATCAGCGAGGCGGCGCTGTCCTTCCTCGGCCTGGGCATGCCGGTGACCAAGCCGTCGCTGGGCTCGCTGATCAGCGCCGGGTTCGAATACATCTTCAGCGGGTCGTGGTGGATTACGACAATTCCCGCCATCGTGCTGATCGTGCTGATCCTGTCGATCAACCTTCTGGGCGACTGGCTGCGCGACGTGCTCAACCCGCGCCTGTACAAGGGGTAGCCCGATGGCCCTTCTCGACGTCCGCGATCTGGTGGTCGAGTTCCCGACCCGCCACGGCACGCTGACCGCGCTCAGCGGCATCAGCTTCTCGGTGGACAAGGGCGAGCGCGTCGGCATCGTCGGCGAGTCCGGCGCCGGCAAGTCGGTGGCCGCGTTCGCCATCCTGAACCTGCTCAGCCGGCCCGGGCGCATCGCCGGCGGGTCCATCACCTTCGAGGGCCAGGACCTGACGCAGTTGTCCACGCAGCGCATGCGGGCGGTGCGCGGCAACCGCATCAGCATGATCTTCCAGGATCCGATGATGACGCTGAACCCGGTGCTCACCATCGGCACCCAGATGATCGAGACCCTGAAGGCCCACCGCGACATCTCCGAGGCCGAGGCCCGGCGCATCGCCATCACCCGTCTGGGGGAGGTCAAGATTCCGTCCCCGGAGAAGCGCCTGGACTCCTACCCCCACGAGCTGTCGGGCGGCATGCGCCAGCGCGTGGTGATCGCCATTGCGCTCCTGACCGAACCGGCGCTGATCATCGCCGACGAGCCGACCACGGCGCTCGACGTCACCATTCAGGCCGAGATCATGAGCCTGATGCTGGCGCTGTGCAAAAGCCACGGCGTCGGTCTGATCCTCATCACCCATGATCTGGCGGTGGTCTCGCAGGTCACCCAGCGGGTGGTGGTGCTGTATGCCGGCCGGGTGGTGGAATCCGGCGAGACCGGTCGTGTGGTCCACAATCCGGTGCATCCCTATACCCGGGGTCTGCTGGCGGCGCTGCCGGGCGAGGCCCCGCCGGGCGCCCGCCTGACCCAGATTCGCGGCACCATGCCGTCGCTGAACGCCATCCCGGAGGGCTGTCCGTTCCATCCGCGCTGCGACTACGTGCAGGACCGCTGCCGCCAGGCCGAGCCGGCTCTGGACTCCCTGGACGGCCACCTGGTGCGCTGCGTGCGCGCCCACGAGCTGATGGCGGGGCAGGCGGCATGAGCGAGGCGGCGGCGATGACCCGGGACTCCGGGCGGGAGTCCGGCGGAGCGCCGGCGGCCGACCGGCCGCTGGTCGAGGCCCGCCACGTGGTCAAGCATTTCGACCTGGGCGGCCACTTCCTGCAACGCGAGCGGCCGACGGTGAAGGCGCTCAACGACGTCTCCATCACCATCCGGCGCGGCGAGGCGTTCTGCCTGGTGGGTGAGTCCGGCTGCGGCAAGTCCACGCTGGCGCGCGTCGTCATGGGCCTGCTGGACCCGACCGACGGTGAAATCCGGTTCGACGGCACCCGCATCGACGCCCTCGGGCACCGGGCGCGCAAGCCGTTTCACCGGCGCATGCAGATGATCTTCCAGAACCCTTACGCCTCGCTCAACCCGCGCCGCACCGTCCAGCAGACGCTGGAGGAGCCGGTGCGCTTTCACTTCCCGAAGCTGTCGGACGCGGAGGTGAAGGCCAAGGTCGAGCAGGTGATGGTCTCGGTCGGTAACGATCCCGGCTGGGGCAACCGCTATCCGCACGAGTTCTCCGGCGGTCAGCGCCAGCGCATCTCCATCGCCCGGGCGCTGATGGTGGACCCGGACTTCGTGGTCGCCGACGAGCCGATCTCCGCGCTCGACGTCTCGATTCAGGCGCAGGTCCTGAACGTCATGATGGACACGCGCGAGCGGCTGGACCTGACCTATTTGTTCATCACCCACGATCTGTCGGTGGTGCGCCATTTCGGCAGCCGGGTGGGGGTGATGTACCTGGGCACGCTGTGCGAACTGGCGGACACCAAGACGCTGTTCGAGACGCCGCGCCATCCCTACACCCGTATCCTGCTGTCCGCGATCCCGCGCGTCACCACCGAGGAGATGCAACCCCCGGGCCTGCCCGGCGAGGTGCCGTCGGCCATGAACCTGCCGTCGGGCTGCGTGTTCCACGACCGCTGCCCGCTGGCGAACGCGCGCTGCTCGGCCGAGGTGCCGAAGCCGCAATCGCAGGCGGACGGCACCCTGGTGGCCTGCCACGCGGTGGAGGAGGGGCGCGGGTAGGCGCCCTCCCGTCCGACCGGGCCCGTGCCGGGCAGGGGGGCGCCCGGACAAGAGATAGCGGATACGGTGCCGTAGGCCTGGTCACAAAACGATCAGATGGCGCGCGGCCGGGGGTGCCGCCGGCTCGCAAGGGATCCACCGCACACACGATCACACGCAGACGAACGGCCGGCCCGCGATGCACGCGGCCCGGCCGTCCTGACGGCCCGGTCTTCGGGCGGCCTACTCGAACCCGAACAGGCGGGGCAGGGTGGTGGTGATCGGCGGGAGGGCAATGATCGCCAGGAGGGCCACAAGGGCGGTGACCACAAACGGCCAGATGGTGCGGAACAGGTGCTCGATCGGCACGTTGCCCACCGCCGAGACGATGTAGACGCAGGCGCCCATCGGCGGCGTGATGAGCGCGATGGTGATGTTCAGGGTCATCACGATGCCGAAGTGCAGCGGGTCGATGCCGGCGGCCAGGGCGATGGGCGCGAACACCGGCGTCAGCAGCACCAGGGCGGCGATCTCCTCCATGAACATGCCGATGATGAAGGTGATGGCGCTCAGGATCAGCAGCACGATCAGCGGATCGTGGGCAAAGCCGAGCACGAAGCCGGCGAACCGCTGCGGCACCTGCTCGAAGGTCAGCAACCAGCCGATGACCGCGGCGGCGCCGATGATCAGGAAGATGGCGCTGCTCAACCGGGCGGTCTCGGCGATGGTGCGGGCCAGCGCGGCCACGGTCAGGGTGCGCGTGAGCAGGAACCCGGCGGCGATGACATAGGCCACCGCCAGCGCGCCGGATTCGGTCGGGGTGACCACGCCGGCGATGATGCCGCCCAGGATGATGACGGGGGCGATCAGCGCCGGCACCGACTGCCACAGCGCCGCCCCCAGCGACACCGACGGATCCCCGCCCTCGCGGATCTCATGGGCATGGCGGCGGGCGTGCAGGCCGTTCAGCACCATGAAGGCGATCCCCAGCACCAGGCCCGGAATCACGCCGGCGACGAACAGGCCGCCGATCGAGGTGCCGGTCATGGTGCCGTACAGGATCATGAAGATCGACGGCGGGATGATCGGGCCGATCAAGGAACTCCCGGCGGTCAGCCCGGCGGCGTAGGCGCGCGAGTAGCCCTCCTTGGCCATCGCCGGGATCAGGATCGAGCCCAGGGCGCTGGAGTCGGCCGCCGCCGAGCCGTTCACCCCGGCAAACAGGATGCTGGCGACGATGTTCACGTGTCCCAGGCCGCCGCGCACCTTGCCCACCAGCGCCCGGCACAGCACCAACAGGCGGTCGGTCAGGCCGGCGTGGTTCATCAGCAGCCCGGCCAGGATGAAGAACGGAATCGCCATCAGGGTGAAGACGTCGATGCCGTCGAAGAACTGCTGCACGGCGAGCCGGAACATCGAGACGTCGCCGATCCACAGGAAACCCGTCAGCGCCGCCGCCAGCAGCGCGATGAACAGCGGCGCGCCGAAGGTCACCAGCACCGCGAACACGGCCAGCATGGCCCAGGTCATACCGTCACCCGTTCCCGTTCCGGCGGCCGGGCCGCCGGTCCGCCGATCTGGATCAAAAGGAACTGCACCAGCATCAGGCCCATGCCGACCGGGATCGCCGCGGTCGGGATCGTTCGGGGCACGTTCAGGGCCAGCGTGCTCATGCCCCAGATCTTCTCCGCGTACACGGTGCCCATGACCGTCATGAACAGCAGCACGGCGAAGATCGCGAGCCGGCGCAGCAGGTCGACCGCCCGGCCCAGCAGGCCGGGCAGTCGCGACACCAGGATGTCGATCTGCATGTGCTCGCCGCGGCGCAGGGCGGCGGCCCCGGCCAGCAGCACCGCCCAGATGAGGGCATAGCGCGCCAGCTCGTCGGTCCAGATGGGCGAGCTGCCGAAGCCGTAGCGCGCCACGATGCCGAACAGCACCACGCCGATGTTGACGCACAGGCACAGGCCGGCCGCCCAGGTGCTGAAGACCTCCAGCCCCCGCGCCCAGGCAGCCGCGTGCCGGCCGATGCCGCCGTCGGAGGCCATCAGCGGGCGCTGTGCGCCGCGTTGGCGGCCTCGGCGCTGGCCGTGGCCAGGTCAATCCAGGCCTGGTCGATGCGCTCGGCCAGCCACGCGTTGTAGGCGCTCTGGCCCTGTGCGCGGAACGCCGCCATCTCCTCGGCGGTCGGGGTGTATGGCTCCATGCCATTCTCGACGAGGTAGTTGATACGCTTCTGCACCTCGGCCTCGACCCAGATGCGGTTGATGACATTGGCGTCATGGGCGGCGCGCACGACGGCGGCGCGCTGATCCTCGGGCAGGCCGTCGAGCCAGTCGCCGTTCACCACCAGGAACTGCATCGAGTACTGGATATTGGCGAGGGTGAGGTAGTCCTGCACCTCGTACAGGCTGCCGATAATGATGTACATCGGCGGGTTCATCTGGCCGTCGGCGACGCCGGTCTTGAGCGCGGTGTAGACCTCGGTCCAGGGCACCGGGGTGCCGCTGGCGCCGAACGCCTCGTACAGCGCCACCTGGCTTTCGTCCATGGCGCGGAACTTCAGGCCCTCGAAGTCGGCCGGGCCCTGGATCGGGCGCTCGTCGTTGGTGAAGGCGAGGAAGCCGCCTTCCTCGACCGCCTCCAGCAGATAGGCGCCGGTCTCTTCCTTGAACGCGGCGGTGGCCTCGTCCCAGAAGTCGCTGTCCTCGTAGAACTGGTGCGCGGCCTCGTAGGACTCGAACAGGAACGGGGCGTTGGCGGCGAAAATCTCGGGGAAGACACTCTGCATGCCGGCCAGCGAGGCCACGTTGACCATGGGGCCGGTCATCACCTGCTCCATGCGTGCCGCCTCTTTCCCGAGCTGACTGTTGGGGTACAGCTCGACCTTGATTTCGCCGTTGGTGCGCAGCTCCACCAGGGTCTGAAAGTTGGTCGCGAAGCGGTGCACGGCGTTCTTCTCGACCTCGGGCGGCCCGTTGTAGGACATCCGCACGGTGGTTTCGGCCGCCGCCGGCGTCGCCAGCATCAGTGCGGCCAGCGCCGCGGCCCCGGCGGTCCCGGCGGCCCCGCGGGCGAGGGCAGGGATGAACGACATGAGCTTTCTCCCGAGGTCGGTGAAACAGATGGTGCAAGCGCGAGCATGGTTCACCGGCCTGCAACCGCGTGTCAAGCGGCGTTCGGCGCGGCGGCCGGTCATCGCGGCCGCCGGCGCGGCGCGGCTGGTCCGCGTCGGAATTGGACAATGCCGGCCCGCTGCGGTAAGGCTTTCGGGTCGGCCCGCGCGGCCGGCCCCGGTCCGTAGGCCGAACGCCCGGAGAATCGTCGCCATGCGCCACCGCCTCGCGCCCGCCGCCGTCGTCGCCCCGGCCCTCGCCGCCGCCCTGGTCGTGGCGCTGTCCGCGCCGCCCGCCCTGGCCCAGTCCGCGCAGGAGCGGCTGGACGCGCTGCTCGGGGAGTTGAACGCGCTGATCGACCAGGGCCGGGCGCGCTCCCTGGCCGATCCCTGGTTCCTGGACGACCTCGCGGCCCTGACGACGCGCTACGGCGAGACCTGGCCGCGGGTGCTGATGAACCACACCTTCGAGTCCCAGTCCGGCACGCCCAAGCCGCCGTGGCAGGTCCGGCAGGGCCGCATGCAGGTGGACTGGACCCGGGGCTTGCGCTCGCGTGTAGAGATCCCGGCCACCGAGCCCGGACAGCCGTCATCGGGCGGGGCGCGCAACGAGGATGTGGTCGGCGCCATCGTCGGCACGATCCTGGAGGAGGCGCTGGGCACGCGCCGCAGCCAGCCGGCCGCGCCGGCGGTGGACCCCACCGCGCCGGCGCTGGCGGTCGCGGACGTGCGTGTGACCAACGCCTTCCGCATCGAGGTTGAGATGAGCGGCCGCGCGGTCCCCCGGGCGGGCGACGGCGGCTTCGAGGTGGGGGTGTTCCAGCCCAGCAATGCGGGGTATCGCCTGGTGCTGACCCCGAACGCCGACGGCCAGGGCGGTCGTCTCAACCTCCTGGCCGTCTCGTCACGCGGTTCCGCGCGCGTCGTCGATGGCGCCGCCGTGACCGTGCCGCTGCTCGGCGACGACCCGTTCACGCTGGTGTGGTCCCGCCGACCGGACGGCCGCACGACCGTGGCGATCAACGGGACCGACCTCGGAACCACCCAGGACCGCACCTTCGGCGATCCGTTCTCGGGGGTCATGATCGTCAACACGGGCGGTGACTGGGCCGTGCGCCGGATCACCATTCACGGCACCGGCTGAGGCCGTTCGTCTGGGCCGCCGCCGCGGCGCCGGGCCTGACCGAGCCCATCAGGGCCTCCCAGGGTCGCCCCGGAACCTTCCCGCAGTCTTCCCGGGGCCGCCCAGGGGCCTTTCAGTGGCAGATCCGGCGCAGCCGCCGACGATCATGGCCACCCGGATGAAGGCGGCGCGCCTGTTCGTACAGGGCCGCCAACTCCTCGGCGCGCGCCCGGTCGCCACGCTCGCCGGCCCGGATGTACTCATCCAGGATCATCTGGCGCATGGCCGGGCCGCCCCAGGGCTGGTGCAGCACCGTGTACGCCCGTCCCGCCGCCAGGATCGGCGGCAGATGTTCGTGGCTGGCCACAACCACGACCTCCTCGGGCACCGCATCGCTCAGTCCGTAGCAATCTCTCAGCGTGATCATGACACCCTCCCGTCGTCTGCACTCTCGGACGGCGGTCCCTTGGCGTCTGCCCCGGGCCTGTCGCCGGCCGGGAGGGATTCGCTGGCGATCCTGTCTCGGTCTGTCCCTTCGTGCTGTGATCGGAACCCCATGCCCCGATCGCCAATGCCCTCGCAACACGACCGCCATTTCAACCTGTATTATAGGCGTTTTGTGACATGCGCGAAAGCGATGACGCGGCATGACAGTCATGCATGGTGGCGTTTCGGCGGTCGGCGGGGGCGCACGACGCGCGTCCTACCGGCCGACGAGTGAACAAACCTCAGTCGTCGGCCGGCCGGTGCGACCGCACCGGCGCCGCGAAGCGGCGTATGGCTTTTGTCCTGACGAGTCAGGACAGGAGCCGGTCCGTATTACAGCCGATTGCGACAAACCGGACTCGCGGCACGACTTCGGTTTGTCGCGACAATCGGCTGTAAAATCAATAATGTAGAGCCGATTCACGTTCGAAATCGGACCGTATCTGCGGTTCCGATTTGGAACAATCGGCTCTAGGCTAGGCAGACCCGGTTGCGGCCACTCTCCTTGGCTTCGTAAAGGGCGTCATCGACGCGCACCACCCAGTCGGCGACCGACTCGCCCGCGCGTCGGCTGGCGACGCCCAGGCTGATGGTCACGCGCCCCACCCTGGGGACCGGTCCGTCGGCCATGGCCCGGCGCAGGGTCTCCGCCAGTCGGCCGGCACCGTCCCGGTCCGTCCCGGGCAGGATGACCAGGAACTCCTCGCCGCCCCAGCGCGCCAGCAGGTCGGTCTCGCGGATCCGGTCGCTCAGCCGGGTGACCACCTCGCGCAGCACGGTGTCGCCGACCGGGTGGCCGTGGCTGTCGTTGATGGCCTTGAAGTGGTCGACGTCGGCCATGATGAGGGAGACGTCGGTGCCCATGCGGTCGGCGCGGCGGGCCTCCTGGTCCAGGATGCGGTCCGCCTGCTGGCGGTTGAACGCGCCGGTCAGGACGTCATGGGTGGCCTTGTGTTCCAGTTGCTCCATCAGGTCACGCTGGTGGGTCACGTCGGAGATCATCAGCAGCAGCATGGTGGGGCTCCCGCTGCCGGTTTCGATCCGCTCGGCCGTCATCTCGCCGATCACCCGCGTGCCGTCCCCGGCCGTGAAGCGCACCTCGTCGGGTCCGGCGGTGTCGGGGTCGAGCAGGTGGCGCAGCACGTGCTCGCGGATCGCTTCGGTCGGGAACAGGCCGAGCTCGACCAGGCTGCGACCGATCACGGCGTCGCGCTCCAGGCCGAGCGTGCGCAGGAAGGCGGTGTTGGCGTCGCGGATGCGACCACTGTCCGGCGCGGTGATGGCCATGAGCGTGGCATTGTTCATGAACGCGGTCTCGAACTTGCGTTCCGACAGCACCAGCGCGGAGACGTCGCGGGCGATCTCCACGACTCCCTTCATGGCGCCGGTGTCGTCGAAGGCGGGAAAGGCGCGGATCGACCAGATGCGCCCGTCCGGGGTGGTCATCTGCCCGTCGGCGGGCGCCCGCGTGCGGAAGCAGTCGAGCACGGGACAGCCGTCGCAGGGCGCGTCGCGACCAGCCCACAGGGCGTGGCACGTCTTGCCGATCAGGTCCTCCATGTCGACGCCGAGCGAGGCGGCGGAGGCCGCGTTGGTCCACGTGATGGCCATGTCCGGTTCGTTGTAGAAGGTCACCATGTCGGAGATGCTGCCCAGGATGAGCGCCTTCTCCCGCTCGCTGCGCGCCCAGGCGGTCTCCGCGGTCTTGAGTTCGGTGATGTCGCGCGAGATTTCCGCCGTGCCGAGGGTGCGGCCGTCCTGCACCACCGGCGTCAACGCCATGTCGTACCAATGCGGGCGTCCGTTGAAGGTCACCGGGAACTGCTCGCGGTAGACGGCGCCGTCCAGCACGTGCGACAGCACCGTCTCCCAGTGGTCCCGTTCCGGCGGCGGCAACAGGTCCATGGTGCGCAGGCCGGGGGCCGCCGTGACCCGGAAGTAGCGATCGGCGAATACCCGGAAGGCGGTGTTGAAGGTCAACAGGCCGCCCTTGGGGTCGCGGACACAGATCAGGTCCTCGGTGGACTCGAACAGGGCGCGCAGGGTCGCCTCGCGTTCCATGAGCGCCTGCTCGGCCCGCACCCGGCCGGTGACGTCGTGGATGATCGTGAACAGCACACGCCGGCCGTCGAGGCTGAGCGGGGTGGAATGCGCCAGGATGTCGCGCACCTCACCAGAGGCCAGGCGGTGGCGGACCTCGAACCGGCTCTGCGTCGCGCTGTTGGCACGGGCGCGCAGCGCCGCGACCTCCTCCGGCGGCGCGATGTTGATGTCCTGGACCGCCATGCGGCGCAGGGTGGCGACCGGATAGCCATAGAACGCGGCCGCCGCCGCATTGGCCTGCACGATGCGCCCGTCCTCCGGATCGACCAGCAGCATGGGGGCGCTCGACCCGTCGAACAGGCCCTTGTAGAGCAGGCGGCTGCGGCGCAGCGATTCCTCCTCGCGCACCTGTTCGGTGACGTCCCGCGTGACGGCGATCAGGCCGGTGACAGCGTCGGTGACGGGATCGCGGATGGCGCGGCTGGTGGACTCGACCCAGATTTCATGGCCGTCCTTGTGCCGGAGACGGTAGCGCAGGTGGCCGACGACGTCGTCGCTCGCGATCCGTGCCTGCACATCCAGGAGCCGGGGGATGTCGTCGGGGTGACAGAGATCGGTGGGACCTTCGCCGAGCAGATCGTCGGGATCGTAGCCCAGCAGGGTGCGGCATGCCGGCGAGACGAACGTGCGCCGGCCCTGAAGGTCGTGCGTGGAGATCAGGTCGGTGGCGTTCTCCGCCAGCAGTCGGTAGCGGCGCTCGCTCTCGCTCAGCGCCGCTTCGGTCTCGCGCCTCTGGGTCACGTCCCGGCCGACGCCGATGACCTCGACGAGGCGCCCGTCCATGTCGAGAACGCCGGTGGCCTGCCAGGCGAGCCAGCGCCAGCCCTCGGCCGTGGCCGCGCGCAGTTCGATGGTGGCGTTGTGCGGCGGCTCGGCGAGGCGGGCCAGGCCGGCCCGCGCGGCGGCCCGATCGTCCTCGTGCACCAGATGGTCGAACGGCTCTCCGATCAGGGTTTCTCGACGCCGCCCAAAGAGCGCGCAGAACGCCGGGTTGGCGTAGCGCAGGCGGTTTTCGGCATCGACCTTGATGATGGGCGCGGCCTGGTCCTCCGCCAAGTTACGATAGCGGGCCTCGCTGTCCCGCAATGCCTGCTGGGCGCGCTGCCGCTCGGTGACGTCGACCAGGCTGAGAATCAGGCCGTCGATGACGCCGGCGGCGTCTCGCACCGGCTGGACGCTGACATCCCAGTAGGTGGTCCCGCGTTCGGGCTGGTCCGGATGCGGGAACGGGCGTGCGGACGCGGCGAACGGCTCGCCCGTGCGCAATACGGTGCGGAAGATGGCTTCGTTTTCGGGATCGGGGTACAGGTCGAAATGATTGCGGCCGATGAAGTCCCCGGGCTGGCGGCGGCCGGCGCGGGCATAGGCTTCGTTGACGCGGAGGAAGTTGAAGCGGCGGTCGAGGTAGGCGACGGCGAACACGCTCTGGCTGAAGAATCGGTCGAGCAGGCCCGTGCTGCGCCGCAGGTCGCGTTCGGTCTCGATCCGGTCCGAGATATCGCGGATGACCGTCATGACGCCGATGCGCCGCCCGGCGCGGATCACGGGGTCGGTGCGGGCGTTGACCCACAGCAGCCCGCGTCGGCTGGGGATGAGTTGGTCGCGCGTGATGCTACGGCCGGTGGCGAGCACCGTGCGGTCGTCGCCCTGGAGCGCGTCGGCGGTTTCGGCCGGGAACAGGTCGGCGTCGGTGCGGCCCAAGACGTCTTCGAGTGGGCGGCTGACCGCGCGACAGAACGCGGCATTGGCGAAGCGCACGACCAGCGCGTCGTCCTTGATGGCAATAACATCGCTGGTGGCGTCCAGGGCGGCCGAGAGCAGGGTAAAGGACTGCCAGAATCCGGCGTCCGTGGTGTCATCGGGGAGTCTCCGCTGCTCCCGGGTCTGGCCCTTGTGCCGCCTTTGCATCACCCGGCCCCCTGATCCCGCTCCGGTTCCCTCACGTCCTCGCGCTGGCGCCCGTTCCGTGTATGCGTCATCTCCCCGTGTTGCGGTCTCGGCATCAGGTGCCGGGCGTCGGCCCTGATCCTGTCGAGACGGTCGCGTTTTCTTCTGCCGCCTTGGTTCAACCGGGGTCGGGGTTGGCCCGCCTCGGCCATTGCGGCCATGATTTCACCATAGCGCGCAAATGGGGGCAGTGTCTGCCGGCCCATCGTCAGGGGCCGTTCTTCCGAAAGAGCCGCAGCGGTTCCAACGAACGAATCCGGACGACGTTCCTGAGTTTGGTTCGATTGAAGGGCGGTGCTCTCTTTTCGTGCGGTGCTGCGCGCATTAATAGACTGGTAGCTCTAGTGTTCAGAAAAAGATGCCATTACGACTTCGTGTTTTCAGACGTCCATGTCCCGGACCGCCCCCCGGACTTGTGCCGTAGCTTGATATCGAAAATCTGCATGCCTCGGTCAACGGATTTGCACATGTCGTAGACGGTCAGCGCGGCCACCGACACCGCGGTCAGCGCTTCCATCTCGACTCCGGTGCGTCCGGTCAGGCGGCAGGTGGCGGTGATGTCCACGGTGCTTTCGGCCGCGTTCAGGTCCAGATCGACGGTGACCGAGCTGAGGGGCAGGGGATGGCACAGCGGCACGAGGTCCGGGGTGCGCTTGGCCGCCATGATCCCCGCCAACTGCGCCACGGCCAGGACGTCGCCCTTGCGCAGGCCGTGGTCGCGGATCAGGGCGATCGTCTCGGGCGCGGCGCGGACGCGCCCCTGCGCGACGGCGGTGCGCACGCTTTCGGCCTTGTCCGAGACGTCCACCATCACGGCGTTCCCCTGATCGTCGAAGTGCGTGAGGGTCATGGACTCGCCCCTTTCCGATGCTTGGATCACGCCCACCTTATGAGGCGGTGCCGACGGGCGCCAGCCGCGCTCTTGGGGTGCCGGTCGGTTCCGGCTAGGATGCCCCGCCCCTCGACGATGAAGGACCCTCGATCCATGCCGAGTTTCCGGCCGGCGCGTGCCCTGCTTTCCGCCGCGGTGATGGCGACCGTGCTGGCCGCCGGCGGGGCAGCGGGCGCCCAGACCGCGGGCGACCGTGTGCTGATCGGCGACGTGACCACGGTGACCCGGATCGGCGATCCGGCGCGGACCTATCAAACGGGGCGCGACCTGGCGGCGGGCTTCATCGCCATGGCCGGTGGTGTGATGGGCAGCAAGCCGGTCGAGATTGTCGCCATTGATCCCGGCGGCGATCCGGACGCGGCGGCGCGCGCGGTCGCGGACCTCAAGGATCAGGGCGCGGCCCTGTTCATCGGCGGGCTGGTGGCGGATACGACCCTGGCCGCCGCGCGGGCCGCCGGCGACACGCCGTTTCTGGCGGTCGACGCCCGGCTGCCGGCGGCCCTGGTCCGGGACTTGCCGAACCTCTACCAGATCGGTCCGTCGGCGGAGGCCCTGGGCCGGGCGCTCGCCGCCGAGGCGGCCCAGCAGGGCGCCGTCCGCTGGGGCGTGGTGGCGCTGGACGACTACTTCGGTCGCGCCCTGGCCCACGCGTTCTGGAACGAGCTGCGGGCCGTCCGCCCGGAGGTCGAACTGGCGATGGAGCACTATGTGGCGCCGCTGTCTGCGGAGGTGGACGGCGCGCTCGACGCCCTCACCGCGCGCCAGCCCGAGGCGCTTCTGGTGGGGTTGCGCGATGGCGACCTGCTGGCGTTCGTGCGGGCGGCCGCGGCGGCGGGTCTGCTGGACGGCCGGCCGGTGATGGCGCCCCAGGTGGGGACGCCGGAGATCCTGGCCGCCCTGGGCGCCGACCTGCCCGACGACTGGGTGGTCACCGGCTATCCCTGCTGCGAGGTCGGTGGCCAGCCGCACCGCGCGTTCGCGGAGGCCTATCGGGCCGAGGCCCCGGTGGGCTCGACACCGACCCTCGGGGCGCTGTACGGCTACACGGCGGTGACCGCGGCGGCGACGGCGATCGACACCGCCTGGTCGGTGGCCCCCGGCACGCTGGCCGACACGCTCGATGGCCTGGAATTGTCCACGCCGGTTGGCCCGATGCGGTTCGCGCCCGGCACCCATCAGGCGAGCCTGCCCCTGTGGGTGGGCCGCACCAGCGGCGGCCGCTTCGTCGCCGCCCAGGCCGTCGACCCGGCTGCCCTCAGCCAGCCCGACCGCCCCTGAGGCCCCGAGATCGGAGTGTCCGCGAACCGTGATGACCGAAGACCCCCGAGACACCGCCGCTGGTGTGGATGACGACGATGCGGACGCCCGGCACGCGGCGAAGATGCGCAAGAAGAAGGCCGCGCGCGATCGCATGATGGCCGACAAGAGCGGCGAGAAGGGCCTGTTGATCGTCCATACCGGTCCCGGCAAAGGCAAGAGTTCGGCGGCCTTTGGTATGGTGTTGCGCTGCCTGGGACACGGCATGCCGGTCGGCGTGGTGCAGTTCATCAAGGGCGCCATGGACACGGCCGAGCGCACGGTGCTGGAGCGCTACCCCGACCTGGTGACCATCCGGGCCATGGGTGAGGGCTTCACCTGGGAGACCCAGGACCGCGCCAGGGATGTGGCGGCGGCGGAGCGGGCCTGGGGACTGGCGGCGGACATGCTGGCCGACCCAAAATTCGCCATGGTCGTGCTCGATGAACTGAACGTCGTTCTGCGGTATGGCTACCTGTCGCCGGACACGGTCCTTGAGGCCATCGTGGCACGCCCGCCGTTGCAGCATGTGGTGGTCACCGGCCGCAATGCCGGCGACGCGATGATCGAGGCGGCCGACCTGGTGACCGAGATGAAGCTGGTGAAGCATCCCTTCCGCAGCGGCGTGAAGGGCCAGAAGGGCGTGGAATTCTGACCCCGGGGGTGTGTCCCGGGATGCGCGCAATGACGGCGTGAAAAATGACGGCATGAAAGGAGAGTGGCCGGTGCTGTCCATCGGTTCCCCCATCGGCTCCCGTGTTCGCGTGGCCGTGCTGGCCGGCCTGGTCTGGGCGGCGTTGCCGGGACCGGCGGCGGCGCAGCAGGCCGACCCGGGCGCGCCGGTCCCGCTGCTTCCGCCCGAGGGCGGTACGCTGGACCCGCGCCTGGGCGAACTGGAGCAGCCCGCGCCCTCGATGCCGGCGGGGGCGGCCGGCAACCCGTCGCTGGCGCCGCCGCGCGAGATCGGACCGCCGCCGGGGGGCGTCGGGACCGCCCCGGCGCCGGCCGACAGCCAGCATCTGGCGGCGCCGGCGCAACCGCCCGCGCCGACCGGGAACGCGCCGACCGGGATCGCGCCGACCACGGCCGCCCCGGATGGCCAGGCGAGCGGTGCGCCCGCCACGACGACCACCGGCAGCACCGATCCGGCCCAGGCGCTGGCGCTGGGCGAGGCCCGCGCCGCGGTCGCGGAGGCCACCGAGACGGTGCGCGAGCTGCGCGCCGACAGCGGGTTCAAGGCGGAACTGAACGACTTCCTGGGCCGCGCGCGGGCGGTGCTGGTGGTGCCCAGCTTCTTCCGCGCCGGCTTCGTGGTCGGCGCGGCCTACGGCTCCGGCCTTCTGCTGGTGCGGGACGCCGATGGCGGCTTTTCCGACCCGGCGTTCCTGACCCTGACCGCCGGCAGCCTGGGTCTCCAGGCCGGGGCCCAGGATGCGCGCATGATCCTGCTCGTCATGACGGATGCCGGCCTGCGCGCGGTTCTGCGCGACCGGTTCAAGCTGGAGGCCGGCGCCAGCCTGACTTTCGGGATCGTCGGCGGCGGCCTGTCCACCGGCTCCACGACCGACGTCAATCAGGACATCATCGCCTTCTCGCACAGCCGGGGCCTGTTCGGCGGCGGGGCGCTGGAAGGGGCGGTGATCGAGCCCAAGCCGGCCTGGAACGCGGCCTACTACGACACGCCGGGCATTACGCCGGAGACCATCGTGTTCGACCGCCCGGTCCGCAATCCGGCGTCGCGGCCTCTGATCGAGTCGCTTCAGGCCCCGGTCCCGGGCGGTGGCTGACGGGGCGCCCGGCCGGCGCCGGCCCGGCCGCGCCCTCATGCTCCAGGGCACCGGGTCGGACGTCGGCAAGTCGCTGCTGGTGGCGGGGCTGTGCCGGGCGCTGGTGCGGCGCGGCCTGACGGTGCGCCCCTTCAAGCCGCAGAACATGTCCAACAACGCCGCCGTCACGCGCGAGGGCGGCGAGATCGGCCGCGCCCAGGCCCTCCAGGCGCGGGCCTGCGGGGTGGCCCCGTCGGTACACATGAACCCGGTGCTGCTCAAGCCGCAGAGCGACGTGGGCAGCCAGGTCGTGGTTCAGGGCCGGGTGTGGGGCAACGCCGACGCACGCGCCTACAGCGGGCTGAAACCGGACCTGATGCCGGCGGTTCTGGACAGCTTCAACCGGCTGCGCGCCGAGGCCGACGTGGTGGTGGTGGAAGGGGCGGGCAGCGCCAGCGAGGTCAACCTGCGCGCCGGTGACATTGCCAACATGGGCTTCGCGCGGGCCACCGACACGCCGGTCGTGCTGGTCGGCGACATCGACCGCGGCGGGGTGATCGCGTCCCTGGTCGGCACCTGGGCGCTGTTGCCAGACGCGGAGCGGGCGCTGGTGCGCGGCTACGTCATCAACAAGTTTCGCGGCGACCCGACGCTGTTCACGCCGGCGATCGACATCATCGCGGCGCGTGCCGGCGGGCTGCCGTGCCTTGGGGTGGTGCCGTGGTTCGAGCGCGCCCGGGATCTGCCGGCCGAGGATGCGGTGGCGCTGGAGGCGCCGCCCGCGGCGCGCCAGACGGCCCCCCTGACGGTGGCCGTACCCCGGCTGTCCCGGATCGCCAACTTCGACGACATGGACCCCCTCCTCGCCGCCGAGCCGGATGTGGCGCTGTCGTTCGTGGCGCCGGGCAAGGCCCTGCCGGGCGACGTGGATCTGGTGATCCTGCCCGGCTCCAAGGCCACGATCGCCGACCTTGCGGTCCTGCGCGCCGAGGGCTGGGACGTCGACCTGTACGCTCATGTCCGGCGCGGCGGGGCGGTGCTGGGGATCTGCGCCGGCTACCAGATGCTGGGCCGCACGGTGTCCGATCCCGAGGGCATCGAGGGGCCGGCCGGAACGGCGCCGGGGCTGGGGCTGCTGGACGTGGACACGGTGATCGGCCGCACCAAGACCCTGCGCGAGGGGCCGCTCGGATACGAGATGCACATGGGGGTCACGACCGGCCCCGATGCCGGCCGGCCGTGGCCGGGCGCCCTGGCGGGGATCGCGGGGCTGGCGGCGCACGGGGCGGCCCGGCCCGACGGGCGCGTGCTGGGCTGCTACCTGCATGCGCTGCTGCACCGGGACGCCACGCGCGCGGCGCTGCTCGCCGGGCTGCGACCGGGCCGCGATGCCGGACCGGCCTTCGCGGTGCGTATCGAGGGCGCGCTGGAGGCGCTGGCGGACCATGTCTCGGCCCATGTGGATCTCGCCGCGCTGTTCGGGGACGGCGCCGCGCGGTCGGCGTGAGGGGGCCGCTCTCATGATGCGGGGGACTGGACGGGCCGGGGGCCGCCGGCTCAGACTGCGGAACCGGCGTGCCGCGCGGCCAAGAGCGGCGCGGGGCCGGGCCGGGCACCAGGGCGGAGGACGACCGATGGCGAAACCAGGCTCCGGCGGCGGCCTGTTCGGCCGCCTGATGGGCGGCAAGGGCGACGACGCCCCCGCTGGCGGGACCGGCGGGATGACCTGGCCCGAGTTGCTCGCCGCCGTGCGGGAGGAGGGCTTTGCTCTCACCGGTGGCGGCAATCGTGTGGTGTCGCTGGATCAGCGTCTCCTGGGCATGGTGGACACCGCCAATCCGTTGTCGGTGGCGGCGGCGGTGCGGTTGCAGCATGCCGTCATGGTGCTGTTGCCGGTGCGCCTGGAGGGGACGGTGATCGAGGCGCCGCGCGCCGGGGCCTGGCGCATCCGCAAGGGGCGAACCACGACCAGCGTACCCACCCCGCTGGAGCTTCTCGCGCAGGTCATGGACGGCGTGAAGGCGGCGGCCGGGGGGGCGCCGGTCCAGGGCATGGTGGTGGCGGTCGGCGACGCCCGCTTCGACGCGCCCCGGCCCGGGCGTGTGACCCCGGCGGCCGAGGTGCTGGCGCTGCTGCGCGACATGCAGGGCACGGGGCGTGGTCTGCCCGAGGTGGTGGCGGGGTGGGCGCGCCTGGCCGGCGCGCCCGCGGAAGCGTCCGGGGAGGCGCCCGATGAGGCGTCCGGGGAGGCGTCCGGGGAGGCGTCCGGGGAGGCGCCCGAGGATCGCCCCGAGGACACCGCCGGAGAAGCCCCCACGCCCGTTGCGGACGAAAGCACGGACGCCGACGCAGGGGCGGCGGCGGAGACGGAGATGGAGGCCGAGCCCGAACCCGAACCTGAGCCCGAGCCCGAACCCGAACCTGAGCCCGAGCCGGATCGCGACCAAACCCGGCCTCTCGCGGCGACCGTCGTCCCCCTGCGGGGCCTTCGGCCGCAGTCGGAACGACCGTGGCGGTCCGAGGCCGCCTTGAGGTCCACGGCGCCAGAGATGGCGCGACCCGCCCCGCCCACCGCGGATCCGGCGCCGGCGCCGGCCGGGCCGCCGGATGACTCGTCGGTGGCGGACCCGCCGGACGACCCCGACTTTGGGTCCGCCCCTTACCGCGACCCCGAACCGGTCGGGCCTGGGGCGCCCGAAGCACCCGTCACGGGGGACGCCGAGGCGGAGCAGCCCCTGGTCGAGCCCGTGTTGATGCGCCAAGCCGACCCGGAGGTCGGTCCCGAACAGGACACCGAGCCGGAACCCGAGCCCGAACCGAAACCCGAGCCCGAACCCGAACCCGAACCGGAACCCGAACCCGAGCCCGAACCGGAACCCGAGCGCCAAGCCGAACCAGAGCCCCAACCGGTTGTGGCGCCGGTTGCGCCGGCCCCGGCGCGGTCCGCGCCGGGGCCCGACGTGGAGACGTGGGCTGTGGAGCGGCCCGGCCCGGTGGCGCCGTTGTGGACACGCGGCACGCGCGGCGGCGACCGACCGACCGCGCCGCCGGTGCATTGGGTGGCCGGGCGGCCGTTCCATCGGGCGGACGCCTTGCGGCTGGACGATGAACTGGCGGCCGTGGAGGAGGATTGAGCACGCGGACTGACTTCGATCCCGCATCATCGGGTCGTTCGCTCGCGGCCCCGGGCCGTGGGTTGGCCTGCCCCCAGGGTCCAACCCATCCAGCGGCCGCCGTCTCGCCGGTCCGCGATGGTCCGGTCTGTGCGGCACCCTGGCGACCAGCCGACTCCAGCATAGGATGGAGGGACGCGCGCGACGGAGATCTCCGGCTGCGGTGACGTGCTGAAGAGAGGCGATACGCCCGTGAAACGACATATGATTGTGCGGACGCCGTTCTGTCATCTCACTGGACACGGCGCGCGGGCACGGGCACTCTTTGGCCGAAGGCGGTGACGCGGCCGCGCCGTGACCCGGAGCGGGCGCGTCTGTCCGTCGTCGCCGGACCGGACTCAGACGGTGGAGACGGGGGTCTTGCGCATCCTCCTGGTCGAAGACAACACGACCTACGCCAGTCTCGTCGCGGCGCTGCTCGACGAAGGCGGGCGGGCCAGATTCGATGTGGTCTCGGCCACCACCCTGGCCGAGGCGCGCGATACTCTGGCGCGCGTGCAGGTCGAGGCCGTCGTGCTCGACCTGCAGCTTCCGGATTCCGCCGGGCTGTCGACCCTCGACGAGATCGTCGCGGTCAACCCTGACGTGCCGGTGGTGGTGCTGACCGGCAACGATGACGACGAGATCGCCATGGCGGCGGTCCGGCACGGGGCCCAGGACTACCTGTGCAAGGACGGCCTCTCGGCCGAGAGCCTGCGGCGGGCGGTGAACTACGGGGTCGCGCGGAAGGACACCATCAATGCCTTAGCGGGCGGCGGCGGGTTCCTGGAGGGGCTGGTGAACGCCGTCTCCGACGGGTTGGCGGCGCTTCAGGCGGTGCGCGACGACCACGACGCTGTGGTTGATTTCCGCTGCCTTCTGGTCAATCCCGCGTTCACGACGTTGATCGGCCGCAAGGGCGTCGAGATTGCCAACCTGGGGCCCGATGTCCTGGCCGACGCGATGGACTGGCCGGATCTGGTGGCGCTGCTGGCGCGCGTGGTGTCCGACAAGGACACCATGACCGAGGAACGCCAGATCCGCCGCCCGGACGGTCAGGCGCCGTGGGTGCGCATCAGCGCCACGCCGCTGCGCGATGGGGTGGCCCTGACGCTGACGGACGTCACCGAGCGGCGGCGCCAGCAGCAGCGCGTGGCCGCCGCCCTGGAACAGGCGGAGGCCGCCGATTCCGCCAAGACGCGGGTGCTCCACGCCATCAGTCACGAGCTGCGCACACCGCTCAACAGCATCATCGGGTTCGCCGAGGTGATCCAGGCCCAGGTGTTCGGGGCGCTGGAGAACCCGCAGTATCGCTCTTATGTCGACGATATTGTGCGCTCCGGCCACGGCATGCTGGAGATCATCAACGATCTGCTCGATCTGCGCCGGCTGGAGGAGATCGCCAGCGCCGACAAGACCTACCGGCATCTGATCGACCTGGCCCCCGACCTGATCTGTGTCGTCCGCGACCATCGCATTGAGCTCATGAACGATGCCGGCGCGGCGATGCTCGGGGTCTGGCCGGCGGACTCCATGGTCGGACGCGACATCCGCCAGTACGTCCACGCGGACAGCCGCGGCATCGTTGAGGATGTGGACGCGCTGCTGGTGGTCGAGCGGCGCCGGCTGCCGGCGCGGCTGCTGGACATGCGGGGCCGTGTCATCGACGTGGAACTGGCCGCGGTGCCCTATGACCCGCACGGTCCGGGCAAGAGCTTCATGCTGGTGGCGCGCGACGTCAGCGACCGGCAACGGGCCACCGAGGAGATCATCCAGCGCGAGGAACGGCTCTCCAAGATCATGGACACCATGGTCGAGGCGCTGGTCATCATCGACACCGAAGGCATCATTGAGACCTTCAACGCGGCCGCCGAAAAGATGTTCGAGTACGAGGCCGCCGAGGTGCTGGGCCAGCCGGTGTCGATCCTGATGCCCGATGACATCGGGGCGAGCCATCAGGACCACGTCCGCACCTATGTGCGCACGGGCCGCAGCCGGGTCATGGGGATGGGGCGCGAGGTCGAGGCCCGGCGGCGGGACGGCACGACCTTCCCGGTTGATCTGTCTCTGTCCGATCTTAAGGTGGGCGGCCGCCAACTCTTCATCGGCATGATGCGCGACATCACGGAACGCAAGATCGCCGAGCAGCGGCTGCTCTTCCTGGCCACCCGCAATCCCTTGACCGGCCTGCCCAACCGGGCGTTGTTCCGCGACCGGCTGGAGGCGGCAATCGCGCGGGCCGACGAGGCCGGCGGAACGCTGGGCATCCTGTTCGTCGATCTCGACCATTTCAAGAACATCAACGACACCCTGGGCCATCCGGCCGGGGACCGCGTGCTGCAGATGGCCGGACGGCGGTTGCAGGGGCATGTCCGCCCCGGCGACACGGTTTCGCACCAGAGCGGCGACGAGTTCACCGTGATCCTGGAGAACGTCGACGGCGAGGAGGAGGTCGCGGAGATCGCCCACCGCATGCTGGAGGACCTGTCGCGTCCCTTCGAGGTCGACGGGCGGGAGATCTACACGTCGGGCTCGATCGGCGTGGTGATCTATCCGCAGACCCGGGGCGGCATTTCGAACCTCCTGCGCAACGTCGATACGGCCGTGAATTTCGCCAAGAAGAAGGGCCGCAACAACTACCAGTTCTATTCGGACCGCCTGTCCAACGACATGGTCCGCCGCCTTCAGATCGAGACCGGCCTGCGCCGCGCCCTGGAGCGCAACGAACTGTCGATGGTCTATCAGGTCAAGGTGGATCTGCGCACCCGTGCGGTGGTCGGCGCGGAGGCGCTGCTGCGCTGGCACGCGGCGGACCTGGGGCATGTTTCCCCGGTCGAGTTCGTGCCCGTTGCCGAGGAGACCGGCCTCGTGGTCCCGATCGGGGAATGGGTGTTTCGGGCGGTCTGCATGCAGGTGCGGGCGTGGATGGACCAGGGGCTGCCGCCGGTGCGGGTGGGGGTCAACCTTTCGGCGCGCCAGTTCCGCGATCAGCGCCTCGCCGAGACCATCAAGGGGATCCTGGAGGAGACCGGCGTGCAGCCCGATCTGCTGGACCTGGAACTGACCGAGAGCATGCTGGTCGAGAACGCGGACGAGGCGATCGAGGCGTTGTGGTCGCTGAAGAACGTGGGCATCACGCTGTCGATCGACGACTTCGGCACCGGCTATTCCTCGCTGTCCTACCTCAAGCGCTTTCCCATCGACGCGCTCAAGATCGACCGCTCGTTCGTCACCGATATCCCGAGCAGCGAGGACGACATGGCGATCACACAGGCGATCATCCGCATGGCCAGTTCGCTCGGCCTCCAGCTGGTCGCGGAAGGCGTCGAGACCGAGGCCCAGGTGGAGTTCCTGCGCGCCAACGGCTGTCAGCTCGGCCAGGGCTATCTGTTCAGCCGGCCGGTGGACAATGCCGGCATGGTGTCTCTGCTGACCCAGGGACTTGTTCCCGCCCGCCCCGCCGGCGTGATGCGCGTCTAGGGCCCGGCGCAGGGATCGGTGTCGGCCCGCGCCCGCATCGGGGTTGGCCTGCGGGTGCCGGTGCGGGACGGGCAGACCGCCGCCGCCCTGCGGACGCTGGCCTGCCTGCTGGACGCGGCCCCGCTGGGCGGACCGGCGGTGACGGTGCACCGCATCGGCGGGCCGGACCGGCGTCTGCGCGATGCCCTGGCGCCGTGGGCCGCCCGCGTGCGCCTGACCACGACGGTGACCGATGACCGACCGCCCATGACGGACCCGACGTTCGTGGTGTGGCCAGGGGTGGTGCCGCCCGACGACCTGATGGCCCGACTGGCGGCCGTCGATCCCTGGCCGACCGCGCCGGTGGCCGTGTCCTGCGGCGCGCCCCTGGTCGAGACGATGGGGCGGCCCGGACTGTTCGGGGCAACGCTGCCCTGGTGTCCGTCGAGTCTGCCGGCGATCGACGGGCCGACGGCGGACGTCGGGGGCGTGATGGTGCCGGCGGGGACCGCGGTGCCGGTCACCGGGGCGGCGCTGCCGCGGCATCCGGGTGTCGTGCTGGGGGGCGCGCCGGACCCGGGTTCGGGCGCATGGGGGCCGGACCTGGACGATCTCGTCGGCTTGCACCCCGGCCGCCCCGCCCTGGTGGTCGGCAACGGGCCGTCGTTGGCGTACACGGATCTGGCGCGTGCCGATCTGGCGCCGTGGGAGGCGGCGGTGACCTTCGCCTTCAACGGGGCCTGGCGCCTGGCGCGGCGCGGCCGCCTGCGCGTCGACTGGCACGTGGTCGAGGACCGGCTGGTGGCGACGGAGGAGGCGGCGGCACTGGCGGCACTGGACCCCGGAACGACGCTCGTCCTGCCACGCGATCATGCCGATCTGATCCCGCCCGCGCCGGGGCGGCTGCATGTGCCGGTGGACTGGTCCTATTACGACCCCGACCGCCCGCCGCCGCGTCCGGGCTTCGCGACCGCGGCCGACGGGCCGCTGTGCGCGGGTCAGACGGTGGCCTACCTGGCGTTGCAACTGGCGTTCCTGATGGGCTGCGATCCGGTCGTGATGGTCGGCATGGACCTGGACTATCGGCTGCCGCCGTCGGCCCATGTGGCGGGTCGGGTGATCGCCTCGCGGGCGGCGGATCCGAACCACTTCGATCCGGCCTACTTCGGACCCGGCCGCCGCTGGCATCTGCCGAAGACCGACCGCATGTTGGTCGCGCTGCGCCACGCCGCCGGGGTGTACGCGGCGCACGGGCGCCGCCTGGTCAACGCCACGCCCGGCGGACGGCTCAGCGGGGTGGCGCGCGGGCCCTATCCCGGCGTCGTCCTCGCGGCTCCGGCGTGGACCGACCGCCAGCGCCAGCCCACGACCGCCCAGGCGACCAGCGCCTGACCCAGCGCCGGCACCAGGGTGCCGGACACGGTGGCGCCCCAGGTCGGGCGCACCGCCGCACCGATGCCGGGCAGGACGTCGGCCAGGGCGATCGGGACCAGCAGGTAGAGTGTGAGCAGCACGATGAGCGCCCCCGCCGGGCCGCGCCGCATGTCGCCGTCCAGGGTCAACGCCAGCACGATGCCAAGGTCGCGGATCAGGAAGAGGACCGCGCTCCACACCAGCACCGGCAGCCAGTCCGGCGAGGGCACGCGCAGCCACACCGCCGTGAGGGCCACGCTCAGGGCCACGGTCACGGCCAGGCCCAGACTCCAGGCCGGCGCCTCCAGCAGCAGCGCGACAGGGCGGCCGCGTGCCCGCGTCGGTGCCGCCAGCCAGCGCCGCAGCGCGACGCTGCTCTGCGGTCCCGCCAGCGCGGCCACCAGCGTGAGCGTGGCGGCGGTCGCGAAGGCCACCACCAGCGGCACCACGGGGACGGCCACCATGGCCTCGAACCACAGCGCCACCGACAGGGCGTCGGAGAAACCCGCCGTGTAGGCGGCGGCGAAGGCGAGGAAGGCCAGCCAGGTCCAGGGCTGGGAGGGGTAGCGCAGTTCCTCCCGCATCACCGCGTGCACACCGGCGAGCACCCAGGCCAGGGCCAGCACCTGTGTGCTCAGCATGAAGGCGCGGCCGTCCAGGTCCAGGCCCCACCACCGCACCGTTTGACTGCTCCAGTACCAGTCGCGGGTTGCGAGCCAGATCGCCAGCACGATGGCGACCGCCTGGGCCAGCGCGATGTTGGTCCGCACGGTCCCGCGCGGCGCGCCGCGCACGAGCAGCAGGCCGGCGAAGAACGCCGCGCCCTGGGCGGTCAGACCGGTCAGCAGCATGTTCAGGATCTCGGCGGCCCCGGTGCGTCCGGTGGCCAGCAGCGCCACGACGCAGAACGCGGCCCCGTACCAGCTATACGCCGTCGCGCCCAGCAGCTTGCCCCAGGTCATGGTCCACGGGCGGAGGGCACTCATGCGCTGGGCGTCCCAGGTGCCGGCCTGGATCTCGTCGCCGATCGCGCCGGCGGCCATGCGCGTGCCCCACAGGACCAGCAGGACGAACAACGCCGTGGTGGCGAGGCCGGCGACGCCCTCGACGCCCATGGCGGCGTGCCCGCCCAGGAGCAGCAGGCCCAACAGCGCCGGCATGGTGGCCAGCCGTTGGGCGGAGAACTCGACCCAGAGATTGCGCCGGAACTCCGGGTTGGCGAGGGGGAAGGGCAGCATCATGCGACACCTCCGGGTCCGTCGGCCGGGGTGCCGGCGCCGTTGGGCTGGCGCAGATGGTCCCGGTAGACGTCGGTCAGGTTGCGCTGGAGCGGCGCGAAGCCGCATACCGGCAGGCCCTGGTCGATCAGGGCGCGAAGCAGCGCGGCGCGTTGATCGGCTTCGCGCCCCGCTGTCGCGGGGGTCAGGGTCATGATCGCGCGGTCGGGCGCCGGGCCGGCCTCGACCGACGCCACGCCGGGCAGCGCGCCGAGGCGACGGGCGGCGTCCGGCACCGCGTCGCTGAAGCTGACGGTCACCCGCCCTGGCGGGCGGTCCGCGCGTTCGGGCGCGGCGGACGCGGCATCGGCCAGGGCGTCGTGGCGCACCAGGCGGCCGTCCCGCAGGATCAGCACATGCGTGCAGTAGTCCTCCAGCTCCGCCAGGATGTGCGACGAGACCAACAGCGTCATGCCGTGCGCGGTGCGCAGGTCGGTCAGCAGTCGGGCCAGGTGCATGCGGCTTTCCGGATCGAGCCCGGACGCGGGCTCGTCGAGCAGCACCATCCGGGGCCGGTGCACGATGGTCTGGGCGATGGCCAGCCGCTGGCGCAGGCCCCGCGACAGCGTGCCGGCGCGCTGGTTCATGCGGTCGGACAGGTCCACCGCCGCCGCCGCCCAGGCCATGCGCGCGGCGATCTCGGACTCGGGCACGGCGCGCGCCGCGGCCGCATACCACAGGCCCTGCGCCACGGTCAGGGTGTCGTACAGGCCGAAGAAATCCTGCAGGAATCCGGTGCGCTGATGCACGTCGCGGGGGCGCTCGGCCGCATCCAGGCCGTCCACGAGGACGCGTCCCGCGAACGGCGGATCAAGCGCGGCTAGGCATCGCATGAGCGTGGTCTTCCCGGCACCGTTCGGGCCGACCAGGGCGGTGACCGTGCCGGCGGCGAGCGAGAAGCTCACACGGTCGAGGGCGCGGCGCCCCGGGTAGTCGCGGGTCAGGTCGGTGACCGCGACGAGCGGCGCCGCGGCGGCGGAGGAGGCAGGCACGGGGGCGGTCCTTGCTCACGGACGGGAGGGGGCTTTCGGAGGGCCTGGGTGGCGCGGCGGCCAGCCCGGACCAGCATAGGGCCTGGGTTCGGCCGGGGCCATGGCGGAGGTGAGGGCGCGCTCTTGACTCGGTCGCAACTTTACCGTTCCTCAGGAATTACGAAGTATGAGGGTTTGGCGTTACACCGCTCGCAGACCCGCGCGGCGCAGCATGTGAACCTCTGGCGGTGTGGCGCCGGCAGTCAACAGGAGACCAAGTCCATGAACCAGGGCGATTGTCCCCGCTGCGGCCGGGTGCCCGAGGCGCCGTCCGGCGCCGGGCGTCTGTTCATCTGGCCCCCGCTGGGGCACACGGCCGGCAAGCTGCGGTCGGCCCTGCGCGACCATGGCTTCGAGCTCGGCGACGGGGCCGAGGCCGATGCGGTGGTGGTCCTGGTGCCGGCGGCGACACACGGTCTGCTGTCCAATCTGTTGCATGAGGTCCTGACCCGCGCCGAGGCCCGGGACAGCCGGGTGCTGTTCATGGCCGACGGTGCCGTGCCGGGCCTGGCCGACATGGGGCGGGTGGACCGCGTGGAGACCTATGTCGCCCGTGGTCAGAGCGGTTGGCTCCTCGCCCTCATGCGGGAGCAGAGGGTCAAGACCCTGTTCCAGCCGATCTTTCATGCCGCCGAGCCGACCCGGGTGTTCGCCCACGAGTGCCTGCTGCGGGGCGTGGACGAGAGCGGGGCCGACATTCCGCCCGGGATCATGTTCGACATCGCCGGCCGGGCCGACCTGATCTTCCCGCTCGATCGCCTGGCGCGCACGACGGCGGTCGCGAACGCGGCCGCGGCCCGGGCAGCCGGCCATATCTTCATCAACTTCACCCCGGCCGCGGTGTATGATCCGGCGAACTGCCTGCGCACCACGCTGGCGGCCGTCGAGGCGGCCGGGGTGTCGCGCGACCGCGTGGTCTTCGAGGTGATCGAGACCGAGCGCATTGGCGATGCCCACCACCTGGCGCGGGTGCTGGCCTTCTATCGCGACGCCGGCTTTCAGGTCGCGCTGGACGACCTGGGGGGCGGCTTTGCCGGTCTCGGCCTCCTGCCCAGCTTGCGCCCCGACTTCGTCAAGCTGGACCGGGCGATGGTGGACGGCGTTCATGCCGACCGGGTCAAGGCCATCATCATCGAGCGCCTGGTGCAGATGGCCCACGATCTGGGCATCCGGGTGATCGCGGAGGGCATCGAGTCGGAGGCCGACCTCGCGTGGCTTCAGCGCCATGCCGTGGACTATGTCCAGGGCTTCCTGCTCGCCCGCCCGGCGCCGGCGCCGATCCTGACCGACTGAGGGGCAGGCCGGGCCGGCGGACCGGTGCGGCCGCGGCCGGTCACCAGGTACCCGTGTTCTCCATCGACGCCCAGGGTTCGGCTGGTGGCAGGGGGTCGCCGGCCTGCAACAGTTCGATCGAGATTCCGTCCGGCGAGCGCACGAAGGCCATGCGGCCGTCGCGCGGCGGCCGGTTGATGGTCACGCCCTTGTCCATCAGGCGCCGGCAGGTGTCGTAGATGTCATCCACCCGAAAGGCGAGGTGGCCGAAACTGCGGCCACCGCCCAGTTCCTCCGGGTCCCAATTGTAGGTCAGTTCGATTTCCGCCTCCGGGCTCTCGTCGGCGGCGAGAAATACCAGCGTGAACCGGCCCTGCGGAACATCCTTGCGCCGGACCTCGCGCAGGCCCAACTTTTCCGTATAGAAGGCCAGGGACGCCTCCAGATCGGACACGCGCACCATGGTGTGAAGATACTTCATTGCGGACGGTCTCCTTCTCGGGGAACGTGGAACGGGACACTGCCCCATCTGTGCTCTTGCACTCCAGTTTCAAACGGGGCGAGGATGACACTCGGTGTTCGCTCGGGCGCGATGGGTGCACCCGGCCGAAAGGGTGGGGGTCGGAGGGGTCGGAGACTGAGACGATGGAAACGCGGGAGCGACCACTCCTGGACGTGTTCGTGGCCGACAAGAGCCCGCTGGTCCGCATGGCGATGAAGACCCTGTTGGGGGGCGATCCGCGCTTCAACCTGCTCGGGACCGCCGAGGACGGCGAATTGTTCATGCGGGCGGTGGATCGGCTCACCTTCCGTGTGGGGGTCATCGGCTGGGTCATGCCCTACATGGATGGGCCGGCGGTGCTGCGGGCGCTGCGCGATCGACCGGAGGCCCCGCGCATCCTGGTCTATACCGGCGATCCCGACCCGGACATTCCACGCCAGGTCATGGAACTGGGCGGGGCGGGCTTCTGCTGCAAGTCCGAGAGCCCGGAGCGCCTGCTGGCCGCCATCGACACGGTGGCGCGCGGGCACATGACCTTTCCCTATACCGACATCACCCGCACCGGTCCGCGCGCGACCTCGCCCCTGGACGGCCTGACCGCCCGTGAGCGCGAACTGCTGGCCTGCCTGGCCGAGGGTCAGTCCAACGCCCGCATCGCCGCCCGCTTCGGTATCTCGGTGCACACCGTCAAGTTCCATCTGAAGAACGTGTTCGGCAAGCTCGACGTCTCCAACCGGGCCGGTGCCGTGGCCGTCTACCTCGCCAGCCCGGACCGCGGCGGCGGCGCGGGCGTCAATGCGCTGCCCCGCTCGGGGTCGGCGGCCTGATCCCACCCCAACGGGTGGGGTGCATTACCCCCAAAGAGTTTGTGGTCCTCCCCTCGCGGGCGTTCCGGAGCGGGTGCCCCTCCGATTAGCGTCGGCGCAGACATCCCATCGCAACCCGTCGTGACAAAACGGGGGAGAGGAACGGCCATGATGACCATGACCGGGGGCAACGCGCCCCTGTTCCTGTATGCCTTGCGCACGGTGACCGAGGGCGCCGCCAGCGCTGCCTATGACTGGATCGGCCGCGGCCGCAAGGAGGACGGCGACGGCGCCGCCGTCGATGCCATGCGGGCGGCCCTGGGCCAACTCGCCATCGACGGTGTCGTCGTGATCGGCGAGGGCGAGAAGGACGAGGCGCCCGCGCTCTATACCGGCGAGCGCATTGGCGGCGCGTCCACCGAAGACGTGCAGCTCGACATCGCCGTGGATCCGGTGGAGGGCACCACCTACCTGGCGAACGGCCTCACCAACGCCCTGGCCGTGATCGCGGTCGCGCCGCGCGGCACCATGATGGACCCGGGCCCGGCCTTCTACATGGAGAAGCTGGTGGTGCCGCCGGCGGCGCGCGGCAAGATTGACCCGACCTGGCCGGTGGAACGGCGCCTCACGGCACTGGCGCAGGCCCTGAACAAGCCGATCGGCGAACTGACCATCTATGTGCTGGAGAAGCCGCGCCACCGCGGCCTGGTGGCGCGCATCCACGAGGCGGGCGCGCGCGTGGCGCTGTATCCGGCCGGTGACGTGGCCGGGGCGCTGATGGCGGCGATCCCCGATTCGGGCATCGACGCGCTCATGGGCACCGGCGGTACGCCGGAGGGGATCATGTCCGCCTGTGCCGTGCGGGCGCTGGGCGGCGACTTCATGGGGCGCCTGGATCCGCAGCTTCCGACCGAGCAGATCGCGGTCAAGGAGGCCGGGCTGGATTCCACCCGCTGGTACGCTCTGGAGGATATCATCCGCTCCAGGAACGTTTTCTTCTGTGCGACCGGCATCACCACCGGCCTGTTGTTGGAGGGGGTGGAACGCCGCGAGACCCACGAGCGGCTGCACACCCTGATGATCTCCGGGGCCAGCGGCGAACGTCAGATCATGTCCAATTGGCGCCCGCGCACCCGTCCGGGGGCGTGACGCCGCTGCACTGCGCCCCCACGCGGTCCGGCCCCCGGCGCCGGACCGACGACACCCGTGACCGATGTTGGGAGGGACCCTCCGTCATGCCTCTGAAGCGCTTCGATCGCCCCATCATCCTGGGCATGGTCGGCGATTCGGCCAGCGGCAAGACCACGCTGGCGACCGGTGTGGCGCGCATCCTGGGCGAGGATCGCGTGGCCACCATCTGCACCGACGACTATCACCGCTACGCCCGCCAGGAGCGCGCGAAGAACGGCCTGTCGGCGCTGGATCCCCGATCCAACTACATGGACATCATGGAGCAGCATCTGGCGCTGCTGAACCAGGGCAAGCCGATCCTGAAGCCCGTCTACAGCCACGAGGCGGGGACCCTGGTGGCGCCGGAGTACGTCGCGCCCAAGCCCTACATCATCGTCGAGGGCCTGCTGGGCTACACGACCCGCGCCATGCGCGACTGCTACGATGTCAAAATCTACGTGGAGCCGGACGAGGACCTGCGAGTCGACTGGAAAATCCAGCGCGACACGGCCCGGCGCGGCTACACCCGCGAGCAGGTCCTGGCGTCCCTGGAGAAGCGCAAGGCCGACAGCCCGGCCTACATCCACCCGCAGCGCGTGTTCGCCGACATCGTCATCCAGTTCAAGCGGCCGGACGGCCAGAGCCAGGAGCGCGGCCGCCACCTGGACGTGCGCCACATCCTGCGCCCGACGCTGCCGCATCCCAACCTGGCGCCCCTGGTGGACGCCGGCGCCAAGAACGAGTTGAGCCTGGACCTGGCCCGCGACCACGACGGCAAGCCGGTGGACGTGCTGGGCATCTCCGGGGCCATCACAGACCAGCGCGCCGCCGCGCTGGAGAACCTGCTGTGGGATCTCATCCCCGAGGCCAGCCATCTGCGCGCCAACGTGGGCGAGTTCACCGACGCCGAGAATCAGCAGGTGGTCAGCCATCCGCTGGCGCTGACCCAGCTTCTGATCGCCTACCACATGGTCAAGGCGGCGCTGGGCATCCATGCCATTTAGATCAATGCGGCGGCGGACGGGGCGTGGTTCAACCGGTCCTCAGAGACCGGAGCACGCGCCCGGCCGCTGCCGCGTCGAGGAACACGACCAGGAGACAGACCGCCCCGGGCCCCGGGGCGGCCCCGCGTGAGGGAGGACCGACGATGACCCACCAGACCCCGCTGAAGGCCGACGCCGGCCACGCCGCCATGGCCAACTGCATCCGTTTCCTGGCCGCCGACGCCGTGCAGGCGGCCAAGTCGGGCCACCCCGGCATGCCGATGGGCATGGCCGACGTGGCCACGGTCCTGTTCACGCGGTTCCTCAAGTTCGATGCCGCCGACCCGCAGTGGCCGGACCGCGACCGCTTCGTGCTGTCGGCCGGGCACGGCTCGATGCTGGTCTACGCCCTGGCCTACCTCACCGGCATGCCGGGCATGGACATGGAGGACCTGAAGAATTTCCGCCAGCTCGGCAGCAAGACGGCGGGCCACCCGGAGTACGGCCACGCGCCCGGCGTCGAGGTGACCACCGGGCCGCTGGGGCAGGGCATCGCCACCGCCGTTGGCATGGCCCTGGGCGAACGCATGGCCGCCGCCCGCTTCGGCGCCGACCTGATGGACCATCACACCTACGTCCTGGCCGGGGACGGCTGCCTGATGGAGGGGATCAGCCAGGAGGCGATCTCGCTGGCCGGCCACCTGAAGCTGAACAAGCTGATCGTGCTGTGGGACGACAACAGCATCTCCATCGACGGCCCGACCGACCTGTCCACCTCCGACGACCATCTCGCCCGCTTCGCCGCCAGCGGCTGGGAGACCACGCGGGTGGATGGCCATGATCCGGAAGCGGTCGCCGCCGCCATCGCCGCCGCGCGCGACAGCGACCGGCCGAGCCTGATCGCCTGCCGCACCGTCATCGGCTACGGCGCGCCCAACAAGCAGGGGACGGCAGCCACCCACGGCGCGCCCCTGGGCGATGACGAGATCGCCGCGACGCGGGCCGCGCTGGGCTGGAGCCACGGTCCGTTCGAGCTGCCCGAGGAGGCGGTGGCCGCCTGGCGCGCCGCCGGCGCGCGCGGAGCCCAGGACCATGCCGACTGGACGGGCCGCCTGGAGGCCGCCGACGCGGGCGTGCGCGAGGCCCTGACCGAGGCGCTGTCGGGTGACCTGCCCGCGGGCTGGGACGCCGCCCTGAAAGCGCATATCGCCACGCTGATCGAGGAGAAGCCGAGCATCGCCAGCCGGGTCGCCTCCCAGAAGGCGCTGGAGGCGCTGGTGCCGGCGATCCCGACCCTGGTCGGCGGTTCGGCCGACCTGACCGGCTCCAATAACACCAAGGTGGGTGGCATGGACCCGGTGCGCGCACCGGACTACGCCGGGCGCTACATCTACTTCGGTGTGCGCGAACACGGCATGGCCGCCGCCATGAACGGCCTGGCGCTGCATGGCACGGCCATTCCCTACGGCGGCACCTTCCTCGTGTTCGCGGACTATTCGCGCCCGGCGATCCGCCTCGCCGCCCTCATGGGGGTGCGGGTCGTCCACGTCATGACCCACGATTCCATCGGTCTCGGCGAGGACGGGCCGACGCACCAGCCGGTCGAGCATCTGGCCTCGCTGCGCGCCATGCCGAACGTGCATGTGTTCCGCCCCGCCGACGCGGTGGAGACCGCCGAGTGCTGGGCGCTGGCGCTCCAGACCAAGGGCGGCCCGAGCGTGTTGGCCCTGAGCCGTCAGGGCCTGCCGACCCTGCGCACCGCGGTGTCCGACGACATGCCGAGCGCCAAGGGCGCCTATGTGCTGGCGGAGGCCGAGGGCGGCGACCGCCGGGTCACGCTGCTGGCCACCGGCTCGGAGGTGGCGATCGCGGCCCAGGCGCGCGACGCCTTGCAGGCGGAGGGCATTCCGACCGCCGTGGTCTCCATGCCGTGCTGGGAGCTGTTCGCAGCGCAGGACGCGGCCTATCGGGACCGCGTGCTGGGGCCGGGCACCGTGCGTGTGGGCATTGAGGCCGCCTGCGACATGGGTTGGCACCGCTGGCTCGGCGAGGGCGGCGCCTTCGTCGGCATGACCGGGTTCGGCGCCTCGGCGCCGGCGCCGAAGCTGTACGCGCACTTCGGCATCACGGCCGACGCCGTGGTCGCGGCCGCCAAGGCGCGGTTGTAGGACAGCGAAAAGCGCGCGCCCCCGCGGGAGCGGGGGCGCGAGAGCCCAGGTTTTCTTTCTCGGTCCCACGCTCCCGCGTGGGACCGCGTGTCGCCGCGCTGCGGGCGCCCCCGCGGGAGCGGGGGCGCGAGAGCCCAGGTTTTCCCGGTCCCACGCTCCCGCGTGGGACCGCGTGTCTCCGCGCCGCGGGCGCCCCCGCGGGAGCGGGGGCGCGAGAGAGCAGGTTTTCTCGGTCCCACGCTCCCGCGTGGGACCTTATGCACGATCTGGGGTCTCACGCTGCCGCGTGGGACCGCGTGTCGCCGCGCCGCGGGCGCCCCCGCGGGAGCGGGGGCGCGAGAGAGCAGGTTTTCTCGGTCCCACGCTCCCGCGTGGGACCTTATGCACGATCTGGGGTC
>NZ_JACIGI010000006.1:124456-153260 GCF_014197795.1 Roseospira goensis
TCTCACGCTGCCGCGTGGGACCGCGTGTCGCCGCGCCGCGGGCGCCCCCGCGGGAGCGGGGGCGCGAGAGCCCAGGTTTTCTTGGTCCCACACTCCCGCGTGGGACCTTATGCACGATCTGGGGTCCCACGCTGCCGCGTGGGACCGGGCCGCCCGGCGCTCACTCCCCGCAGTAGGGCATGGACTCGTCCGGGGTGGCGTCGGGATAGAACGTGACGATGGCATCGTCGCGCATCACGAACACCGCCTCGTAGCCGTGGCCGTCGTCCAGCACGCGGTGGCGACAGGCGTTGGTGCCCGGTCCCAGCGTCCCGCGCGCCAGCCGGTAGGCCTTGGTCACCTCGTGCAGGATGTCGGAGGCGGTCAACCCCAGGGCGTAGCCGTTGATGCACTTGACGCCGGTGGTGCCGTCTGGCGCGCGGAACACCACGCCCTCGGTATAGATCGGCGGGTCGATCTCCACGACCGAGCAGCCGCCCTCCAGCCGGCCGGCCCAGCCGTTGAGCTGCGCCTGGGCGTAGCGGCCCATGTAGTGCAGGCCGCCCAGCCTCCAACGCCCGTCGTCGCGGGTGTCCGGCTCGCCGCAGAAGATGTGGCGAAAGCCGTCCTCATCGAACCAGGCGTCGACCAGCGTCACCTGGTCGCCGCGCAGGGTTGCCAGAACAGAACCGCGCAATGCTGGATGCGCGTCCAGGAACGCGGTGAACGCCTCTTCCGGCACCGGGTCGCCCCAGCCGCCGCACATCTCCAGCACCGCAACGTCGATCTCGCCCAGCACCGGCGGCGGCGGGGTCGGGTCCTCGGGGCCCTGGTCGATGCGGTCGAAGAACCACGGGAAGGTGCGCGGCGACCGCGAGATCAGCGTCCCGTCGCCGAGCGGCGCCAGGGTACGCGTCGTGTCCGGCGGCAGCAGGGGGGCGACCGGGGTGTCGGTGCCGACGGGGCCGACGGTGCCGATATCGGGCTCCAGGGGGGTCTGGGGGTCGGGGCCGACGACATCCGGCTGCACGGTCTCGCTCATGCCGTAGACCTCCAGGCGGCCGCACTCGCGCGCCACCCAGCGCTCTTGCGGGGTGGCGCCGGGAATGCGCAGGCGCACCCAGGCCCCCTGCGGCCGGTTCAACTCGAAGGCCCCATAGACCGTGCCGGGGGTCAGGGTGACCAGCCCGGGGTTGGTGCCGGCGTTGAAGCTTTGGTAGGCCGGGCATTCGGCGCGGGCGGTGAAGGTGCCTTCGATGGCGACGGCGGCGGCGGCGGGCCGGGGTCCGCCGGCGAGGCCGAGCGCGCCGAGCAGGCCGGCGGTCAGGGCGAGCGCGGCGAGGGCGCGGGTCCGGAACGGCATCAGGGAACCTCCTGGCAGGGGAACACGGTCGCCAGCATAGCGCAAACCGTGGCGGCTTTGCGGCGTGGGCGATGATTGCCGGCCCCGGCCCCGAGGCGGCATCATGGGCCGCTCCCGCCGGGTGCGGCGGGCCACGATCAAGGGGCGGAGATGCGCCGACACACCATTCTCATTCTGGGCGGAACCCATGAAGGCCATGCCATGGCGGCCGCCCTCAGCGACCATGCCCTGTTCACCCCCGTCTCGTCGCTGGCCGGACGCACCGATCCCCCCCGCCATCCGCCGGGCGAGGTGCGGGTGGGCGGCTTCGGCGGCTTCATGGGTCTGGCGCGCTATCTCGGGGATGCCGAGATCGCGGCGGTGATCGACGCCACCCATCCCTTTGCCGAGCGCATGGGCTGGAACGCCGCCACCGCCTGCGCCCTGGCCGGTCGGCCGCTGCTGCGGCTGGAGCGGCCGCCCTGGCGTCCCGGACAGGGTGACCGCTGGACCGCGGTCGAGACCTGGGACGAGGCGGTCGCGCACCTGGAGGCGAGCGGGGCCCGCAGCGTCTTCCTGCCGCTGGGAGGCCGGGACCTGGACGCGTTCGCCGGGCTCTCCACGGTGTCGGTGTTGATCCGTGCGGTCGATGCGCACGATCCGCCGCCGCCGTTGCGGGACGCCACGGTCATTACGGCCCGGGGCCCGTTCACCGTCGAGGGCGAAACCGCCCTGCTGCGGGATCACGCCATTGACGCCGTGGTGTGCCGCAACAGCGGCGGGCCGGCGGGTGCCAAGCTGGCGGCGGCGCGGTCGCTGGGGATCCCCGTGATCATGCGGCGGCGCCCGCCGCGGCCGGTGGTGCCCCGGGTGGCGTCGGTGCCGCGCGCGGTGTCCTGGCTGGAGACCCTGACCTGATGGCTGCCACCTGATGGCTGCGACCTGATGGCTGCGAAGGCGGCGTGCCGGGCCGGGTCGCGCCGCCGTCCGTCACACCGCTCGTACGCCCGGCCGCTCCTGGTGCTGCTGGGCGGGGTAGGATGGCACCGAGCCGCTGCCGCGCGCCGGTCGTGCGGCCGGATCGGTCGGCGGCGGCACCTGGGCGCCCGAGGCGGCGCAGTCGTCGCGCAGCAGCTCGACGAGGTGCTGCACGTCCTCGGCGCGGTGCTCGCGGGTGTCGCGCAGGAACATGGCGCCCAACTGGAGGCTGGATTCCAGGGCTTCCGCCACCGCGCCCGTCACACCGTGGTGGGTCAGGTCCGCGGCATGCCCGGGGTCACGGGCGCGCGCGAACACCGGCATGTCCGGCCGCAGCCGGCGCACGGCGGCGGTGGCGCGCTCGGCGGCCTCCGGCTGGTCGAGCGTGATGATGACCGCGCGCGCCTCGTCCAGGCCGGCGGCGCGCAGGACTTCCGCGCGGCTGGCGTCGCCGTAGTAGACGTCCTGGCCCTGGCGGCGGGCCTGCTCGACCCGTTGGGCGTGCAGGTCGAGGGCGCGGTAGGCGATGCCGACCGCCTCCAGCATGCGGACGATCACCTGACCCACGCGCCCGTACCCGGCGATGATGACGTGTCCGCCGGTCGAGGGTTGCGGCTCCACCGGGCGTGGCGCCAGGGCGCGCATGGCGCGGTCCGGCCGGCGCGGCAGCAGGAGCGGCAGCAGCTTCACCATCAGCGGGGTCAGCGCCATGGTCAGCGAGATCACCAGGATCAGAAGATGCGCCGTCTCCCGGTCCAGCAGCGTGGTCTGCAAGGCCAGCGTGAACAGGACAAAGCCGAACTCGCCGCCCTGGCACAGCAGCACGGCCGCCCGCACCGCATCGTCCCGGCCCAGCCCGAAGGCCCGGGACAGGCCGAACAGGATCAGGCCCTTCAGGGTCAGCAGGCCGAACACTAGCCCCAGCACCAGAGGCGCCTCCGCCAGCGCGGCGCCGACGTCGATGCTCATGCCCACGGCCATGAAGAACAGCCCGAGCAGGAAGCCGCGGAACGGCTCGATGTCGGCCATGACCTGGTGGCGGAACTCGGATTCGGCCATCACCAGCCCGGCCAGGAAGGCGCCCATCGCCATCGACAGGCCGACCTCCTCCATCAGGAAGGCCACCCCCAGGACGATCAGCAGACTCAGGGCCGCGAAAACCTCGTGATTGCGGGCGTCGGCGACGATCCGGTACAGGTGCCGCAACAGATAGCGGCCGCCGCCGATCACCGCTGCCACCGCGCCCAGGGCGAGGATGATCTGGCCCATCATTTCCGGCCAGCCCCCGGCCACCGGCCCGGCCGACAGTAGCGAGACCAGGGCCAGCAAGGGCACGACCGCCAGGTCCTGCAGCAGCAGGATGCCGAAGGCGGCGCGGCCGTGGCGGCGGCCGAACTCGCCGCGGTCCGCCAGGATCTGGAGGCCGATGGCCGTGGACGACAGCGCCAGCCCGAAGCCGACCACGATCGCGGCCCCGGGCGGCAGACCGACCAGCCACGCCAGGGCGGCCAGGACCAGTCCGGTCGCCCCCACCTGGGCGCTGCCCAGGCCGAACACGTCCTTGCGCATCAGCCACAGGCGCGCCGGCTTCAGTTCGATGCCGATCAGGAACAGCAGGAACACGACGCCCAACTCGGCGAAGTGCAGCAGGTCTTCCCCTTCCGTGAACACCCCCACACCCCAGGGGCCGATCACCAGACCGGCCACAAGATAACCGAGTACAGACCCCAGGCCCAGGCGCTGCATCAGGGTGACGCAGATCACCGCCGCGCCCAGCAGGGCCAGGATGTCAAGGGCCGAGACGTTGGTCACGAGTCATGGTTCTCCCCAAGGTTGCTGCGCGATCGGGGGTCCGCCACGCTTGGGACCAGTCTAACCCCCAGGGTCCGATGGGCGCCAGCGGCAATGGGGAGCAGGAGATCTCAACCGGCGAGGAAGTCGGCCACAATGCGGTTCAGCGCCGCGGTGGTGAACATGGGGGCATGGCCCACGTCCGGAACCTCGTGCACCGTGCAGGGCGGTCCGCGCCGCGTCATCTCCGCCGCCGTCTCGGCCAGCAGCAGGTCGGAGCGGGCGCCGCGTAGCACCAGCACCGGGCAGCGGATCAGGTCCCACAGCGCCCACAGGTCCATGTCGGCCGGCTCCACCCCTTTCATCGGGTCCCCGATCGCCGGGTCCTGATGCCGGCGCCAGCCGCCGTCCTCGGCCCGGCGCACGGTGGAGTGATGCGTGAAGGCGTCCCAGTCGGCGTCCGTCATTGGTCCGAAATCGGCGTGGATCTGGCGATAGTGCGCCTCCGCGTCGGCCAGCGAGGCGAACGTCGGGTCGGGCGCGGTGGCGGACTCGGCGATGCGGGCAAGCGCGGCCTTGGGCACGAACGGCCCCACGTCGTTGAGCACCAGGCGGCGGATCGGCGACAGCGGGCTGGCCGCGATCACCATGGCGATCAGGCCGCCCATGGAGGTGCCCACCCAATCCACGTGGTCGGTGCCAGCGCGCGCGATCAGCGCCATCATGTCACCGACATAGGCGGGCACCTGGTAGCCGCTCGGATCCGCGAGCCAGTCGCTGTCGCCGCGGCCGAGGACGTCCGGGGCCAGCACGTGGCGGCCGCCGGCCTCCGCCAGGGTGGCGCCGAGGCGGTCGAAGTCGTGGCTGTTGCGCGACAGGCCGTGCACGCAGAGCACCGGCGGCAGCGCCGGGTCGGGCGCGGAATGGGCCTGCCCCCATTCGCGGTAGGCCATACGCTTCAGGCCCTCCGGGCGGGCGCACAGCACGTGGCGGCGGGTGGCGTCGTCGCGGGGCTCGGTCATGGCGGGCTCTCCGGGTCTCCAGGGACGGGCGCATCGGCATCATACACCGATTGCCCGCCGGACCGGTATGCTCGTGTGGGCCGAACGCCGCCGCCGCCGCCCGCTTGAAGGACGCCGGTGCGCATGGCATCACTGTTGCTCGCGCGAGGCGCGCGGCGCCATCCGTCGCCGCCAAGATCCATCATATGAACCATCAGAGGGCAGGCCATCGCGGCGCGCGCGGCGGCCGCCCCGGGAGGAAACCCCCATGACCGTCAGCACCGCGCCCCAGTCCGATCCGCACGCACTCGCCCAGGCGCTCAGCGGCCATCACCTGATCGACGGGGCGTTCGTCGCCGCGGCCTCCGGCCGGACCTTCGACGTCGTCAATCCGGCGACCGGGGTCGTGATCGGGCAAGCGGCCGAAGGCGATGCCGCCGACGTCGACCGCGCCGTGGCGGCGGCCGCCGCCGCCCAGGCCGAGTGGAAGACGGTGCCGGCGCGCCAGCGCGGCAAGCTGGTGGCCGCCTGCGGTGCCCGCCTGGCCGAGCACGTGGACGAGCTGGGCCGCCTGATCGCGCTGGAGACCGGCAAGGCGCTGCGCACCGAAAGCCGGGTCGAGGCTTCGGTGCTGGCCGACATGTTCGTCTTCTTCGGCGGTCTGGGCTCGGAACTGAAGGGTGAGACCGTGCCCTTCAACCCGTCCATGATGACGGTGACCGTGCGCGAGCCGGTCGGGGTCGTCGGCGCGATCATCCCGTGGAACGTGCCGCTGCTGCTGATGGCGATGAAGATCGCGCCCGCCCTGGTGGCGGGCAACACGGTGGTGGTGAAGTCCGCCGAAGAGGCGCCGCTCACCGTGCTGCGGGTCTGCCAGATCATGAACGAGATCCTGCCGGCCGGCTGCTTCAACATGCTGTCCGGCTTCGGCCCCGAATGCGGCGGTCCGCTGGTGGCCCATCCCAAGGTCGCCAAGGTCAGCTTCACCGGCTCGGTCGAGACCGGTCGTATCGTGGCCCGCGCCGCCGCCGACCGCCTGATCCCCGCGACCCTGGAGCTGGGCGGCAAGAGCCCGATGATCGTCATGGGCGATGCCGATCTTGACCGCGCCGTCGAGGGCGCCATTACCGGCATGCGCTTCACCCGCCAGGGCCAGAGCTGCACCGCGTCCTCGCGCATCTACGTGCACGAGTCCGTGCATGATGCCTTCGTCGAGAAGGTCCGGGCCCGGGTCGACGCCATGAAGATGGGCGACCCGCTGGACGAGGAGACCGACATCGGCACCATCATCTCGCCGCAGCAGCTCGAGAAGGTGAAGGGCTATATCGAGGCCGGGCGCAAGGCCGGGGCGACCGCCATCACCTGCTCACGCATGCCGAAGGACCCGGCGCTGTCCAAGGGCCTGTTCCTGCAGCCGGTGGTCTTCACCGATATCGCCGCCGACGCGCCGCCGGCCAAGGAGGAGATCTTCGGCCCGGTGGCCTGCATCTTCCGGTTCAGCGATTACGAGGAGGCGCTGGCCGCCGCCAACGACAGCGAGTACGGGCTGGCCGCCACCATCTGGACCAAGGACCTGCGGACCGCGATGGACGCCACCCAGCGCCTGGAGGCCGGGTTCGTCCAGGTGAACCAGAACCTGGTGGTGCAGCCCAACCTGTCGTACGGCGGCGTGAAGAGTTCCGGGCTCGGCAAGGAAGCCTCGCTGGAGTCGATGCTGGAGCACTTCACCCACAAGAAGACCATCATCTTCAACATGACCTGACGGACCATGACCTGAGGGTGCGCGGGGCGGGCCGCGTGGCCGCGGCGGCCGGGTCTTTCGGACGGAGGCGAATTCCATGCTGAAATGGCTCGGCCGCACGCTTGCGGTGCTGATCGGTCTCGGGGTCGGCGCGGTGGTTGCGCTGGTTGGATTTGGCGTGGTCACCGTGTGGCGCACGCTGCCGCCGGCGGAGGCCACCGTCGCGCTCGGCGATGCCCTGGCGGCCCCGGTCGAGGTCATTCGCGATGCCCACGGGATTCCGACCATCCGGGCACAGAGCCTGCGTGACGCCACCGTGGCCCTGGGCTATCTGCACGCCCAGGACCGGCTGTGGCAGATGGAGGCCATGCGCCGCCTGGGCGCCGGCCGCATGGCCGAGGTGTTGGGCGCGCCGGTGGTGGGGCTCGACCGGTTCATGCGCACCCTCGGGCTCTACCGCGCGGCCGAGGCGCAGTGGACCATCCTGGACGAGGAGACCCGCGCGGCGGCGCGGGCCTATGCCGCCGGCGTCAACGCTCTCATCGCCGATCCGCCCGGCGGTCTGCCGGTCGCGTTCCGGCTGGCGTTCCACGCCCCCGAGCCCTGGACCCCGGTGGATTCCATGGTCTGGCAGCGCTTCATGGGGCTCCAGCTCTCGGGCAACTGGCATGACGAACTGCTGACCCTGCGGCTGCTGGGCCGGTTCGACCGCGACGCGGTGACGACCCTTATGCGCACCGAACCCGAGGCGCGCCCGGCGATCACCACGGCGGCCGCGGGGGTCCCGACCCCCACCCCGCTGCCGGACGCGGTGCTGGCGCGGCTGGCGGCCGCGACCCCGGCGCCGGTCCGGCCCACCCTGGCCTCGAATGCCTGGGCGGTGGCGCCGCCGCACACGGCCTCTGGCGGCGCCATGCTGGCCAGCGATCCCCACCTCGGCTACCAGGCGCCGATCCGCTGGTATCTGGTACGCATCGAGACCCCGGACGGGGTCTTGGAGGGCGCCACGGTTCCCGGTGTTCCCTTCGTTGTCATCGGCCACAATGGCCGGCTCGCCTGGGGCTTCACCACGACCCATTCGGACACCATCGACCTGTACCGGGAGCGGGTCAGCGGCGGCGGCGCGACCTACGAGCGCCCGGGCGGTCCCGTCGCCTTCGTGGAGCGCGAGGAGACCATCCGGGTCCGCTTTGGCGCCGACGAGACCGTGCGGGTGCGCCAGACGGTGCACGGTCCGGTCGTCTCGGACCTGGGCTGGGGGCCGATGCAGGCGGCGATGCAGGGTCCGGCGGGCAGCGAGGTCTTGGCCCTGGCGGCGGCGGCCCTCTATCCCGACGACACCACGCCCGATGCCCTGCGGCGGCTGAACCGGGCCGGGAGCCTCGACGAGGCCCGGGCGGCGCTGGCGCTGTGGGACGCGCCACAGCAGAACATTCTCCTGGCCGACGCCGACGGGCGGATCGCCATGGTCTCGCCGGGCCGTGTGCCGGCGCGCGCGCCGGGGCATTTCGGCCTGATCCCGGCCGAGGGCTGGACCGGCGCCATGGACTGGCTGGACTGGGTGCCGCGCGCCGCCCTGCCCGAGACGATCGACCCGCCGGCCGGCCGCGTCCTGAACGCCAACAACCGCATCCACCCGCCGGGCGTACCGATGCCGATGGCCCGGCAGTTCCCCGAACCGTACCGGGCCGCGCGCCTGGCCGCGCGCCTGGCGCAGATGCCGGCGGCCGACGTGGACGCCATGGCGGCGCTGCAAATGGACGCGGTCTCGCCCATGGCGGCCGATCTGCTGCCGCTGCTGCTGGAGGCCGCCGCGGCGGGCACGCCCCGCCACGCCGAGGCGCCGGCCGCCCTGGCGGCGCTCCGGGCCTGGACGCCGCCGGTGATGGACGCGGCCGCCCCCGAGCCTCTGATCGCGGCGGTGTGGATGGAGACCCTGACGGCGCGGCTGTTTCGCGACGACCTGGGCGAAGCCTACGACGCCTGGGCGCGGCGGCCGCGTCCGCTCCCGGTCCGACAGGCGGTGACCGAGGATCGGGACTGGTGCGACGATCGCACCACCCCCGCCAGCGAGACCTGTGCGGCGGTGGTGGCGGCGGCCCTGGACGACACCCTGGCCTGGATCGCCGACGAGACCGGCGGCCCGGCGTTGGAGGCGCGCTGGGGCGACGTGCACCGGGCGCGCATCCGCCATGAGCTGTTCCGCTACGTGCCGGGGGTGGCCTGGCTGACGGGCATGACGGCGCCGGTCGACGGCGGTCCCTTCACCCTCAACCGTGGCGGTCACAGCGGCCTGGACGGCAGCCCGCCGTTTGCCCATGTGCACGGCGCGGGGCTGCGCGCGGTGATCGACTTTGGCGCCGATCCCGCCGGCGGGTCGGTGCGGGGCCGCTACGTCATCGCCACCGGTCAGTCGGGCAATCCGCTGTCGCCGCACTATCGCGACCAGTTCGAGCCCTGGCGCCGTGGCGTGCTGCTGGAGATCGGCGCCGGCGCGCCCACGGGGACGTTGACCCTGACACCGTGACGGAGGGCCCGCGTCGGCCCGGGCGCGGCTCTTGCGCCGCGCCGGGCGATGCGGTAGAAGGCCGGCTTTCGTCGCAAGGCGATCGTCGATGGTGATCGACGCCAAGGGCCGGCGTGGCGCGGCGCGTCCGTCCCGGACATCCGGGGACGCACCAGGGCATGCCCGACCGGACCGACCGCAACCTCGCCCGTCCCCTGCCGTGATCCGGTCGTGCCGGAGCGGAGAGAGGCGGGCCGTCGCTGACAGGACACAAGCAAATGCCCAAGATGAAGACCAAGAGCGCGGCGAAGAAACGCTTTCGCCTGACCGGAACCGGCAAGGTGCGCGCCAACGTGGCCTACAAGCGCCACATGCTGCGCAACAAGCCGCAGAAGATGAAGCGCCAGGCGCGCGGCACCTTCATTCTGTGTGATGCCGACGCCACCATCATCAAGCGCAACTTCCTGCCGTACGGCCGCTGAGCCACCCACGGTCCAGGACGTCCCGTTCCGACAGGAGTGAAGAGACATGTCCCGCGTCAAGGGCGGCACCACCGGGATTGCCCGCCACAAGAAAATCCTCAAGATGGCCAAGGGCTACCGCGGCCGGGGCTCGACCAACTTCCGAACCGCGATCCAGCGGGTCGAGAAGGGCCTTCAGTACGCCTACCGTGACCGTCGGCAGAAGAAGCGCGATTTCCGCGGCCTGTGGATCCAGCGCATCAACGCCGGCGCGCGCGAGCACGGCCTGACCTACAGCGTGTTCATCGACGGCCTCAAGAAGGCCGGGATCGACCTCGACCGCAAGGTGCTGGCCGACCTCGCCGTGCATGAGCCGGAGGCGTTCGGCAAGCTCTGCGAGCAGGCCCGGGCCGCGCGCGGCTGATCCCGCCGCGCCCCGACAGGACAGGGCCGCCCCCGACCCCGGAGGCGGCCCTTGCTGCATCCGGGCCTCGCATCTCGGCCCCGCATCCGGCCATGCGCTCTCTGCATGACGGGGCGGCGCGTCCCGGGTGCCGGGTTTTCTTTGCGGCCTTGCGGTGCTATGCGACGCGGGTTTCGTGCTCCCACCCTGTTCCGCCGACGGAAGGATCCATGGAAGATCTGGAGACGCTGCGCGCCGAGGTGATCGCAGCCGTGGAGAAGGCCCCCGACCTGACCGCGCTGGACGAGGTGCGCGTCGGCGCCCTTGGCAAGAAGGGCCGTGTCACCGCCCTGATGAAGTCGCTCGGCGGCATGGACCCGGAAACCCGCAAGCAGGCCGGGCAGGCCATGAACCGGGTCAAGGACGCGGTGGCGCAGGCCATCGAGGCCCGCCGCGCCGCCCTGGAGGCGGCCGAACTGAACGCGCGGCTGGCGCGCGAGCGGGTCGACGTCACGTTGCCGGTGCGGCCCGAGACGGCGGGCACCATCCACCCCATCAGTCAGACCTGGGACGAGGTCGTCGCCATCTTCGCGCAGATGGGCTTCGCCGTGGCCGAGGGGCCGGACATCGAGGACGACTTCCATAACTTCACGGCCCTGAACTTCCCGCCCGAGCATCCGGCACGGGAGATGCACGACACCTTCTTCCTGCCCGAACGGCCGGACGGCACCCGCCACCTGCTGCGCACCCACACCTCGCCGGTGCAGGTCCGCACCATGCGCGGCGAGGCTCCGCCCATCCGCATCTTGGTGCCGGGCCGGACCTATCGCAGCGATTCCGACATGACCCACACCCCGATGTTCCATCAGTTCGAGGGGTTGGTCATCGACCGCACCACGCACATGGGGCATCTGAAGGGCTGCCTGAGCGAGTTCGTCGAAGCGTATTTCGAGGTCGACTCCGTGCCCATGCGCTTCCGGCCGTCGTTCTTTCCGTTCACGGAGCCGTCGGCAGAGGTGGACATCGGCTGCTCGCGCCAGGGCGGCGAACTGCGCATCGGCGCCGGCGACGACTGGCTGGAGATCCTGGGCTGCGGCATGGTGCATCCGAATGTGCTCAAGGCCTGCGGTCTGGACCCCGAGGTCTACCAGGGCTTCGCCTTCGGGATGGGGCTGGAGCGCATCGCCATGCTGAAGTACGGCATTCCCGACCTGCGCACCTTCTTCGAGTCGGATCTGCGCTGGCTGCGCCACTACGGGTTCGCCGCGCTCGACGTGCCCACGCTGCACGGGGGGCTCGGCCGATGAAGTTCACGCTGTCGTGGTTGAAGGACCACCTGGAGACGGACGCCACGCTCGATCAGATCGCCGAGCGCCTGACCATGCTCGGCCTGGAGGTGGAGGCCGTCGCAGACCCGCGCGCCACCCTGGCACCGTTCACCGTGGCCGAGGTGCTGAGCGCGGAGAAGCACCCGGACGCCGACAAGCTGCGTCTGTGCACCGTGCGCCCGGGCGACGGCGGCCCGGACCTGCAGATCATCTGCGGCGCCCCCAATGCCCGCGCCGGCATGAAAGGCGTGCTCGCGCGCCCCGGGGCAGCCATCCCCGAGAGCGGTCAGGTGCTGAAGACCGGCAAGATCCGCGGCGTCGAGAGTCAAGGTATGCTGTGCTCATCCCGGGAACTGGGCCTGGGCGATGACCACACCGGCATCATCGACCTGCCGGCCGAGACCCCCGTCGGGGTCAGCATCGTCGACGTGCTGGCGCTGGATCCGATGATCGAGATCGCGATCACGCCCAACCGGCCTGACTGCCTGGGTGTGCGCGGCATCGCCCGCGATCTGGCGGCCTCCGGCCTGGGCACCCTCAAGCCGCTGACGGTGGAGCCTGTCGCGGGCACGTTCACGAGCCCGATCCGGGTCAGTCACGGCCTGGAGGAGGCCGACCGCGAGGCCTGCCCGCAGTTCGTCGGCCGCACCATCCGTGGGGTGAAGAACGGCCCCAGCCCCGCGTGGGTCCGCGACCGCCTGACGGCGATCGGCCTGCGGCCGATCTCGGCGCTGGTCGATGTGACCAACCTGATCTCCTACGAATTCGGGCGCCCGCTGCATGTCTTCGACGCCGACAGGCTGACCGGGGACATCCACCCGCGTCTGGCGCGGGACGGCGAAACCATCCGGGCGCTCGACGAGGCGGACTACACCTTGACCCCGGACGATGTGGTCATCGCCGACGATGCCGGACCGCAGGCCATCGGCGGCGTCATGGGCGGCCTGGAGACGGGCTGCACCGAGGCCACGACCACCGTGTTCCTGGAAAGCGCCCTGTTCGATCCGCGCCGCATCGCGGCGACCGGCCGCCGCCTGGGCATCGACAGCGACGCCCGCTACCGGTTCGAGCGCGGCGTGGATCCCGAAAGCGCCGGGATGGGCGCGGAGGTCGCCACCCGGCTGATCCTGGAGTGGTGCGGCGGCGAGGCGTCGGAGCTGGTGATCTCCGGCGCGCCGCCGGCGTGGCGCCTGGAGCTGTCGCTGGACCCGGTGCGGGTCCGCACCCTGTGCGGTATCACCGTCGAGCGGGCGACGTGCCGGCGCATCCTGGAGGCGCTGGGCTGCGAGATCGTGGCCGAGGACTCGGACGGCGTGCTGACCGTGCTGCGCCCGTCCTGGCGGCCCGATATCACGGCCGAGCATGATCTGGTGGAAGAGGTCGCCCGGGTCTACGGCTTCGACCGCATCCCCACCGTGTCGCTGCCGCGCGATCCCATGCCGCGCCCGGTGCTGACCGGCGCCCAGACGCGCCGGGTGACGGCGCGGCGCACCCTGGCGGCGCGCGGCCTGAGCGAGTGCGTGACCTGGTCGTTCCTGCCGAAGGCCCATGCCGAGGCGTTTGGTGGTGGGCTGCCGGCGCTGGATCTGGCGAACCCGATCAGCAGCGAACTGGACGCCATGCGGCCGTCGATCCTGCCCAACCTGGCGACGGCGGCGCAGCGCAACGCCGACCGCGGCGTGGCCAATGCGGCCCTGTTCGAGGTCGGGCCACAGTTCCACGGCGGCGAGCCGGGCGAACAGCGGATGGTGGCCGCCGGTCTGCGCATGGGGGCCAGCGGCCCGCGCCACTGGGACGTGCGGCCGCGCCCGGTGGATGCCTTCGATGCCAAGGCCGATGCCCTGGCGGCGCTGGCCGCCGCCGGTGCCCCGGTCGGCAGTCTCCAGACCGTGACGGAGGCCCCGGCCTGGTACCACCCGGGGCGCTCCGGCGCGCTCAAGTTGGGGCCGAAGGTGCTGGCCTGGTTCGGGGAACTGCACCCGGGCGTGCTTCGCCTGTTGGACGTCAAGGGACCGATGGCGGCCTTCGAGGTGTTCCTGGAGGCGGTGCCGGAGCCCAAGGCAAAGCCGACCAAGGCGCGGCCGCTGCTGCGGGCCAGCGCGTTGCAGCCGGTCGAGCGCGACTTCGCGTTCGTGGTGGACCAGACGGTGCCGGCCGAGACCCTGGTGCGCGCCGCCAAGGGCGCCGACAAGGGTCTGATCCGGGACGTTGCGGTGTTCGACGTCTACCAGGGCGAACGCCTGGAGGCGGGCCGCAAGTCCGTGGCCCTGTGCGTGACGTTGCAGCCCACCGACCGCACCCTGACCGACGAGGACATCGACGCCGCCGGTCAAAAGGTGGTGGCGGCGGTCGCCAAGGCGACGGGCGGGACGCTCAGGGGCTGACGCATCGGAAAGGGGCGGCGGGAGACCCGGGATCCCCCGCCGCCCCTGCGGTTTCGGGACCTAGAGCCGATTGTTCGAAATCGGAACCGCAGATGCGGTCCGGTTTCGAACGTGAATCGGCTCTACCTTATTGATTTTAGAGCAGATTCACGCGCCAAAATGGAATCGTGCCGCGATCCCATTTTGGCGCGATCTGCTCTAAGCCGCCAGCGCGTCGGCACCCGTGACGGTCACCCCCGCCTCCCGCATCCGGTCCATCGCGGCGTCCAGGGAGCCGTCCAGGTCGATGGCGCGGCAGCCATCCTCGACCACGGTGACGGCGAGCCCGACCTTGCGTGCGTCGAGCGCCGACCACAGCACGCAGAAATCGAACGCCAGCCCGGCGATGACCACGTGGCGCACCCCGCGGTCGGACAGGTAGCCCGCCAGCCCGGTCGGCGTCGTGTGGTCGTTCTCGAAGAACGCGGAGTACGAGTCGATGCCGGGGTGGAACCCCTTGCGGACGATCATCTGGGCGCGCGCGGTGTCGAGGTCGGGGTGGAAAGCGGCGCCCGGGGTGCCCTGGACGCAGTGGTCCGGCCACAGCACCTGCGGCCCGTAGGGCATGTCGGTCATCGAGAACGGGGTCGCGCCCGGATGACCCGAGGCGAACGAGGCATGCCCCGGCGGGTGCCAGTCCTGGGTCAACACGACGGTGCGGAAGTGCGGCGCCAGCCGGTTGACGACCGGCACCACGGCGTCGCCGTCGGCCACGGCCAGCGCGCCGCCGGGACAGAAGTCGCGCTGGACGTCGACGATCAGGAACGCGGTGTCTTCGGGGTACGGGGGCATGGGGGCGGGCATCCTCGCGCCAGGGAAGGGACCGCGCCAGTCTGCCGGTCCGCTCCCTGCCCGTCAAAGAGATGCGCAGGTCTCGCGCCTCAGGCGAGCCCGCCCGCCATCTGGTACAGCAGTCCGGCCGTCAGCGCCCCGCCCAGGCCGAGCGCCACGTAGAGCGCAAACACCGGCCGCCGCACCAGCGGGAACACGGCCATGGCGGCCGGAATGCTGGTCACGCCCCCCGCGAGCATGAAGGCGAGCCCGGCCGCCGGCACCATGCCCAGGTCGATCAGGCCGGAGACGGTCGGCACGGCGGCATACCCGTTCAGGTAGGCCGGGATGCCCGCCAGGGCCGCCAGCGGGACCGCCCACCAGGCCTCGCCACCCAGCCACGCGCCGATGGCGTCGGCCGGCAGGTAGGCCAGCATCAGGCTTTCCACCAGGAACGCCAGGGTGAGCCATTTCAGCAGGAACAGGCCGGTCTCACGGCTGGTGCCGGCGAAGGTGCCGCGCCGGTCGGCGTCGGTCCAGAACCGCCAGACCACCGGTTCCGGCCGCAGGCTGCGCCGGGCCGCGCAGCCGGTCAGGCCGACCCCCGGACGCAGGGCATCGGTGAGGCCGCCACCGCGCGCCACCGCCTGGGTGACGAAGCCGCCGACGAGGCCGATGGCGACGGCCGCGCCGGCCTTGGCCAGGGCCAGCGGCCAGCCGAACGCGCCCAGCATGAGCAGGAACATCTGCGGGTCCATCAGCGGCGAGGCCAGCCAGAACGCCATCACCGGCGCCAGCGGCACGCCGGCTGCCAGCAGCGCGGCGATGATCGGCACGACGCCGCAGGAACAGAACGGCGACAGCGCCCCGAACAGGGCGGCGAGCGTGATCACCCGTACGGGCTGTCCGGCCGTGGCGCGGGCGATCTGCTGGTCGAGACCGGTCGCCTTGGTGTAGGCGGCGATCAGCACGGACGCGAGCAGGAACGGCAGGATGCCCCACAGGGCGTCCAGCGTGAACGTGACGCTGGGCAGGGCCTGGGGCGGGTCGAGCAGGGCAAGAATGCCCAAGGTGGCGAGGGTCACCAGCCACACCCGGTCGACCCGGCGCCAGGGCGGCACCTGTGAGGCGGGCGTGGTCTCGCACGGGGCGCTGGCGGAGCAGCTTGGCGCGGTCTCGGTCATGGGGGACCTCCGGTGTGCGAGAGTTGCAGAATAATCGAACAATTGGGCCAAAAAAACGCCAGAAGGCCGCGCGGGGTCAGGCCACGCCGCGGTCCGATGGCTCAGAGGCCGGGCACGCGGGCATGTCGGTCAGACCCTGGCAGCATTCCGACAGCAGGTAGTCGAGCATGGCCCGGGCCTCCCGGCCATCGACGAAGCAGCGCAGCGACCGCCCCTCGCGCCGCTGGTGCACCAGCCCGACCATGATGAGGTGCTGCAGGTGGTGCGACAGCGTCGACTTGGGAATGTCCACGTGCTTCAGCAGGTCGCCCACCACCGCCCCCTCCGGTCCCGCCCGCACCAGCAGGCGGAACACGGCGAGGCGCACGGGGTGGCCCAGTTCACCCAGGCAGCGCGCGGTGGCTTCAAGACGCTCGTCGATCATGGTCGGAGGGTGACACCGTGCGGCCCCCATGTCAACGACTGTTCGGGAACAGTCGAACTCTATAGGGTCCCCACAGGGGCGCACGAGTCCACACTGGTCCGGACAAGGCCGGGCGGGGCCGGACGGCGCCGTCAGTGCTGCGCGTAGACGCTGGTGCTGCCGTCACCCGCGAACAGCAGCGTCTTGAACGGCGCGCCGGCGTATTCCGGGACATCCATGCCCGGCGAGGCCGGGGGCATGCCGGGCACGGCCAGTCCGGCGGCCTCGGGCCGTTCGTCCAGCAGCCGCGTGATGTCCGCGGCCGGCACGTGGCCCTCGATCACATAGCCGTCGACGCTCGCGGTGTGGCACGACGACAGGGTGTTGGGCACACCCGCCAGGGTCTTGATGCCCATGAGGTCGTCCGTGTCCTTCTCGATGACCGTGAAGCCGTTGGCGCGCAGATGGTCGCCCCAGGCGGTGCAGCAGCCGCAGGTGGGTGACTTGAACACGGTGACCGCGGGGTCCTCGGCCGGTCCGGCGGCCTGAGCGGCCAGGGGCAGAAGCAGGCTGGCGGCGAGGCCAAGGGCGGCGGCGCGCAGGGAGGATCCTGTCATGGGTGGAGGTCTCCACAGGGGTGCAGGGATGGTCGGTCGGGCCGTATCGCCGTGGACGGATCATCGTCGACGGATCGCGGCGCACGGCCGGGCGCGGTGCGGCGTCCCCCGGCGCCCGCACGGGTCCCCTTCGTCGCCCATCCCACGGATCCGCCGCCGCTCTGTCAACACCAGGGTGCGTAGGGGTATCGCCGGGGGTCCGCGCTGGCCCCGTGCTCCCGTGGCCTCCCGCCTCAGGCTTCGCGGTCGTGGCGCTCGCTCTCGCTCCGGACCGCGACCAGGTCGCTCTCCACCATCTCGGCGACCAGGGCCTCGAAGCCGGTCCGGTGGGTCCAGCCCAGGCGGTCGCGCGCCTTGGACGAATCGCCCAGCAGGCAGTCCACCTCGGTGGGGCGGAAGTAGCGCGGATCGACCTCGACCAGCACCGCCCCGGTGCGGGCGCACAGCCCGACCTCGTCGACGCCGTGTCCGCGCCACACCAGGGGCCGATCCACATGGCGGAACGCCAGGTCGACGAACGCACGCACGGTGTGGCTCTCGCCGGTCGCCAGGACGTAATCGTCCGGTGTGTCCTGCTGCACGATGCGCCACATGCCCTCGACGTAGTCGCGGGCGTGGCCCCAGTCGCGGCGGGCATCGAGGTTGCCCAGGTAGAGCCGCGCCTGGAGCCCGAGCGTGATGGCAGCGACGGCGCGGGTGATCTTGCGCGTCACGAAGGTCTCGCCGCGGATCGGGCTTTCGTGGTTGAACAGGATGCCGTTGCTGGCGTGCAGGCCGTAGGCTTCGCGGTAGTTCACGGTGATCCAATAGGCGTACAGCTTGGCGGCGCCGTAGGGGGAGCGCGGGGCGAACGGTGTCGTCTCGCGCTGAGGGACCTCTTGGGCGGCGCCGAACAGCTCCGACGTCGACGCCTGATAGAAGCGCGTGGTCCGCTCCAGGCCCAGGATGCGGATGGCCTCCAGCAGCCGCAGGGTGCCGAGCGCATCGGCGTTGGCGGTGTACTCCGGCGTCTCGAAGCTGACCTGGACGTGGCTCTGGGCGGCGAGGTTGTAGATCTCGTCGGGCTGAACCTGCTGCACCAGGCGGATCAGGTTGGTGGCGTCCGTCATGTCACCGTAGTGCAGCCGGAACCGGATGTCGGCCTCGTGCGGGTCCTGGTACAGGTGATCGACCCGGCCGGTGTTGAACGAGGACGAGCGGCGCTTGACCCCATGCACCGCATAGCCCTTGTTCAGGAGCAGATCGGCCAGATAGGCCCCGTCCTGCCCGGTCACCCCGGTGATGAGGGCGGTCTTCTGGGTCACGCGCGTCCCCCCGTTCTCGATGGAGTCCATCCGCCGGCCGTCGCGATCCGCGCTCAGGTCCGCAGGCGGTCGATGTGGTCCAGGAACCAGCGGTAATACAGCCGCAGGCCCTCTTCCAGGGACGTTTGGGCCCGCCAGCCCAGCCCGGTCAGGGTGGAGACGTCCAGCACCTTGCGCGGCGTGCCGTCGGGGCGGCTGGTGTCGTAGGTGAGCGTGCCGGTATAGCCGACGGTGCGGCAGAGGGCGGCGGCGAAGTCGGCGATCGGGAGGTCCTCGCCCGTGCCCACGTTGACTGGGGCCGCGCCGGAATAGCGCGTCATCAGGAACACGCAGGCGTCGGCCAGATCGTCGACGTAGAGGAACTCGCGTCTTGGTCGCCCGGTGCCCCAGACCGTGACCGTCGGTGCCCCGGCCTCCTTGGCCGCGTGGATGCGGCGCAGCAGGGCGGCCGGGACGTGGCTGTTTTCGGGGTGGAAGCTGTCGCCGGGACCGAACAGGTTGGTCGGCATGGCGGTGATGAAGTCGCAGCCGTGCTGACGCCGGTAGGCCTGGCACAGCGCGATCCCGGCGATCTTGGCGATCGCGTAGGGTTCGTTGGTCGGCTCCAGCGGTCCGGTCAGGAGGGCGTCCTCCCGGATCGGCTGCGGCGCCGCGCGGGGATAGATGCACGACGAGCCGAGGAACAGCAGCTTCTCGACGCCGACGGCGGCGGCGGCGTGCACGACATTGGCCTCGATCATGAGGTTGTCGTAGAGGAAATCGGCCGGATAGGTCGCGTTCGCGTGGATGCCGCCCACCCGGGCGGCGGCCAGGACCACGGCTTGCGGGCGCTCGGCCGCCAGGAACGCCGCCACGTCGGCTTGGCGCCGCAGGTCCAGGTCGGCGCGGCGGTCCTGGATCAGGGTGCAGCCCTCGCCGGCCAGCCGTCGCACCAGGGCGCTGCCGACCATGCCGCGCTGTCCGGCGACCCAGACCCGCTTGCCGGCCAGGGGGAAGGCGAGGGGGGCATCTCGGGCGGCGCCGGGAGGAGGGCCGGGGGCGGCCCCGATCGGCTCGTCGTCACGGACCATGGCGGGGCGTTCTCCTGGGCATGGGGTCGGGCACTGGCGTCACGGTCCCGTAAGGCCGCGGCCCGGTCAAGGCGGCCTGCTCGGACGGACCACGCCCCCCTTTGCTTCCCCGGCGCGGAGGGGTAGAACGAGGCGTTGGGTTCGGTGTCAGGACCCGGTGACACATGCCGTTGGGGGAGCCGCCGCGATGAGCGAAAGCACGAAGTATCTGTTGTCCGAAGAGCGCCTGCCGAAAGCCTGGTACAATCTGGCCGCCGATCTGCAGGCCCCGGCGCCGCCGCTGCATCCGGCGACCGGCCAGCCTCTCGGGCCGGATGACCTCGCGCCGTTGTTCCCCCGCGGTGTGATTGAGCAGGAGATGAGTACCGAGCGCTGGATCGATATCCCCGAACCGGTGCGCGAAGTCTATCGCCTGTGGCGGCCGTCGCCGCTGGTGCGGGCCCGCCGCCTGGAAAAGGCGCTGGATACGCCGGCGAAGATCTTCTTCAAATATGAAGGCGTCAGCCCCGCCGGCAGCCACAAGCCCAACTCGGCCGTCGCCCAGGCGTTCTACAACAAGCAGGAAGGGGTAGCCCGCCTGACCACCGAGACCGGCGCCGGGCAGTGGGGCAGCTCGCTGGCCTTCGCCGGGCACCTGTTCGGCCTTGCGGTCGAGGTCTACATGGTGCGCATCTCCTACAATCAGAAGCCCTACCGGCGGGCCTTGATGGAGACCTACGGCGCCACCTGCATTGCCAGTCCGTCGCCCAACACCGCCGCCGGCCGCGCCGTCCTGGAGCGGGATCCCGAGTCCAACGGCTCCCTCGGGATCGCCATCTCCGAGGCGGTGGAACTGGCCGCCAGCCGCGACGACACCCGCTATGCCCTGGGCAGCGTGCTCAACCACGTCTGCCTGCATCAGACGGTGATCGGCGAGGAGGCCATGCTGCAGATGGACATGGCCGACGCCGAACCGGACATCGTCATCGGCTGCGTCGGTGGCGGCTCCAACTTCGCCGGCATGGCCTTCCCGTACATGCGCGAGAAGCTGAAGGGCAAGGCGGTGCGCTGCATCGGCGTGGAACCCACGTCCTGCCCCACGCTGACCAAGGGGCCGGTGGCCTACGACTTCGGCGACACCGGCAAGCTGACCCCCCTGATGCGCATGTACACCCTGGGCTCGGGCTTCATGCCGCCGGGCACGCACGCCGGGGGCCTGCGCTACCACGGCATGGCGCCGATGGTGACCCAGGCCATGGAACACGGCCTGATGGAGGCCCGCGCCTATCAGCAGACCGAGTGCTTCGCCGCCGCGGTGGAGTTCGCCCGCTGTGAGGGCATCGTGCCGGCGCCGGAGTCCTCGCACGCCATCAAGGCGGCCGTGGACGAGGCGCTGCGCTGCAAGGCCGAGGGCAAGGCCGAGACCATCCTGTTCAATCTGTCCGGCCACGGGCATTTCGACATGCAGGCCTACATGGACTACTTCGCCGGCAAGATGACCGACACGCCGTTCGACGACGCGGCGCTGGACTCCTCGCTGGCGACCCTGCCCAAGGTGCCGGAGATGGCGGAGTAGGCCCCGCGACCGGTCCCGGTCGGAGCGGAGGCGCGAGAGACCCGCTTTCTCGGTCCCACGCTCCGGCGTGGGACCGCGTGCCCCCGCGGGAGCGGGGGCGCGAGAGCCCCCCTTTCTCGGTCCCACGCTCCGGCGTGGGACCGCGTGCCCCCGCGGGAGCGGGGGCGTGAGAGCCCCGGTTTCTCGGTCCCACGCTTCGGCGGGGGACCGCGCGCCCCCGCGGGAGCGGGGGCGCGAGAGCCCCCCTTTCTCGGTCCCACGCTCCGGCGTGGGACCGCGCCCCCGCGGGAGCGGGGCGCGAGAGACCCGCTTTCTCGGTCCCACGCTCCGGCGTGGGACCGCGCGCCCCCGCGGGAGCGGGGGCGCGAGAGCCCCCCTTTCTCGGTCCCACGCTTCGACGCGGGACCGCGCGCCCCCGCGGGAGCGGGGGCGCGAGAGCCCCCCTTTCTCGGTCCCACGCTCCGGCGTGGGACCGCGCCGCCGCGGGAGCGGGGCGCGAGACGAGCCTTCTTGGTCCCACGCTCCGGCGTGGGACCGCGCGCCCCCGCGGGAGCGGGGCGCGAGAGCCCCCGTTTCTCAGTCCCACGCTCCGGCGCGGGACCGCGCGCCCCCGCGGGAGCGGGGGCGCGAGATGAGCCTTCTTGGTCCCACGCTCCGGCGCGGGACCGCGTGCCTCTGTCACTGCGCCATCACGATCCGCGGCGGCTCGTCGGTCAGGCCGCGCAGGGTCCAGTCGTAATACACGAACCCGCCCGGCCCCTCGCGCCGGGACTGGGCGTTGTGTTGCAGCACCGGCCGATTGGTGGCCACCCGCATCTTGCCGCGCGTGTCCAGGCCGGCGGCCAGCAGGCGGTTCTTGTTCTCGTCGCTGATGGCATGGGTGCGCACCACCAGCACGCCGTCGGCGCGCGAGACGATGGCGATGACGCGGGCGTTGGAGCGCAGGAAATAGTAGCTCTCGTCGCCCTCGACGTGCCCGGTGGTCTGGTAGAACACTCGGAAGCGGCCGGCGCCCTCGTGCTCGATGCGCTCGAAGCCCGAATAGCGCGCGAGGTCGCCGCGCACGTTCTCGACCTTCTCGGCGATCTCCTCGGGGCTGAGCGTGCCCTCCCGGATGTCCGCCCACAGCGGCGCCCAGGTCAGCGTGCCCTTATAGGTCAGGCCGAAGTCGCCGGCGCGGTTGACGCGGATTTCCGCCAGGAAGTCGTCGGGCACGTAGCAGCTCGCCACCAGCGGCAGCAGCACGAGGACCGCCGCCAGCGGCCGCAGCCATCGGGCCGGCTGGCGGCTCAGCCGACCACGCCCTTGGCCTGTTGCCATAGCGCTTCCATCTCCTCCAGCGTGGCGTCCTCGGCGGCGCGGTCGGACTCGGCCAGACGGGCCTCCAGGTGCCGGAAGCGGCGCTCGAACTTGGCGTTGGTGTGCCGCAGCGCCGACTCGGCGTCCACCTCCAGCTTGCGGGCGAGCTGCACGCAGGTGAACATCAGGTCGCCGACCTCGTCCATCAGACGGGCGGTCGGCGCGTCGGCGTTGACCTCGGCGCGCACCTCGTCCAGTTCCTCCTGGACCTTGTCGAGAAGCCGGTTGGGGTCCGGCCAGTCGAAGCCGACCCGGGCCACCCGGTTGCCCATCTTCTGCGCCCGTGTGGTCGCCGGCAACCCGGACGTGAGGCCGTCCAGGACCCCGTGATGGGCCTTGGCGGCCCGCTCGCGCTTCTTCTGGGCCTCCCAGGCGTCGGTCTGGTCCGCGGCATCAACCACCGTCGCATCGCCGAACACATGCGGGTGGCGGCGCACCAGCTTGTCGGCGATCGCCGCCGCCACGTCGCCGAACCCGAACTGGCCGGCCTCTTCGGCCATACGGGCATGGAACACCACCTGAAGCAGCAGGTCGCCCAACTCGTCGCGCAAGTCGGCCATGTCGGCGCGCTCGATGGCGTCGGCGACCTCGTAGGCTTCCTCGATGGTGTGCGGTGCGATGGTGGCGAACGACTGCTCCAGGTCCCAGGGGCATCCGCCCACGGGATCGCGCAGCCGCGCCATGATGGTCAGCAGGCGGTCGATGGCGCCGTCCGCCGGCACGGCGCCGGCGGTGGAGGCGGGGGGGGACGGGGCGGCGCGGCGCTGGGCGGGATCGTCTTCCATGGTCCCTGGGGTAGCCGCTTCGCCGGCCGGGTGCAAGGCGCGAGAGCGTGACCGGCGGGGCGCGACGGTCGCCGCCCGGGCCGGCGCCGGGACGTCGATCCGAATTGACCGCGTGGGTGTGCACCTGCGATCCTTTCCCGCATGGCAACTGCCTTCGGAGGGCACCTCCATGACCCCCCAGGACGCGGCGAAGGGTTGGCTGCGGCAGGCCCGTAACGACCTCGTTCATGCGCGCTGGTCGCTCCAGGCCGGCCATGCCGACTGGGCCTGCCTTGCGGCGCACCATGCGGCCGAGAAGGCCCTCAAGGGCCTCACGCTGGACGCCGGCCATCGCCCACTGTCGACCAACAATGCGGCCCTGCTGGCGGTCGATCTGATTGAACTCGGGGTGCTGGGCGAGGCGGACGTGGCGCGGCTGGGCGATCTGGAGGCGCTCGAGTCGATTGCGGCGCGGGTGCGGGACCCGGACCGGTCGATCGGGCCGCACGCCTCGGACGAGGCGATGACCCTGGCCCGGACGGTCGTGGCGCTCACCGAACAGGTGCTGTCGCTGGTGTCTGCGGTGGCCCGGAGCACGCTGGCGGCCATGGGGCCGACCCCGGCCAACGAGACGGCGCGACCGTCGGGCACTGGCTGAGCGCCGAGTCGGTCGCTGCCGGGGGCGCCGGCGCGGGGGTGATAGAACCTCCGGGGCTATAGAACCAGGGTGTCGCGGGGGGGGCCGCCCTGGAGCAGATCGGCGATCACCGACAGGCCGGCATGGACCCGGGCGCGTCGTCGCTCGTGACTGAGGCAGAGGCGGATCGCGGACGGCGCCGCCGCCGGGTCGACGGCGAACGCGCCGGCGGTGACGATCTCCACGCCACGGCTGCGGGCCTCGGCGCGGAAGGCGTCGGGTTGCCAGCCGGGCGGCAGCGGAACCCAGACATGGAAGCCGTGCGGATCGGCCCGGACGTCGGGGTTGGTGAGAAGGTCGCGCGCCAGGGCCTGGCGGGCCGCGGCCTCCTCGCGTTGGGCCTCGGTGAGGCGTGCGGCGGTGCCGTCCCCGATCCAGCGCGCGGCGATCTCGGCCATCAGGGGCGGCGGCATCCAGCACGACAGCGTCACGGCCGTGCGGACGGCCTGCACCCGGTCGGGCGGGGCCAGCACATAGCCCACCCGCAGGCCCGGCGTCAGGGTCTTGGAGACGCTGGTGATGTACAGGGTGCGCTCGGGCGCGAAGGTGGCGAGGGCCGGCGGCCGGTCAGGCGGTAGGGCCCCGAACACGTCGTCCTCGATGAGCGTCAGGTCGTGCGCCCGGGCGACCTCGGCGAGGGCGGCCCGCCGCGCCGCGTCCTGCGTGGCGGTGGTGGGGGTGTGCAGGGTCGGCAGGCAGTACAGCGCCCGGGCCGCGACACGGCCGCAGGCCGCCGCCAGGGCGTCCGGGGACAGGGACCCGTCGGCGTCGGCGACCGGGTGGATCCGCAGACCCAACGAGCGGGTCAGCGCCTTGAGCGGGGCATAGGTCAGGGCCTCGGTCAGCAGCACATCCCCGGGCGCCAAGGTCGCCAGCAGCGCCACCAGGATCCCGTGCTGGGCGCCGGTGGTCAGCACGAGGCGGTCGGGATCGGCGCCGGGCAGCCCCAGTCCTGCCAGCCACTGCGCCCCCGCAGCCGCATGCGCGGCCGCCCAGGACGGCGGATCGCCGGCCGTCTGATCGTCCAGCACGGCCGACAGCCCGTCGGACTGCGCCAGCGTTGCCAGGGTGGTCGCCAGCGCCGCGTCGGCCGCCCCCGGCGTCGGCAGGTTGCGGGCGAGGTCGATCGGCCCCGCGGCGGGGCGGATCAGATCGGCCGCCTCGTCCGCGTCCGGGGGCGGAGCGGTGGTGCGGACATAGGTGCCGCGCCCCACCGCGCCCTGCACGAAGCCCCGCGCCGTCGCGTCGGCATAGGCCCGGGTGACGGTGTTCAGCGAGACCCCCAGCGCGTGGGCCAGGTCCCGTTGCGGTGGCAACCGGGCGCCCTCGGGCAGCGCCCCGCTCGCCACGGCCTCACCGATGGCGTCGGCCAGACGGCGGGCCAGGGGGCCGGTGCGGCCAGACAGGTCAGGATGCCATATTGTCATGAGAACAATGTTAGTATTGTAGCGACGCTTTCGTCAATGCAATCTCGCGACACCTGTTCCATTGTATCGAGGTGTCGCCATGGACAAACCCAGCCCACGCGCCGGAATCGGTCTCGCGTTCGTCTGCCTGGGGCTTCTCGGGGTCATGCCGATCATCGCCAACAGCCGCCCCCCCGGGTTCGACGCCCTGATCTTCGCCGTCTTCCTGTCGCTCTGGCAGCTCGTGGTCTCGCTGCCGCTGCTGCTGTCGGAACTGCGGTCGCCGAACAAGGGCATTTTCGGGGTCCACTTGACGCCCCACCTGCGGCGCCGGACGGTCGGCATCATCCTGCTGACGGGGGCGATGTTCGGTCTGTCCACCTACATCTACGTCCTGGCCGTCGAGAAGGCCGGCGCGGTCAGTACCGCCATTGCCATCCAGGCCTATCCTCTGTTCGCGATCCTGTGGGAGTCGCTGTTCCTGAAGCGGCGCAAGTCCGCCGTCGAACTGGCCTGTACGCTGGTTCTGGTGGGGGCGCTCTACATGCTGGCGACAGGCGGGACGGGACGCATCGCCGGCCTCTCGCCTTGGTTCCTGGTGGCCCTCGGCGTGCCGTTCCTGTGGAGCGTCGCCCACGTCATCGTCAAGGAGGTGCTGGACCGCACCCCGATCACCCCGGCGCAGGTGACGTTCTTCCGGGTGCTGGTGTCGGTGGTGGTGTTGGCGCCCGTCATGGTCGCCGTGGTCCCGGCCGAGCGGATCCTGGCCTCCCTCGGCAGCATCGACTTCCAGGCCTTCGCCCTGCTGATGGGGGCGGTGTACTATCTGGAGCTGGTCGTCTGGTTCTATGCCGTACGGTCCATCGACGTCTCGCTGGCCAGTTCGATCACCGTGCCCTGGCCGGCCCTGACCATGGTGCTGGCGGTGCCGGTGCTGGGCGAGACGGTCGCGCCCTATCAGGTAGCGATCCTGCTGGTGGTCGTGGCCAGCCTCTACGGGTTGCTGTTCGCCGGGGCGCGCAAGCGGCGCCGGGCCGCCGCCGGGGCGGGGTGAGGCGCGCGCCGGCGCGTCATCCGCCCCCGAAGGTGTTGTCGCGCGGGAAACCGCGCGGCGGCAGCTTGCCGGCCTGGGCCCGGTCGCCCAGCCACGCCGTCAGGTCGGTTTCGGTGCGGGTGCGCTCGCCGCTGGGCCAGCTCAGGCCGTCAACGAGACGGATGATCTTGACGTCGCTCAGGGACGCGTCCTTCAGGCGCTGCAGGGTCACCCCGCGCCCCTTGGTCAACTCCGCGAGCTGCGACAGCGGGAAGATCAGCAGCTTGCGGTTGGTGCCGATGCAGGCGACGTGGTCGCCCGCCACCCCGCCGGGATCGAGCGGCCGGCTGATCGCCGCCACCGCGTCCTTGCCGGGGGTGAGCACCTGCTTGCCGGTGCGGGTCTGGCCGACGCAGTCCGCCTCGGCGACCACGAAACCGCGCCCGTCCGAGGCGGCCAGGAGGCGTTTGGCCCCCGGCCGGTGCACGTGCAGATCCACCAGGTCGGCGTCGTTGGGCACGTCCACGATCAGGCGCACCGGCTCGCCGTACCCGCGCCCGCGCGGGACCCGATCCCCGGCGATGGTGTAGTAGCGCCCGTTGGAGGCGAACAGCAGCAGCTTATCCGTGGTCTGGGCGCGCACGGTGGTGAACAGGCTGTCGCCGTCCTTGAAGCGCAGTTCGCCCAGGTCGTCCGGGTGGCCCTTGACCGCGCGGATCCAGCCCATGCGCGACAGGATGACGGTGATCGGCTCGCGCTCCACCATGGCCTCGATGGGCACGTCGACCGTGGTCGGGGGCGTGCCCAGCGTGGTGCGGCGCTTGCCCAGGGGGGTATGGGGGCCGAAATCGGCGTGGATGCGCGCGACCTCCTCGTCGATGCGCGCCCAGCGCCGGGCGGGGTCGGCCAGCATCGCCTCCAGGTCGATCTTCTCCGCTGAGAGCGCGTCGTGCTCCTTGCGGATCTCCATCTCCTCCAGCTTGCGCAAACTGCGCAGCCGCATGTTGAGGATGGCCTCGGCCTGCACGTCGGTCAGGTCGAAGGTGTCGATCAGCACCGGCTTGGGGTGGTCCTCCTCGCGGATGATGCGGATGACCTCGTCCAGGTTCAGGTAGGCGATCAGATACCCGCCCAGCACCTCCAGGCGGTGCGCGATCTTGTCCAGCCGGTGGCGGGTGCGGCGCACCAAGACCGTGTGGCGGTGGTCCAGGAACGCCAACAGGACCTCCCGGAGGTCCATGACGCGCGGGACCCCATCGGCGTCCAGCACGTTCATGTTCAGGCTGGCGCGCACCTCCAGTTCGGTCTGGCGGAACAGGTGCTCCATCAGGGTGTCGGGATCGACGGTACGGCTGCGCGGCTCCAGCACGATGCGCACGTCCTCCGCCGACTCGTCGCGCACGTCGCCAAGCAACGGGAGTTTGCGGCTGGTCAGCAGGTCGGCGATACGCTCGATCAGCTTGGCTTTCTGGACCTGGTAGGGGATCTCGGTAACCACGATCTGGAACAGGCCGTGGCCCAGCTTCTCCACCGCCCAGCGGGCGCGCAGGCGGAAGGCGCCGCGCCCGCTGGCGTAGGCGGCGCGCACCGCGTCGGGCGGTTCCACCATCACGCCGCCGGTGGGGAAGTCCGGGCCGGGGAGACGCTGCACCAGGGCGTCCATCGGTGTCTCGCGGTCCTGGATCAGCAGCCGCAGCGCGTCGCAGATCTCACCCACGTTGTGGGGCGGGATGCTGGTCGCCATGCCGACCGCGATGCCCTGGGCGCCGTTGGCGAGCAGGTTCGGAAACGCCGCCGGCATCACCCGGGGCTCGTCCTCCTCGCCGTCGTAGGTGGGGCCGAAGTCGACCGCATCCTCGTCCAGGCCCTCCATCAGCGCTTGGGCCACGGCGGTCAGGCGGGCCTCGGTGTAGCGCATGGCGGCGGCGTTATCGCCGTCGATGTTGCCGAAGTTGCCCTGGCCCTCGACCAGCGGCCAGCGCACGGCGAAATCCTGGGCCAGGCGCACCATGGCCTCGTAGACCGCCGAGTCGCCGTGCGGATGGTACTTACCGATGACGTCGCCGACCACGCGGGCGCACTTCTTGAAGCCGCCGGCCGGATCCAGCTTGAGCTGCCGCATGGCGAACAACAGGCGGCGGTGGACCGGCTTCAGGCCGTCGCGCACGTCGGGCAGCGAGCGGGCGACGATGGTCGACAGCGCATAGGCGAGGTAGCGCTCGCCGAGCGCATCGGCGAGCGGGGTGTCGCGAATCTCTTCGCCGCCCGATGGGGGCGGCGGCGGGGCCTTTGTGGAGGTCGTCATGGGCCGCACTCTGCGCCGGGGTAGGCGCGGGATCAAGGGGGGCCTGCGTCACACCATGGAGACGGAGATGTCGTCCGTAGGCGCAAGGGTGGCCTTGACGGCAATTCGTCTATGAACGAATATACCGGACTTGCTGGCAGACTAGGCCGTAGACTCATAAGCTCTGGCACCACAGGCGTACCGAGATGAACTTGAGGGCGGCGAGGAAGTTGTCGGGACGCTTGTCGTAACGGGTTGCGATCCCTCGGAACTGTTTGATCCGATTGAAGAACCGCTCCACGAGGTTGCGCTGCCGATAGACCCAGCGGCAGAAGGCGAAGGAGCCCTTCCGATTGGCCTTCGGAGGAATGTTGGCCCACGCCTTCCGCTCATTGGCTTTCGCC
>NZ_JACIGI010000007.1:0-105764 GCF_014197795.1 Roseospira goensis
CAACGGGGCCTCCCTGGCAGTCTGTGTCGTGTCGCAACTACCAGTGTGTCAGACCGTCCCGTTGTCCGCCCCTCCCCGATTTTCCGTCATGAACCTTTTTTATGCTTCCGATGTCGGTCAATCGGGACCATTGTTGACGGTCTGAAGAGGGGCAAACAAGCTCATTTGCGACGCGAAAACGACGCACGGGATGCGGCCAACAGGGTGAAAAGCAGACAGCGCCCGGACGGAATCACAGAGCTTATACTGACGAAGGGGTGCGCCCTCGCGCCACGACAGGCGCCCAATAACCGAAAGGGGCGACCTCCGCCGGTGGGATTCAACGGCTGCAATCGGAGCGGGCTTGTGGCAATAACACGTGAAGGTGTGCGGTCTTCATGGCTCATGAGATGTCCGCTGCTGATGTTGGGTCTGTGGGGTTGTGGGCGGGGCGAAGCGCCGTCCAAAAACCGACTGACCGGACCGCCGGGCGGAAGGCGAGCCCACATTGGTTGCGGTTTCGCATAACACTGATCAAGCGCTTGGGGGCCAGGGGACTGTGGCTGAGCAGAGAGACTTCAAGGACACGCCGGGCCATTCCGATCCAGAAAGCCCGACGCATTCGGTGGTTCTGCCGCTCAATGATCTGGAGGCGCTGACGATCCTGCACCTCGTCGAGCGCCTCGAAAAGTCTCCCAACCGCAAGGCGATTCGGCCCAAGGCGCACCCGCTTAACGTCGGCTGGGGCGGACGCGCGACGATGACAGGCGCCCAGATTGATGCCCTGGCCGACACCGTCATCCTGGTCGAAATCCCCGACGGAGACCTGGCCCGCCGCATCACGCGGACCGGCCGAACGGTGACGATCGTCGACCACCACATCTATGCCGGTGCGACGGGCGGGCCCATCGACCGCCGTTCCGGGCTGTCATCCCTGGAACAGGTCATGCGCCATCTGGATGTCCGCCCGGAGGAGCTTGAGCCCGATTTCGCGGTTCACTGCCGGGCGGTGGCCGCGAACGACCGCGGCTTCATCCCGCACCTGACCAAGGAGCTGGAAGGGCACGACGCTCGGATCGCGGACATCCGCGCCCGGGATCTGACCATTGCCCGCCTCGCGTCGGACGACGGGGCGGACCTGGATCTCTCGACGTTTGACCCGGCGGTTGCCCCCTGGCGAGCCGAATGCGAAGCGACCCGCACCGCCATCGAAGTGGCCCGGGGGGCGTTGTGCGAGGCGCTGCGGGCCGGTGAGGCGCGGATGTTGGACACCGGCGGGATACCGACCGGGACGACGCCGCCGCGTCTGCTGCTGGCGCGGCTGCCGGACACCCACCGATTCGTCATGGCCGACGCCGCCGTCTGGGCCTTCAAGGAAACGGAAGGCCACAAGCTGACAGACCCACTGGAAATGCTGTTGGTCTTTCATGCCGCCGATGACAAGGCGCGACTCACCCAGATCGAATTCTCCGGCGCGCCGGATCGCGCCGACCAGGTCGCCCAGTGGTTCGATCCCCTGGTTCGCCGCGCATGGCCGGAGGGGACAGAACGCCTTGTCACCTATGCCGGCGGGATGGGGAACTACTTCGGCGCCCGGGATCCGATCGGCGGGGGGGCCGAGGCGCTCTCCAAGCTGGTCGATACCCTGCTGGGCGACCTGTTGACCGGCAACCGCCCGGTCACGGCGTGGCGCACCAGTTTCGTCCAGGCGCTGAGCCTCGGCGACCCGCTGGACAGCAAGGCCCCGGCGAACCCGGAAAACGAGACACCCCAAGAGCGGCCCCCGGCGACGCTCAAGATGCGGATCCTGGACCACTTGTCGGAGCGGCGCGCGGCGGATCCCGGGTTCGTGACGCCTGTCGCCTTCGAAGCCCAGGAGGCGCATTACTTTCTGCCCCATCTGCGCGATCTGCTGGCATGGCAGCCGAAAACCGCCCCTGAATCCGGCGAGGCCTGGGAGGCGGCGGGGAACCAGATCAAGGCCGGCCGGGCCTTCATCTCCCTCGCGCTGGCCGCGCCGTCGCTGTCGTTCACCATCGAATGGCCACGGAACACAGGCAGCAAGACGCCCATCAAGGTGGCCGTGGAGGAGGTGCGGCTTCATTTCGCCTATAACGATGTCCTGCTGATCGAGTTGACGGTGGGGGAGCAGATCCCGGAGTTCGGCGCGCATTCCGGTCTATGCTGGAAAGACCTGCTGAAGGCATCCCACCCGGCGTTCCATCGGCCGCTGGGGCAGGTGATGGAGGCCAACGCGAAGCTGCGCTACACCCATTGCGCCATGATACTGGGGGACGACGAGCAAACCGCCATCACCCTTCACCACAAGGGCACGGCGCTGGGAACACTGGTTCACGGCAAGCACATCGATCCCGATCCCTTCACCGGCTGGTTCAAGCCGTTCCTGCGAGAGATGCTGGGCCTGTCGGACGCGGACCTCTGCCAGGATGGCTGCCTGCCGAAAGACAAGCCCCAAGCCCGCCTGTTGTTCGACGACCGCGCCCGCGTCGTCACCTCGGTCGTGGTGCACGGCGCGCAACCCTGCAGCCCGAAGGGCAAGGCGGACTTCGACGTCATGCTGGCACGGCTGACCACCGTGGACGGCCACGGCACCACGCACACCTGCGATCCCGCCGCCGCTGTCAAGGAAGTCGAGGACGGGCGCTACAACCGCTACCGGTCCTGGGGATCCTGGTACACGGCCACCTCGCACAGCTTCGCTTTCCTCGGCTTCGACGGCTTCTTCCCGCGCGACATCATCCACCGCCTTCACATGCACACCATGTACCGGCGCATGGCCATCCTGGCGCAGGCCAACGTCGCCATCCTGGGCTCGTTCTCGCTTGAGGTCAGCGACGCCCTGCGGTTCGCGGCCCCGACGGACGCCACGCCGGCGCAACGGAACGAGGCCCTGACCCGCTACTACCGTCACCTTCACTGGGTCCAGTTGGAGTTCACCAACCACATCTGGTTCGATCGTGTAACAAGCCAGATCCAGGGCATCGAGCTGTTCGACCTGATGAACCGCCGCACCGAATGCCGCCGCGACTATGACCTGGTGCGCGACGAGATCGAGCAGATGCAGGGGGTCCTGACGGCCGAGCAGGACAAGCAGGAAGACCGCAACACCAAGGAGGAAGAGCGTCGCGAACGCACCCTGGCGGGCATCGGCCTGCCCTTCGTCCTGCTGTTCGCCTTCCTGGGCAGCCAACAGATCGAGGCCCACTTCTTTCTCTGGCCGTTGCTGGAATGGGGGACCGAGGCCCTCGGCTTTGACCCGGCCTACACCTGGGTGGTCGCCAGCGTCGCCGGCGCACTCGTCTCTGCCGTCGTGCTCCTGGCCGTCAGCCCGAAGTTCTTCGAAAACCTGCCCTGGTTCCGCGACAGACTGAAGGACAAGACCGGCGCGCAGGACCGATGGCGACGTCGGGCACGCAACGCCATCCTGATCGGAACGTTGGCGACGTTCCTTCTGGGCTATGGCTTGCAGTGGTCGGGCCGGATCATGGTGCAGGAGACTGAATCGGGCTTAAGCGTTGGGCAGACCGATCCCGGCGCGCCGCCGGCACCGGGGGATGGCGGTTAGCTCTGTCCGACCGCGTGCGAGGTCGAAGCGGCACGAAACGGCGCCGAAGCCCGGCAAGAACCAAATGGCGCTGCCCGATCAAAGGGTTGGCTCTTAATCAGCGCAAACGACGGTCAGTGGAAACAGCGGAAGCTATTGGAAATAATAAAGAAATGATGCCCGGGACTGCGCTTTTTCTATCTAGGGATGCAAACGGTGACTCTGAACTCGCCATGGTGACCACCCTTCCGCTTATCCACGCGGACTGAAACTTCATCTCCAGCACGCGACCGCGCACGACGTCGGGTGACCACCCTTCCGCTTATCCACGCGGACTGAAACTGATGGGCTCGACGCGCACGCGCGTCTTCCCCGAGGGTGACCACCCTTCCGCTTATCCACGCGGACTGAAACTACATCCGGCCGCTCGACCAGATCCCCGGAGGGTGACCACCCTTCCGCTTATCCACGCGGACTGAAACTCGATTGCATTCCGCGACAAGACCATCGTGATGCGGTGACCACCCTTCCGCTTATCCACGCGGACTGAAACTGAGTGGTGACGTCTTCCCACGCCACCAGGAAATACGGTGACCACCCTTCCGCTTATCCACGCGGACTGAAACCGCCCGCAAGTGCGGAAACGAATTCCTGCTGCCGGTGACCACCCTTCCGCTTATCCACGCGGACTGAAACATCGTCGGCCAGCCGGCGTCCGCGGCCAGGGCGGGGGGGTGACCACCCTTCCGCTTATCCACGCGGACTGAAACGGCCTGTTCCAGTGAAACACCGTTGACGGTTTTCACTGAATGGAGCAGTTTCAGCGGATGATGAAATCGCCGCATTCGGTGAAAGAGGTCGAGGCCGAAGCCGCGACCGCGCTCCGCGCTCTCCTCGACGAGGTCGAAGCCGTCGAGGTGGAGGCGGTGGACGGGGAACCGCCCGCAACCGATCCTGGAATCGACATGGTCGTGCGTCTCACGGCCTGGCACGGCCCGCACGTGCTCGTCTGTGCGATCAAGACGAACGGACAGCCGCGCGAGGTCAGGCTGGGCCTGCATCGACTTAGCGAAACCGCCGCACGGTTCGGTAACGGCGCGACGCCCGTCTTCATCGCCCCCTACCTCTCGCCGGCGGCGCGGGCACTGTGCCGGAACCACGGGGCGGGTTATCTCGACCTGCACGGGAACGCCCGCATCGTCTTCGGCGGCGTGTTCATCGAGCGCCATGTTCCGGGCAAGCCGCCTACGGAGCGGCGCGCACTCAAATCCCTGTTCCGGCCGAAGTCGGCCCAGGTGCTCCGCATGCTGTTGCGTGACCCCGGGCGGTCATGGCGCGTCGCCGAGCTTGCGGAGGCCGCCCAAGTCAGCCTCGGCCATGTCAGCAATGTCCGATCGGCCCTGATCAACCGCGCGTGGGCAGAGGTTGCGGACGACGGCCTGCGCCTGTCCAGTCCCGGCGCCCTGCTCGACGCCTGGCGCGACGCGTATGCCCCCCCGGTGGGGCAGCGAGCCGGCTTCTACACAATCCTGCATGGCAGTGCCTTCGAGGACGCCGCGCGCAACGCCCTGGCGTCGGCATCGGGGAAGGGACGGGCCGTCTTCGCGTCCTTCTCGGCGGCGCAATGGCTTGCGCCCTATGGCCGGGTCGGAAGCCAGCAGTTCTACGCGGACTCCGAAGGACTCAAGGTCCTCAAGGCGGGCTTGAGACTGGCGCCCGCGTCGAAGGGGGAGAACGTTTCCGTCACGCTGCCCAAGGACGAGGGCCCCTTCCTTGATGCCATCGAGCCCGCCCCCGGGATCGTCTGCACGAGCGCGGTGCAGACCTATCTGGATCTGTCCGTCTCGGGCGAGCGCGGCCGGGAGGCTGCGGACCATCTGCGGCGGGAACTGTTGCGATGGCAGACCTGACGCCCCATTATGACGACCGGGCGACGGGCGCCGTCAAGAGCGTTCCGGTTGAGATCGCCCAGACGATCGGCAGCTTTCGAGAAAAGTTTGCGGTCATCGGTGGGGCTGTTCCCTGGCTCCGACTTGACAATCCGGACATGCGGCATGTCGGCACACTCGATGTGGACCTCGCCCTTCATGCCGAGGCGCTCGGCGACGGCGAATACGCAACGCTGATCGAGGCGTTGAAGAAGAACGGGTATCGCCAGAGCCAAGACCACCGCCCTTTCCAGCTTGTGCGCCGTGTGCCCGCGCCGGATGGTGGGCCGCCCATAGACGTCGTTGTCAATTTTCTGATGCCTCGCGGTGTCGATATTGAGCCTCACAAACCCCTGCTCCTTCCCTACTTCAATGTGGTCAGGGCCGACGGCGTCGATCTTGCGCTGCTTTTCAACGATATTGTCATGGTTGAGGCGTCGATGCCGGACGGCGGGCGAAACCGGGTTGAGGTCGCGGTCTGTACGATCCCGGCGTTGATCGCCATGAAGGGACATGCCCTGCGCGGCCGGAACGAGCAGAAGGATGCCTATGACGTCTACTACAGCATCCGCAACTATGACGGTGGCCCCGACGCCCTCGCCGTGGCCTGTCGTCCGCTTCTGGAGCACGAGAGCGCGCTCAACGGCTACCGCATCGTCGCGGAAAAGTTCGAGACACTGGAAGGATACGGGCCAACCTGTGTCCGGCGATTTGTGGAGGAGACGCAGGTCCTGGATGACCGCACGCCGGAGCAATGGCAGATGGACGCCTTCGGGCAGGTCGATGCGTGGTGTCGGGCCCTGGGCCTAAGGAATTAGTCGATCCGGCCATTGGCTCCCGCCAGGATCGCAGATCCTCTCGTGTTTCCACCCCTTGTCTGAACCGGACAGTCGGGCTACCGTCCCTTGATAAGGCTCATGGTTGCATCCGGGGGGCATGATGGGGACATGGCTGTGTCGCGTCGAGGGCGTGAACTTCAACACAACCGTGTTCGACACCAATGACTTGTCCACGGTGCGCGGTGCGTCCCTGGGCTTGCTGCACCTTGACCGCGCGGTGACGCAGACCTTTCCGACATGCAAAACGATTTTCTCCGGCGCCTCTCAATGCGCGGTGGTCGTGGAGCGTGACGGCGACGAGGCGACGGTTACCCAGGCGGTCCGCAAAGAGATCAACGCGGTGCTGAGCGACCGGGCGGCCGTGCGGGAAGGTCTGGACAAGAAGGGCGAGGCCGCGCCGCCCTTCCCGGCCCTGACGACGGTCATTGATGTCGTACCGGTGGCGGACGAGCGGAAAGAGACGGTCGCCGCCGCGCTCCGCATTGCAGAGGCCCGCAACCGCTCCCGCCAGTTTCGGCAATGGACCCTTGACCCCCTGGAGGTTTCGACGGACGGGAAGGACGTGGGGGCGTTCGAGCACGGACGCCCCGGCACCGTCGCGGTTCCTCTACCGAAGGACAAGGGGCGGCCCCGGGTGCTGACGGGCGACGGGGACGACACCCTGACGGACGCCGAGACCGAGACGGCAGCCCCCAAGAGACTGTCGTTCGCGGTGGCCGCCAAACGCGAATACGGACGGACCGCGCGGCAGAAATTCTATGCCCATGAGCTGGGCTCCGATGCGTTGTTGACCAAGAACGGCGACCGCCTTGGGTTCGTGGACAGCCTGGAGGACATGCCCCACGCCGACTGGACCAAGGACGCCCTGAAGGCCATGCCGCAGTCCGTGCGCAACAAGATCGCGGTCGTCTATGCCGACGGCAACGGCTTCGGGGCTATCCGGGAACAGGTGGGGGTCGAGGCGTTCTCAAAGGCCCTTGCCCCCCTGCGCAAGGCGCTCCTGAAGGCGATCATTACATGGTTCGTCGGCCATGCGCGCGGTGCAAAATACGACGAACTATTCTTGATCGAATCGGAAAAGCGCCATGGCCGGGTCCGGCGCGGCCTGCGTCTGGAAACACTGATGTGGGGCGGCGACGAACTGCTGTTCGCCATGCCGGCCTGGCTGGCGCTGCCCTTCGTCGCCGGGCTTCACGCCGCGACCAGGGACTGGACGATCGGCGGCCACGCCCTGACCCAGGCCATTGGCGTGACCATCGCGCACCACAAGACGCCGATCCGCCAACTCACCCGCCTCGCCCACGAGGCGGCGGACGGCGCCAAGGCCGCCGACCTGAAGAACCGGACAACGGTTACCGTGGACGTGTTCGAAAGCCTGGCGCCGCCCGACGCCGGCAACGGCCTGGACCGCGCCCGCGACCGCCTGTTCGGCGCGCCCGATCCATCCTCGGGCGAGGCCGCGATCGGGGAGACGGAGCGCGCGCGCCTGCTGGCCATGCCGGGGGATTCGCTGGAGGCGTTCATCGTCGCCCTTGGCTCGGAAAAACAGAAGGACGAAGACAACACCGCGCTGCCCCGCTCCCAAATGTACGCGGCCTTGCGCGCCGCCCGCGCGAAGACACCCTGTCTGGCCGACGACAAGGCAGCAGCAGCCGTGCGCGACGCACTCGACACCTACGCCGAGCGCATGGGCAAAGGCGGGCTCGATGACGTGTTCCCGGCCAGAAACCGCCCGCCGTCCGTCGCCGAGCGGCCTCTCGGCCTGGAACTCGCGTTGGTCACCGAACTGTGGGACTACATCCATCCGGGCGGACTGGATATTCCCCCCATGACGGTCACCGGGGACGCGGGGGACAGCGAATGACCCTCGCCCTCATGACCTACACCTGCAAGGTCGCCGTCCGTTCGCCGTTCCTGTTTCGGGGCCTCGCGGCCGCGCCCTTCGGGGTTGACGCCACCGCGCTGCGCGACGATCAGGGCACGCCGATCATCCCCATGGACCAGATCCGGGGCGTGCTGAAGGAAGCCCTGCGCGATCTGCCCGAGAGCGTCGTGCCGGCCCAGGGGCCGCTGTCCATCGACAAGTTGTTCGGCGTGAAAAGCGAGCGGGAAGACGCGGCCGGTACCGCCAATGAACCCGTCAGGCGCCGCATTCATTTCTCCGACCTCGTGGCCAAGGGGATCCTGCCCGATCCCACCGAGCCGGATGTGATCGAGGATCTTCCGGCGAACGGCGCCCACCATACCCGCATCGAAATCGACCCCAACAAAGGCACGGTGAAGACAGGCGCGCTTCAGGTCGTGGAGCTTGTCGCGCCCATGGGCGCCACGGTCCTGTTTTCGGGCACGGTAGAGGTTCTGGCGCCCGCCGCCGATCACGACCGCGTCACGGACATGCTGTCCAAGGCCCTGGCGCTGGTCGGCTCCATCGGCGGCCTCAAAAGCCCCGGTTTCGGCGAGGTCGTGGAAGAGGCGACGTGCCTGACCCACGAGAGCGGTGCGGTGACGTTGACCGAACCTGTGCCCAGGGACCTCGCCCGCGACCGCCTGCGCCTGAGTGTCACCTTCGACCGGCCGATTCTGGTGAACACGAAGCGATTGGCGGACAATGCCATCGAGAGCGCCCAAGTGATTCCGGGGGCGGTTTTCAAGGGCACGCTGGCCGACCGGCTGACCCATGCCGGCGCGCAGCCGACCAAGGGATTGCTGGGCGATGTCCTGGCCGTCCTCTCGGTCTCTCACGCTTGGCCGCTGTCCCGCGCGGGCGACCGGCTGTGCCGCCCACTGCCCCTGTCGCTGGTCGGCGCGGACGCGGACGGAACCCTGACGTTCGGCGATGCCCTCAGCGTACCCGACGGACGGGGCGCCATGATCGGCGGCCGCCCGGCGTGGTTCGTCGGCGACTGGAAGAGCCCGTGGTTCGAGCCGGGTGCCGAGGCGGCCGGATATCCGACGGCACAGGTCCGTGACCCGGTCGCCCGCACCCACACCGAGATCCATTGGGATACCGGGACGGCCGCCGACCACATGCTCTACACCACGCTTCTTCAGCCAGTGCGGGAGATCGACGGCACACCCATCGCGTGGTGTCTCGACATCGACCTGGGCCAGGTTCCGGAGGGTAATAAGCGGCGGGTTGCCCAGGGCCTGATCGACCTGTTGACCACAGAGGGGTTGTACGGCGTCGGCGGTACCGGCGCGCGCGCCACTTTCACCGAGGACCCTGGCACCGTTGCGCCACCCCACGCGGCCCCGGTGCATGGAACGACCAACCGGTTCGCGCTGATGCTGGAAACGCCGGCGGTGCTGTTCGATCCGCGAGACGCGTGGCCGGCGGACGGATCGACCGTGCCGGCGCGAACGGTGTACGAAACGGCATGGGCCAGGCTGGTGCCCGGCGCCCGGCTGCTCTCGTTTTTCGCGGCGCAAAGCCTGGCCGGCGGGTACATCGCGCGTCGGCGCCGGGCGTACGGCAAGGACTGCTATGTTCCTTTTGTGCTGACCGATCCGGGCTCGATTTTCCTGATTGAGGTCAAGGACGACGCCGGCCGGGCGGCCCTCGACCAAGCGGTGCGGTTCGGCTTGAAACCGGCTGCGTTCGGCACCGAGACGGTGACTTGGCGCACCTGCCCCTACATGCCCGAGAACGGCTACGGACGGGTGTCCACCACCTACCTGTCCCAGGCGAATCAGGCCCGGCTTATGGAGGCGGTGACCCATGCCTAGGCTGCGCTACGACATCAAAGGCACCCTGGAGACCCTGGCACCGCTGCATGTCGGAACAGGCGAATGGCGCAAGGTGGCGACGGTCAAGGGCAAGGACGGCGCCAACACCCGACCCGACGTCGCGGCCCTGATGCGGGACGCGACCGGAACGCCGATGCTGCCGTCCACCACGCTCAAGGGGATGCTGCGCGGGTTGGCCGCCTCCCTTGGGAACAAGATTGCCAAACTCGACGCGGATGCCTTGATGGGAGAGATCAAGGGCACCGCCGAGGAGGATGAAAAGGGCCGGCCGTTGCCTCGGGGCAGCATGGGCCTGCTGACCGTGTTCTGCGCCCCACGCACCGACGCGGTGCCGGACGCAAGCGCGATGCCCTTCGCCGATGCGCGCCCGATTGCCCAAGAAGGCCTGGGGGACGGCGTGTTCGTCGCCGCGCGCACCAGGATTGACGGGGCCAGCGGCACCGCCTCCGACGCGACCCTGTTCTTCCAGGAGATGGTCGCCAAGGGCACCCGCTTCGCGTTCCGTTGCCGGATCGAGGCCCGGGCGGGGCGGATCGACAAGGCCGAACAGGCCCTGGAAACGCTCAAGGTCCTGCTGGCCGCGTTGACGGCGGACGAAGGCGTGCCCCTGGGCAAGGGCCAGGCGGACGGCCTGGGGCGGGTCCGGTTGCGTCCGCAAACCCTGTCCGTGACGCGGCGAACCGTGGCCGACGACGGCACGTTCACCAAGACGCCGGTTGAGGATTTCGCCCTGCCGGAAGTGATCGCGCCGCCCGAGGTGGACCGCATCCCCATCCGCCTGCGCTGCGACGGTCCGTTCGCCGTGATCGACGCCTCCCACAAGCGGGAGCGCGGTCGGCATGAGGGGGAAGAAGAGACACCGCATCTGAGTGCGCAGCGTGAAACCGAAGCCTTGCCTCTTCTGCTCGGCACGGGCGTTTCGGGAGCCCTGCGGGCGCGCGCGGCGTGGCTGTGGGCCCGCGACGCAGCGACCATCCGGGCGGCCGCAGGGGAGACCGAGGGACCGGTTCTGGACGACACAACGGTTGGACCGAAGGATCCCGTGGAGCGGCTGTTCGGACGGACGGGATTCCGTGGTCTGCTCTCCCTATCCGGAATGACCATTGCGGCGGATGCGCCCCTGAACCTTACGTCCGTGCGGATTGATCGCTTCTCCGGCGCGCCGGTGGACAATGCCCTGTTCACGACAGCCGCGTTTATTGGGGTCGATCTGAGCTTCACGCTAACGCTCGGAGGCAGCGCCACGACGATAGACAGAGCGCTATTCAATGCTCTGTGCAGGGACATCAAGGCCACGGGCCTCATGCTGGGCCACGGCACAAACAAGGGCTTCGGCTGGTTCGACTGGACGGAGGACGCGGCATGACCCTATCGCCCGACCTGATCGAAAAGGCCGTCGCCCTTCTTGAAACGTTTTCCAACATGCCGTCCCTTGAAGACGCCATGGATCACCTGTCGGAAGCGTACGAGCTGTCCGAGGCGGATCTTGAGGAGCTTGCCCGGCGGGCGATTTCCAGGCTCTCGGCGCCCCAACAGGCGAGGCCAGCCAGAAGCGGTCACCGCGAACGGCGCACCCTGAACGCCGACGTCGGCGCCCCCTTCCGGTTCGTGACCCTGAACGACATCGTCGCCCCCCGGGACACCGACGCCGGCGCCCTCGATAAACCGATTCCCGGTGGCCTGTCCGCCCATATCGAGGTCCAGTGGATCGCCGAAACGCCCTTGCTGATCGGGGTCAAGAATGCCCGGGGAATCACGGAGCCCATGACCCTTGGACCGGACGGACCACCGGTGATCCCCGGCGCCAGCCTGCGGGGGATGGTGCGGGCGGCCACGGAAATCGTTGCCATGGCACGCCTGGGCAGTGCCAACCTGCACCACAAATACGGTCTGCGTGACTTCGAGCACCCGACCTATGGCCAGGACCTTCCCGTGTCCGACGTTGATCAAGTCAAGGCCGGCTGGTTGACGTTGCGGTGGGACAACGACGTTGCGAGGAAAACCCCTGAAAACGCTTCCTGGGAAATCGCCTCTATTGGGCACGAATGGTCCCATATTCCGGTGGATGATCTCGGAGCCGTCGTCGGGTCCGCCTTCACGGACAGAGCGAACTGGATTCAGACGTCACTTGAGGAAAAATACGACCATCTCGGCATGACCCGTTCCCACGGCCATGACACTCTTTTTGACTTTGACAGGACCGTTTCTGTTTCCCATCCCCGCAAGGAAGAGACCGGCAATCGCCGCATGGTGCATCCGGGCGGTCCGGTCGAGGGCGTGGTCGTCTGTTCCGACAAGCTGCCCGGCAGCGGCGGCAACAAGAAGCTTGAATACGTGTTTCACGGCCGCCCTGAGCCGGGCGTTGCTCTGAGCCCAGAGGTCGTGGAGACCTTCCTTCGCCTGTCCTGCAAGCCGTCGCGCAACAAGCCGGAACCGGACGGCTCGTTCAAGAAACTCCTGCCGACGTTGATGCGGGGGCATCGCGTTCCGGTCTTTTTCGTCGGCGATCTGAACCGGCAGGACGATAGCTTCTTCTTCGGGCTGACCCGTCTGTTCAAGGTTCCGCACAGATACAGTGTGGGCGACATTCTGGCCCGCCAGAAGGCCCACACCGAAGGTCGCGTGAACAAACGGGACGGCACGGTCGTGGCCTACAATGCCGATTTCGTCGAGCACCTGTTCGGGTACGTCGTGGAGCGCGAGGACCTGGGCCTTGACGAAACCGACCGCATCGACCCCAACCTCGCCGGCCGCAAGGGGCGCGTCGCGTTTTCCTTCGCCACGCTGGAGCCGGGGCAGACCCATCGCCTATCCGGCGAGGTGAGAGCGGCCATGATGGCGCCGCGCGCCTCCTTCGCGCCCTTCTATCTGCGCGGTCAGGCCGAACTCGACTACAGTTATCCCAATGACGTCCGCCTGGCGGGTCGCAAGCGGTATCTACCCCGGTTTCCGGAGGGGCGCACGCAGGAGGCCATGGCCGCCATAGAGGGCATGGCGGATCGCCAAAGAGCGCAGATTCAGGGCGCACGGAGCTCCGAGATCTTCTCCAAGATGCGCTTCCTGGTGCCCGGCCCGGGGCGAACCGACCTGCGGTTCCGCAGCCGAATCCGGATGCACAACGTGACGGCGGCGGAACTGGGGGCGGTTCTGTTCGCGCTGACGCACGGCGGCGATCGGTCGAAACCCTGTCGCCACATGCTGGGTCATGCCCGCCCATTCGGAGCCGGACAGATTCGCGTTGGCCGCGTCCGCCTCGTCGTCGACCCCAACGACGCCGACGCGGCGAAACACTGCTGTGAACCAGCCGGCCCGGACGACCTGATGTCCGAGGACGGCAGGACCGGCTTCTGCCCCCCGCATACGGATCAACGCCCCAGTCACGCTCTCCGGCCTTTTCTGGCCGCTTTCACGGCCTTCATGCGCCGGTCGAGGGCATCGAACGGGGCGGGCGTGCCCCGTTTCCCGGACGTTCCGGAAATCCGAGAGTTCGTTGGGGCCAGCATGCCGGAGGTGACGGCGCGGATCGGTCAGGCGCCCCTGGATTACATGCGTTTGACATCGTTCAATGCCATCCGGAAGGCGACGAAGCCCCGCGAGGACCAGACGCGCCCGGCGGCCATCACCCCGGCTAATGGCGCGGCGCCGGTCCCGAGCGTGCGCGACCGTTTGCTTCCGGCGCCGCCGGCGGAGGTGCCGGCCGTGCCGACAAGTCCCAAGGGCGTTTCGACGAAGGGGTGACCAGAGCCAGCGCGACCGGCCGGGACGGCCATTCCGACGAGTGTCCGGGCCTGCGCCCGGCAGGCCCGGGATTTCGTGAAAAAAGGCATTTATATCAGGAGGTTACGGTTCATTCCATCGGATTGAAGATCAGTGGAAAACTGCAAGGCCATGTACTACCTGAAAGATTTTGACATGAAAACACGTCATTATAGATTTCTAAGGGTGAATCGCTCATTGGTTTTGCGTATGGGTGGAAAGTGGCCTAAAACATCGGCCTTGATCAGGGGGCTGCAAGGGGGTAAGGTGAACACCCTTCCGCTTATCCACGCGGACTGAAACAGCTCCTCACTGGGGCCGGCCGGGAACGCTCGCCGGGGGGGTGAACACCCTTCCGCTTATCCACGCGGACTGAAACCACCATCCCCGGCACCCGGGTGTTCACCTGGAGGTGAACACCCTTCCGCTTATCCACGCGGACTGAAACTCTCCTCGGTGGAACCCCCCACTATGGGGGTTCGGTGAACACCCTTCCGCTTATCCACGCGGACTGAAACATGATGATGCGTCCACACCGAGGGCGGCAGGGGTGAACACCCTTCCGCTTATCCACGCGGACTGAAACACACCATCGTTCTTGGTTGCAATCTGCTCGGGATGGTGAACACCCTTCCGCTTATCCACGCGGACTGAAACGCCGTTGTTCTGGTTCCAGCCCAGCTGGCTGATGGTGAACACCCTTCCGCTTATCCACGCGGACTGAAACGTACGATGACCATCCTTCATCACCAGCACCAAATCGGTGATGGTGAACACCCTTCCGCTTATCCACGCGGACTGAAACACATCCGCCTCAGGCAGAGGCTGCAACAGGGCATGCAGGTGAACACCCTTCCGCTTATCCACGCGGACTGAAACGCGCCGCGCGCAACCCCCGCCGCCGATCTTCGGGCAGGTGAACACCCTTCCGCTTATCCACGCGGACTGAAACGCGACCTCGTTGGACCCGCGCAGAGCGGCAGGTGAACACCCTTCCGCTTATCCACGCGGACTGAAACCCAACCCTGACCTCTTTTGCGACGCCTTTCGTCTGGGTGAACACCCTTCCGCTTATCCACGCGGACTGAAACTTGTACTGGGCCACGATGAAGCAGTCGCCAGACGCCAGGTGAACACCCTTCCGCTTATCCACGCGGACTGAAACAGATCCGCCGGTGCCGGCGGTTCCTTCTGGCCCTGGTGAACACCCTTGCGCTTATCCACGCGGACTGAAACGGCGTCCTGCAGGGCCTGGGCACCGATCGCGGTGCCGGTGAACACCCTTCCGCTTATCCACGCGGACTGAAACCTCCTGCCGGCGTGCGGCAAAACCACGGAGGGAAAGGTGAACACCCTTCCGCTTATCCACGCGGACTGAAACACCGGGCTGTCCACGTTCAGGTTCAGCGCCGCCTGGGCGCTGAAGGTGAACACCCTTCCGCTTATCCACGCGGACTGAAACAAGCGCGGCAACCTTCGCCATGAACTTGCGCGTGGTGAACACCCTTCCGCTTATCCACGCGGACTGAAACACGAACCGGTCACGCACATGCACGCCATGTTGGGCGTGGGTGAACACCCTTCCGCTTATCCACGCGGACTGAAACTTTCAATGCCCGCACCTCCCTTAGAGTCGCTTGGGTGAACACCCTTCCGCTTATCCACGCGGACTGAAACGATGATCGCCAGGTACGCCCACTGCCAGAGCGCCAGGTGAACACCCTTCCGCTTATCCACGCGGACTGAAACACAGATACGATTTCCGCGACGGTTTTGTAATCCTGGAATGGGGGTGAACACCCTTCCGCTTATCCACGCGGACTGAAACCTGTGTGTAGCCCTCTGTAGAGAAGATCTCGAGGGGTGAACACCCTTCCGCTTATCCACGCGGACTGAAACTTTGTACGCGGCAATATCCACTTCGAGCCAAGGTGAACACCCTTCCGCTTATCCACGCGGACTGAAACTCCACATTGAGACGTTCAATCTCGCCCTTGCCTTCAGGTGAACACTCTTCCGCCTATCCACGCGGACTGAAACGGCAGCGACCCAGGCAGCGTCCTCGGCAGCGGTGGTGAACACCCTTCCGCTTATCCACGCGGACCGAAATGGCCGGCGACGGCCGGCCATCCCGAGGGAGCGCAGCGAGCCGAGGGACCTCGTCCGGCCGGGCAATCCGATGAGGGGCGCGCGTTTTTGCTTGGGAGATCCCGCGCCTCCCGTGGAGGCTTCGCAGTGAAGTGCGGACGCTACCCGATTGTCCACGCGGCCAGGGGCGGAAAGGGAGCGCCCGGTCTGGCACCGTCACAGCAGCCAGAAGTCCTGGTCCTCGGCCAGCGGCGTGCCGGTGCCGTGCACGGCGCAATGCGGTCGGCCGTCGGCCGATACCGCATAGACGCGCAAGGAATCCCCGCCCTCCAGGTGAACCGCCGCCTCCCGCGCCAGCCGGTCGGCACGCGACGGCGTCATGCGGGCCTCGAACACGCTCTTCTGCACCCGCGTGGCGTGGTCCTCCAGCACCGCCGCCACCCGCCGCCGCGCCGCCGCGCGGGCGATGTCGTAGCAGAACACCATCAGCATCTCGGTGCGGCTCACCGTCCCGTCCTCCCGGCCCATGCCACGCTCAGTAATCCATGCGGTACGGCACGTGGACATGATCACCGGCGGCATGGCGGGCGAAGGACAGCACCTCCTCCTCCATCAGGCCGCGCCATTTCAGCCGCCGCCCCGACCGGGGGCTCTGGATCGGCCGGTCCAGCCACGCCTCCCACTCGCGCAGGATGGTGCGTCGCCCCTCCGGCATCACCCGGCAATGGCCGTCCTCGGTGGTGAGGAAGTGGTCCGGCTTCAGGTGGCGCTGGTTGAACAGCGTCAGGGTGGCCGCCTCCGGCAGCGGACCGCGCAGCGGCTCCAACAGGTCGAACACACAGCCGGCATGGTAATCCCGCGTGCCATGCAGCACGCCAAACCCCGGATGCAGCCCGTGGCGCACCACCAGCACCTCGACCTCCCGCGTCAGCAGCGCCGACAGCCACGACAGCACCAGATTGACCGGGTCCGGCGGCGGCCGCCGCAACCGCCGGTCCAGCCGCCATGGTGCCCGCAACAGGCGCGCCAGCGCCGGCCAGTACAGGGCCGTCGCCTCGCCCTCCACCCCCAGCACGGCCGCCACGTCGCCCTTCACCGCCACCTTGCGCAGGATGCGGCCGATGCGCGCGGCGGCCTTCGTGACCTCGGTGTCCTTCAGCGAGCGGTTCAGCCGCCGCAGCAGGGCGCGCTGATTGTGGATGCGGGCCGCGACCAGCGCGCGGGCGGCCTCGGTCCGCGCCCCCTCGTCCAGCACCAGGCGCGCCTGGGCCAGGTGCAGGCCCGCGCGCTCGCGCGGCGCCGGCAGGCACGCACCCACGGCGCGACCCCAGCCGTCCACCAGATGCACCGGAATGTCATCCAGCAGGCAGGCGCGCAGGGCCTCGTCGTCAAAGCCGGCGCCGGGACCGATCTCCACCCGCCCTGCACGGCCGGGGCCAATCGCCAGCAGATCGTGGCCGGCCTCCTCGACCGTCAGGCTCTGGTTGCGCAGGCCGAGGCGCCGCCCCGGCTCCATGATGTAGAGCACCCGGGTCACGGCGGCCAGACCGGCGGCCTCTTCCTCCTGGCGGCGCGCCTCGGCCGCCGTCTCCGCCGCGTCCTGGCGGGCGATGGCGCGCAGCACCGCCGTGGCGGGGTCGTCCTCGGCCGGCTCGCCACCCGGCGACGGCATGACCAGCGACTTGACGAACAGGTGGCCCAGGAACCGGAAGCCCTGGTCGAACGAGACGATGCGCGTCTTATCGGGATTGAGCGACAGGCCAAGCCGCTCCAGCGCCGTGCCCACGCCGGCCAGCGCCCGCCGCGCCGCCGCCTCGCTGCGGCACAGCAGCACGAAATCGTCGGCGTAGCGCACCAGGCGCACTCCGGGGCCGAAGGTCGCCGCCAGGGCCTCCTCGTCGAGGGCATCGAGATAGAGGTTGGACAGCAAGGGCGACAGCGGCGAGCCCTGCGGCAGCCCCGCCCCGCCCTCGCCGGCGTGCTCCAGCCACACGGCGATCAGGTCCATCAGCGCCGGGTCGTCGATGTGGGTCTCCAGCACCGCCAGCAGGGGCGCGTGCGGCACGCGGTCGAAATACCGCTCGATGTCGCCGTCCACCACCCAGGTGTGGCCGGCCCGCCGCAGCGCCTGGATGCGGGCCACCGCCTGCGCCACCGAACGGCCAGGGCGATAGGCGAAACTGACCTCCTCGAACGCCGGCTCCAGCACAGGCACCAGCGCGTCGGTCACCGCCGTCTGCACCACCCGGTCGCGGACGCAGGGAATGGTCAACACGCGTTCGCCGCCGTCACGCTTCGGCACCGCCACCCGCCGCAACGGCCCGGGGGCGTAGCTGCCGTCGCGCAGGGCCTTGTGAAGGCTCAACAGGCGCACGGCGGCCCCGTCGTCGAACTGCGTGACGGTCAGGCCGTCGCCCCCCGCCGCGCCGGCGTTGGCCCGCACCCGATGCCAGGCGCGTTCCAGGCTGTCCAGCCGCGTCGCGGCGTCGTACAGTGCGTGACGGGCCGGCCGGCGATCGGACGGGCGGGAGGCTCGGGGTGCCATGGGGCCGCTCTCCGGAGGCGGCGGGCGCGGCGCGGGATCGGAAACCGGGCGACGGAAAGGATGGCCCCGGTCGCGCCACACCGATCTTTGGTTTGGTTTCCGTATATCAGTGGAAAGGGCGGAAGGCAATGATCGCATTGATGAATCGGCGTCCACAGCAAGCGCGATCAACCCAAGGGTGTTTTTGTTCGCCTTTTGCGTGTTCTATCAGTGGAAACCGGGGGGTGAAATTCGGCCTTGCGCAAACCCTTGCGAGGGGGTGGGGTGAACACCCTTCCGCTTGACCACGCGGACTGAAACTCCGGCCGGCAGGCCGAATCCACCGGGCACCCCGCGGTGAACACCCTTCCGCTTGACCACGCGGACTGAAACCTACGGCTTGTGATCCCCGCTTCTTCTGCCATTGGTGAACACCCTTCCGCTTGACCACGCGGACTGAAACAGAATGCCGACCGACGCGATGGTCCCAATCGACGGTGAACACCCTTCCGCTTGACCACGCGGACTGAAACATCGCACCGCGAGGTCGCCGGGAGGCACTGAATCGGGTGAACACCCTTCCGCTTGACCACGCGGACTGAAACTTCATCTCGGCATCCCAGCCGCCGAGAAAGAACTGGTGAACACCCTTCCGCTTGACCACGCGGACTGAAACCATCGCCATTGTCGGCGAGGCGGACAGCCGCGGGTGAACACCCTTCCGCTTGACCACGCGGACTGAAACTTCTTCTTGTGGCGTTGCATCGCCACGTGCTCCTCGGTGAACACCCTTCCGCTTGACCACGCGGACTGAAACCAAGCTTTGCAGCCAGTAGAGGAGCGCATCCCAAAAGGTGAACACCCTTCCGCTTGACCACGCGGACTGAAACTTGTCGATGAACCGCAGTCCGATCCGCCGGGTATGGTGAACACCCTTCCGCTTGACCACGCGGACTGAAACAACTGCGTCACTGCATCACTAATCGCCGCAGACACGGTGAATACCTTTCCGCTTATACAAGCGGACCGGGCGCCGGCGCCGCCCCACCCGAGCCCACCGACCCACGCCCTCTGATTGCACTCCGACCCGCCCCGCCGTTATGCTGTCGTCCGCATCAGGGGGCAGCCGGAGGGCGGCGATGGAGGGCTCGGACGCGCGGTGGACCACCCACCCCAACCGTCTGCGACAGCGATTGGCGGCGCCGCTCGACCACGCCACGGCGGACGACCTGCTCGCCCGCTGGTTCCAGGCCGAAATCGTGGCGCGGCTCGGCCCCGGTCTGAGCCCGGATCGGATCACCGACCCGCGCCTTCCCGGCCGCCTGCGCGGCGCCCTGGGCGACGCCCTGCTGGAAGGCGCCAGCGCCGAGGCCCGCGCGGAACAACCCTGCCCGTGGGATCCGCCCTGCGCGCTGGACGTGCTGTGGGGCGAGACCGGCAGCGTGCGCCGGGGCGTGGAGATCCCGCGCCCGTTCGTGATCCGCGTCGATCCCGATCCGCCGGACGGCGGCCGCGTCACCCTGTCGCTGTTCGGCTTCGCCACCGATTGGGCGGAGGGCGTGGCGGACGCCCTGGTGCGCGCCCTGCGGGGCGGCCTCGGCGGCGGGGCGGACGGCGCCCGCCTGACCCTGGAGCCCCGACACCGCGCCATCGTCACGCCGGAGCCCCCCGCGCCGGTGATGCCGGAGGTCGTCGAACCGGGCCTGGGGGTGGTGGCGCTGACTGTGCGCACGCCCCTGGTGCTGCGGCGCCGGTCCGCGCTGGTGCTCGACCCCCTGGCCCTGCTGACCAGCCTGTCGCGGCGCGCGGAGGGCTTCGCGCGCTGGCACGACACCGCGTTGACGGTGGACGGCGATGCCCTGGCCGAGACGGCCTCGGCCCTGACGCTGGATGGTCAGGGGCTCAGCCCGGCCGGCTGGACCCGGGGTTCGGCGCGCCAACCCGGGCGAAGCATTCCGGTGACGGGGGTTGTGGGCCGGCTGGTGCTGCGCGGCCCGCCGGAGGCCCTGGCGCGCGCGGGGGCGCTGCTGGCCCTTGGCAGCCGATTCGGCGCCGGCGGTCATGCCGCGCAGGGGATGGGACGCTACGACATCGATCGCGGCGCATGACGGATCGGCGGCCCCCAGCAAGACGCCCGGCCCAGCCCTCCCTTCCCGGAGTCCTTACCAGGTGCCGGTCATGGGGAAGGCGCTCCACGGGCGGATCGCGCCCCTGCAAGCGTGACCAGGGTACCACCGGCCTCCGAGCCCCGGACCAACCGCATAACGTGCGCCTCCCAGGCGTCCCAGGCCATGCGCTTTTCGGTCGCGAAATCGTGATGCTGGTAGACGCCGACCACCCCGGAAAAGGTGCCCGAGACGTGGTTCAGGCACTTCTCGACGGTGGCAATGTTGATGCCCAGCCGGGCCATGCCGGAGGCGACGGTTCGCCGGATATCATGCACGCGCCACGGCTGGATTTCGTCGCCCGTGAGTTCGGCCATGAGGCGGTCGCACTGTTTCTTGGCGACGCTATGCCCGGAAATGGGCGCCGTTCCGCCGGTCGTGAACACATAGACGGGCTTCCTGCCGCGCTCGGGCGCGATTTTCGGCTGGGCCTCGATCATCTTGATGGCCGTGTCGGTCAGGTGGACGGCATGGGGCCGGCTGTTCTTGGTTCTGGTGCCCGGGATGGTCCAGGTCCGTTTGTCCAGGTCCAGTTCATCCCAGCGCATCCCGCAGACTTCATCTCGCCGGCATCCGGTCAGGACCAGCAGCTTATATGTAGGACCGAACGCGCCCATGCGGTCGGTCGCGGCCCACAGGGCTTTCAGTTCAGTATCGGTCAGGGTGCGGTCTCGCGTCACCTTCGGCGCCGGGGCCGACACGTCGGCACAGGGCGACGTTTCCAGGATGCCCCGCTCGACACACCACGCGCACATCTTCCGCAGGGCGGCCAGGACCCGGTTGCTCAGGGTCGGGCACCCCCGGTCAACGATGGCGTCCAGGATTTCGATAATGTCGCGCCGCTGCACCTCCTGGATGGTCTTCCCCTTCAGGAGGGGCAAAGCCTCCTTGCGCAACAGGCGTTCGGTTTCCGCCCAGGACTTGTTCCGGCCCTTGGCGTACCGCTCGACAAACAGGGTAATGACGGCGTCCACGTCGTCCCGTTGCCGGGCCTGCTCGGCGTCCCGTTCGGCCCGCTCGGCGGCCTCCCTGGCCTTGCGCGGGTCGGCGCCGGCGGCCAGCAAGCGCAGCCCCTTCTTCGCCATGTCGCGCGCGTCGGCCAGCCCCAGGGCCGGATACGGACCCAGGCGGAACTTTGCGGGTTTGCCGGCCCATCGGTAGCGCAGGGACCACGATTTCCGGCCGGTCGGTTCGACCGTCAGATACAACCCGTTGAGGGCCGCGTCGGGGATTTCCTGGCGCTTGTCGGTCGCCTTCCTGGCCTTCACCGACCGCTCGGTCAGCACCTCACCCATCCTCTGATCTCCGGCTCTGGGTAACAGCTGGGTAACGCGCGACACGATATCGTGTGTTACCCAGCGATGCTATCTTGCCATATCGGAGGGCATCATGACTATGAAAAACAAGCATTTTATGGCGGCAAAATGCTATGACATGAGACCCCTGGATATGGGTCTACCTCTCACTACGGATCAGAAGGTTGGGAGTTCGAATCTTCCCGGGCGCGCCATATTTTCCAAGGGCTTAGCCCTCAAAACGGCCTCGCAATGCGGGGCCGTTCTTCGTTGGGGTGAGGCGAGCCCGCATGCCTCACCACTGGAGCCGGGCGCGGGATTTGGCACACCGGCCGGGCGTCTGGGGACCGGGGTCACCACGGGCTCCGGCGGCCAGGGTCGCGATCTGCCGTCTTCCCGATAGGGACCTGTGTCACCAGGGGCTGGCAGGCGCGGGGCGCGGCTGGAGGGAGACGCGCATCAGGGCCCGGCCGCTTTCGGGCCGGGTCGCTGGTGTCAGGTCTGTTCCCCTGCCGTTGGCGATGGGGTGACGGGGCCGCGTTACGCCCCGGCGGTCGGGGACAGGCCGGCGGCTGTCCGCTGCCGTCACCGACCACCGGGGCGCTGGGCACGGTTGAACTCGACCTGATCGGCGGTGAGCTGGAAGCCGATGTAGATCGGATAGTCCAGCGCGCTCTCGCCCGCCGCCATGGGCACGGTGACACTGACCTCCTCGCCCACGTAGCGCACCCGGTCGGTGCCCTCGGGGAACAGGATGCTGGTCTCGAACACCTGCTTGCCGGCGGGCGCGGGATAGAAGCGCGGGATGGCGACGAAGTAGCGGATGTCCTGGCGCCGCCCCTCGGCCGCCGGCCCCAGCGCCGCCGTCATGTCCAGGACCAGATCCACGCGCGCGGCCGTCGTCGCGTCCTCCGCATCGTCGTCGAGGTACTGGCACTCGCCCTGGAAGCCGGCCAGTTCGGCCTCCAGCACCACGTCCGTCAGGTCGCGGCCGGGCCCCGGGCGGAAGCGGGTCAACTCGGCGGTCGAGGCCTCCAGCCGCACCGGCGGACAGGGCCGCGCCTCGCGGTTCTCGAACACGTTGGCGCACCCGGTCAGCAGGCCCCCGAGAAGCAGGACGGGCAGCAGCAGCGGCACCAGGGCCAGGGCGCGGGCAGCACGGGGACGGCGACGGAGGGGCAGGGCGGCGGCCATGGGACGGGTCTCGCGACGAAGGAACGGGAACGGGAACGGGAGCAGCGGCCCCGCGTCTCAGGACGCGGGCGCCGGCGGCAGCGTGGTGTGGGTGCCGTCGCAGAACGGCGGATCGGCGGTCTGCTTGCAGCCGCACAGGAACACCGTCTCGTCGGCCTCGGCGGTGAACCGGCGCGGCGCCAGCCCGCTGCCCTTGTGGGCGCCGTCGCAGAACGGTTGGGTCGCGGAGCGGCCGCAGGCGCACCAGAGGTAGCGCTGGCCGGCCTTGAGTGTCACTTCGAAGGGATGGCGCGGCGGGGTCGGTTCGGTGTCGGTCATCGCGGCGGCCTCCGGTCGGGAACGGGAACGGGGACGGCGAGCGGCGGGGAGTGGCGCCGGCGGGCGGGATCGGCTACAACCCCCGGACCCGTCGGGCCGCGGCCACCATACCCGCGCCGGCCGTCCCCGTCTGCCCCGAATCGCCCGCCCTCCATCGCCTGTCCGACCCGATCCGCATGGCCGTCTACACCGAAGTCAGCGACGACGCCCTGGACGCCTTCCTGGAGCAGTACCGGGTCGGGCGCGCCCTGTCCTGCAAGGGCATCGCCGAGGGGGTGGAGAACTCCAACTACCTGGTGCAGACCGAGACCGGGCCGCTGATCCTGACACTCTACGAAAAGCGGGTGGATCCGGGCGACCTGCCGTTCTTCCTCGGCCTGATGGACCACCTGGCGGCGCGCGGCATCCCGTGCCCGACGCCGGTGCGGGGGCGCGACGGCGAGACCCTGCGCCTGCTCGCCGGGCGGCCGGCGGCGCTGGTGAGCTTCCTGTCCGGCATGTGGCCGCGACACATCACGCCGCACCATTGCGATCGCCTGGGCACCGCGCTGGCCCGCCTGCACGCGGCCGGGCGCGACTTCCCGATGACCCGGCGCAATGGCCTGGGTCTGCCGGACTGGCGCCCCCTGTTCGACCGCTGCGCCGATCACGCCGACGAGGTCCACCCCGGCCTGGCGGCGGAGCTGGACCGCGATCTGGCCGACCTGGAGGCGGGCTGGCCGGTGGGGCTGCCCACGGGCGTGATCCACGCCGACCTGTTCCCGGACAATGTGTTCTTCCTGCGCGACGAGATTTCGGGCCTGATCGACTTCTATTTCGCCTGCACCGATTTCCTGGCCTACGACGTCGCCGTGTGCCTGAACGCGTGGTGCTTCGAGCGCCCGGGCGAGTTGAACGTGACCAAGGCGCGCCGGCTGCTGGACCGCTACCGCGCCACCCGACCGGTGACGGACGCCGAGGTGGCGGCGCTGCCGGTGCTGGCCCAGGGCGCGGCCATCCGGTTCCTGCTGACGCGCCTGTACGACTGGGTGAACACGCCGCCCGGCGCCCTGGTCAAGCCCAAGGACCCGTTGGAGTACCTGCACATCCTGCGCTTCCATCGCGGCGTCGACGGCGCCGCCGCCTACGGGCTGGCGTAGGGCGATGGCGGCGGCATCCGACGCGGGGGCGGGGGACGAGGTCACGCTGGTGACCGACGGGGCCTGTTCGGGCAATCCCGGCCCGGGCGGCTGGGGCGCGCTGTTGATCTATAAGGGCCGCGAGCGCGAACTGTCCGGCGGCGAGCCCCTGACCACCAACAATCGCATGGAACTGATGGCGGTGATCGCCGGAGCGGAGGCGCTGAAACGGCCGTGCCCGGTGCGCATTGTCACCGACAGCCAGTACGTGATGAAGGGCATCACCGAATGGCTCGCCGGCTGGAAGCGCAAGGGCTGGAAGACGGCGGCCAAGACCCCGGTCAAGAACGCGGATCTGTGGCGCCGCCTGGATGCCGCGCTGGCGCCGCACACGGTGCGCTGGGAGTGGGTGCGTGGCCATGCCGGCCATCCCGAGAACGAGCGCGTCGACGCCCTGGCGCGGGCGGCGGCGCGTGACGCCGCGGCCGCGGGCGGCTGATGGCGACGGCCGCGCAGCGGGGCGCGATCCTGGCCCAGCTTGACGCGATCGAGGCGGAAATGAAGCGCATCGGGCTGTGGACCGACCGCCTGCCCGATCCGCCCGCAACCGGACCGCTCGACCCCGCCGCCGGCTTCGACGCGTGGCTGCAGGGGGTGTTCCTGCCCAAGGCGCGGACCGCCGCCGAGACCGACACCCTGCCCGCGCGCAGTCAGGTGGGCGTGCTGGCCCTGCGCCAGTACGACCACCACAGCACGTGGGCGGCGGCGCGGCCGCTGCTTCGCCTGCTGAACGACTTCGACCGCATGGTGGAGGCGGCCGCTCCGCGCGGCCGGCGGCGGTCGGGCCGGTGACGGGCGGTCCCACGCCGGAGCGTGGGACCGAGACAGGGGTGGTCTCTCTCGCGCCCACGCTCCTGCGTGGGCGCCCGCGGTCGACAGATGGTCCCACGCGGGCGCGTGGGACCGAGACAGGGGTGGTCTCTCGCGCCCACGCTCCCGCGTGAGCGCCCGCGGTCGACAGATGGTCCCACGCGGGCGCGTGGGACCGAGACAGGGGTGGTCTCTCGCGCCCACGCTCCTGCGTGGGCGCCCGCGGTCGACAGATGGTCCCACGCGGGAGCGTGGGACCGAGACAGGGGTGGTCTCTCGCGCCCACGCTCCTGCGTGAGCGCCCGCGGTCGACAGATGGTCCCTCGCGGGAGCGTGGGACCGAGAAGGGTGGTCTCTCGCGCCCACGCTCCTGCGTGGGCGCCCGCGGTCGACAGATGGTCCCACGCGGGAGCGTGGGACCGAGAAGGGTGGTCTCGCGCCCACGCTCCGGCGTGGGCGCCCGCGGTCGATAAGAGAGCTGACGGAAGGCCCGGCCTCAGGCCCGCGCCGGGGCGTCGACGGCCGCCGACCCGTTCAGCAGCGCCAGCACGGTGGCGGCGATGCCGCCGGCGTCGAAGCCGGCATCGACGGCCTGCTGCTCCGGCTTGCCCTGTTCGACGAAGCGGTCCGGCATGCAAAGGGTACGCACCTTCAGGCCCTGGTCCAGCAGCCCCTCGGCCGCCAGCGTCTGCAGCACATGGGCGCCGAAGCCGCCGTGCGCGCCTTCCTCGACCACCACCAGCGCTTCGTGCTCGGCGGCCAGCCGGCGCAGCAGGTCGCGGTCCAGCGGCTTGGCGAAGCGGGCGTCGGCCACGGTCGGCGACAGGCCACGCTGGGCCAGGTCCTCGGCTGCCCGCAGGCAGGGGAACAGCCGCGTCCCGATCGACAGCAGGGCCACCACCTTGCCCTCGCGCACGATGCGGCCCCGGCCGATCGGCAGCGGCGTGCCGCGCTCGGGCAGGTCCACCCCCTCGCCCTCGCCGCGCGGGTAGCGCAGCGCCGACGGGCCGGCGTCGTAGGCGGCCATGGTGGCGATCATGTGCATCATCTCGCCCTCGTCCGACGGCGCCATCACCACCATGTCGGGCAGACACAGCAGGTAGGGCAGGTCGAAGGCGCCGTGGTGGGTGCCGCCGTCGGCGCCCACGTAGCCCGCGCGGTCCAGGCACAGCCGCACCGGCAGGCCCTGCAGGGCGACGTCGTGCACGATCTGGTCATAGGCCCGCTGCATGAACGTGGAGTAGATGGCCACGAACGGCTTGAAGCCCTCGCTGGCCAGGCCGGCGGCGAAGGTCACCGCGTGCTGCTCGGCGATGCCGACGTCGAAGCAGCGCCTGGGGAAGCGGGCGCCGAACTTGTCCAGCCCGGTGCCGGCCGGCATGGCGGCGGTGATGCCGACCACGCGGTCGTCGTGCTCGGCCTCGGCGATCAGGCCCTTGGCGAACACCCCGGTGTAGCTGGGGGCCTGCGGCGCCGGCTTGTCGAGGGCCCCGGTGATGACGTTGAAGCGGCCGACACCGTGATACTTGTCGGGGGCGGTCTCGGCCGGCTCGTAGCCGTGGCCCTTCTTGGTGACCACGTGCACCAGCACCGGGCCGTCCTGACGGGTTTCGCGCACGTTGCGCAGCACCGGCACCAGGTGATCGAGGCGGTGGCCGTCGATCGGGCCGACGTAGTAGAACCCCATCTCCTCGAACAGGGTGCCGCCGGTGACGAAGCCGCGCGCGAACTCGTCGATCTGGGCCGCCGCGCGCTCCATCGGGCCGGGCAGGTGGGCCACCAGGTCCTTGGCCATGTTGCGCACCGAGACCCACGGCTTGGACGACAGCAGTCGCGACAGATAGCCGCTCATGGCGCCCACCGGCGGGGCGATCGACATGTCGTTGTCGTTGAGGATGACGATCAGGCGGCTGTTGGTGTCGCCGGCGTTGTTCATGGCCTCGTAGGCCATGCCGGCGCTCATGGCGCCGTCGCCGATCACCGCCACCACGTTGCGGGTCGCGCCGGCCAGGTCGCGCGCCACCGCCATGCCCAGGCCGGCGGAGATGGAGGTGGAGCTGTGCCCGGCGCCGAAGGGGTCGTAGGGGCTTTCGGCGCGGCGCGTGAAGCCGGACAGGCCGCCGGGCTGGCGCAGGGTGCGGATGCGGTCGCGCCGGCCGGTGAGGATCTTGTGCGGATAGCACTGATGGCCGACGTCCCAGATCAGGCGGTCGTCGGGGGTGTCGAACACGTGATGGAGGGCGATGGTCAGCTCCACCACGCCGAGGCCGGCGCCCAGGTGCCCGCCGGTACAGGAAACCGCCTCGATCACCTCCTGGCGCACCTCGTCGGCGAGGCGGGTCAGGTCGTCCAGCGACAGGTGACGGAGATCCTCGGGGTAGGTCACGGTGTCGAGCACCGGGGTGTTGGGGCGTCCGGGCAACGCTCTGGTCCTTCTGTTGCGGCATCGGCACGGCGGGAGCGGGGCCGGCGCCGCAGGCCGGCCGGCGTGCCCGCCCCCGGTCGATGCGTTACCTGTCTCGTTCCACCACGTAGCGGGCCACCGCGCGCAGCAGGTCGGCCTCGGGGCCGAACACCTCCAGGTGCCCGACCGCCTGGTCGGACAGCAGGCGGGCCCGCTCGCGGGCGCCGTCCAGCCCCAGCAGGGTAACGAAGGTGGTCTTGCCGGCGGCGGCATCCTTGCCGGGGGTCTTGCCCAGATCCTGGGCGCTGCCGGTCTCGTCCAGCACGTCGTCCGCGATCTGGAAGGCCAGCCCCAGGTCGCGCGCGTAGGCTTGCAGGCAGGCGCGCATGCGCGCCGGCGCCTTGCCCATGATCGGGCCGGCCAGACAGGCGAAGCTGATCAGCCGGCCGGTCTTGAGCTGGTGCATGCGGGTGATGGCGGCGACGTCCATGGACAGGTCGCCGATGCCGCGCTCGACCATCAGGTCGACCATCTGACCGCCGACCATGCCGCGCGCCCCGGCCGCCTCGGCCAACTCCCGCACCAGCTCGCAGCGCACCGCCGGGTCGGCGTGGCTGGCCGGGTCGGCCAGGATTTCGAAGGCCCGGGTCAGCAGGGCGTCGCCGGCCAGGATGGCGGTGGCCTCGTCGAACTGGCGGTGGCAGGTCGGCCGGCCGCGGCGCAGGTCGTCGTCGTCCATCGCCGGCAGGTCGTCATGCACCAGCGAATAGGTGTGCACCATCTCCAGCGCCGCGGCGACCGTCAGGGCCGCGCTGGGCGAGACGTTGAACAGCGCCGCCGAGCGCACCACCAGGAACGGCCGCAGCCGCTTGCCGCCGCCCATGGCGGCGTAGCGCATGGCCTCCAGCACCCGCGCCTCGGGGGCGTCGGGCGGCGGCAGCAACTCGGACAGACGGGTGCCGACGGCCTCGCTGGTCTCGGCCATGGCGGCCTTCAGGGCGTGCGCCAGGGCGTCGCTCAGGCCGGTCACGGCCCGGGGGCGGGTGGTCGTCTCGGACAGGGTCCCGGGATCGGCGGTCATGAAGCGGTCCTTGGTCTGGGCCTGGGATCTGGGCTTTGCGGGGGCCGGCGCGCCCGCACCGGGGCGGGGCGAGTCGGGGCGGCGGGTCACTCCACGTCGAGGGGCGCGGTGGTGACGCCGCCATCGGCGCCGGTGCTGGTGCCCGTGCCGATGCGCTCGACCTTGGCGCGGGCCTCGCCGAGCCGCGCCTCGCAGTGCTTGCGCAACCAGACCCCGCGCTCGTAGGCGGCCACGGCGGCGTCGAGGTCGACGCGCCCGGTCTCCAGGTGCTGCACGATCTCCTCCAGCGCCCGCAGCGCCTCCTCGAACGACAGCCGCGCGATGTCCTCGGGCGGACCGGACGGCGGACCGGACGGCGGATCGGCGGACGATCCCGGCGCGGCCGGATCGGCGGACGCGGCGGCCGCCTTGGGGGGCGGGTCGCCGGACGAGGCGGAAGCGGACGGTTTGGACGTCTTGGAGGCCATGGAAACCGGAGTCCGGGTAAGCGGTGGGCCGGGCGGGGACTCGGGGCGCCATCCGGCCCGGACGGACTCCTCGCGGCACCCGTGCCCGTGGCACAGCCGCGATGGTCCCCCGGCTGGACGGACCACAGCCCCCCGCTGCGGTCCGGGGTCCCGAAACCGCGGGTCGGTGGGACCGGCCCCCTCGGCGCATCATACGCCTATGTCCCTGAGTCGCAACAGGGCGCGGTCCCTGTGTCAAGGAAAGGCGACAGTTTTGTGTCCGTGGTGTCAGACCACCGCGACGGTCAGCGCCACCCCACCGCCCGGGCCGCGCGGCCGGCTACTCCACCGCCTGCTTGAGCGCCGCGCTGGCGGCCCAGGGGCACAGCACCAGCCCACCCAGCAGCAGGGCGCCCAGGATCATGAGCTGTGGGCCGTAGTCCAGGCCCATCACGGCCGCATCCACGGCCGAGACGCCGAACACCAGGACGGGAATATACAGCGGCAGCACCAGCAGGGACAACAGCACCCCGCCGCGGCGCGCCCCCAGCACCAGGGCGGCGCCGACGCTGCCGATCAGGCTCAGGGTCGGGGTGCCCAGCGCCATTGCCGCCAGCAGCACGCCGTAGCCCTCGGGCCGCATCGCCAGCAGCACCGCCAGCAGCGGCGAGGCCACGATCAGCGGCAGCCCGGTGGTCAGCCAGTGCGCCGTCACCTTGCCCAGCACCAGCGCCACCGTGGGCGTCGGCGTCAGGGTCAGCAGATCCAGGCTGCCGTCCTCGTAGTCGGCCTGGAACAGGCGGTCCAACGACAGCATGGCGGCCAGCAGCGCGGTGACCCAGACCACGCCGGCGCTGATCCGTTCCAGCACCGCCAGCTCGGGGCCGACCCCGAACGGGAACAGCGCCACCGTGATGACGAAGAACGCCACCACCATCAGGCTGTCGGCCCCCTGGCGCAGGGCCAGCCGCAAGTCGCGGCGCAGCACGGCGAGCACGGCGCCGGTCATGGCCGGGCCTCCGCCTGCGGCGCGAACGCGCCGCCGTGTGGAGTCTGCGGCGCGTCCGCGCCGCCGTGTGGAGTCTGCGGCGCGTCCGCGCCGCCGTGTGGAGTCTGCGGCGCGTCCGCGCCGCCGTGTGGAGTCTCGTAGAGGTCCTCGTGCAGGCCCCAGGCGGTGGCGGCGTCAACGGCGAAGGCGTCCAGGTCCAGCACCCGCGCCCCGGGCAGGGTGACGCCCTGGTGGGTCGACAGGGCGATCATGCCGCCGGCGGCGCGGTGCTCGGCCATCACGGCCTCCAGGACGGCGATCGACGCCTTGTCGAGCGCCGTGGTCGGCTCGTCCATCAGCCACAACGGCGCCGGCGCGGCCAGCAGGCGGGCCAGGTTGAGCCGGCGCTTCTGCCCGGCCGACAGCATGCGCCCCGGCACCTGGGCCAGGTGGGTCAGGGTCAGGCGCTCCAGGGCGGCGTCCACGCGCGCGGCCAGGGTGGCGGGGGTGTCCGCCGGTCCGGCGCAGACCCGGGCCCAGAAGGTCAGGTTCTCCCGCGCCGTCAGCACCGGCTTGATGGCGTCGCTGTGGCCGACGTAGCGGGCGCGGGCGTGGTGGCGCTCGGGGTCGTCGGCCACCGGGCCGTCGTGCCAGGCCAGCGTCCCGGCGGCCGGGCGCAGCAGCCCGGCCATCAGGCGCAGCAGCGACGACTTGCCGGAGCCATTCGGCCCCAGCAGCAGCAGGGCCTCGCCGGCGGCGAGCGAGAACGCCAGGTGGGCGAACACCAGCCGCTCGCCCCGGATGCACACCAGCCCGCGGCCCTCGAAGCGGGCGGCGCTGGGATCGGCGGCGGCAGCGGTGGCAGCGGCAGCGGAAGACGCGGCGGGCGCGGAGGCGGCGGCAGTCATGCGCGGGACCATACGGGAGGGCGCGCCGGTTGGGAAGCGGGGCGCGGTCGCGACCGCCTCACCGGCGGCCGCGCGCCCGGCGGTGTCAGCGACGGACGGACGATCGGCTCTAGCCACCGCCGGGCGGCCTCCGTACACTTGCGGCCATGCGACACCTTTATCATCATTGGTTGGTGCCCGGCGCCCGGCTGGCCCGTCTGGTGCTGGGCGAGAAAGGGCTGGCGGCGGAAATGTGCGCCGTGACCCCCTGGGTGCGGGACGAATCGTTCCTGGCGCTCAACCCGGCCGGCGAGGTGCCGGTGCTGATGGAGGCTGACGGCAGCACCGTGGCCGGAACGATGGCCGTGGCCGAGTACCTGGACGAGGTCTATCCGGACCCGCCGCTGCTGGGGACCGAGCCCCGGGTGCGGGCGGAGGTGCGCCGGCTGGTGGCCTGGTTCGGCGACAAGTTCCGCCAGGAGGTCACCGAGCCCCTGGCCGGCGAAAAGCTGCTGACCCGGGTGATGGGCGGCGGCACCCCGGATTCGCGCGCGCTGCGGGCGGGCCGCGCCAACATCCACATGCACCTGGAGTACATCGCCTGGCTGACCCAGGCCAACCGCTGGCTGGCCGGGCCGCGCCTGACCCTGGCGGACCTGATGGCCGGGGCCCACCTGTCGCTGGTCGACTACGCCGGCGACGTGCCATGGGACGACCATCCCGCGGCCAAGGAGTGGTACATGCTGCTCAAGTGCCGGCCCGGCTTCCGGCCGTTGTTGGCGGACAGCGCGCCCGGCTTGCGCCCGGCCCCGCACTACGCCGACCTGGACTTCTGATGCCGCCGTTGATGCCGCCGTGACCGAGCCGCCCGCCGCCTTCGCCCCGCTCGACGACATCGCCCTGCTGCGTTGGTACGACGTCGCCGGCGTGGACGAATGCATCGGCGAGGCCCCGGTGGACCGCTTCGCCGCCGACGCCGCGCGCGCCGAACGCCGGGCGCGGGCGGCGGCCCCGCCGCCGGCTCCGAAGGCGGCCCAGAAGGCGGCCCAGAAGGCGGCTCCCGCGGCGTCCCCGCCCGCATCCGACACGTCCGCCGCCCCCGGCGGCAGCGCCCGCGCCGGCGCCGCCGCGGTGGCGGCCGAGGCGGTCACCCTGGACCAGCTCCGCGCTGCCCTGGAGGGGTTCGACGGCTGTCCCCTCAAGGTCACGGCGACCCATCTGGTGTTCGGCGAGGGCGCGGCGGCCGGCGGCCTGATGGTCGTGGGCGAGGCCCCGGGCGCCGACGAGGACCGCCAGGGGCGGCCGTTCTGCGGGGTTTCCGGGCGGTTACTGGACGACATGCTGGCCTCGATCGGCTATGACCGCAGCACCGCCTACATCACCAACGTTGTGCCCTGGCGGCCGCCCGGCAACCGCAAGCCGACCCCGGCCGAGGTGGCGGTGTGCGCGCCGTTCGTCGCCCGTCACGTGGCGCTGGTGGCGCCGCGCGTGCTGCTGCTGGTGGGTGGACTGGCGGCGGCGACGCTGCTCGGCACCAGCGCCGGCATTACCCGCCTGCGCGGGCAGTGGCACAGCCACCGGCCGGAGGCGGGGGCGGCGGAGATCCCGGCCATGCCGACGTTCCACCCGGCCTACCTGCTGCGCAACCCGGACGCCAAGCGGCTGGTCTGGCGCGACCTGCTGGCGGTCCGCCAGGCCCTGGCGGACGCGGGGAACGGCACCGGATGAGGTCTGCGGGTCCCACGCGGGAGCGCGGGACCGAGATGCGATGGGGAGTCTCCCGCCCACGCTCCGGCGTGGGCGGCTTGGCGTGGGCTGGGTCCCACGCGGGAGCGCGGGACCGAGATCCTGTGAGGGCCTCTTCCGCCCACGCTCCGGCGTGGGCGGCTTGGCGTGGGCTGGGTCCCACGCGGGAGCGTGGGACCGAGATCCTGTGAGGGCCTCTTCCGCCCACGCTCCCGCGTGGGCGGCCTCTTGTGGGCGGCCTCTCGGGAGGCGCGTCGTCACGCCGGCGGTCTGCCGTCGTCCGGCTCCCGGGGGCCGCCCCAGGTCACCCGCGGCATGCGGAACGGCAGCATCAGGCGCACGATGGTGCGCTTGAAGCAGTCCAGGCAGATGCTCTCGTGCATGGCCCGCACCGGCTCGTCCACGAGGTGGGTGTTGAGGATCGACCGCGCATAGAACGGCGTGTCCTCGACCGTGCGGGCCACACTGGCCACATGCCCCGGGTCGCAGCGGGTCTCGCGCCGCACCCGGTAGATGGCGGCGCGCGGCAGCGGCGCTTTGGGCGGGGCCTCGAACGGTTCGGCCTCGCCGCCGGGCGGGAAGCGCAGCGCCAGCGGCCGCGCCGGCCCGTGATGCGGCACCATGTCGTAGAGGATGGCGGCGCCGCCGTCGGCCAGCGGGGCGCGCGACCAGGTCCAGGTCTTGAAGCCCTCCTCCAGCGATTCGGTCCCCCAGTTGGAATCCCAGTAGCCGGCGCCGTGCCAGGACAGGCCCGGGGCGCTCATCTCGACCTCGATCGAGGCGTGCGGGGCGATGGGCCACCAGCGGTGGCGTTCGCGCGGGTCGATGGCGAAGGCACGGGTGGTCAGGGCGCGCGGGCGCACCCGCACCACCCCGCGCACCGGGCGCGGCACCGGGGCGCAGGTCTCGCGGACGTGGACCGTCAGGGTCTCGCCGTCCCAGGTCATCCGGCTGGGGCCGATCACCAGGCGGTCGGGCGCCCGGCGCACCGCGTCGCGGCCGCGCTCGGTCATGGCCCAGCGGCCGCCGGGACCGTAGACGGCCACGTTCATGACGCAATGGTTCAAGGGGTCGCGCCGACCCGACCATGCATAGTAGGGCGAAAAGACGCTGCCCACCATGGCGATGATGGTGATGGCGTGGCGGCCGTCGTGGCTCAGCCCGTCGACGTACCACCAGGCATAGCCCCCCGGCGGGACCGGCTGGTCGAAGCGCGGTCCGTCAGGATGCTCATGGCGGCCTGCCGGCCCGACAGCGCCGCCATCGGCACGCCCGGTCCCGGATGCGCACTGCCCCCCGCCAGATACAGTCCGGGGATCCGCGTGCGCGCCCCCGGGCGGGTGAAGGACGCTTGCCAGCCGTGCGAGGCCCGTCCGTAGAGCGCCCCCCCGGTGGCCGGGAACAGGCGCGCGAACTGGCGCGGTGTCGTGATGGTGGTGCTGTCCGGGTCCAGCCGGACGCGCAACCCGCAGCGCGCCAGCAGGGCCAAGGTGCGGTCCTGACATGCGGTGATCTCCGAGGGGTCCAGGGCGGGCGAGGGGGAATCGCCGTCGGCGGGGGCGTTGACGAGCATGAGCAGGCGCTCGGGACCGGCGGGGACGCTGTCCTGGGTGGCATCATCCAGCCGATCCTGGGCACAGATATAGACGGTCGGCTCGGCCGGCAACCGCCGCCGCTTCAGAATGTCGTCGAACTCGCGCGGGTAGTCGCGGCTGAAGAACACCGTATGCCGCAGCAGGGGGAACCCTTCGGTCTCGGCGTGCACGCACCAGGTCACCGCCGACAGCGAGCGCGCCGCCTTCGGCACCGCCGGCACCGCCGTCTTGACCGCCGGCCCCAGCAGGCCCTCGGCCAGGGCGTTGACGTCGCCGTTGAACAGGATGGCGTCGGCCTCCAGGCGGCGGCCGTCGTCCAGCACCACGGCGCGGGCGCGCCCGCCGGCGGTTTCGATACGGCTGACGGCCTGGCCGTAGTGCACGGTTGCGCCCTTGCGCTTGGCCAGTCCGGCCAGCGCCTGGGCCAGGGCGTGCATGCCGCCGTCGACGCTGTAGACCCCCTCCAGCTCGACGTGGGCCACCAGCATCAGGGTGGCCGGCGCCAGGAACGGCGAGGCCCCGACGTAGGTGGCATAGCGCCCGAAGAGCTGTTGCAGGCGGACGTCCTGGAAGTGCTTGCCCAGCGCCGCCCACAGGGTGGTGAACGGATGGATGCGGGCCATGTCGCCGACGCCGCCGACGCCGGCACGGCGGATCAGGCCCGGCATCGAGGTCTTGGAGTTGCGGATGTAGGTGTCGACCAGGGTGTGGTAGATGCGCGCCGCCTCGTCGCGGAAGGCGCGGAAGCGCTTGACCTCGGCGGCGCCGGACAGGGCGCCGATGGCGTCCTCGGTGCGGCGCGGGTCGGCGAACAGGTCGAAGCGCACGCGGTCGGCCTGGGGGCCGTCCCAGGCGTGGCGCGCCAGCACCGACAGCGGCCGCAGGCCCACCAGGTCCTCCAGGCGGCCGACCCCGGCCCGGTCCAGCAGGTCGTCGAACACCCAGCGCATGGTGAACACGGTCGGGCCGCCGTCGAGGGCGGCGGGGCCGGCGGGCACCCGGCGCATCTTGCCGCCGGGCTGGTCGGCCTTGTCCACGACGGTGACCTGAAGGCCCTGGGCGGCCAGGTCGACGGCGGCGGCGAGGCCCCCGACACCGGCCCCGACGACGATCACCCGATCCCCCGACATGCGCGCTCCTCTTCTCCCGACTTCTCCCGACCCGGGTCCGCCCGGGATCGGCAACATGGTCGTTGACACTCCGAAGCGGGATGTCCACTCTAGATGACACATCGGGGTGACAACAAGCGTTTACACCCCCGCCCGCCGCGCGGTCCCGTCCGTTGGGGCTGCGCCCGCTGGCGATCGCCAGACCGGTCGCGGGACCCGTTAGCGTAGGCCTGGGGAGGGGACCATGGGTTCAGGTAACCGGATCGAAGCCGCTTTGGAAGTTGCCCTGGCGCGCGCCGAGTCGCGCTCCGGGCCGCCGCTGCTGGCGCAGGCCCTGCGGCACGCCGTGTTTCCGGGCGGCCAGCGCATCCGGCCGCGTCTGTGCCTATCGGTGGCGATGGCCTGCGGCGACGACATGCCGGTCGTGACCGATGCCGCGGCGGCGGCGATCGAGCTGCTGCATTGCGCCTCCCTGGTGCACGACGATCTACCGACCTTCGACAATGCCGACACCCGGCGCGGCAAGCCGACCATCCACAAGGCGTTCAACGAGCCGCTGGCGGTGCTGGCGGGCGACGCCCTGATCGTGATGGCGTTCCAGACCCTGGCCAAGAGCGTCGCCGCGGCCCCGGATCGCCTGGCGCCGCTGGTCGAGATCTATAGCGAGGCCGTGGGCGCGCCCAACGGCATCTGCGCCGGTCAGGCGTGGGAGAGCGAACCGACCATCGACCTGGTGGAGTACCAGCGCGCCAAGACAGGCGCCCTGTTCGCCGCCGCCACCGAGGCCGGGGCCGCGGCCGCCGGCCATCCGCACCAGGCGTGGCGGGTGCTGGGCGAGGCGCTGGGCGAGGCCTACCAGATCGCCGACGACCTGCGCGACGTCGCCGCCGACCCCGAGCAGCTCGGCAAGCCGGTGGGCCAGGACGCCACCCTGGGGCGGCCCAACGCGGTCCAGGCCCTGGGGCTCAAGGGCGCCGTGGGCCGGCTGAAGCGGCTGGTGTCGGCGGCCGTCGAGTCGATTCCGGAGTGCCCGGGGCGGGCGCCGTTGCAGGCCGCCATCCTGGAGGAGACCGGGCACTTCCTGCCCAAGGAGCTGGCCCAGCAGGCGGCATGACGTGACGCCCCCCGACGGACGGTCCGGCCCCCTCGATCCCGCGACGGCGGCCGCGCCGCCGGCGGTGACGGCTGGAGTCGCGGTCGACCGCCGGCCCCATACCCTGCGCGATCATCTGTTGGCGGCCCGCGATTGGCTGTGGCGGCGGCCCTGGTTCACCCGGAGCGCCACGCAGCTGCCCGTCGCCCGCTGGATCGCGCGGCGCCGGGCGCGCCAGATGTTCGATCTGGTGGCCGGCTTCGTCTACTCCCAGGTGCTGCTGGCGGTGGTGCGGCTGCGCGTCTGCGAGACGCTGGCCGCAGGGCCACTGACGCCGGCCGCGCTGGGCGCCGAGGTGGGGCTGTCCGAGGACGCCGCGCGCCGGTTGCTGGATGCCACGACGGCGCTCGGCCTGACCGACCGGCGCTCCCGTGGTCGCTTCGGGCTGGACGAGTTGGGCAGCGCGCTGCTCAACACCCCGGCCGTGGTGCCGCTGATCGACCATCACAGTCTGCTGTACGCTGACCTGGCCGATCCCGTCGCCCTGCTGCGCGGCGAATCGGGCGAGACCGCGATGGCGCGCTACTGGGCCTATGCCCGGTCCGCCCGCCCGGCCGCCATGGCTGACGAGTCGGTGGCGCCGTACTCCGAGCTGATGGCCGCCTCACAGGCCATGTTGGCCGACGACATCCTGGCCGCCTTCCCGCCGCGCGGGGTGCGGCACTGGCTGGACGTGGGCGGCGGGGAAGGGGTGTTCGCCGCCGCCGTGGCGCGGCGGGCGCCGGAGGCGCGGGTGACGGTGTTCGACCTGCCGGCGGTGGCGGGGCGCGCCCGCGACCGGCTGGCGGCGGCCGGCCTGGGCGCCCGAGTCGAGGCGGTGGGCGGCGACTTCCTGACCGACTCGCTGCCGACCGGGGCCGACGTGGTCTCGCTGGTGCGGGTGATCCACGACCACGACGATGCGGTGGCCCTGGCGATCCTGCAGGCGGCGCGGCGCGCGCTGGCGCCCGGGGGGTGCCTGCTGCTGGCCGAGCCGATGGCGGGGACCGGCGGCGCCGAGCCGATCGGCGGGGCCTACTTCGGATTCTACCTGCTCGCCATGGGCAGCGGGCGGGCGCGCACCCCGGAGGAGTTGCGCGCCCTGCTGGCCCGGGCCGGGTTCCAGGACGCGCGCCTGCGGGACACCCGTCAGCCGCTTGTGACGCGGCTGATCGTGGCCCGGCCGGCACCGCAGGACGCGGACGGGACAGCGGCCTCGTAACGGTCACGACATGACTTTCCCGTCATTTTAATGTAAGTCGGGATTGACATGCGGGGCAGTCAAGCTAGACTGACAGTCCTCACTCAGGGCTTCGACGACGTCCCGTGGAGCAACCGCCGCGAGGGTTCATGCACACCGACGCCATCGTCATCGAGCAACCGGAGCGCCTGTCGCTGACCCGGCTCGACCTGGACCCGGCCGCCGATGCGGACGTGGTGGTCGCGGTCGAGTGGAGCGGCATCAGCACCGGGACCGAGCGTCTGCTGTGGACCGGCCGCATGCCGCCCTTCCCGGGCATGGGCTATCCGCTGGTGCCGGGCTACGAGTCGGTGGGCCGCGTGGTGGCCGCGGGGCCGGCAGCCGGGGTGTCCGAGGGGGCGCGCGTGTTCGTGCCGGGCGCCAAGTGCTACGGCGCGGTGAAGGGCCTGTTCGGCGGCGCGGCGTCGCGTCTCGTGGTGCCGGGCGCCCGCGTGGTGCCGGTGCCCGAGGACCTGGGTGAGAAGGCCGTGCTGCTGGCGCTGGCCGCGACCGCGCGCCATGCCCTGGCGGGCCGCGACGGCGCCGGGGATGCGGCCTTGCCCGAGTTGGTGGTGGGCCACGGTGTGCTGGGTCGGCTGATTGCCCGGCTGGTGGTGGCGATGGGCGGTGCGGCCCCGGTGGTGTGGGAACGCGATCCCACGCGGGCGGCCGGAGCCCTGGGCTACACGGTGGTGGACCCGGCGACGGACGCGCGGCGCGACTACCGCGTCATCTGCGACGTCAGCGGCGATGGCGCCATCCTGGATGCGCTGATCGGGCGGCTGGCACCGGGTGGCGAGATCGTGCTCGCCGGCTTCTACGAGGGCACGGTGGGCTTCGACTTCGTGCCCGCCTTCCTGCGCGAGGTGCGCGTGCGGGTGGCGGCGGAGTGGCGCCCGGCGGACCTTGCCGCCGTGCTGGCTTTGATTGCGGAGGGCCGTTTGTCCTTGGACGGCCTGATCACTCACCGGTCCGCGGTGACCGAGGCCGAAGCGGCCTATCGCACCGCCTTCGGTGATCCGACGTGCTTGAAAATGATTCTGGATTGGAGAGCCCGCGCATGACCCCGACCCGCAGCAGCGCCGCCCCGAGCGTCGTGTCGCCGCGTGCCATGGCCGAGACCGCCGGTGCCGGCGGGCCGCGTGCCGAGACGGCCGCGCCCACGCGCCCGCAGATCATCGCCATCTACGGCAAGGGCGGCATCGGCAAGAGCTTCACGCTCGCCAACCTGTCCTACATGATGGCGCGCCAGGGGCTGCGGGTGCTGCTGATCGGCTGCGACCCGAAGAGCGACACCACCTCGCTGCTGTTTGGCGGGCGCAACACGCCGACCATCATCGACACCTCGGCGAAAAAGAAGCTGGCCGGCGAGGACGTCACCATCGGCGACGTCTGCTTCAAGCGCGACGGCGTCTACGCCATGGAACTGGGCGGCCCCGAGGTCGGGCGCGGCTGCGGCGGGCGCGGCATCATCCACGGCTTCGAGATCCTGGACCGTCTGGGCTTCCAGGAGTGGGACTTCGACTTCGTCCTGCTGGACTTCCTGGGCGACGTCGTGTGTGGCGGCTTCGGCCTGCCGATCGCCCGCGACCTGTGCCAGAAGGTGATCGTGGTCGGCGCCAACGACCTGCAGTCGCTGTACGTCGCCAACAACGTCTGCTCGGCCGTCGAATATTTCCGCAAGCTGGGCGGCAACGTCGGCGTGGCCGGCATCGTCATCAACAAGGACGACGGCACCGGCGAGGCCCAGGCCTTCGCCGCGGCAGCCGGCATCCCGGTGCTGGCGACCATTCCGGCCGACGAGGACATCCGCCGCAAGAGCGCGGCCTATCAGATCGTGGGCACCCCGGACGGCCCGTGGGGGCCGCTGTTCGAGACCCTGGCCACCAATGTGGCCGAGGCGTCGCCGGTGCATCCCGCCCCGCTGAGCCAGGACGGCCTGTTGGGTCTGTTCAAGAACGAGGACGTGGGCCGGGACGTGGTCCTGGAGCCCGCGACCGCCGCCGACATGCGCGGCGGCAAGGTGATCGAGCGCGCGTCGCTCGAAGTCGTCTACGACACGGTGTGATCCCCCGTGGAGACCGAAAGGCAAGGCGCTGATCCGATGACCGACTGCACCACCGACATTCGCGACGATGTGCGCGCCGAGGGGACCGCTGACGCGGCCACCGACGCGGCGCCGGTTGCGCCCGTGTCGGCGGCGCCGGTCGGCGTGGACGGCGCGGCCGGCTCCGACGCGGCGGGATGCCACGCCGGATCCGACGAACTGGCCCGCGCCGCCGCGATGGCGGGGCAGGGCCCGGCCACCGAAGCCCTGGCGCAGCTCGCTCGCGACTACCCCCAGGGGCCGCACGACCGGCCGCAGACCATGTGCCCGGCGTTCGGCTCGCTGCGCATCGGCCTGCGCATGCGCCGCACCGCCACGGTGCTGAGCGGCTCGGCCTGCTGCGTCTACGGCCTCAGCTTCACGTCGCACTTCTACGGCGCCAAGCGGCCGATCGGCTACGTGCCGTTCGACTCCGAGACCCTGGTCACCGGCAAGCTGTTCGAGGATATCCGCGAGGCCGTGCACGGTCTGGCCGACCCGGACAAGCTCGACGCCATCGTGGTCACCAACCTGTGCGTCCCGTCGGCCTCCGGCGTGCCGCTGCGGCTGCTGCCGCGCGAGATCAACGGCGTGCGCATCATCGGCATCGACGTGCCCGGGTTCGGCGTGCCGACCCATGCCGAGGCCAAGGATGTGCTGTCCGGCGCCATGCTGGCCTACGCCCGCGCCGAGGCCGAGCAAGGCCCCGTGATGGCGCCGCGCGGCGGGCCGGCCGAGAAGCCGACCGTGACCCTGATGGGCGAGATGTTCCCGGCCGACCCGGTCGGCATCGGTCACATGCTGGCGCCGATGGATCTGGCCGTGGGGCCGGTGGTGCCGACGCGCGAGTGGCGCGAACTGTACGCCGCCCTCGACTGCGCCGTGGCCGCCGCCATCCACCCGTTCTACACCGCCTGCGTGCGTCAGTTCGATCTGGCCGGTCGGCCGGTGGTGGGCTCGGCGCCGGTGGGGGTCGAGGGCACCGCGGCGTGGCTGGAGGCCGTCGCGGCCGCCGCCAACGTGCCGGCCGCCGCCCTGGACACCGCCAAGGCGCGCACCCTGCCGGCGATCCGCGCGGCGCTGGACGCCAAGCCGATCCGGCACCGGGTGGTGGTGTCGGGCTACGAGGGCTCGGAACTGCTGGTCGCCCGCCTGCTGATCGAGAGCGGCGCCGAGGTGCCCTACGTCGGCACCGCGCTGCCGCGCACGCCCTGGTCGGCCGACGATGCCGCCTGGCTGGAGGCCAAGGGCGTGACCGTCGCCTTCCGTGCGCCCCTGGAGCGCGACATCCAGGCCGTGGACGAGGTCGATCCGGACGTCGCCATCGGCACCACGCCGGTGGTCCAGCACGCCAAGGAAAAGGCCATCCCGGCGCTGTACTTCACCAACCTGATTTCGGCCCGTCCGCTGATGGGGCCGGCCGGGGCGGGCTCGCTCGCCCAGGTCATCAACGCCGCCGCCGCCAACAAGGACCGCTTCGGCACAATGCGCGCCTTCTTCGCGGGCGTCGGCACGGGCGAGACGGCCGGCATCTGGGAACAGGCGCCGCGGGAGAGCGCGGGTCGTACGGGGAGGGCCGGCTGATGCTCGTGCTCGACCACGACCGCGCCGGCGGCTACTGGGGGGCGGTGTACGTCTTCACCGCGATCCGCGGCCTGCAGGTCATCATCGACGGCCCGGTGGGCTGCGAGAACCTGCCGGTCACCGCGGTGCTGCACTACACCGACGCGCTGCCGCCGCACGAGCTGCCGGTGGTGGTGACCGGGCTGGGCGAGGAGGAACTCGGCCAGACCGGGACCGAGGCGGCCATGAAGCGCGCCCACGGCACCCTCGATCCGTCGAAGCCGGCGGTGGTGGTGACCGGCTCGATCGCCGAGATGATCGGCGGCGGGGTCACGCCGGAGGGGACCGGCATCCGCCGCTTCCTGCCGCGCACCATCGACGAGGACCAGTGGCAGTGCGCCGACCGCGCCCTGACCTGGCTGTGGAAGGAATACGGCCTGACCAAGGGCCGCAGGCCCAAGCCGCGCCCGCGCACCGACGGCGCCAAGCCGCGCGTCAACATCGTCGGACCCATCCATGGCATGTTCAACACCTGGTCGGATCTGGCCGAGGTGCGCCGCCTGATCGAGGGCATCGGCGCCGAGGTGAACCTGGTGTTCCCGCTCGGCTGCGCGCTCAACGACGTCGGCCGGCTGGTCGATGCCGACGCCAGCGTGTGCCTGTACCGCGAGCTGGGCCGGTCGCTGTGCGAGGCGCTGGAGACGCCCTGGCTGCAGGCGCCCATCGGGCTGCATTCGACCACCCGCTTCCTGCGGGCGCTGGGCGAGGTGCTGGACCTGGACCCCGAGCCGTTCATCGCGGCCGAGAAGCACACCACCATCAAGCCGGTGTGGGACCTGTGGCGCTCGGTCACCCAGGACTTCTTCGGCACCGCCAGCTTCGGCATCGCCGCGACCGAAACCTACGCGCGCGGCGTGCGCCAGTTCCTGGAAGGCGAGATGGGCCTGCCCTGTCAGTGGTCCTTCGCCCGCACGCCGGGCGGCAAGCCCGACAACGCGGCGATCCGCGCCGCCATCCACGCCGACACGCCGCTGATCGTGTTCGGCAGCCACAACGAGCGCAGCTACCTGGCCGAGGCCGGGGGGCGGGCGCAGTACATCCCCGCGTCGTTCCCGGGCGCCATCGTGCGCCGGCACACCGGCACGCCCTTCATGGGCTACGCCGGCGCGACCTACCTGGTGCAGGAGGTCTGCAACGCCCTGTTCGACGCGCTCTTCAATATCCTCCCGCTGGGCACCGACCTGGATGCGGTGGACGCGACGCCGTCGCGCCTGCATCGGGAACTGCCCTGGGACGACGACGCCAAGACCCTGCTCGATGCGGCGGTCGAGGCGCGGCCCGTGCTCGTGCGCATCTCCGCGGCCAAGCGCCTGCGCGATGCGGCGGAGCAGGCGGCCCGTCGTCACGGCGAGGACACCGTGACGAAGGCGCGGGTGGCCGAGGCCCTCGCGTCCTTCGCAGAGGGGCCGGTGGCATGATCGACGCGTTCGACATGCAATCGGCCTCGCTCCCCACTCCGGGTTCCCCCGCACCCGTCGTCGGCTGGCGACCGCGGGGGGAACGGGGGGTCGCCCGGAAACGTGGTGCGGGCGGCTTGGACGGTCGGACCGTGAGTCGGGTCGGCGGCGGGTGCCGCCGGGTCGGGCACGGTCGGCAACGGCCGGAAGTGGCCAACTACCAGGAGGTTTAGGATATGGCTGAGAACGTGAGCCCCTCGGGCATGACCGAAGACGAGGCGCAGGAATTCCACGGCATCTTTCAGCAGACCTTTGGCGGCTTCGTGGGTGCCGCCGTGGTCGCGCACATCCTGGCGTGGATGTACTGCCCCTGGCTGAGCAGCGATGCCTGCAACGCCGACGTCGCCAGTGTCGCGACGACCGCTCTGACCCTCGTGTCCTAGGAGAGATATCATGTGGAAGATGTGGCTTCTCTTTGACCCGCAGCGCATCCTGATGGCCCTGGGCGTTTTCCTGCTCGTCCTGGCGCTGCTGATCCATTTCATCCTGCTCAGCACCGATCGTCTGAACTGGATGGAAGCCTCGGCGGTCAACGCGGTGGATATGGCTGGTTCCACGACGCGTCTGATCTCCTAGGGCTGTCTTTGGAGGTCGCGGTCGCAAGACCGTGTCTCGTTGGTAGCGGTCGGGTCTCCGGCGCGAGGCCCGGAACCCGCCGCTGCTGATCTATACGTGGAGGCGGCCATTACTTAGCCTCCCGGCCGGAGGGTCCCAACAATGGCCATGCTGGATTTCGAGCGAAAATATCGTGTCCGTGGAGGGACACTGATCGGCGGGGACCTGTTCGACTTTTGGGTGGGGCCGTTCTATGTCGGCTTCTTCGGGGTCGCGACAGTATTCTTTGCCGTTCTAGGCACTCTTCTCATCATCTGGGGTGCGGCCATCGGGCCGGACAACACGATCTGGGAATACAACATCGCACCGCCTGACCTGAGCTACGGCCTGATGCCGGCGCCCATGGCGGAGGGCGGTCTGTGGCAGATCATCACCATCTGTGCGACCGGCGCGTTCATTGCCTGGGCGCTCAGGGAGGTGGAAATCTGCAACAAGCTGGGCATCGGCTATCATGTGCCGATCGCCTTCGGGTTCGCCATCTTTGCCTACGTCACGCTGGTCGTCATCCGCCCGGTGCTGATGGGTGCGTGGGGGTATGGCTTCCCCTATGGCATTCTCAGCCACCTGGACTGGGTGTCCAACGTCGGCTACCAGTTCCTGCACTTCCACTATAACCCGGCGCACATGCTGGCGATCACGTTCTTCTTCACGACGTGTCTCGCGCTGGCCTTGCACGGCAGCCTGATCTTGTCGGCCTCGAACCCCGGCAAGGGGGACGTGGTGAAGCTGCCGGAGCATGAAAACACGTTCTTCCGGGACTTCATCGGCTACTCGATCGGTCCGCTCGGCATTCACCGCCTGGGTCTGTTCCTGGCCGTCAGCGCGGTGTTCTGGAGTGCCGTGTGCATCGTGATCAGCGGTCCGTGGTGGACGCGCGGGTGGCCGGAATGGTGGACCTGGTGGCTCGACCTGCCGATCTGGAGCTAGCGCGAGGGGGTCATCACGATGGCTGAGTATCAGAGTATCTTCACGCGCGTGCAGGTCAGGGCCCCGGCCCACCTGGGCGTGCCTATCGACGAGGGCGAGCTGGGCCGTGTCGGCAAGCCGATCTTCTCGCGCATCGCGGGATGGTTCGGCGACGCGCAGATCGGTCCGATCTACCTCGGCTTCTACGGCGTCCTGTCCGTGGCGTTCGGTCTGGTGGCCTTCGAGATCATCGGGCTGTACATGTGGGCGTCCGTGGACTGGGATCCGGTGCAGTTCGTGCGCCAGCTGCCCTGGCTGGCCCTGGAGCCCCCGGGCCCCGAGTACGGGCTGAGCATTCCGCCCCTGAACGAAGGCGGCTGGTGGCTGATGGCCGGCTTCTTCCTGACGGCGTCCCTGCTGCTGTGGTTCGTCCGCACCTACCGCCGCGCCACCGCGCTCGGCATGGGCACCCACACCGCGTGGGCGTGGGCGGCCGCCATCTTCCTGTTCCTGGCCATGGGCCTGATCCGGCCCGTGTTCATGGGCGGCTGGAGCGAGTCGGTGCCGTTCGGCATCTTCCCGCACCTGGACTGGACGGCGGCGTTCTCGGTGCGCTACGGCAACCTGTACTACAACCCGTTCCACATGCTCTCGATTGCCTTCCTGTATGGCTCGGCGCTGCTGTTCGCCATGCACGGCGGGACCATCCTGTCGGTGGCGCGCTACGGCGGCGACCGCGAGGTGGAGCAGATCACGCATCGTGGTACGGCGGCGGAGCGCGCGGCCCTGTTCTGGCGCTGGACCATGGGCTTCAACGCGACCATGGAATCGATCCATCGCTGGGCCTGGTGGTTCGCCGTTCTCACCCCTGTCACCGGCGCGATCGGCATCATCCTGACCGGGACGGTCGTCGACAACTGGTTCCTCTGGGGCGAGAAGCACGGGCTCGTGCCGACGTACCCCGACCTCTACCCGGGCGTCACTGACCCGGCGCTGATGAGCGGAGGGACCCAGTGATGAGCGAGTTCAGGAACGAAGCCCAGAGGAAGGCCACCTACAAACTCAGCTCGGTGCCGCTTGCGGGACTGATCTGGGTGGCGACCTGCCTCATCATCGTCTTTTACATCTTCACCCTGATTCCGCCCAAGACGGTGGAGCAGCTCGGCTACCGCGGCGTCGCGATGGAGAACATCCAGAACGTGCGCACGGTGAAGGCGCGCGATCTCGTCAACCAGCCGCCGGATGAGTGGCCGCCGTTCCCGGCGGACGGTCCTCTGGCGTCGGATGTGTACGAGAACGTGCCGGCCCTGGGCCACCTGACCCAGGCCAACTTCGACCGGATGATGACCCTGATCACCGAGTGGGTGTCGCCGGCCGAGGGCTGCAACTACTGTCACGTGGTGAACGAAGACGGCGGCGTCGACTACGTCTCCGATGACATCTACACCAAGGTCGTCTCGCGACGCATGGTGCAGATGACGCAGCACATCAATGCGGTGTGGAGCGATCACGTCGCGCCGTCGGGTGTGAACTGCTACACCTGCCACCGTGGCAACCCCGTGCCGACGGAAATCTGGTTCGACAACCCCGAGCCGGTTGAGAGCGCCCGCGAGGGAGCCGGCAACCGCTTCGGGCAGAACGCGCCCGATCCGCTGGCGGCCTACTCGTCGCTGCCGAACGACGCCCTGTCGATCCACTTGAAGGAGATGGATCAGGGTCTCGGCGACATCCGCGTGGTGCCGACCACGGCGCTGCCAACGGAATGGAAGCTGGAGCCGGACCTGAAGGACGGCGAGGTGACCTACGGCCTCATGATGCACATCTCCGAGGCCCTGGGCACCAACTGCACCTACTGCCACAACTCGCGGGCGTTCGTGGAGTGGTACCCGACACGCGTCACCGCGTGGTACGGCATCCGCATGAACCAGGATCTGAACCAGAACTTCCTGATCCCGCTGCAGCCCGAGTACCCGGCCATGCGGCTGGGCGCGCTGGGCGACGCCCCGAAGGCGAACTGCGCGACCTGCCACCAGGCGGTCAACTTCCCGCTCAACCGTGCCGACATGATCAGCGCCTATCCGTCGCTGGCCGCGCCGGCGACCGAGGGGACCGACCTGCGGGCGGCGAGCTACAAGTTCGTCACCACGGCTCCGGCCGAAGACCCGGCTGCCGCCGAGGCCGCTCCGGCCGAAGAGGCTGCCGCTGAAGACCCGGCTGCCGCCGAGGCCGCTCCGGCCGAGGAAGCTGCCGCTGAGGAACCGGCTGCCGCCGAGGCCGCTCCGGCCGAGGACGCCGCCGCTGAAGACCCGGCTGCCGCCGAGGCCGCTCCGGCCGAGGACGCCGCCGCTGAAGACCCGGCTGCCGCCGAGGCCGCTCCGGCCGAGGACGCCGCCGCTGAGGAACCGGCTGCCGCCGAGGCCGCTCCGGCCGAGGAAGCCGCCGCTGAGGAACCGGCTGCCACCGAGGCCGCTCCGGCCGAGGAAGCCGCCGCTGAGGAACCGGCTGCCGCCGAGGCCGCTCCGGCCGAGGACGCTGCCGCTGAAGACCCGGCTGCCGCCGAGGCCGCTCCGGCCGAGGACGCCGCCGCTGAGGAACCGGCTGCCGCCGAGGCCGCTCCGGCCGAGGAAGCTGCCGCTGAGGAACCGGCTGCCGCCGAGGCCGCTCCGGCCGAAGAGGCTGCCGCTGAGGAACCGGCTGCCGCCGAGGCCGCTCCGGCCGAGGAAGCCGCCGCTGAGGAACCGGCTGCCGCCGAGGCCGCTCCGGCCGAAGAGGCTGCCGCTGAAGACCCGGCTGCCGCCGAGGCCGCTCCGGCCGAGGAAGCCGCCGCTGCTGAGGAACCGGCTGCCGCCGAGGCCGCTCCGGCCGAAGAGGCTGCCGCTGCTGAGGAACCGGCTGCCGCCGAGGCCGCTCCGGCCGAGGAAGCTGCCGCTGAGGAACCGGCTGTCGCCGAGGCCGCTCCGGCCGAGGAAGCCGCCGCTGAGGAACCGGCTGCCACCGAGGCCGCTCCGGCCGAGGAAGCCGCCGCTGAGGAACCGGCTGCCGCCGAGGCCGCTCCGGCCGAGGAAGCCGCCGCTGAGGAACCGGCTGCCGCCGAGGCCGCTCCGGCCGAAGAGGCTGCCGCTGAGGAACCGGCTGCCGCCGAGGCCGCTCCGGCCGAGGAAGCTGCCGCTGAAGACCCGGTCGCCCCGGATGCGGCCGCTGAGGATGAGACCGTGACCGAGGCGCCCGCGGACGACGCGGCGGCCGAGGTCGAGCAGGCCGCGGCCGCGCAGTAGAGCACGCGCGCGACGCGGATCCGTTAGGAGACTGGGACCCTCCCGTCACGGCGGGGCCGATCAGTGGCCCCGCCATGATGGGGTCCGCCCCGGGGGGTACGACCGGGGTGGTGCGCCGGAGGCCGGCGAAGGCGGGAGCACTGCCCGCCAGACCGGGGCCCGGGCGCGACGGTTTTGAAGGGACGACATCGTTTAAGGCTGTTTTCCCGCCAGGACACACCGACGAAGAATCACCCGGGCGCGAGGGTCGCGCGCCGGGTGTTCTTCGTTATGGGGCCCGTGTCGCAGGGCTGCGCCCCTGGGCCGGGCGCATGGCGCCCCGGACCGGGCCGGATCCCGGGCCCTCTGCCGGCGCGTCGTGACCAAGAGGACCGAGCCGGGACCTGGGGCGTGTCTTCGCGCGATGCGCCGGAGACGCGGCGGCGTCTTCCCTTTTTTCGCAGGGGTGATCTCGGTATACTTTCGGGCCGCTGGGGCCTGCGCGGAAAGGCTCCGGGCCGACGGCCGGACCGCGACCGCGTCCACCCGGTCCGCAGGCCCGGCACGCGCGCGGACCCCGCCCGTTCCCCCGTTCCCCCGCTCCGCCTTCCGCAGGAGGCCCCGCCATGGACCGCTCGCGTGCGCTGGACGATCTGCTTACCGCCCATCCGTTCTTCGCCGGCATGGAGCCGGGACACCTGTCGGCCCTGGCCGGCTGCGCCCGGGAGGAGCGGTTCGAGGCCGGGACCCTGCTGTTCCGGGAAGGTGGCTTCGCCGACCGCGTCTTCATCCTGCGTCAGGGGCAGGTGGCGGTCGAGGTGCGCGTGCCGGGCGAGGGCGCGGTGGTCCTGGAGACGCTGCACGAGGACGACGTGTTGGGCTGGTCGTGACTGGTCGCGCCCTACAACTGGACCTTCGACGCCCGCGCCGTCGGGGTTGTGGGCGCCATCAGCCTGGATGCGGTGTGCCTGCGTGCCCGCATGGACCAGGACCAGGCCTTCGGCTACCACCTGCTGAGCCGGTTCGTGCCGGTCATGGGCGAACGGCTGCGCGCCGCCCGGCTTCAGATGCTGGACCTCAAGGCGCCGGCGGCGTGAGGTCGGCGCGCGGCGCTTACGGGCGCAGGTCCGCCAGCGCCTGCACGATCGCCCGCCGGATCCCCGGCTCCATGGCGGCGTGGCCGGCGTCGGGCACCATGACCAGCCGGCTGCCGGGCCAGGCCGTGTGCAGCTCCCAGGCGCTGGTGGGCGGGCAGACGAGATCATAGCGGCCCTGGATCAGGATCGCCGGCAGGTGCGCGATGCGGTCGATGTCGCGCAGCAACTGCCCCTCGTCCAGGAACCCCTGGTGCATCATGTAGTGGGCCTCCATGCGCGCGAGCGGCAGGCAGGCGTCCGCCGGGGTGTCGCTGAGGCGCGGGACCAGGCGGGAGCAGGCCTCCTCGTAGCGGCTCCAGGCTACCGCCGCCGGGCCGTGCACCCCCGGATCGGGGTCGCACAGGCGGCGGTAGTAGCTCTGCAGCGGCGTCGCCCGCTCCGCTGCCGGCAGGAAGTCGAGGAAGGCGTGACGGGCCTCGGGGAAAAAGTGCCCCATGCCGTTCAGGAACCAGTCGACCTCGCGGGCGCGGAACAGGAAGATGCCGCGCAGCACGAAGCCGAGGCAGCGATCCGGATGGCGCTGTCCGTAGGCGAGGGCGAGCGTGCTGCCCCAGGAGCCGCCCAGCACCAGCCACCGGTCGAGGCCGAGGTGGCGGCGCAGCCGCTCGATGTCCGCAACAAGGTCCCAGGTGGTGTTGCCGTCGAGCGTGGCGCGCGGCGACGAGCGGCCGCAGCCGCGCTGGTCGAACAGGACCGCGCGATGCCGGCCGGGGTCGAAGAAGCGGCGGTAGGTCGGCGCGATGCCGGCGCCCGGACCGCCGTGCAGGAACAGCACCGGCAGGCCGTCGGGGCGGCCGCACTGTTCCCAGTACAGCGCATGTCCGTCCGCCACCGGCAACACGCCCGAGTCAAAGGGTGTGATGGGCGGATGAAGGTCGCGAAGGTCGGTCTGCGTGTTGGCGGCGTTGGCGCTCAAACTGGTCCCCCAGGACTGAGTCTCGGGCGTGCGGTGGGCGCCGCCGGGGCGCCCGGCCCGCCCTTCCTTACGACGGGCACCCCCCCGAAGACCACTGTTTTTCGATGTCGTCGCGGCGCGATCGCGGGGCCAGCGCCCGGGCCGCGACGGCCAGGTCGGCGGGTCGGTCGATGTCCAACACCACCCCCGGGTCGGCGACCGGGACGCGGATCAGACGGTCGGGCCGAGCCTGCAGGAGGGCGCGCCCGCCGATGTCGCCGTCGAGGCCGGCCAGGGCGGCCCGATGGGCGCATCCCCACAGCACCGGATGGCCGGGCCGCCCGCCGTGCACCGGGCGCGCGATCGCCCGCTCCGGCGCGGCGGCGGCGCCCCAGGCCGCCGCCACCGCCGCCACGCTGGCGGGGGCGATCGTCGGCATGTCGCCCAGGGCCACCATGATCCCGTCGAGCCCGCTCCCGGGCAGGGCCACGACGCCGGTCGCCAGCGAGACCCCGAGGCCGGCGGCGGGATCGGGTGAGGCGACCGCGCGGTAGTCCAGCCCTGCCAGCGCGGCCGCCACCGCCTCGGCGTCGCGCCCGGTGACCACCACCCGGGGCGCATCGGGCAGCGCCGCGGCCAGGGCGGCGGCGGCATGGCGCACCACGGGGGCGCCGTGCAGGTCCCGCAGCAGTTTGTTCGGTCCGCCCATGCGCCGGCCCAGCCCGGCGGCCAGCAGGACGACCCCGAGCCGTCCTGGCGCCGCCGTGGGCACCGGCCGGACCGTCACGCCGAGGACTCCGCGGCGGCGGTCTCGGCCAGGATGGCCCGCAGGCCGTCGCGATAGGTCGGGTGCCGCAGGCGCACCTTCAGCCGTCCCTTGAGGCGCCCGTTCCACACCCGCCGGGTGTCGGCGTAGAAGCTGCGGGCCATCGGCGACAGCTCGGCCTCCGCCAGCGGCACCTCCGGCGGCGGCGTCACGCCCAACAGGGCACAGGCCTCCGCCACCACGTCCTGGGGCGGGGCCGGTTCGTCGTCGGCCACGGCGTACAACGCGCCGGGTTCCGGGTGCGCCATGGCGGCGCGCAGCACCTGCACGATGTCGTCGACGTGGATGCGGCACACCACGTGCCCGGGCTTAACCACACGGTGGGCGCGGCCGGCGCGCACGCTGTCCAGCGCGCTGCGGCCGGGGCCGTAGATGCCGGCCAGGCGGAACACCTCGACCGGGCGGCCGTGCTGGCGCCACAGGTCCAGCCAGCTCGTCTCGGCTGCCAGGCGGCGCCGCGACCGCTCCTGCGTCGGGCGCGGCGGCGTCATCTCGTCGACCCAGGCCCCGCCGCTGTCCCCATAGACCCCGGTGGTCGACAGGTAGCCGATCCACCGCACGCCCGCCGCCGCCGCCAGCGCGTCGCCGAGGGTCTCGAGCACCGGGTCGCCGGCCTCGTCGGGCGGAATCGAGACCAGCACGTGGGAGACCCGATCCAGGGTGCCGCGCGGCAGCGGGTGGTCGCGGTCGAACACCAGGCCCTCGATGCCGTCGCGGGCCAGCGCGGCGGCCCCGTCGGCGGTGCGGTGGGTGCCGGCGACGGTCCAGCCGTGTGCGAGGACCTCCCGGGCCAGGCGGCGGGCGGTGTAGCCGAACCCGAGACAGAGCAGGTGGGGCGGGGCGGACATCGGGCCTCCGGGCGGTGGCGTGGGGGACGGGCGCGGCCCGTGCGTGCCCGAGACATAGGCCGGATCGCGCCCCGTGACGAGGGGGGGCGCGCCGCCTATCATCGGGCCCCGACCGATGCCCCAGGGAGCTGCGCCCATGTCCGATCCCCGCTCGCCGATGGTGCGCACCGCCGCCCGGATCGCGGGCCTCGCCGTGGCCGTCGCCGGGGTGGCCGTCGCCGGGGCGGCGGGCACCGGGCCGGCCCGTGCCACCGCTCTCCCGGTGGAGGATCCGCGCGCGGCCTATGCCGCCTGCCTGGACCTGGCCGAAAGCGACCCTCAACGGGCCTTCGGGGCGGCGGTGGCATGGCAGGGCCTGGGCGGGGGCGAGCCGGCCCGGCACTGCGCCGCCGTCGCGCTGTTCGGCCTGGGTGAGTACGCCGCCGCGGCCGAGCGCCTGGAGGGACTGGCCCGGGACAGCCGCCGCGGGTTGCCGTTGCGCCTGGAGGCCCTGGCCCAGGCCGGAGCGGCCTGGCTGCGGGCGGGCCGTCCGGGGCGGGCCGAGGCGGTCCTGGACACCGCCATCGCGCTGACCGAGGGGGCGACGGCGGAGGCGCGCGACCGGCTGCCCGGGCTGCTGATCGACCGCGCCACGGCGCGCGCCGACCGCGGCCGTGATCTGGAAGCGGCGCGCGACCTCGACCGTGCCCTGGACCTGCGGCCGAACGATGTCGAGGCCCGGGTGTTGCGGGCCAGCGCCCTGCGCCGCCTGGAGTCGCTGGCGGCGGCGCGGGCGGACGCCGAGGCGGCGCTGGCCCTGGTGCCGGCGCATCCCGGCGCGCTGCTGGAACTGGGCAACGTCCACCGCCTGCAGGGGGCCGCCGACCGGGCGCGGCGGACGTGGTTGCTCCTGCTCGCGGTCGCGCCCGACAGCCCGGAGGCGGCGGCCGCCCGCGACAACCTCGCGCGGCTCGACATGGCGGGGCCTGAGGGGGCCTTTCAGCCGCAATAAATGTGTGGAATGCCAGTCCCTTGAAGACCCATCTTGCCAGGTCACTTGAGCTGGATTAGGGTTTGGGGAACGCCCTGGCGCTGCGCTAGACTTGGTGCGGGGCGGACGGCATTTCTACGCAGGGCGCGGCGGGCACGAGAGATGGCGACACGCGGAACAGGCTCGGGACGCGGCGGCGGGACGGGGGCCACCCCGACCGGGCGCACGGGGTCGCGGGCGCGGCGTCCCAAGGCATCGGGTCCGGCCACGGCGACCAAGCCCGTCAAGGCGGGGTCCAGACCGGCGGCCAAGACGGCGCCCAAGACGGCGCCCCGGGCCTCCGCCAAGGCGCCCGGGAAACCAGCCGCAAAGTCAGCCGGAACGTCAGTCGGAAAGTCGGGGGGCAAGCCGCCGGCGCGCGGCCGGGCCGAGGGTGGTCGGCCGAACTGGGCCGTTTCCGGCAACCGGGGGGCCCGCGCCGCCATGGGCGGGGCGCCGCCGGGCATCGGGCGCCGGGCGGTCATCGGGGGCACCCTGCTGTTCGCCGTCGGGATGGGGCTCGGTCTGCATCTGCGCGGCGGCGGGGGCGGGGCGGGCACGACCCCGGCCGAGCCCGTGGCCACGCCGCTGCCGCCCCGGCGGCCGCCGCCGGGGACCGTGACCGTGGCCGACGTGCCCGCCGCCGAGGCGGTGCGCATCGACCTGCCGGTGGCCGAGGGTGCGATGCCCGACGTGCTGGTCGCGCCGGCGCGGCCGGCCCGGGTGGCGGTGCCGGACCGCACGGTGCTGGCCCACCTTCCACCGGAGCCTGCCACACCGGAACCGGCCGCACCGGAGCCGGCCGCGATCGGGGTCCGCCCCGGTGTGAAACCGGCCGCCGGGCCTGCGCCTGCGCCTGTGTCGGCCACGCCGCCACGGACGGTACCGACGGCACCGATGGCAGGGTCGCCACCGCGCGCGCCGGCGACCCCGCGGCCGCCGCTGTGGCTGGCGAATGCCCGCAACGTCGCGCATCCCGGCCGGCGCCCGATGGTGGCCGTGGTGATCGACGACCTGGGCCTGGACCGCGACCGCACGGCCCGGGTGTCGGCGCTGCCGGGGCCGCTGACGCTGTCGTTCATGGCCTACGCCGAAGCCCTCCCGGCGCAGGCGCGGGCCGGCCGCGCCTTCGGGCACGAACTGATGCTGCACATGCCGATGCAGCCCAGCAGCGCCCAGGTGAACCCGGGCCCGGGGGCGTTGCTGGTGGGGCAGAGCGCGGGGGAGATCCGGCGCCGCCTGGAGCGCGCCCTGGCGGCGTTCTCCGGCTACGTCGGTCTGAACAACCACATGGGCTCGCGCTTCACCGCCGACACCGCGGGCATGCATGTCGTCATGGACATGGCGCGCCGGCGCGAGCTGCTGTTCCTGGACAGCCGCACCACCGGGGCCTCGGTGGCGCCGCGGCTGGCGCCGGCGGCCGGGGTGCCATTCCTGGAACGCACGGTGTTCCTGGATCACGACCCGGCGCGCGCCGCCGTGGACCGGCAACTGACCGTGCTGGAGCGGCTGGCCGTGCAGCACGGCCATGCCATCGCCATCGGCCACCCGCGCGACGCCACCATCGCCGCCTTGGCGGCGTGGATCGAGCCGGCGCGGGCCCGTGGGCTGGCGCTGGTGCCGGCGAGCGCGGTGGCGCGCTTCGCCCGCGCGGTGTAGGGGGCGCCCGGGTTACAGCCGGCGGCGGGCGCGCGGCCCCAGAAAGAACCAGGCGATCAGGCCGGCCAGCGGCAGGAACAGCAGGGCCGCCAGCCACAGTGCCTTGGGCAGCGGGTCGGCGTCGCTGCCCAGGACGTGCATGGCGGCCCACAGGACGACGATCAGGAAAAGCAGGCCGAGGAGGCCGAACTCCAGTCCGAACACGGGGCGGGGTCCCTTCGTGGTGAGTGGGCGTGGTGAGTGGGCGTGGTGAGTGGGGCGCGGCGGCAAGTCGTCCAACCGGCGTCGCCGTTACGCGGATCGGGAAGACAATGGGGGCAGGCGATCGAGAAAGCCACCCATGGCGTCCAGCGTGGCCTGGGGCGCCTCGGCGTGCACCCAGTGCCCGGCGTCCGGCACGGTCTCGACCGTGGCGGCCGGGAACAGGGCGCGCAAGGTGGCGTGGTGCGCGGGGCGGACGTAATCCGAGGCGCCGCCCGCGAGAATCAGCGTCGGCCCCTCGTAGCACGCCCCCGGCGGTGGGTCCGGCCACCCGGAGATCGTCGCCATGCCGTCGAGCAGGGCGCGCAGGTTAAGGCGCCAGCGCGGACCGGGGGCGTCCGGACCGCCCAGGTCGAGGTTCTGCAAGAGGAAGGCGCGGATGCCGGGATCGGGCACCGCGGCGGCCAGGCGCGCGTCGGCGTCGGCGCGGCGCGTCACCCCGTCCAGGGGCAGGTCGCGCATGGCCAGGGCGTAAGCCTCCAGCCCGTGCCCATAGGCCACCGGGGCCACGTCCACGGCGATCAGCGCGCGCACCCGATCGGGGCTTTCCAGGGCCAGCCGCATGGCGGCCTTGCCGCCCATGCTGTGCCCGGCCACCACCGCCGGCGTGGTCCCGGCGGTCTCGTCCAGCAGCGTGCGCAAATCCGCCGCCATGGCCGGATAGTCCATGGCCGCCTCCCAGGGCGAGGCCCCGTGGTTGCGCAGGTCGGGGGTGATGACGCGCCAGCCTTGCGCGGCGAGCCGGCGGGCGATCAGGCCCCAGTTGCGGCCGGATCCGAACAGGCCATGGAGGATGACAAGCGGGGGGCCGTCGCCGACGGCGGTCCGGTGCAGGTGCATGGGCGGGTCCGATGGATCGAGGACGGGTCCGGGCGGACGCGGCGGACCCCTGGGGGGGACACCCGCGCGGACCCTATCCCATCGACGCGGCGGCGTGAACCGGTCCCGGGGCCGCCGCGCCGGCGGCGGGGCGCCCGCGCGGGCGCGACCCCGACGCGCAGGGGCCGGCCTCCTCGCGGCGGCCGGCCCCTCCACACGGTGGCCTCCTCGGTGGTGCCGGCGGGGTTACCCGGCGCGGGCCTCCAGCAGGCGTTGACGGGTGCGGCGGGCGATGCCGGCGACCTCCTCGATCGACAGGCCATCGCGGCTCATCACCAGGCCCACGATCGGGTCGGTCAGCACGCTGTTCAGGTCCGGCTCGTGGTCGCAGTCCCACACCTGGCTCGGGGTGCCGCCCGAGCAGGGGGAGACCGGGCGCGCCGGCCGGGCCACGCTGGCGCCGGCGCGCGGATCGGGCCGGGCGCGTGACGCGGCGGGTGGGGTCTGTGGGTGTTGGGACGCGGCCTTGCGCCAGGGCTGGGCGAGGCGGCGCCGGGTCTGTGCCTGGGCCTGGTGGGTCATGAACAGTCCTCCCTCTGACGGCCCCGCGTGATTTGTGGTGTGGGTCGTGCCGGATGTGTGTGCGCATGTTTGTTGATTGGGGGCCGTGCGCGCAGCCCATCGCCGGTCGGGGTCGGGTCCACGGCGGCCCACCCCCTTGCGCGCCCCAGAGTCGGGCGCCCACATCACGGAGGCGGGCCAGCGCGATCGACATCGGTCAGGCGATGCCCTGCGGCATACTCGACAAATATGGTCCCTTTTCCGGCACTGTCAATTTGTTTCGTCGCAGCCGCTATTTTGTGTCACAAATTTCACAACCTCGACCCTGGTGCGTGCCGGTGTGCGTCGCAATAAACCCCTGGGTCGAGGGCGCGGTCGTCTGAGACGTGCGTGAGGGGCGCGTGAGGGGCGCGCCGGCGCCGTCACCCCGCCGTGTTGCGGTTGCGTAATTCTCTCACTCCAAGGACGGGTCCGCGCGGCCCTCCCGGGCGTCGGCGCGGCCCCCCCGGCGGCGCCCCCGCAGACTGGCGATGCAGCGCAGCATGGGCGCCCGATGCGGGTCCTGTGCGCGCCCTATGCCCGCCCTTTGCGCGATTGTCCGGCTTGCCTAGTCAACCGGTTTGTCAATGGACGGTGCGGGCGGACCGCGGTCCGGACCGGACCGTGGTGTGCGGACGGGCGCCCCCGAGTCGGGGCACCGTCCCGCCACCAGGTCGGCCGCCAGGATCGGCTGAAGCCGGGTCAGCCGAAGGTGGCGATGAAGTAGCCGGCCACCACCGCGGTCCCGATGACGCCGGCCACGTTCGGACCCATGGCGTGCATCAGCAGGAAGTTGCCCGGATCGGCGCGGCTGCCCTCGACCTGCGAGACGCGCGCCGCCATGGGCACCGCCGAGACCCCGGCGGAGCCGATCAGCGGATTGATCTTGTTGGTCTTGATAAACAGGTTCATGCCCTTGGCCATCAGCACGCCGGCGGCGGTGGCGATGCCGAAGGCGACCACGCCCAGGGCCAGGATCTTGAGGGTCTCAAGCTGCAGGAACCGCTCGCCGGTCATGGTGATGCCGACGCTGGTGCCCAGGAAGATGGTGGTGGCGTTGATGATCTCGTTCTGCGCCGCCTTGGACAGGCGCTCGGTCACGCCGCACTCGCGCAGGAAATTGCCCAGCATCAGCATGCCGATCAGGGCCGAGGCCGCCGGCACCAGCAGGATCACCAGCACGGTGACGATGAGGGCGAACAGCAGCTTTTCCAGGCGCGACACCTGGCGCAGCGAGCGCATGCGGATGCGCCGCTCCTCCGCCGTCGTCAGCGCCCGCATGACCGGCGGCTGCAACAGCGGCACCAGGGCCATGTAGCTGTAGGCGGCCACCGCGATCGGCGCCAGGAGTTCCGGTGCGAGCTTGTTGGCGAGGAAGATCGAGGTCGGGCCGTCGGCGCCGCCGATGATGCCGATGGCGCCGGCCTCCTGGGCGCTGAAGCCGATGGCCGTGGCGCCGATGAACGTGGCGAACACGCCGAACTGGGCCGCCGCCCCCAGCAGCAGGGTACGCGGGGCGGCGATCAGGGGGCCGAAGTCGGTGAGCGCGCCCACGCCCATGAAGATCAGCGGCGGGAAGATCTCCAGGTGGACGCCCTGCTGGATGTAGTAGAACAGCCCGCCCGGGTGGTCGCCTTCGGGCAGGTTCACCAGCCCCGCGGTCGGCAGGTTGGCCAGCAGGGCGCCGAAGGCAATCGGCACCAGCAGCAGCGGCTCGAACTTCTTGAACACCGCGAGGTACATCAGCCCCAGCACCACCACCCACATGACGGCCATGCGCCACGTGATGCCCGGGATGCCGGTGAGGGCGAACAGGTGCTCGAAGGTTTCCATGGACGGCGCTCCCCAGTGGCGCTTGCCGGTGACGGCCCGCTTGTCGGACCGGCGACGCTCCAACCCGGCCGAGGGCGGACCGCGCGGCATGGGACCTGCTCTCGGGCGCCCATGCCGTGCGTGACCCCGCCCTCACGCTTTGAGCCGGGGCGGAGTTGCGGGATCAATCCGAGTCACGCCGTGAGTCGGATCGATCACGATCGGCCCTAGCTCAGGGACAACAGGACCTGGCCCTCGGCCACACTGGTGCCGGCCTGCACCGCCACGCTGGCGACGGTGCCGCCCTGCGGGGCCTGGATCGGCGTGTTCATCTTCATGGCCTCCAGCATCACCACCTGCTGGCCGGCCGTGACGGTATCGCCGACCTTGACGTCCACCGCCACCACGGTGCCGGCCATGGGGCTGACGATGTCGCCGCTGCCGGCCGGGCCGGCGGGCGTGGCGGGCGGCTGGGCGGTGGCGGCCGACGCCGCGGCGGGCGCGGCCGGCGAGGGCGCGGCCGGCGGCGGGGCCACGGGCGCGCGCGCCGCCGCCGGGGCGGCGGTGGCGGCGGGGCCGCCGGCGTCGTCGTCCAGGGTTTCCACGGTCACGTCGTAGACCGTGCCCTCCACGGTGATGCGCAGCTTCTTCATGTGGTGGTCCCCCTGCGAGACTCTGGCGTTGCTCGGGCATTCGAAACGCGGGCCTGGATGGCCCGGGCGCGTGGTCCCGGGACGGGACCGTGCGGTCGGGACCGGAGCGGCCGCGGTCCGGCCCCGGTGGCGGGCGGGTGCGGGCCGGTCATCGGCCCGAGGAGGCGGTCCGCGCCTGGGTCAAGGCCGGCACCGGGCGGCTCCATCCCCCCTGGAGGCGGTGCGAGCTGAACCCCTGGAGGCGCGCCTGGTTGGCCCAGTCGGTGGCCGGGGAGACCGGCATCCAGACCCGGGTGATGCGGTGCGGTCCGTCGATCGCCGCGGCGGTGGCGGCCGCGATCACCGCCAGGTGGTGGGCCGGGATGCCGCCGCCGGCGGTCCCGGGGGGCGGCGTCGCGGCCGGTGCGGGCGCCGGCGGCGCCGCGGCCGCCACGCGGGCCTGCTCGGCCGCCCGCCGGGCCTCGGCGGCCTGCTGGCGCGCCGTCACCGTGCGGAAGGCGAACCCCATGGCGGCGCAGGCCGCCCACAACAGGGACAGCACCGCCAGCACGACGATGATCCCGATCACGAGGATGTCCAGTCCGGCGAACACAGGCGCCTCCCTGGTGCTGTCGCACGCCCGCCGGCCGGCGGGCGTGGGCCCGGCGCGGCAGGCGCGGGGCAAGTCACTGCGGTTGCGGTCGTCCGGCCCGCGGGCGGCGGGGCGGTGCGGGCCGGGCCACGCATTCGGCGTGGTCCGCCGTCGGGCGGGTCAACGGGGACGCGATCCGCCCTACAGCGGAATGTTGCCGTGTTTCTTCGGCGGCCGCGTCTCGCGCTTGGTCAGAAGGGTGCGCAGCGCCAGCGAGATGCGGCTGCGGGTTTCGGAGGGTTTGATAACGTCGTGCACGAACAGCTTGCCGGCCGAGATATAGGGCGAGGCGAAGTGCGCCCGGTACTCGTCGGCCAGTTCGCGCGACCGGCCGGCGCGGTCCTCGGCCTTTTCCAGGTCGCCGCGATACAGGATGTTGACCGCGCCCTCGGCCCCCATCACCGCGATCTCGGCGGTCGGCCAGGCGAGCACGATGTCCGCGCCCATGTCGCGGCTGCACATGGCGAGGAAGGCCCCCCCATAGGCCTTGCGCATGATGATGGTGATCTTTGGAACCGTGGTGGCGCCGTAGGCGAACAGCATCTTGGCGCCGTGGCGGATGATGCCGCCGCGTTCCTGGCGTACGCCGGGCAGGAAGCCGGGCACGTCCACCAGGTTGACGATGGGGATGCCGAAGGCGTTGCAGAAGCGGATGAACCGAGACCCCTTGTCGGAGGCGTCGATGTCCAGGCAGCCGGCCATCTCCTTGGGCTGGTTGGCGATGAAGCCGACCACCATGCCGGCGATGCGCCCGAAGCCGACGACGATGTTCTTGGCGAAATCGCGCTGCACTTCCAGGAAGCTGTCCGGGTCGACCAGCCGGGTGATGACGTCCTTGACGTCGAACGGCACCTTGCCGGACTCGGGCAGGATGTCGTCCATGCCGGGATCGTCGCCAAGGTCCAGCTCCGGGGTGATGACGTGCGGCGGCTCGCTCATGTTGTTGGCCGGCAGGTAGGACAGCAGGCGGCGCACGATGTCCACGGCGTCCTGCTCGCTGTCGGCCACGAAATGGATGTTGCCGGAGACGCTGGCGTGCACGTCGGCGCTGCCGATCTCGTCCTTGCTGGTGGCCTGGCCGGTCACCCCGCGGATGACCTCGGGGCCGCAGATGAACATCTCCGAGCCGCCGCGGATCATGATGATGAAGTCCATCAGCGCCGGCGAGTAGGCGGCGCCGCCGGCGCACGGCCCGGAGATGACCGCGATCTGCGGCACCACGCCGGACAGGCGGACGTTGCGGTTGAACACCTGGCCGTAGCCGGACAGGGCCGAGACACCCTCCTGGATGCGGGCGCCGCCCGAGTCATTGAACCCGATCACCGGCACACCGCTCAGTTCGGCGTGATCCATGATGAGGCTGAGCTTCTCGGCGTGCATGGAGCCGAGGGAGCCGCCGGCGACGGTGAAGTCCTGGCTGAAGGCGGCCACCGGGCGGCCGTCAATGAAGCCGACGCCGGTCACCACGGCGTCGCCCGGCAGGTCCTTGCCTTCCATGCCGAATTGACGGCTCTCGTGCTGGGCGTGCAGGCCGAACTCCTGGAACGTGCCCGGTGTGAACAGGGAGTCCAGGCGCTCACGCGCGGTCCACAGCCCCTTGGTGTGGCGCGCCTCGATCTTCTTTGGACCGCCGCCGACCGTCGCCGAGGCGCGGCGGCGGTCTAGTTCCTCGACGGCCTGCTTGGAAATCGGCATTGCGGCTCCCCCTGCGTTCGCGGCGCGGCGAGTATAAGATGAGCCCCGGGGGTGTCGTCCACAGCGAACACGGTTCGGCGGCGATCCTGAATCCCCTGGGGTGCTCTGTGGTCGGCCCGTCCGGGGCGGCCGCGGCGGGCGAACGGGTGGGGTGGGGGCGCGGTCTGCTGCGGTGCGAGAGGCCCCCGCGCGCGATGCGCGCCGAGGCCGGCCGGGTGTCGCCCAGGGTGCGTGGGCGGCGCAATACAATAACGATCCGTGGCCGGATTGGATAACGGTCTTGCGTTTTTTGATGCTGCGCCGCATGGTTCCCATCCCGCGCCGCACCGTAATCCGGCCCCTTGTGGCTTGATGTCGACGCCGCCCGCGTGCGGGCGGCCGGACTCTCATGTGACGGGACGCGGGCACGATCACGGGTGCCGCACCAGGCCAAGGGGTCTTGGGCCGGGGTGCCGGCGTCGCGGCCAGCGTAATGCAGGGAACACCGAATCATGCAGGACATCATCCGCCAGCTCGACGCCAAACGCGGTCAGGCCCGCCTGGGTGGCGGCCAGCGGCGAATCGACGCCCAGCACGCACGCGGCAAGCTGACCGCGCGCGAGCGCATCGACCTGCTGCTCGACCCGGACTCCTTCGAGGAGTGGGACATGTTCGTCGAGCACCGCTGCCACTCCTTCGGCATGGACGAGACGCGGGTGCCCGGCGACGGCGTCGTCACCGGGCAGGGCACCATCAACGGCCGGCTGGTGTTCGTGTTCAGTCAGGACTTCACGGTGTTCGGCGGCTCGCTGTCGATGGCCCACGCCGAGAAGATCTGCAAGATCATGGACCAGGCCATCCGGGTTGGGGCACCCGTCATCGGCCTCAACGATTCGGGCGGCGCGCGCATCCAGGAGGGGGTCGACAGCCTGGCGGGCTACGCCGACGTGTTCCAGCGCAACGTCTTGGGCTCCGGCGTCGTCCCGCAGATCTCCATGATCATGGGGCCGTGTGCGGGCGGCGCGGTGTACTCGCCGGCGATGACCGACTTCATCTTCATGGTCGAGGACAGCTCGAACATGTTCGTCACCGGCCCCGAGGTGGTGAAGACGGTGACCCATGAGGAGGTGACGTCGGAGGAACTCGGCGGGGCGCTGACCCACACCGGCAAGTCGGGGGTGGCCGACCTGTCGTTCGTCAACGACGTCGAGGCGCTGCTGAACCTCCGTCGGTTCATGGACTTCCTGCCCGGCAGCAATCGCGAGGCAGCGCCGGTCAAGCCGACCGAGGATCCGTTTGACCGCATGGAGCTGTCGCTGGACACCCTGGTGCCCGACAACGCCAACAAGCCCTACGACATGAAGGAGTTGATCGAGAAGGTCGTGGACGAACACGATTTCTTCGAGATCGCCCCGCGCTACGCCCAGAACATCATCACCGGCTTCGCCCGCATGGAGGGCCGCACGGTCGGCATCGTCGCCAACCAGCCGATGGTTCTGGCCGGCTGCCTGGACATCGACAGCGCGCGCAAGGGCGGCCGCTTCGTGCGCTTCTGCGATGCCTTCAACATCCCGATCATCACCTTCGTCGACGTGCCCGGCTTCCTGCCCGGGGTGAGTCAGGAGTACGGCGGCATCATCAAGCACGGCGCCAAGCTGCTGTACGCCTATGCCGAGGCCACGGTGCCCAAGATCACGGTGATCACCCGCAAGGCCTATGGCGGCGCCTATGTGGTGATGGCGTCCAAGCACCTGCGCGGCGACGTCAACTACGCCTGGCCGTCGGCCGAGATCGCGGTCATGGGGCCGAAGGGCGCGGTCGAGATCATCTTCCGTAAGGATCTGAACGACCCCGAGAAGATCGCGGCGCGCACCGAGGAGTACCGCAGCCACTTCGCCAATCCGTTCGTGGCCGGCGCGCGCGGCTTCATCGACGACGTCATCATGCCGCACAACACGCGTAAGCGGCTGTGCAAGAGCCTGGCCATGCTGCGCGGCAAGCGGCTGGAGAACCCGTGGCGCAAGCACGGCAACATTCCGCTGTAGAGGCCGGGTCGGTGCGGGGAATGACCACCAAGACACCAAGGACACCAAGGCGTGGTCACTCGGCCGCACCCGGTGGCGCGGGCCTGGGCCTTTCGGGGGCTCTTGCGCCCCCGCTCCTGCGTGGGCGCCCCGATGGCGTTTCGCGGTGCGCCGCCGGATCGTGGGACCGGGAGGGAAGCGCGGCCGCCTTGGGGCCTTCGTGCCTTGGTGGGTCGTCTTCACGACGGCAGCGGGGATTGACCACCAAGACACCAAGGACACCAAGGCCGCGTCACCCAGCCTCGCCCGTTGGCGCCGGCCTGGGCGGGGTTGGTTCGTTTTCTGCTGACGACCTCGTGGTCAAGGCGGGTGATGCGGGTTTTGGATCGTGCGACGCCTTGGTGCCTTCGTGCCTTGGTGGTTCATTTTTGCGACGGTTGCGGGGATTGACCACCAAGACGCGAAGAACACCAAGGCTGCGTCACCCACCCTCACCGGCTGGCGCCGGCCTGGGCGGGGTTGGTTCGTTTTCTGCTGACGGCCTCGTGGTTAAGGCGGGTGATGCGGGCTTTGGATCTTGTGACGCCTTGAGGCCTTCGTGCCTTGGTGGTTCGTCTTCGCGCCGGGCGTCACAGGATCAGGCGGGTGATGCCTTGCCGGATCACGGGCACGTTGAAGTTGATCAACAGGCCCAGGCGCTGGTCCAGCAGCCGCATGTACGTCAGAAGCTGCGCCTTGTGCAGCTCGGTGACCCGCTCGACCGCTTTCAATTCGACGATCAGGCGGCCGCCCACCAGCATGTCGACCCGATACCCGGTGCCGATGTGGCGCCCGTCGTAGCGCACCGGCACATCCACCTGTCGCAGCAGTGGGACGCCGCGCTTGTCGAGTTCGTAGGCCAGGCAGCGTTCGTAGATCCCCTCCAGGAGGCCGGGTCCCAACGCCCTGTGAACCCGCAGGGCGCTGTCCACGACCACGTGCGCAAGATCGTCCAACGCCGTATCAATGGGGTCCATGACGGGCGCCCCCTTTGGTCGATGCGTTCCCCTGATTGCACTTAAAGCACGGATCTGGCGAACGCGCCACCGGCCGTGCCGTGATGCCCGCCGCCATGATCGACCGTTCACCGACCGAGGACCAGGACACGCCATGTTCAAGAAGATCCTGATCGCCAACCGCGGGGAAATCGCCTGCCGCGTCATCAAGACCGCGCGTCGCATGGGCATCCAGACCGTGGCCGTGTACTCGGACGCCGACGCCGACGCCCTGCACACCCAACTCGCCGACGAGCGCGTGCACATCGGCGGTGCGCCCTCGGCCGAGAGTTACCTGGTCATCGACCGCATCGTGGAGGCCTGCCGGCAGACCGGCGCCGAGGCGGTTCACCCCGGCTACGGCTTCCTGTCGGAGAACAAGGCGTTCCAGCGGGCGCTCAGCGAGGCCGGTATCGTCTTCATCGGTCCCGATGCCCACGCCATCGAGGCCATGGGCGACAAGATCACCTCCAAGAAGCTGGCCCAGGAGGCCGGGGTCAGCACCGTGCCCGGCTTCATGGGCATCATCAGCGATCCCGACGAGGCGGTGAAGATCGCCGAGGAGATCGGCTTCCCGGTGATGATCAAGGCCTCCGCCGGCGGCGGCGGCAAGGGCATGCGCGTCGCTTTCGACGCCGCCGGCGCCCGCGAGGGCTTCGTCTCGGCCGCCAACGAGGCCCGCTCCAGCTTCGGCGACGACCGCGTCTTCATCGAGAAGTTCGTCCAGCAGCCGCGCCACATCGAGATCCAGGTGCTGTCCGACGGCACCAACACGATCCACATCGGCGAGCGCGAATGCTCCATCCAGCGCCGCCATCAGAAGGTGATCGAGGAGGCGCCGTCGCCCTTCCTCACGCCCGAGGTGCGTGCCGCCATGGGCGCCCAGGCGGTCGCCCTGGCCGAGGCGGTGGGCTACAAGAGCGCCGGCACGGTCGAGTTCATCGTGGATGCCGACCGCAACTTCTACTTCCTGGAGATGAACACCCGCCTGCAGGTCGAACACCCGGTGACCGAGATGATCACGGGCCTCGACCTGGTGGAGTGGATGATCCGCATCGCCGCCGGCGAGCCGCTGACGCTGACGCAGGACGACATCCGCTTCAAGGGCTGGGCCATCGAGTGCCGCATCTACGCCGAGGATCCGTTCCGCAACTTCCTGCCCTCCATCGGCCGCCTGACCCGCTTCATGCCGCCACCCGAGGAGGACGGCCTGATCCGCGTCGACACCGGCGTGATGGAAGGCGGCGAGATCAGCATGTTCTACGATCCCATGATCGCCAAGCTGATCGCCTACGGTGGCACCCGTGACCTCGCCATCCGGCACATGCGCCGCGCCCTGGACGCCTTCTATATCCGCGGCGTGGCGCGCAACGTGCCGTTCCTGGCCTCGGTGATGGGCAAGGAGCGCTTCGTCCGCGGCGAGCTGACCACCAACTTCATCGCCGAGGAGTATCCGGACGGCTTCCATCTGCACGACCTGCCGCCGGAGGATCCGACCATCCTGGTGGCCGTGGCCGCCTGCGTGCACCGCAAGCACGCGGAGCGCGACGCCCGCATCAGCGGCCAGATGCCGGGCCACGAAAAGCAGGTGCGCGACCACTGGGTGGTGCGGCTGGGCGACACCAACCACCCGGTCACCGTCACCCCGATGGACGGCGGCTTCCGCGTCGTGGTGGACGAGGAGCCGATGGTCATCCGCACCGCCTGGCGCCTTGGCCAGTCGCTGTTCCGCTGTGAGATCAACGGCCATCCGGAGAGCGTGCAGATCGACCGCGACGGGGTCGGCTATCGTCTGTTCCATGCTGGCGCCGCCGACCGTGCGGTGGTGATGACCCCGCTGGCGGCCGATCTGGCGGCCCTGATGCCCAAGAAGCAGCCGCCGGACCTGTCGAAGTACCTGCTGTCGCCGATGCCGGGGCTGCTGGTCTCGGTGGCGGTCGAGCCGGGCCAGGAGATCAAGAGCGGCGAGACCCTGGCCGTGGTCGAGGCGATGAAGATGGAGAACATCCTGCGGGCCGAGCGCGACGGCGTGGTGGCCTCGCTGCACGCCGGTCCGGGCGACAGCCTGTCGGTCGATCAGATCATCCTGGAGTTCGAGTAGGCCCGCCGGGGCGGCGGCGGGCAAGGGGGGACGACCGCCGCCGCGCCGCGGCGGTCTCGACCGGCGGGCGGTCCGGCCTCACACCGCCCGGCCTCACACCGCCCAGCCTCACACCGCCCAGCCTCACACCGCGATGAGGCCGCCGGCGATGGCCAGGCTGGTGGCGTGGGTGCGGTTGTTGGCGCCCAGCTTGCGGGCGGCATTGCCGATGTGGAAATTGACCCCGGAGACGGAGATCCCCAGCGCCTCCGCCACTTCCCGGGTGGTCATGCCGTGGGCGCTCAGCACCAGGACCTCGCGCTCGCGGTTCGTCAGCGCGGGGGCCGCGCCGTCCTCCTCGACCCCCAGCTGCCCGAGCCGAAGCTGGGCCTGGCTGGCGGCGTAGACCAGTTCCAGGCCGTGCCGGTCGACCAGATCGCGACAGACGGCGGGGGCATGGCGCGACAACAGGATCATGCCCGCGGCACAGGCAACGCCGCCGCAGCGGAGCGGGACCAGCAGAAGTCCGCCATAGCCCGCCCCGGCGGCGGCCAGCAGAAGCGGCGGCGGCGCCTCGTCCGGCGCCGCCGTGCCGCACGTCTCGGTGGTGAGCAGCGCCGGGCGCAGGGCGCCCGCCATGTGGGCCAGGGCGCCGTCCTTGAGGGCGGCCGCCCGATCCTCGCAGACCGCGACCACCGCCGCCTCGACGGACGCCAGGAGCCGCCGGGTGCCGCGCCCGTCGGCGTCGGGCACGCAGGTCAGGGACAGGACGCCCTCGAACCCGTGCCCCCCGAAATGGGCGACCGTCTCCCGCCAGGCGATGTCCCGGGTCCGGGCCTCGGCGAGGCGATCGAGAAACAGGGTGAGGCCCGTCATCGCCGTCAGCGTGCCTTGGTGCGTCATCGCCGCCCCGTCGGCCGGTCGCCGCACGCCGAAGCCGCACCGACGGCGCGGGTGCGGCGGCCGACCTGACGGGCCGGCCGCACGCGGACCGGCGCGCAGACCACAATCTGTCGGCAGGACATGGCTGCTCTGTCTCTCCCCTCTGGCTCATGGACCGCGCGTGGTGCCGGCACGGCGCGGCCGCCTTCTTCACCTCATGACCCTGAAATACATCTAGTTTTTACACAACCCTAATGCGAACATGGCCGCCTTGCAAGAACTCTCTCTCGCATCGCGCGTCAATACGGTAGCGGTTATTCGCGTCTGACGTGCGCCCGCCGGCACCGCGCCCGGGCGGCGCGCGGCCGCCCCCCGGGTGCGGCGGGCGGACGGCCGGTTCCGCCCCGCCGGACGCCGTGCTATAGGACCGGCGCACCGCACTTCCCGTCCGTCGCCCGGAGTTTCCGCCCGTGTCCGTTGCCGCGCCCGCCCCCGACCTGATGCCCATCCGTCGTGCCCTCGTCTCCGTTTCCGACAAGACGGGCCTGGAGGAACTCGCCCGTGCGTTGTACGACCACGGCATCGCCCTGCTGTCCACCGGCGGCACTGCCCGGGCCATCGCCGCGGCCGGCGTGCCGGTGACCGAGGTTTCCGATCACACCGGCTTCCCGGAGATGCTGGACGGGCGCGTCAAGACGCTGCACCCGGCCATTCATGGCGGCATCCTGGGCCTGCGCGGCAATCCGACCCACGAGTCCGCCATGGAGGCGCACGGCATCGCGCCGATCGACCTGGTGGTGGTGAACCTGTACCCCTTCGAGTCCACCGTGGCGAAAGGGGCCGGCTTCGCGGATTGCGTGGAGAACGTGGACATCGGCGGGCCGGCGCTGATCCGGGCCGCGGCCAAGAACCATGCCGCGGTGACGGTGGTCACCGACCCCGAGGACTACGCGCCGCTGCTGGCCGATCTGAAGGCCCATGACGGCCGCGTCGGGCTCGCCCTGCGGCGCACCCTGGCGGCCCGCGCCTTCGCCCGGACCGCGGCCTACGACGGCGCCATCAGCCGCTGGTTCGCGGACCAGACCGGGGATGCGACCCCGCGCCACTTCATCGCCGCCGGCCGACTGAAGCAGACCCTGCGCTACGGCGAGAATCCGCACCAGCAGGCCGCGTTCTATGTCCACGGGCTGGCCCGCCCGGGCGTGGCGAGCGCGCGCCAGGTGCAGGGTAAAGCCTTGTCCTACAACAACCTGAACGACACCGACGCCGCCTTCGAGCTGGTCAGCGAGTTCAGCGATCCCGCCGTGGCGCTCATCAAGCACGCCAACCCGTGCGGCGTGGCCGTCGCCGACAGCCTGCACGCCGCCTACGAGCGGGCCCTGGCCTGTGACCCCGTCAGCGCCTTCGGGGGCATCGTGGCGGTCAACCGGGCGCTGGACCGCACCGCCGCCGAGGCCATCACCCGCATTTTCACCGAGGTGGTGATCGCGCCCGACGCCGACGACCACGCCCGCGCCGTCTTCGCGGCCAAGAAGAACCTGCGCCTGCTGGTCACCGGCGTGATGCCGGACCCGGAGACGCCGGGCCTGACGGTGCGCTCGGTGGCCGGCGGCATGCTGGTGCAGACGCGCGACAACGGGCGGGTGACCGAGGCCGACCTGAGGGTGGTGACCCGGCGTGCCCCCACGGCGGCCGAACTGGCCGACCTGTTGTTGGCCTTCCGGGTCTGCAAGCACGTCAAGTCGAACGCCATCGTCTACGTCAAGGACGGCGCCACGGTGGGCATCGGTGCCGGCCAGATGAGCCGCGTCGACAGTGCGCGCATCGCCGCCCGCAAGGCGGCCGACGCCGCGGAGGCCGCCGGCCTCGCGGAGCCGCTGACCCGGGGCGCGGTGGTCGCCTCCGACGCCTTCTTCCCGTTCGCCGACGGCCTGACGGCGGCGGTCGAGGCCGGGGCCACGGCGGTGATCCAGCCGGGTGGGTCGGTCCGCGACGAAGAGGTGATCGCTGCCGCCGATGCCGCCGGCCTGGCCATGGTGTTCACCGGGATGCGTCACTTCCGGCATTGAGGGCGGCTGTTTCTCGGCCCCAGGCTCTCTTTCTCGGCCCCACGCTCCGGCGTGGGGCCGCTTGGGTGCAGGGCGCCCCCGCGGGAGCGGGGGCGCGAGAGGCCCGGAGTCTCGGCCCCACGCTCCGGCGTGGGGCCGCATGGGTCCAAGGCGCGGCCTTGGTGTCCGTGGTGTCTCGGTGGTCAAACCCCCGCCGCCGGTTTCCCGGGCCAGCCGCACAGATCGGCGATCGGGCAGGCGTCGCATGCCGGTTTGCGCGCCTTGCACACGTAGCGGCCGTGCAGGATCAGCCAATGGTGGGCGTGCCGCCGGTACCGCTCGGGCACGACCCGCTCCAGGGCGTCCTCGACCGCGCGGACTGTCTTGCCCGCCGCCAGCCCGGTGCGGTTGGCGACCCGGAAGATGTGGGTGTCGACCGCGATGGTGGGCTGCCCGAAGGCGAGGTTGAGCACCACGTTGGCGGTCTTGCGCCCCACGCCGGGCAGCGCCTCCAGCGCCGCGCGCTCGGCCGGCACCTGGCCGCCGTGCTGCTCGATCAGGGCCTGCGACAGGGCGATGACGTTCTTGGCCTTGCTGTTGAACAGGCCGATGGTGCGGATATGCGCCCTGACCCCGTCCTCGCCCAGCGCCACCATTTTCTGCGGCGTGTCGGCCACCGCGAACAGGCCCTTGGTGGCCTTGTTGACGCCCTTGTCGGTGGCCTGCGCCGACAGCACCACGGCCACCAGAAGCGTGTAGGGATTGACGTAGGCCAGCTCGCTCTGGGGCTCGGGCAGGGCGGCGCTGAGACGGGCGAACAGGGCTTCGACCGCCGCCGGCGGCAGCGGCGGCGCGGCCGGCCCGGCCTCGGCAGAGTCGGCGGGGTCGGCGGCGGATGGGGCGGGCTTGGCGGTCGTCATGGCGCACCGAGCCTACACCGCCCGCGCGCCGGCGGGAAGCCGGCGCACGCCGCAATCATGCCCCATTTGGACGTCATCAAGGGCAGGCTGTCGTTTCCCGTGCCCGGTGAAAAGAGGCCGACTCCATGCCCCGTTTCCGTTCCCGTTTCGTCGTCCCGAGGGCCGGTGTGCTGATGGCCCTGCTGGCGCTGGTGCTGACCGCGCTGCTGGCGGTCGCCCCGGCTCAGGCGCAGGTGCGCATCGACATCACCGGCGGGCGCCAGGACCCTTTGCCCATCGCGGTTCCGGCCTTCGCCGGCGCCGGCGATGCGACCATGGCCCAGCGCGGCCGCGAGGTCGCCGCCGTCATCACCAACGACCTGCGTGGCTCCGGCCTGTTCCGGCCGCTGGATCCGGCCGCCTTCGTGCAGACCCTGCCCGACCTGGAGGCGCGGCCGCGGTTCGAGGATTGGCGCATCCTGAAGGCCCAGGCGCTGGTGCAGGGCCAGGTCCAGGGGCTGGCCGACGGCCGCCTTCAGGTCGGTTTTCGGCTGTGGGACGTGTTCGCCGGGCAGCAGCTCGTGGGCACCCAGATCGTCACCGAGCCGGCCAACTGGCGCCGCGCCGCGCACATGGTGGCCGACGAAATCTACAAGGCGCTGACCGGCGAGGAGGGCTATTTCGACACCCGCATCGTCTATATCGCCGAGACCGGCCCGGCCACCGAGCGCGTCAAGCGTCTCGCCATCATGGACCAGGACGGCGCCAACAACCGCTACCTGACGGACGGCCAGGCGCTGGTGCTGACGCCGCGCTTCTCGCCGACGGCGCAGGAGATCACCTACATGTCCTATTATCAGGGCGTGCCGCGGGTGTATCTCTTCAACATCGACACCGGTCGCCGCGAGCTGCTCGGCAACTTCCCCGGCATGACCTTCGCCCCTCGGTTCTCGCCCGACGGCAACCGGGTGGTCATGAGCATGGCCGAGAACGGCAATTCCGACCTCTACGTCATGGACCTGCGCACCCGGCAATCCCGCCGCCTGACCACCAACCCGGCGATCGACACCTCGCCGTCGTTCTCGCCCGACGGGTCGCGCATCACCTTCAACAGCGACCGCGGCGGCGCGCAGCAGATCTACGTCATGAACGCCGGCGGCGGCGCCGTCACCCGGATCAGCTTCGGCGACGGCCGCTATGCGACCCCGGTCTGGTCGCCGCGCGGCGATCTGATCGCCTTCACCAAGATGAAGGGCGGCACCTTCTACATCGGGGTCATGAAGCCGGACGGCAGCGGCGAGCGCATCCTGACCGAGGGCTATCTGGTGGAAGGGCCAACCTGGGCGCCCAACGGCCGCGTGCTGATGTTCTTCCGCCAGCAGCCGGGCGGGGGGACGACGCGCCTGTACAGCGTCGATCTCACCGGCTTCAACGAGCGACCGGTGCCGACGCCCACCGATGCCTCCGATCCGGCCTGGTCGCCGCTGCTGCCCTAGCGCCGATCGCGATCAATCCGAACCACGACGTGGTTCGGATTGATCGCATGACTCCGCGCCAAATGTATGAGTCTCAGCCGATTCATGAGTCTCAGCCGATGATCGCGACAAACCGAAATCGTGGCGCGAATCCGGTGTGTCGCCATCGGCTGTAAGGCGAGGGCCGCGCCGCCCAAGCCTCAGGGTTCCGCCAACGGGTCCCGCCGGCCGGACCCTGGGCGCCTGCGCCCGTCAGGACCGGAAGCGCTCCATCGCCCGTGACCAGGCGTCGGTCATGGCACCCCAGGAGGCTTCGAAGCCGGCGCGGACGTCGCGCCAGGCGTCCTCGCTGGCGTTGCGCAGACGATCCAGTTCGGTGCGCGCCTCGTCCAGGCGCCGCTGCATCTCGTCGGCCTGCTCATGCCACTTGATGCGGGCGTCGGCCTGGGCCGCCTCGGCCTTGGCGCGCATCTTGTCGACCTCGGCCCGCCATTCGCGCAGTTGGGCTTCCATGCGGGTGATGTAGGCGTTTTTCTCGTCTTCGGACCCGGTCATCGCACGTGTCCTTTCCTGTCTTTGGGTCCCGTCTTCGGGGCCGTCTGTGATGACGTCTCGTCGAGGCGGGCGGGGCCGCCCCCGCGCCCCCGCGCCCCCCGTGTGCCCCCCGGCGTTGCCCCCCTCGTCACAACATGGGGAGATGACGCGGCGCGCGCGAGTCCGCGCGGCGCGGGCGCGGAAGGGTGACACGGACGGCCAGTCCGCTGCCTGGCCCCGGGGCGTCCTCCAGATCGAGGGCCCCGCCCCAGGCGGCCAGGATGTCCTGGGCGATCGGGAGGCCCAGACCGGTGCCGGGGCCGGCGGTGTCCAGGCGGGTGCCCCGGTCCAGCACGGCCGCGCGCTGCTCGGCCGCGATCCCCGGGCCGTCGTCGATGACACGCAGCTCGACCGCCTCGTCTGCGGCCGCGCCGGTCAGGGTGACCGAGGTGGCGGCATGGCGGGCGGCATTCTCGATCAGCGCCCCCAGCACCTCGGTCAGGTCGTCGCCGTCGATGCCCGCCCGCAGGTCGGCGGGGATCCGCTCGTGCCAGGTCAGGCGGGCCCCCGCCGGGCCGCGCCGCACCACACCGACGACCCGGGCCGCCACCTCGGCCGGGCGGCAACTGCCGTCCAGCATGCCGGCGGCCAGGCGGGCGCGGGCCAGTTCCCGTTCGACGTGGCGGCGCATGGCGGTGGCCACCTGGTCGATCTCGTCGGCGACGTCGACGGCGCCCGACTCGCGCAGGCGCGCCACGTCGCCGGCCAGCACCTGCAGCGGCGTCTTGAGGCCGTGCGCGAGGTCGGCGGCGCGGGCGCGGGCGCGCGCCACGTCGCCCTCGCGCGCGGTCAGCAGGCCGTCGACCTCGGCGGCCAGCGGCTGCACCTCGTCGGGGAAGTCGCTGCCAAGCCGGCTTGCGGTGCCGGCGCGGATGGCCCCGACGCGGGCGCGGATGGCCGCCAGCGGGCGCAGGCCCACCGTGATCTGCAGCCAACTCGCCACGATCAGCCCGAGCGCCAGCACGCCCAGGTAGGGCAGCAGGTCGGCGGCGAAGGCCGCCGTGGCGGCGCGCAGGTCGGCGCGGTCGAGCGCCACCGCGGCGCGCACCTTGGGGCTGCCGAGCCGGCCCGGCAGGGTGACGCTGCGCTCCAGGGTCAGCAGCGACTGGCCCGCCGGGCCGTCCAGGGTGTGTTCATGCACCTGCCCGTCGCGCAACTCGTCGGCCGGCAGGTCCAGGCGGGCGTCCCACAGCGAGCGCGAGCGCAGCACCCGATCTTCCGCTTCGGCCTCCACCTGCCAGTAGAGCCCGGACAGCGGGCGCGTGAAGCGCGGATCGGCGGGCGGCTGCGGGGCCGCCAGCCGGCCGTCCGGGGCGCGGTCGAGGCCGGCGATCACTTGGTCCAGGTGGACGCCGAGTTCCACGAGGGCGCGGCGCTCCACGTGGCGCTCGAACAGCAGCGACAGCCCGGTGCCGGCCAGCGCCAGCGCGACCACAATCGAGACCGCGCCGGCGATCAGCAGCCGGACGCGGATGGACGAGGGCGCCAGGCGGGTCCCCACGGCTGACTCCCGCTCAGGCCGGGGTGTCGGCGAGTGTGTAGCCGAAGCCGCGCCGGGTCTCGATCACTCCCGCCCCCAGCTTGCGCCGCAGGCGGGTGACGACGGCTTCCAGCGCGTTGGCCTCGCGCGCGTCGTCGTCGCCGTACAGATGATCCAGCAGCTCCGGCGGCGGCACGACCCGGCCATGATGGTGAACCAGATAGGCCACCAACCTGTATTCCAGCGGCGACAGCGGCACCGGCACGCCGTCGACCGCCACCGTCATGGCGCGGGTGTCCACGCTCAGACGGCCGGCCGCGATGACCGCCGCCCCGTGCCCGGCGGAGCGGCGGATCAGGGCGCGCACCCGCGCGATCAGTTCCTCCATGCGGAATGGCTTGGGCAGGTAGTCGTCGGCCCCGGCGTCGATACCCTCGACCCGCTCGGTCCAGCTGCCGCGCGCCGTCAGCACCAGGACCGGCGTCTGCCGCCCGCCGGCGCGCCAGCGCTTCAGCACCGCCAGCCCATCCATGCCGGGCAGTCCCAGGTCCAGCACGATCAGGTCGTAGTCCTCGGTATCGCCCAGGAACCAGGCTTCCTCGCCGTCGCCGCAGGTCTCGACGCGGTAGCCGGCGCGCTCCAGCGCCTGGGCGGTATCGGCCGCGATGCGGGCGTCGTCCTCCACCAGCAGGATTCGCATCAGTCGTCGTCCTCGATCTTCACCACCCGCGCCGTGGCGGCGTCCACGTAGATCTCCTGCACCCGGCCGTTGGGCCGGACCACGGTGAACTCGTAGACATACAGGCCGTCCTCGCGCTCGAACTCGGTGTCGATCAGGCGGCCTTCCAGGGCCGTGCCCACCTGCGACAGGATCTCGGCGAGCGGCCGGATGCGGCCCTGCTGCAGCAACTGGCGGGCGCGCTCGTGGGCATCGGGGACCCGGTCGGAGTCGCGGCCGTAGCGATCGTCATGGTCGTCGTCGTCACCATGGTCGTCGTCATAGTGGTCGTCGTCCCACTCATCATTCCGGTCGTCGTCGCCGTAGCGGCCGGGGGCGGTGGGGCCGTGATAGTAGCCGTCGTCGTCGGCTCGCGCCGGCGCCGGAGCGGCGACGGCCGCGCTGATCAGCAGCGCCGCCGCGAGGGTGCCGTGAACCCAGCGGCGGGCGAGGGGGGATGCGTGTCTCATGGCGCGATCCTCGGCCAGACCGACTGACAGGACGCTGACGCGGGCGATCAGGCTGGCGTCAGCGGCGTTGGCGCAGGGTGGGTCCCACGACGGCCCGGGGCGGGATGGTCCCGCCGCCGGCGCCGTACTCCCCTCTCCATAGCAGACCCGAAGGAGACCGTCCCATGCGACCCACTCTGATCGCCGCCGCCACCGCCACCGCCCTGACCCTGGCCGCGGTGCCCGCCCTGGCCTCCAGCACCGACGTGCAGGGCACGACCGCGCCCCGCAGCGCGTGGATGAGCGTCGGCCAGGTTGCCAATATGTTCACGAGTCGCGGCCTCGACGTCCGCTCGGTCGACACCTACCGCGATCACTACGAGGTCGAGTTCATCGACGCCCAGGGTGTGCGGATGGAAGCCTACGTCGATCCGGTGACCGGCAAGGTGCTGCGCCAGGAACGCGACGACTAAGGACGGGTATGTCGGGCGCGGGGCCAGACCCGCGCCCGTCCCACCGTAGGACGTTTTACCGACAACAGGAGCACCATCGACATGGCTGAGATGTCGAGCACCGACCACGGCACCCCCTCCGAGACCGCCGAGTCCGGCAACGCCGACAGCCGCGGCATGATCCAGGTCTGGGATCCTTTCGTGCGCATCGGGCACTGGATTCTCGTGGCCGGGTTCCTGATCGCCTATTTCACCGAGGGTGAGCCCGCATGGCTGCACGAGTGGGCCGGCTACGCCGTCGCCATCACCATTCTGCTGCGCGTCGTCTGGGGCTTCATCGGCAGCGAGCATGCCCGCTTCAGCGATTTCGTGCGCAGCCCGGTGGCGGCGTGGGAGTACATCAAGGGCATTCCCGCCGGCACTGCCAAGCGCTTCATCGGTCACAACCCCGCCGGCGGTCTGATGGCCCTGGCGCTGATGGCGTCGCTGTTCGCGGCCAGCTACACCGGCATGGCGATGATCGCCCAGGAGGGTGAGGGGCCGCTGGCCTCGTTCATGGGTCCGGCCGCCACCGCGCAGGTGGAGTTCATCGGCCCGGCGTTCGCCGACGATGACGAGTATGGTGAGTACGGCGAGGGCCGCGAGCGCGGCGAAGGCGGCGAGGCCGGCGAGCAGTGGGAGGAGCTGCACGAGTTCTTCGCCAACCTGACTCTGGTGCTGATGGGCCTGCACATCATGGGCTTCATCACCAGCAGCTTCGCCCACAACGAGAACCTGGTGCGCGCCATGATCGACGGCCGCAAGCGGGCCTGACGCCCTGCGTTAGACCGACGCATCTTGTACAACTGAAGCGCAGCGCTATGGTATCGGTCTCGACACAACGCCGGGGCGGTCAACGCCCCGGACCCGACAGGGAGGAGATCCGACCATGGCGCTGCTGGACCTCGGTCCGGGGGCGGGGCTGTACCACGAGTACGACCCGCCCGCGGGCAACAAGCCCACCCTCGTCTTCGTCAACGCGCTGACCGGCAACACCGGCGCCTGGCAGGCGGTGGTGGCGCCACGCTGCCGGGCCGCCGGTCTGGGCACGCTGTGCTGGAACGTTCGCGGCCAGCAGGACAGTCCGTTCACCCCGGACACGGTGCTGGACGCGGCCCTGATCGCGGGTGATCTGCGGCGTCTGGTGGACCATGTGGCGCCGCCGCGCCCGCTGCCGGTGGGACTGTCCATCGGCGGGCTGTACGCCGCCCGCGCCATCCTGGCGGGAATGCCGGCCGAGGGGCTGGTGCTGCTCAACACCCTGCGTCGCATCGGACCGCGCATCGCCTGGATCAACGACGCCATGCTGGCGGCGGTCAGGACCGGCGGCGTCCCGCTGCTGCTGGACATGTTCCTGCCGCTCCTGACCAACGAGGACTACCAGGCCGCCCACCGCGCCCAGTTCCTGACCGGCGCCCCCTACGTGCCGCTGGATCCGGGTCACGGTCACGTGCGGCTGATGGAGGCCGCCGGCGGCACCGACTGGGACCTGCCCTACGAGGCCCTGACCCTGCCGGTGCTGACGGTGACCGGGCTCCAGGACCGGTTGTTTCTCGACCGGCCCATCGTGGACGAGCTGCGCGCGCGGCTGCCGGACGCCCGCCACCTGACCTGGGACGACGCCGGCCACCTGCTGCCACAGGAACGCCCGGAGCGGCTGGCCGATGCCCTGATCGCCTTCGCGGCGGAGGTCTGAGCCATGTGGAGCAATCCCGCGGTGGCTTACGGCGCCGTCATGATTGGCGTCCTCGGCCATGCCTCCAGCGAGTTCGTGGCCGTCTATTCCGGCGTGGCCGGACCGGAGGTGTCGAGCTGGCGCTATCTTCTGGGCGGCACCGGCCTGTTGCTGATCGCGCTGGCGGTGCCGGGCGCGCGCGACATGATCACCCCCCTGCGCGAGGCCGGCGGCCGGATTCTGGTGCTGTCACTGCTGGGGGTGAGCCTGGCCTACCTGCTGTTCCACTGGGCGCTGGACCACGCGACCGTCATCCAGGTGGCCACCCTGGTGACCACCATTCCGATCTGGGTCGGGCTCGCCAACCTGGTCATCAACCGCCAGCCGGTCAGCGCCGCCAAATGGCTGACCGGCGCCGCCGCCGTGCTGGGCGTGGCGCTGCTGCTGACGGACGGCATGCTGGGGCGGCTGATGGACGCCGGCGGCTCGCTGGTGGGCCTGCTGATGGCGCTGGGCTGCGCCGCCCTGGTGGCGGTCTACTCGGTCTTGATGAAGCCGATCATCGGCCAGTACGGCGCCCTGCGAATCACCGCCCTGTCCATGTTCCTGGGCGGCATCGGGCTGTGGCTGCTGGTGGGGGTGGCGTTCGGGGTTTGGGTTGATCCCACCGCGCTGCCGGACCGGCCGCCGCGCGAGGCCTGGAGCCTGCTGGCGATTGCGCTGTGGAACACCACACTGACCCAGTATCTGTGGATCGGCGGGCTGGCGCACGCGCCCGACATCACGCGGGCGAGCTACCTGTTCTTTCTCAAGCCGGTGATCGCCGCGGCGCTGGCGCTGCTGATCCTGGCGCAGCCGGTGACGGCGATCCAGGTGACCGCCATCGCGGTGATCTGTGGCGCCGTGCTGGTGGAGTTCCTGTGGCAGCGCCGGCGCCGCCCGGCGCCGGCCCGGGGATAGGGCGGGCCGGGGCGGCGGTCCGTACGCGGCGGCCGCCCCGGGCCATGACCCTCCGTGCCCTCAGCCCCTCAGTGCACGCTGAGCGGCTCCATGTCGTGCTGGCGGGTGGCCGCGATCGCCTGTTCCGGCGTCGGCGCGAAGCCGATGCGCTGGCCGTTGGCGGCGTGGATCGCCCAGCCGGTCTCGTCGTCCTCGGTGCGGACGGCGTAGATGTAGGCGATGTGGTTCAGGCCCAGACGCGCGAAGTCCTGCGGGCTCATGGACCCGATGGTGCCGCTGTCGTCCCGCTCGGGCACGGGCTGCGCGATCAACGGGCCGGGGGTGGTGGTCTTGGTCTCGGACATGACGGACTCTCCTACTCGAACCTCAGGAGGAGCGCAGCGGCGCCGAAGCGCGGTCGGTTTCCGGACCCTCCGCCTCGGTGTTGGCGTCGGCCCCCGCATCGGCGTCGGCCCCCGGATCGGCCTCGGCATCGACGGCGATGGTCTGGCCGGCGCCCTTGCTGCGCGCCCCGTTGCCGCGCCGGGCTGCGGGCTGACCGCTGATCTTGATGCGGCGCACGCGCGGCTCCGGCACCGGCCGGTCGAGGTCCACGTGCAACAGGCCGGTCTCCAGGTGCGCGCCCAGAATCTCCATGCCCTCGGCGAGCACGAACGCGCGCTGGAACTGGCGCGCCGCGATGCCCCGGTGCAGGAACACCCGCGTGCCGTCGTCGCTGGCCTGGCGGCCGCGGATGACGAGTTGGTTGTCCTCGACCGAGACCGACAGATCGTCCTCGGTGAAGCCGGCGACGGCCAGGGTGATGCGCAGGCGCGTCTCGCCGATCTGTTCGATGTTGTAGGGCGGGTAGCCCTCCGGCTGCGATTTCTGGACCCGGTCCAGCAGCCGTTCGACATGCTCGAAGCCCACCAGCAGCGGGCTGTTGAACCCGGACACGCGGGTCATGGGCGCTCCTCCTCCTCGGTTCCGAGCGAGTGGGTGGGCGGACCCGGTGACCCGGCATCCGCCGCAGCGGTCGGATCGCCCGCCCGACAACCCTGAGGCGGCGTTGCCGGGACGGATCGACCCTCACCCTATTTCGGGACAAAACCCCCAGCCGTCAAGCGGCGACAGGGCGGCGACAGGGTCAATCCAGGGCCACCCCAGGGCCGCCCCGGGGGTCGCCCCGGGGGCGGCCCCTGGATGCAGCCCGCCCTTCCGGGGCGCGGCCGGGACGCCTATACTCCGGACCGTCATGCGCCTCGTCCTCCACTACGTCCTGCGTCAGCTCGTCATCGCGCTCGTCCTCGGGACGACGGCGCTGATGGTCCTGCTGTGGCTGATCCACTCGCTGCGCTTCTTCGATGCCTTCCTGAACAAGGGCCTGCCGGTCGGCACCTTCCTGACCCTGACGGTCCTGTTGATGCCGGGGTTCCTGACCTTCTTCCTGCCCATCGCCCTGTTCGCGGTGATCCTGTTCGTCTACCACCGCATGATCGTCGACCGCGAGTTGATGGTGCTCCAGGCCGCCGGGCTGAGCCGCTGGCAGATCGGGGCGCCCGCGCTCGCGCTGGCCGCCGCGCTGTGCGGCCTGGGCTACTACCTGACCCTGGACGCGGTGCCGCGACTGGAACGCGCCTTCAACGCCCTGCGGTTCGAGATCCGCCACGAGATCAGCCGCCTCGCGCTCACCGAGGGCGCCTTCACCGAGATCAGCGACACCCTCACGATCTATGTCCGCAACGCCACCGAGCGCGGCGACCTGGAGGGCCTGATTATCCACGACCGCAGCGACCCCGACATCACGGTCACGATCACCGCCCGGCGGGGCGCGCTGGTCTACGACCAGGGCCAGCCGCGGGTGATGATGGTCAAGGGGGTGCGTCAGGAGCGCGACCGCGCCAGCGGGCGCGTCAGCTTCCTGTTCTTCGACCGCCATTCCATGGCGGTGGCCGACCGCGACGCCGAGGGCATGGTGCGGGTGCCGGAATCCCGGGAGCGCACCACGGTGGAGCTGTTCACTCTCACCACCGAGGACCAGATGGCGCCCAACTTCCCGCACACCTTCACGGAGGGCAACGTCCGTCGCATGCGGATGGAGGGTCATCAGCGGCTGGCGAAGCCGCTCGCCAACGTCTCGTTCGCCCTGGTGGCCCTGGGGGCGCTGCTGGCCGGCGAGTTCAACCGTCAGGGTCGCAACCGCCGCATCGTGGTGGCGGTGGCGGCGGTGGTGCTGGCCCAGGCCACCACGCTGGGGGCGGCCAATCTGGCGCGCAGCGACCTGACGTGGTTGCCGCTGCTGTACGTCGGGCCGCTGGGCACCATGGCGCTGGGGCTGTGGTGGCTGCTGCGCTATCCGCGTCCCGGCAGCGCAGGCAGCGGGACCGCCGGCGGCGCGACGGCGGCGGGCGCGACCGAGGCCGCGGCGTGACGGCGGCGCCGGCGGCGGGGGTCACGCCCGGTCATGCCGGGCGCCAGATCTGGCGTTTCCTGCGCGAGATGGGCGGGCGCTGGTGGCCGTTCATGGTCGTCGGCGGGGTCGCCATGCTGGGGGTAGCGGGCGCCACCGCGCTGACGGCGTGGCTCATGAAACCGGCCGTCGACGACGTGTTGGCGGCGCACGATCCGACCATGATGTGGGTGGTCGGCCTGGGGCTGCCGGCGGCCTTCGCCGTCAAGGGCATCGCCAACTACGCCCAGCGCGCCAGCATGCTGTTCGCCGGCCTGGGCCTGGTGGCGACGGCGCGCGGCCGGCTGTTCGGGCACCTGGTCGGGCTCGATCTGGCATTCTTCCAGCGTCACCCTGTGGGCGAATTGACTTCGCGGCTCATCAACGATCTGGACACCCTCAAGACCACCATCACCTCGACCGGCATCGCCCTCGGCCGCGACGCCGCGACCCTGGTCAGCCTGTTCGCGACCCTGATGCTGATGGACTGGGAACTGACCCTGGTCGGCACCCTGATCTTCCCGGCGCTGGTGCTGCCGGTGCTGGCCCTGGGCCGGCGGGCGCGCCGCCGCACCACAGAGTTGCAGGAGACGCTGGGCCAGTACGACGCCATGCTGTCGCAGGCGTTCGAGGGCGTGCGGGTGGTCAAGGTGTTCGGCACCCCGGCGCGCGAGCGCGCCCGGGTGCACGGGGTCGTCATGCGCCTGTTCGAGGCCATGTTCCAGGTCGAGCGGTCCAAGATCCTGTCCACGCTGCTGATCGAGGGCGCGGCCGGGCTGGCGGTGGCGGCGGTGGTGGTCTACGGCGGCCACCGGGTGATCGCCGGCGACACCACGGCGGGCACCTTCTTCGCCTTCGTGACCGCGTTGATCCTGGCCTACCGCCCGATCAAGAAGCTGGGTCACCTGAACGCCGTGATTCAGGAAGGGGTGGCGGCGCTGGACCGGCTGTTCGCCATCCTGGACACCCGGCCGGGCCTGACCGAGGCTTCGGACGCCCGCCCGCTGGCCCTGACCGCCGGCACGATCCGCCTGGAGGCGGTGCGGGTTTCGCACGCCACGGCGGCGGTGCCGGCGCTCGATGGGGTGACGCTGGACGTGCCGGCCGGGGCGACCGTCGCCCTGGTCGGGCCGTCGGGGGCGGGCAAGTCCACCGTGCTGGCGCTGGTGGCGCGGCTGCTGGATCCCGGAACTGGCCGCGTGCTGATCGACGGCCAGGACCTGTGCGGGGTGACCCGGGAGTCGCTCTGGCGCCAGATCGCACTGGTGACCCAGGACGTGACGCTGTTCGAGGGGTCGGTGTTGGAGAACATCCTGTTCGGCGCGCCCGGCGCCGTCGATCCCCGCGATCCGTCGCCGGCGTGGCGGGCGCGGGCCGAGGCGGCGGCGCGCGACGCCGATGCGCACGACTTCATCGCGGCCCTGCCCGAGGGCTACGACACGCCGGTCGGGGAACGTGGGCTGCGCCTGTCGGGCGGCCAGCGCCAGCGTTTGGCGATCGCCCGGGCGATGGTGAAGGCGGCCCCGATCCTGCTGCTGGACGAGGCCACCGCGGCGCTGGACCGGGAGACCGAGCGTCGGGTGCAGGCGGCGCTGGACCGGCTGCGGCGCGGCCGGACGACCCTGGTGGTGGCGCATCGGCTGGCGACGGTGCGCCATGCCGACCGCATCCTGGTGATGGACCGGGGACAGGTGGTGGAAAGCGGGGATCACGCGGCGCTGGTGGCGCAAGGCGGACTGTATGCCCGCCTCTGGAGCCGCCAGGGCGGCGATGCGGCCGGGCTCGGCGAGGTCGCCCGGGCGGTGTAGGGCGGTACGGCGGGCCGAAGCGATGGCCCCGCATCCGCCACCGCTGTCTGTGGCTGCGCTTTGCGCGCCTCGCCGTCCCCGAGGACCGCGCGCAGCCCGTTCGACGCAGCCCGTTCGACGCAGCCCGTTCGACGCAGCCCGTTCGACGCAACCCGTTCGACATGGGGCCCGGCGGCGTCACGCACGGCATTGGAGCCCGGGAGGTGGTCCAATGCCGTGCGATCCGCCCTAGCGGTTCTGACCGGCGTAGCAGCCGTCGCGGGCGCAGACCTTGAGCTGACCCTGACGGTTGATCCACAGCGCGGTGACGCTGTCGAGCTGGTGGCCCTCCATCGGCAGCACCCGCGCCGCGCGGCTCTCGTTGCGCCAGATCCAGGCGTTGCAGACGTTGCGCACCGCGATCGGCTCGCACGCCTCCTGGCCCGCGGCAATGTACTGCGCATCGGTCTTGGCGTCCGGGCAGACGACCAGGGCGATGGTGCCGTAGACGCCCACAACATTGCAGGTTTCCGTGCCGGGCGTCACCTTGGCCGTCTCTTCGGCCAGCCCGGGCACGGCCACGGCCGCCATCGCCATCCCGCCGGCCAGCGCGGCCGCCCACTTCAGTTTTCGCATCGCTGGTTCACCTGTCGTCGTCGTGATCGTGTCCCACGGATCCGGGCCTTCAGGTCCTGGCCTTCAGGTCCTGGCCTTCAGGTCCGCGCCGTCGCGCGGCGTGGTCGACCCCGTCTCCGCCGAGACGGTCGGGAACGGCGCGCCTCGCCCCGCACCCCGTGACGACCGACCGGACCGAGGGCCGTCGCGGGGGAGATCGCGGACTCCAACGCGCGCAAGATGCTGGGCACCCTGCTGATTTGCGACGGTCGCGTCAACCTTGGGAATGGTCATAGACCGGGTCCAGAGTCCGACACCCGCCGACACTGCCCACGAGCTTAGCTTAAAGACTCATCCGAAACAATACGGTACGGGTCTGTGTTCAATCGCCGGTCCAGCTCGTGAGGGACCCTGGAGTTGAGGGCGGTGGCGCCGCCGCCCCTCTGTGCGCGAGACTCCGGCCCGAGGGCCGCAGACGGAGCGCCCCCGCCCCGCCGGGCGCAGGGCCGGGCGGCGACGGGGGCGGGACGGTCGTGCGGTCCAGAGTCGTGGGGCGGCGCGGCCGACCGGGCTGTCACGGCAGCCAGAACGGCTTGTCCCCCTCGTCCCGGGCCAACTCCCGGCTCAGGCCGATATCGCGGAGCAGGCGCTCGTCCATGTTGCGCAGTTGCCGGCGGGTGCAGGCGCGGCGGCGCCACACCGTGACCTGATGCGTCACCGTCTGCACGAAGGTCCGCATGGCGCGATGGCGGGCGGCGGCCACGGCGGCGGGGAGCCGGGCCGTGTTCGGCGGGGCGACTCGCGGGATGCTGGTCATGGGTCGATCTCCCTTCTCGCTCGAACGGCGGACACGGTGTGTCGGCCTCTAACGTGAAGGTGGATCCGCCCCGTTCGATCCACAAACGAGACTTTCTTGGTCCCCCCATGAACCAGATTGAGCCTGTGCCGCCGGGTGGCGGCGCCGGGGTCCGGCGCGCGCTCCTACTCCGTCTCGCGGCGGCGGAAGGCCGATTCGGCGACCGCCCGGGCGCCGCCCTTGGCGTCGATCATGGCCCGGGCGCGCGCGATCTCGGCTTCAAGCTGGGCGATGTAGGCTTCGAGGTCGCCGACGGAGAGGGTCTCCAGGGCCGGCGGCCGGGCGACGGTCGGGCGGGGGTCGAGGTCGTCGCTGTCGATGGGCATGGCGGCACACGGTCCGGCTGATGGTCGGTTTGGGATGTCCTGATCCGGGCCGGATGGTGGTCCGCGCCCGGCGGCGGTGCGGGGGCGGTCCGGGGGCGTGGGCGCCGACGCTCAGCCCGCGCCGCGCACCGCCTGGGCCACGCGCACCGCCTGGACGGTCTCGGCCACGTCGTGCACGCGCAGGATCTGCACGCCCTGGTCGACGGCCGTCAGCGCGGCCGCCAGCGAGCCGCCGAGCCGCGCCTTCGGCGCCGCGTCGCCGGCGGCGCGGGCGATGAAGCTCTTGCGCGACGCCCCCAGCAGCACGGCACAGCCCAGACCATGGAACAGCCCCAGGTGGGCCAGCAGGTCCAGGTTGTGCTCCAGGGTCTTGCCGAACCCGATGCCGGGGTCGACGCACAGCCGCGCGGGCGGGATGCCGGCGGACTGGCAGACCGCCACCCGGCGCGCCAGCCAGGCGTAGACGTCGGCCGGGGCGCGGTCGTAGTGCGGGTCGGCCTGCATGGTGCGCGGCTCGCCCTGCATGTGCATCAGGATCACCGGCACGCGGGCCCGCACCACCACACCGAGTGCCGCCGGGTCGTCGGCGAGCGCGGTGACGTCGTTGACGACCCGGGCGCCATGGGCCAGGGCGACCTCCATCACGGCGGCCCGCCGGGTGTCGATGGAGATCAGCGCGCCCCGGTCGGCCAGCGCCTTGACCACCGGCAGCACCCGGCGCAGTTCCTCGTCCGGGCTCACCGGATCGGCGCCCGGGCGGGTGCTCTCGCCGCCGATGTCGAGCAGGTCGGCGCCGGCCTCCAGCATGGCGAGCCCGCTGGCCACGGCGGCGTCGGTCGCCGCATGGTCGCCGCCGTCGCTGAACGAATCGGGGGTGCAGTTCAGGATGCCCATGACCCGCGGCCGGTCCAGGGACGGGCCAGCGAACGGCGCGCGCGGTGCGGTCAGTCGGCTCAGGGCGGCCTGCAGGATGGCCGTCATGGCGGGTCCGTGCGCCCGCGCCCAGGCCATCAGGCCCGGCACGTCGGTGCCGTGCACCTGCCACGGCGCGGACTCGCCCGCGCGCAGGAACACGGTGACCGCGCCGAACACCGTCGGCCCGCCGGCCAGCGGCCATGCCCGGCCTTCCGCCACCGCCGCGTCGGCGGCCGGGCCGCGCATCAGGCCGGTGGGCCGCAGCAGCAGCCCCTTGAGGGGATGCGGCAGTTCCCGGCCGCGGAAAAGGCCCCGCGGGAGCGCGGGGCCCGTTTCCTCGGGGGGCTGGCCGGCGAAGGTGTCGTCTGGCGCCGCCACCCGCATGCGCTAGGCTCCCGGTTGCGGTTCCGGGCCGAGCGGCTTGCCGCGCAGGCCGCCCCCGCCGTCGGTGGTGGGGACCGAGGCCCGGCGTCCGCGCGGCGGCGGCGGGGGCTCGCTGTCCTGCACCTCCTCGCGGTCGATGTGCTCGCCCCGCAGCAAGGCCCGGATCTCGTCCCCGGTCAGGGTCTCGTACTCCAACAGGCCCTGGGCCAGGCTCTCCAGCTCATTGAGGTTTTCCGTCAACAGACTGCGCGCGCTCTCGTGGGCGGTGTCGACGATCTTGCGGATCTCCTCGTCCACCAGGCGCGCGGTCTCGTCGGCCATGTTCTTGTGGCGCGCCACCGAGTGGCCCAGGAACACCTCTTCCTGGTCTTCCGCATACAGCAGCGGCCCCAGCTTGTCCGACATGCCCCACTCGGTCACCATCTTGCGGGCCATGTTGGTGGCCATCTTGATGTCGCTCGACGCCCCGGTGGTGATCTTCTCGGGGCCGAAGATCAGTTCCTCGGCCACCCGGCCGCCCATCGCGACCACCAGGTCGGCCTCTAGCTTGGCGCGCGAGACGCTGATGCGGTCCCCCTCGGGCAGCCGCATCACCATGCCGAGCGCGCGTCCGCGCGGAATGATGGTGGCCTTGTGGATCGGGTCGGACTCCGGCATGTGCAGTGCGCAGATGGCGTGGCCGCCCTCGTGGTAGGCCGTCAACTTCTTCTCGTCGTCGGTCATCACCATGGAGCGCCGCTCGGTGCCCATCATGACCTTGTCCTTGGCGGCCTCCAGTTCGGACATGCCGACCACCCGCTTGCCGCGGCGCGCGGCGAGCAGCGCCGCCTCGTTGACCAGGTTGGCCAGGTCGGCGCCGGAGAAGCCGGGGGTGCCGCGGGCGATCACCTTCGGGTCCACGTCGGGGCCCAGCGGCGTCTTGCGCATGTGCACCTTGAGGATCTTCTCGCGGCCGAGCACGTCCGGGTTCGGCACCACCACCTGGCGGTCGAACCGGCCCGGGCGCAGCAGCGCCGGGTCCAGCACGTCCGGACGGTTGGTGGCGGCGATCAGGATGACGCCTTCGTTCGCCTCGAAGCCGTCCATCTCCACCAGGAGCTGGTTGAGGGTCTGCTCGCGCTCGTCGTTGCCGCCGCCCAGACCGGCGCCGCGGTGGCGGCCGACGGCGTCGATCTCGTCGATGAAGATCAGGCACGGCGCGTTCTTCTTGCCCTGTTCGAACATGTCGCGCACGCGGCTGGCGCCGACGCCCACGAACATCTCGACGAAGTCCGAGCCCGAGATGGTGAAGAACGGCACGTTGGCCTCGCCGGCGATGGCGCGCGCCAGCAGGGTCTTACCGGTGCCGGGCGGGCCGACCAGCAGCACACCCTTGGGAATCTTGCCGCCGAGGCGCTGGAACCGCTGCGGGTCGCGCAGGAACTCGACCACCTCTTCCAGCTCCGACTTGGATTCGTCGATGCCGGCGACGTCGTCGAAGGTCACCCGCCCGGCGCGCTCGGTCACCAGTTTGGCGCGCGACTTGCCGAAGCCCATGGCCTTGCCGCCGCCGCCCTGCATCTGCCGCATGAAGAAGATCCACACGGCGATCAGGAGCAGCATCGGGAACCAGGAGATCAGCACACTCCAGAACGTGGGCGCGTCGTCGTTCGACGGCAGCGCCGAGATGGTGACGCCGTTGTCGCGCAGGGTCGGCACCACGTTCGAGTCCGGCGGGGCATAGGTCGAGAACGACCCGCCGCCGACCATCGTCCCGGTGATGCTCTCACCCTTGATGGTGACTTCCTGCACCTCGCTGTTCTGGACCCGGTTCATGAACTCCGTGTAGGAGATCTGGGTCCCGGTGCTCTGTGGCGCGGCCCCCTGGAAGACGTTGAACAACGCCACCAGCAGCACCGCGATGATGATCCACATCAGAAGATTGCGGCTGAAATTCAAGGCTGGACCCCTTGTCCCCATGGCGGCCGGGTCACCCGTGCCCACGGACCGCGCCAGTCATCACACGGCCTCGATCGAGACCATTTCTCTTCAAATAGGCGGCGGCCGGTCCTGTGCAAGCCGCGTTCCGCCGGTCGCGCCCCGGGTCAGGGGCAGGGCGGGGGCCGGACTCACCCGCATCGCCACCGGCGCCGGGGCGCCATGGTATCGCATGTGGGGCACGACACAAACGACCCCGTGCGCCACGCCGGGCGCCACCCCGGGCGCCACCCCATGCGCCGACCACAGCGCGGGCAGCGCGGCTCGGGCCGCCGCCGGGATCGCCGGGGGTGGCCCGCCCGCCCGCGCCACGGCGTGAGCGATCCGGGGCGCCGCGGCGCCCAGCGGCGCCAGCACCCAGGGTCCGTCCGGAGCGGTCGGCCCCGCATCCGCACCCGGCCCCTCCAGTGTAACGCGGAAGCGGCCGTCCCAGATCACCGCCTGACCCGGACTCAGGGGCTGCGGCGCCGGCAGGTGGCGGGCCTCGCGACAGACCAGCCAGCGTCCCGGCGGACCGCCCGGCGCCGGCAGCAGGCGGCATCGTCCCAGGGTCGCGCCGCTCTCCGGGCGACGGCGCAGGCGCTCCAGCGCGGCCGCGCGCGGCGGCCGCTCGGTGCCGCCGATCCAGGCCAGCAGGCGGCCCAGGGCGGCCCGCGCCTCGCTGGCGGGCGGTGCCAGCAGGGCGGTCAGGTCGACCCAGGCGAACCCGGCCGGATGCGGGGTGACCGTCGCGACCAGGCGCGCGTCCAGCCGTCGCGCCCGTTCGGCCCGGGCTTCGGCGGCGCGGGCGGCGGCCAGCGCCAGCCCCGGTGCGGCCACCCCGGCCTGGCCCAGGGCCGGCGCCAGGTGGCGCAGGCGCACGCGCTGGAAGGTGGCATCGGCGTTGCTCGGATCCTCGATCCAGGGCTGGCCACGATGCGCCAGGGTGGCCCGGGTGCGCGCCCCCGCGACCGCCAGCAGCGGCCGCAGCAGGCGCACGAAACGGCGCCACGACACCGGCGCCATGCCGGCCAGCCCGTCGGGGCCGCTGCCCTGTCCCAGGCGCTGCAACAGGGTCTCGGCCTGGTCGTCGCGGTGGTGCGCCAGCAGCAGGTCGAGCACCCCGTGCTCCCGGCACCAGCCCTCCAGCAGGCCCAGGCGGGCCGCCCGGGCGGCGGCCTGCACGCCGTGGGCCGGCGCCGGCCCGGCCCAGTTCAGGGTGGCATGCCCGACCCCGGCGGCGGCCATCCAGTCCGCCACCCGGCGGGCTTCGGCGGCGGCGGCGGGGCGCAGGCCGTGATCCACCGTGAGCGCGGTCACGGTGCCGCCGCGCGCCCGCGCCCAGTCCCGCGCCAGCAGGGCCAGCGCCAGGCTGTCGGGGCCGCCGGAGACTCCCACGGCGAGGTGGGGCGCCGGCTCGAACGGCCCCAGGGGCGCCATCAGGGCATCGAAGGCGGCCGCGTCGATGGGCGGCGCCCCAGGGTCGGCCGCCATCGCCGGACCGCCGTCAGCAGCCGTTGCGCGCCATCTGGTCGGCGACCTGGCGCTGCAGCGTGCCGGCGACGTCGGGGAAGTCGGCCCGCAGCTTCTGGAAGGCGGCGCAGGCTTCGCGCGGCTTGCCCAGCGCGGACATGGACATGCCCAGCTTGAACAGGTTGTCCGGGGTCTTGGAGCCGTCCGGGTACGCCTTGTAGCCTTTGGCGAAGGCCACGGCGGCGTTCTCGTAGTCCCCGCGCGCGTAGTGCGTCTCGCCCAGCCAGTACTGGGCATTGCCGGCGAGGCGGTGCTGCGGGTTCACCGCGATGAAGGCCCCGAAGGCCTGCTCGGCGCGCCGGTAGTCGCCCTGGCGCAGCAGGGAAAAGGCATGCTGGTACTGCTCCTCCGGGGGGGCATCGGGCAGCACGGCGCGGGCCGCCGCGTCGGTGATCGGCGCCGGGGTCGGTGTCGATGACGGGGCCGCCTCCGGCGCCGGTTCGGACAGATAGCCCAGCACGCCGCTGTCCGGCGCCAGCGGCTGCGGCGATCCCGGCGCGGGCGCGGGCAGGGGCGCCGGGCTGGTCGCGGCGCCGGGGGCGCGGTCCGGGGCGGTCCCGGGTCCGGCCTGCCCGCCCAGGCGCATGTCCAGTTCGCGCTCCAGCAGGTCGACGCGCTGTTCCAGTTGGCGGGTGCGATGCTCGGCCTGTTCGAGCTGGCCGGTCAGGCCGCGCACCATCTCCTCCAACTGGTTGAGGCGCACCTGCATATCGGCCACCAGGGCGCGGGTGTCCTGGGCGCGGGCCGGGGCGAGCGGGCCGGACAGGGCGACGGCCGCCAGGGCGGCCACGGTCACGATCACGACACGGACGGCGCGCGGCGCGGCGGACGGCGGAACGGACGGCATGGCGGGCTCCTGAATCGGGGCGGGGACGCGGGCCATGGGCCACGGGCCTGGCGACGATGGGGCGCAGTCTGACCCATGTTCTTGACGCAATAAAGGCGCCGTCCCGGAAGACGGCGCCTCGCATGCGCGGATGGGGCGGCGGCGGGGGCGGCCCGCGTCCGCCGGTCCGGACCTCAGCGCAGGGTGGTCACGCCGCGGCGGTTACGCGACCAGCAGCTTTCGTTGGACTGGGTGCACACCGGCCGCTCCTTGCCGTAGGACACGGTGCTGACGCGGTTGGCCGGCACGCCCAGCGAGACCAGGTAGTTGCGCGCCGCGGTGGCGCGCCGCTCGCCCAGGGCCAGGTTGTACTCGCGGGTGCCGCGCTCGTCCGCGTGCCCCTCGATCACCGCCGAGTACTGCGGGTACTGCTGGAGCCAGGCGGCCTGGCGGCGCAACGTCTGCTGGGCCTGGCTGTCCAGGTTGTAGGAATCGAAGGCGAAGAAGACGCGATCGCCGACCTCCTGGACGAATTCCTGCTGGCTGCCGGCGGCCGGCCCGCTGGGCGCGGTCACGGGCGCCGCTCCGCCACCGGTCTGGCCGGACCCGGTTTCGGGCGTGGACGAGCAGGCGGCAAGCACCGCGGCGGCGGCCAGGACCGTGAGAACTTTGAGCTTCATGAACAAGAACTCCAGGACCGATGGAAAACCGGCATGCGAGCCTCGTCGGATGGGGCGAACAACCCGACGGTATGGCGTGTGGCGACAACGAAGACCGTCGCCTCCGTCGTCCCAGCACCGGAGGCGGCAGATCCGGGTTGTATCCGAAAGCGCGCGGCGAACACAACAGGGAAGGCGGTCCGCGCCGGCTGTCCCGGGCGCCGGCCGTGACCGGCGTCACACGCCCGGGCGCGCGTACGGTCGCACCGGGACGGGGCGGCGACCGGCTCCGGGGAAGGTGGTGATTATTGGTCGTGATCGTCGTCGGGAACGGCCGGCGCGAGCGGATCGTCGTCTGCCGGCGGGGGATCGGCGTCGGGTCCCTCGGGCGCGTCGGCGGCCGGCTCGGGCTCGCCCTGGCGCTCCGCGTGGCGGGCGCGGCCGCGCGCGATGATGATCGCCTTCTCCAGGTCGGCCTCGGTGCACAGGCCGAGAATCACCGGGTTGCGCGCCTTGATGTTCGGCGCGTTCCAGTGCGAGCGGTCGCGGATGGCCTGGATGGTCGGCTTGGTGGTGCCAAGGAGCTTGCAGACCTGGGCATCCGACAGCTCCGGGTGGTTCTTGAGCAGCCAGGCGATGCCGTCGGGCCGGTCGTGGCGCTTGGAGACCGGCGTGTAGCGTGCCCCCTTCTGGCGCGACTGCGGGATCGGGTTCTCGCCCTTCTGTAGCACCAGGCGGGCGTCCGGGTCGGCCTGGCAGCGGTCCAGTTCGGACTGGGTGAGCTGACCGTTGGCCAGCGGGTCCAGGCCGGTGATGCCGACCGCGACCTCGCCGTCCGCGATGGCCTGAATCTCCAGCTCGTGCATGCCGCAGAAGTCCGCGATCTGCTCGAAGGTCAGCGCGGTGTTCTCCACCAGCCACACGGCGGTGGCCTTGGGCATGAGCGGCAGTGCCATCGGTTCGGTCCTCCAGGCGACGGGTGGGATGCAGGGCGCGCGCGCCGGATCGGCCCTCGGGCGCCGGGACCCGGCACCGCGGGGACGCGCCCCGCGCGCGATCGGCACGCCCGACCCACAAACACGAAGACGGGCCGCCGGATCCGGTCTGGACCCGGTGGACCCTCATCCTCGACAGCGTGGCGTGTGTGAGCGTCCAGGCCCCGGCGACCCCGCGTTGAGCGGGGTCGGGCGTGCGGGGCTCCGGCTCCTACTTGGCCGGTCCGTGGTCCACGGTCAAGACAATCTTGCCGATGTGCGCGCTGGACTCCATCAAGGCGTGGGCCTCGGCCGCCTGCGCCAGCGGCAGGGTGGTGTGGATCAGTGGCGCCACCGTGCCGGCCTCCAGCAGTGGCCACACCGTCTCGTGCACGGCCCGGGCGATGCGGCCCTTGGCCTCGACCGGCTGCGGACGCAGGGTCGACCCGGTCAGGGTCAGGCGCTTGCGCATGACCGGCATGAAGTTCATCTCGACGGTCGAGCGCGCCAGGAACGCGATCGAGACGTGGCGGCCCTCGGGCGCCAGGATCGAGACATTGCGCGGCAGGTAGTCGCCGCCGACCATGTCCAGGATGACGTCCACCCCGCGCCCGTCGGTGGCCGTCTTGACCGCCTCCACGAAGTCCTCGGTGGCGTAGTTGATCGCCAGGTCGGCGCCCAGGCTGCGGCAGGCCGCGCACTTCTCGTCCGAGCCGGCGGTGGTGAACACGGTGGCGCCGAACGCCTTGGCGAGCTGGATCGCGGTGGTGCCGATGCCGCTGCTGCCGCCGTGGACCAGGAGCCGCTCGCCCGGCTTGAGCGCCGCGCGCTCGAACACGTTGTGCCAGACGGTGAAGACGGTTTCGGGCACGGCCGCGGCCTTGACCCAGTCGAAGCCGGCGGGGATCGGCAGCACCTGGGGCGCCGGGGCGACCGCGTAGGCCGCATAGCCGCCGCCGGCCAGCAGGGCGCAGACCGCGTCGCCGACCGCCAGCCCGCCGGTATCGCCCGCGCCCAGGGCGACGATCTCGCCGGCCACCTCCAGGCCCGGCAGGTCCGAGGCGTCCTTGGGGGCGGGATAGTGTCCCTTGCGTTGGATCACGTCGGGGCGGTTCACGCCGGCGGCATGCACCTTGATCAGGACCTCCCCCTCGGCGGGCATCGGCAGCGGGCGTTCGGCCGGGACCAGGGCCTCCGGTCCGCCGGGAGTCGCGATCTCGATGCAGGGCATGGTCTCGGGCAGGGCGGAGGACGACATGGCGGCGACTCTCTTGCGACAGGGCGAACGGGTGAGGGACCGGAGGGTAGCGGGGGCAGGGCCGCCGGGGCAAGCCGGACGGCACCCGCGGGTCCGGCCTTGATGCGCCGGATCCGAGCGCCGCGGTCGGATTTTCCGCCGGGCGATCGCCTTCCGGGGGGCGACGTCGACTCGCCGCGGACCGGGGCCGCCCGCCGCCCCGCAGGGGCACCGGAGGCCCCGCGCCACCCCAGAGATGACCGCAGAGATGAGGGGGCCGCTGGGACGCCGGGACCGGTCCCGGCGCCCCGACCGAGCCCGAGACGGTCCCGGGGGCTCGGTCGCCCGTTGGGCGCGGCGCGGTGGGCGGTGTGCGCAGCCGTGGCAGCAGCCCTGCGGCTAAAACCCTTGAAAAAGATAGGATAATTATGCATATTGGAGGGGTAACGACCGGTTCAAGGAACTAACAGGGAAGAAACCTTCGGGTTGTCTTTCCGGGAGGTGTAAGATGTTGGTGAACCGGACTTTCCTGACCCCTGATTCGCCGGTCGTGCAGACGATCGCCGAGGGGTTTCATATGCCTGTGGTGCTGGCCCAGGCCTGGACCGAAATGACGCTCGCCCAGCCGCACGGCGTGGAGACCGTGCACGACATGATGGAACGGTGCGTCGAGGCCGCCGACGAGCGCGGCGCGGCCAGCATGGCGGCGCGGTACCGGTCGGCGCTGTCGCGATTCGATACCATGGCGCGGGGCGGCGTCGAGGCCCCCGAGGCCGCGGCGGCCGCCGCCATCGAGCACGGCACACTGTGCCCGCTGGATGCCAATATGGAACGGCTGGGCCCCAAAGGGGCGGGCCAGAAGGCCCCCGGCCCAGCCGCCGGCCGCGGCCTGGTGATGCCGCCGCTGCCCGTTCACGACGGCGGCGGCGGGTGGCGCCACGCCCCCGACTAGAGAGGGGCGCGTCCCAGGCGTCAAGACAGGCGTCAAGACAGGCGTCAAAAGCCATTCGCACACGCCGGGTGCGCCGGAGCTTCGGTCCCCTCCCATGGGAGGGGACCGGGGCGGCACCAAGAGAGCCCGGCAAGAGAGCCCGGCGTGACGGCGCTTGACCGGGCCGGGCGGCGAGGGCGATAACCGGGCCATGTTCGGATTGAGCCTCGGCAAGGTGCTCTTCACGGTCCTCGTGGTGGTCGTGGTCTGGGGTGCCTTCAAGTATTACAGCCGCGCCCTCGGGGGCGAGGCCCGCGCCAAGCGCCCCAGCCTGCGTGAGCGTGTCGAGCGCGCCGCCCAGGACGCCGTGCGCAAGCGCATGGGCGAGGACGGCGCGCCCGGCGGCAAGCCCGCCGAGGACTTGGTGCGCTGCCCCAACTGTGGCGCCTGGCACGCCAAGGGCACGGCCTGCCCCTGCGGCTACGGCCGCTGAGGGTGGGCCGGTCCCCCGCGGGAGCGGGGGACCAAGAAAGACCGGGACTCTCGCGCCCCCGCTCCGGCGGGGGCGCTTTGGCGTGATGGGCCCGGTCCCCCGCGGGAGCGGGGGACCAAGAAAGACCGGGACTCTCGCGCCCCCGCTCCGGCGGGGGCGCTTTGGCGTGATAGGCCCGGTCCCCCGCGGGAGCGGGGGACCAAGAAAGACCGGAACTCTCGCGCTCCCGCTCCGGCGGGGGCGCTTTCGCATGATGGGCCCGGTCCCCCGCGGGAGCGGGGGGACCGAGAAAGACCGGGACTCTCGCGCCCCCGCTCCGGCGGGGGCGCTTTCGCATGATGGGCCCGGTCCCCCGCGGGAGCGGGGGACCAAGAAGGACCGGGACTCTCGCGCCCCCGCTCCGGCGGGGGCGCTTTGGCGTGATGGGCCGGTCCCCCGCGGGAGCGGGGGACCAAGAAAGACCGGGACTCTCGCGCCCCCGCTCCGGCGGGGGCGCTTTGGCGTGATGGGCCGGTCCCCCGCAGGAGCAGGGGGACCGAGAAAAACGATCTCGCGCCCACGCTCCCGCGTGGGCGCGCCTCAATCACCCCTTCGCCAACACCGCCACGAAAAATCCGTCCGTGTCGTGATCGGCCGGGGACAGACGCAGCGCCGTCGCGCCCGCCGGGGCCGGGCAGGGCGCGGCCATGTCCGCGTCCGCCCAGGCGTCGGCCATCGGCACCGGCGTGAACCCCGCGCCCGCGTCGCCCTCCAGGAACGCGCTCACGCGATCCTCGTTCTCCGCCGTCAGCAGCGAGCAGGTGACGTAGACCAGCCGCCCGCCCGGCTTCACCAGCCGCGCGGCGCGGGCCAGGATGGCGTCCTGCTCGGCCTGGAGCGACTCCAGGTCGGCCGGCGCCAGCCGCCAGCGCGCATCCGGGTTGCGCCGCCAGGCGCCCGTCCCGGAGCACGGTGCGTCGACCAGCACGCGGTCGAAGCCGCCGGCCTGACGCTTCAGCCACTTGCGCGACTCGGCGTCCAGCACCCGCAGGGTCGCGTTGTGCACCCCAGCCCGGCGCAGCCGCACCTTTGCCCGCTCCAGACGCGACGCCGACACGTCGCAGGCCAGCAGCCGCCCCTTGTTGGCCATCGCCCCGGCCAGGGCCAGGGTCTTGCCGCCGGCCCCGGCGCACAGGTCGCAGACCGCCATCCCGGGCGCCGCCGCGACCAGGGCGGCGGCCACCTGGGAGCCGGCGTCCTGCACCTCCACCAGCCCGTCGCGGAAGGCCGGCGTGGCGGCCAGATTGACGCGCCCGTGCACGCGCAGGGCCAGCGGCGCCAGCGGCCCGTCCTCCGCGACACCACCGGGGGCCGGAATGCCGGCCTCGGCCAGGGCGGCGCGGGCGCCGTCCCGGTCGGTCTTCAGGGCGTTGGCGCGCAGATCCAGCGGCGCCTCGGTGTTGAGCGCCGCCATGGCCGTCCGCCAGCCCTCGCCCAGGCTGGCCTCCAGGGGCGGGGCGATCCAGTCCGGCAGCTCCAGCCGCACCGCCTCCGGCATCTCCGCCGGCTCCAGCGGCTGGCCCGCCAGCCGGGCGGCGAGGTCGCGCTCGGCGGCGGTCAGCGGCGCCGGGTCGTGGCCCATGCCGGTGAACAGCCCCTTCAGCGCCGCCCGGTCCAGGCCGTCGGTCAGCACCAGGTCGGCGATCAGGCGCTCGCGCGGGCTGCCGTCGCCGGTCCACCAGCCGAGCCGGGCGTGCCGGCGCAGCATCCCGTAGGCCCGGGCCGTGACCGCCCGCCGGTCGCCGCCACCCATGTAGCGCCGCGCGCGCAGGAAGGCCTGGGTCACGGCATCGGCGGGGCGGGGCGAGGCGGCCATCTCCTCCAGCAGGTCGAGGGCGGCGTGCAGACGGGCACCGGGGGTCATGGCGAACGGGTCCTGAGCGGCGGGAACGGCGGCCCCGTCTAGCGCGTCCGCACGTCCACGGCCAGCCTTTCCACCGGGGCCGGGTCCCCGGTCAGGCCGTGTTCGGCCAGGAAGGCGCCCATGCGGTCGTAGCGCGGGCCGTCCACCACCGCCGGACGCAGGGCGAACCGGGGCAGGGTGTCGACCCAGGCGCGCCGGTTCAGGGGGTCGTCCAGGTCGGGATAGGCGGCCAGGAACAGGTCCCAGCTCTCTTCCGGGTGGTTGATGAGGTACTGTGTGCCCTCCTCCAGCGCGGCCATGAAGGCGTCCAGCCAGGGTTCGCCAACGCGGTCGGCGTGGGCGATCAGCACCAGTTCATCGTATGGGGGGACACCGTGCTCCTCGGGGAAGAAGGCGCGGCCCTCGGCGCCCTCTAGCTCCAGTTGCGTCAGCTCGAAGTTGCGGTAGCCGCCGACGATGGCGTCGACCTGCCCGGACAGCAGCGCCGGCGACAGGCTGAAGTTGACGTTGATCATCTCCACGTCGTCCATCGACAGCCCGACGGTGTTCAGCATGGTGCCCAGCACACCGTCCTCGAAGCCGCTGAGGGAGAAACCGACCGTGCGGCCCTTCAGGTCCGCCAGGGTCTGCACCGGCCCGTCGGCCAGCACGATCACGGTGTTCAGGGGCGTCGCCACCAGGGTTCCGACGCGCAGCAACGGAAGGCCCTGGTCCACCTGCATGTGAAGCTGCGGCTGGTAGGACACGCCCAGGTCGACCCGGCCGGCGGCGACCAGCTTCGGCGGGTCGGCGGGATCGGCCGGGGCCTGCAACGTGACGTCGAGGCCGTGGGCGGCGAAGAAGCCCTGCTCGCGCGCGACGACCAGGGGCGCGTGGTCCGGGTTGACGAACCAGTCCAGCAGCACGGTGACGGCGGTGGTCTCGGCGCGCGCCGGTGCGGCGGTCAGCAGCAGGGCCGGGGCCAGGCACAGGGCGCCGGCCAGGGCGGCGAGGCTTCGGCGGAGGACTGTCATCTTGAGGCTCCCTCTGTCTTTGAGCGGCTCACGCATTGCTTTCCGCCTGCCAGGGCACGAGGCGGCGCATGGTGGCGTCGACCAGCCGGTAGAGCGTCACCGCGAACACGGCGAGCAGGGCCATGGCGGCGAAGACCAGGTCGGTCTGCATGCGCCCGTTGGCATGCAGCATCAGGTAGCCGAGCCCGGCGCTGGAGCCGACCCACTCGCCCACCACGGCGCCGATGGGGGCCACGGCGGCGGCCACCCGCAGGCCGCTGGCCAGCGCCGGCAGCGCCGCCGGCAACCGGATGTGCACCAGCGCGGCCCAGCGCCCGGCGTTCATCACCCGGGCCTGTTCCAGCCACAGCGGATCGGTGCGGCGCAGGCCGTCCAGGAAGGCGGTGGTGACCGGGAAGTAGATGATCAGCATGGCCATGACGACCTTGGAGGTCAGACCATAGCCCAGCCACAGCGCCAGCAGCGGCGCCAGGGCGAACACCGGGATGGCCTGACTGACCACCAGGACCGGCAGCAGCCAGCGCCGCGCCGGCCCCCACAGCACCAGCACCAGGGCCGAGAGCATGCCGAGGCCGACCCCGAAGGCGAAGCCCATCAGGATCTCGGCGAAGGTCACCCCGGCGTGGTACGCCAGCCGGTCGGCGCGGGCGATCAGGGTCTCCAGCGTGCCCAGCGGCGACGGCAGCAGGTAGTCCCGCGACCCGTTCAGCAGGTAGACCGCCTGCCACAGCGCGATCAGGCCGGCGGCGGTGACCAGGGGCCGGACCACGGCGGACAGGCGGCTCATGCGGTGTCTCCCGGGCCGTGGGCGGCGCCGGTGAGGCGGCGCAGCAACTCGCCCTGCAACGCCAGCAGCGCCGCATCGGTGGCGTCGCGCGGCGGTGCGCCGGGCGGGATCAGGGCGGCGTCCAGGGTCGCCGGGCGGCCGTGCAGCACGTGCACGGCATGGCCCAGGCGCAGCGCCTCCAGCGGATCGTGGGTCACCAGCAGCACCGTGCGCCCGGCCAGCAGGCGGGCGGTCAGGTCCTGCAGGCGCAGCCGGGTGAGGAAGTCGAGGGCGGAGAACGGCTCGTCCATCAGGATCAGCGGCCGGTCCTCCCCCAGCGCCCGCGCCAGGGCGACGCGCTGGCGCATGCCGCCGGACAGGGCGCCGGGGCGGTCGTGCAGGCGGTCCCCCAGGCCGACGTCCGTCAAGAGCGCGCGGGCACGGGCGCGCGCCGGCCCCAGCGGCGCGCCGCGCAGGCGGGCCCCGAGCACGGCGTTGTCGAGCGCGCTGGCCCAGGGCAGCAGTGAATCCCGTTGCGCCAGGTAGGCGACCCGACCGGCCAGGGGCCGGCCATCGTCGCAGGCGATGGTGGCGCGGGCGTGAGTGCCGTTCTCCAGCCCGGCCAGCAGGCGCAGCAGGGTGGACTTGCCCACGCCGCTGGGGCCCAGCAGGGCGGTGGTGCGCCCGGGCGCCAGATCCAGCGTCAGGCCATCGAACAGCGCCACGCCGTCGAACGCCAGGCAGGCGTCGGTCATGCGCACGCCCAGGCCGGGCGCGTCGCTCTGCGGGGGCGATATCGCGGAGGATGAAGCGGAACAGGAGTCCCGGTGTGCCGGGCGGCCGTCTGGGGTCACGATCCCTCACCAATCCCTACGCCGGTGCGAACCGGATCAGGTTCAAGGGGTCGTCTCCCGCGTCGCCCGGACATTGCCCCGGGCGAACCATGGAGGCCTCTCAGCCGGTGGCGCCGGCTCCCCCTGGTGTCACTGCCATGACAATGCGACCACCCGGGCCGCGGGTCAAGCCCGATGCGACCGCCCCATTGGGGCCATGTTCGGCGCTATCCTCGACGCCGTGTCCCTGTGTCCCTGTGTCCCTGTGTCCCTGTGTCCCTGTGTCGCTGTCGAGGGAGAGCCCCGCCATGACCCTGTCGCGTCGGTTCCTGTTGCGCGGCGCGGCCGCCGCCGGCCTGCCGCTGGCCGCCGTGGCCGCGCTGACCGGCTGCACCGCCAATCCGGCCACCGGCCGTTCCAGCTTCATGGCGTTCCAGTCCATCGAGGGTGATGTTGCCACCGGCCGCCGCGAGTACCCCAAGCTCGTCAAGGCCTTCGGCGGGGCCTACGACGACCGCCGGGTGCAGGGCTACGTGGAGGGGATCGGCCGCCGCCTCGCTCCGTTCACGGAGTATCCGCAGCTTCCCTACACCTTCACGGTGCTGGACACGCCGATCGTGAACGCCTTCGCCCTGCCCGGCGGCTACGTCGGGGTGACGCGCGGCCTGCTGGCGCTGGCCTCCAGCGAGGCCGAACTGGCCAGCGTGATCGGCCACGAGTTGGGTCATGTCAACGCCCGCCACTCGGCCGAGCGCATGGGCCAGGGCATGCTGGCGCAACTCGGCGTCCTGGTCGTCGGGGTGGCCACCGGCAGTGCGGACCTGGCGCGGCTCGCCGGCACCGCGGCGACCCTGTACGTGCAGAGCTACTCGCGCGATCAGGAGTTCGAGGCCGACATGCTGGGCGGCCGCTACATGACCCGCGCCGGCTACGATCCGGAGGGCATGGTCGGCCTGCTGGCGACCCTGCGCGAGCAGAGCCAGGTCGAGGCGGCGATGAAGGGCCTGCCGCCCGGCCAGGTGGATCAGTTCAACATGATGTCGACCCACCCGCGCACCATCGACCGCACCCGCGCCGCCCTCCAGCAGGCGCAGGCGACGCGGCCGGCCGACGCGGTGGTGGGCCGCGCGCCCTATCTGCAGACCATCGACGGCCTGGTGTTCGGCGACCGGCCCGAAAACGGCGTGGTCGACGGGCGCACCTTCATCCATCCCACGCTGCGCCTGCGCTTCACCGTGCCGCCCGGCTACGTGCTGCGCAACGGCGATGATGCCGTCACCGCGCGCGGACCCGGCGGCGGGCTGATCCAGGCCGACCTGACGCCCCTGCGCGGCGATGTCGGCCGCACGCTTCAGGCCCAACTGGCGAAGACCCCGGCCCGCGCCTTCGAGCGCCTGTCGGTCAACGGGTTGCCGGGGGCGACGGCCTCGGTGCCGCTGCGCACCAACCAGGGGCGCGCGGAGGGCCAGGTGGTGCTGGTGGATCTGGGCGGCGGGCAGGCGCTGCGGTTCCTGTTCGCGGCCCCGCCCGGGCGGTTCGCCGCCGCCAGCGGGGGGTTCCGCGAGACCACCTACTCGCTGGCCCGCCTGAGCCCGGCGGAGGCGGCGGCGATCCGGGCGCGCCGGCTGGACGTGCGCACGGTGCGACCGGGCGAGACCGTGGCCGCGCTGGCGCAGGGCCTGCCCTACGGCCGCTTCAACGAGGCCTGGTTCCGGCTGCTGAACGACATGGCGGCGGGCGCGCCGGTGCGGCCGGGCCAGACCGTCAAGGTGGTGGGTTAGGGGCGGACTCGGTCCCACGCAGGAGCGTGGGACCGAGAGAGAAGACCGTCTTGCGCCCGCGCTCCCGCGTGGGCGCTGGCGCCCCCTCAGCCCGGGCCGACGGCCCGGGAGACGGTGTCGACCAGATTGCGGGCCGTGATCGGCTTCTCCAGGAACGCGTCCACGCCGGCCGCCTGGGCGGTCTTGTCGAACCCCGGTTCGCTGTAGCCGGAGATCATCACGATCGGGACCGCGATGCCGCGCCGGCGCGCCTCGCGCACGAAGCCCAGCCCGTCCATGCCGTCCATGCGCCAGTCGACCAGCATCAGGGTCGGCGTGTGCGACTCCAGGGCGGTCAGGCCGGCGCTGGCGCTGTCGGCCAGGACGACCGAGGGGCAGCCCAGACCCTTCAGGATGGTGCGCAGGATGATCTGGAAGTTCGGGTTGTCGTCCACCACCAGCACGCTGTGGGCGCGGAAGTCCACCGGCTCCGGTACCGGGGGGCCGTCCTCGTTCACGGCGGCGGGGCGGTTGCCGTCGAAGGTGATGGCGCTCGCCAGTCGCACCGCCTCGGGGTGCGCCGTCACGGCCGGGCGGTAGCGGAAGTCCTGCTTCAGGATATGGTCGATCAGCCACGTGCGCAGGAATTCCATGACCTCGCGCGCGTTCACGCTGTCCGGCTGGGCGGCATAGCGGCCGCGGATGTCGCGCGCCTGCCGGGCCAGCCGCTGGTGCAACTCGCGATGCGCCGGCAGTTCCGGATAGCGCGCGGCCTGCATCAACCGCTCCTCACGCGCGAAGTGGTATTCGGTATAGTCCACGAGCGCATGCAGCACGCTGCCCAGGGTCGCGGTTTCCTCCCCGGCCCCGATGCAGTCATGGGCCTGATTGAGCAGGTCGACCAGGACCCTGTGGTCCTGGTCCACCATCTCAATGCCGGTTTCCAGATCGTCGCTCCAGTTCAGGTAGGCCATCGCCGGTCACACGTCCTCCGCTTCCAGACGTCGCGTCGCCGCGCCTTGGGACGCCGCGGTCTCCGCCCCGGCCCCGCCGGGCTCGATCTGGCTCACGTCGCGCACCGCGCCCCTGTCGGCGCTGGTGGTCAGCGCGGCATAGGCCCGCAGCGCCGGCGAAACCGCACGCTGGCGGTCCATCGGACGCCACGCCGCCGCCCCGCGCGCCTCCATGGCGGCGCGCCGGCGGGCCAGGTCCTCGGCGTCGACGCGCACGGCGATGGTGCGGGCCGGAATGTCGATGTCGATGATGTCGCCGGGCTCCACCAGGGCGATGCCGCCGCCGGCCGCCGCCTCGGGCGAGGCATGGCCGATGGACAGGCCCGAGGTTCCGCCGGAGAAGCGGCCGTCGGTCACCAGGGCGCAGTCCTTGCCCAGGCCCATCGACTTCAGGTAGCTGGTCGGATAGAGCATTTCCTGCATGCCGGGGCCGCCCTTGGGACCCTCGTAGCGCACCACGACGACGTCGCCCTTGCGCACCTCGCCGCCCAGGATCTTGGCCACCGCCTCCTCCTGGCTCTCGCAGATCACCGCCGGTCCGGAGAAGCGCAGAATGGACTCGTCGACGCCGGCGGTCTTCACGATGCAGCCGTTCTCGGCGATGTTGCCGAACAGCACCGCCAGCCCGCCGTCCGCCGAGTAGGCGTGGGCGCCGTCGCGGATCGTGCCGCCGGCGCGGTCCAGATCCAGCTCGGTGTACATCCGGTTCTGCGAGAACGCCTCCGTGGTGCGCACCCCGCCCGGGGCGGCCCGGTAGAAGTCACGCACCGCGTCCTCGGTCGTGCGGCGCACGTCCCAGCGCTCCAGCGCCTCGCCCATGGTGCGGGCGTGCACGGTCGGCACCGACGTGTCGATCAGGCCCAGCCGCTCCATCTCGCCCAGGATGGCCATGATACCGCCGGCGCGGTGGACGTCCTCCATGTGCACGGTCTGGACCGCGGGGGCGACCTTGCACAGATTTGGCGTGGACCGCGACAGGCGGTCGATGTCGGCCATGGTGAAGGGGATTTCGCCCTCGCGCGCCGCCGCCAGCAGGTGCAGGACGGTGTTGGTCGACCCGCCCATGGCGATGTCCAGGCGCATCGCGTTCTCGAACGCGGCGACGCTGGCGACATTGCGCGGCAGCACGCTGGCGTCGTCCTCCTCGTACCAGCGCCGGCACAGGTCGACGACGCGCCGCCCGGCCTCCAGGAACAGCTCTTTGCGGTTGGCGTGGGTGGCCAGCGTCGAGCCGTTGCCGGGCAGCGACAGGCCCAGAGCCTCGGTCAGGCAGTTCATGGAGTTGGCGGTGAACATGCCGGAGCAGGACCCGCAGGTGGGGCAGGCGGACCGCTCATAGGCCTCCACATCCGCGTCGCTGGCGTTCGGGTCGGCGGCGTGCACCATGGCGTCGACCAGGTCCACGGCCTTCTCGACGCCGTCCAGCACCACCTTGCCGGCCTCCATCGGGCCGCCGGACACGAACACCGTCGGCACGTTCAGCCGCATGGCGGCCATCAGCATCCCCGGCGTGATCTTGTCGCAGTTGGAGATGCACACCAGCGCATCGGCGCAGTGCGCGTTGACCATGTACTCGACGGCGTCGGCGATGATCTCGCGGGACGGCAGGCTGTAGAGCATGCCGCCATGGCCCATGGCGATGCCGTCGTCGACGGCGATGGTGTTGAACTCCTTGGCGACGCCGCCGGCCTTCTCGATCTCGCGGCAGACGAGCTGGCCCAGGTCCTTCAGGTGCACGTGTCCCGGCACGAACTGAGTGAACGAGTTCGACACGGCGATGATCGGCTTGCCGAAGTCCGCGTCGGTCATGCCGGTGGCGCGCCACAGGCCGCGCGCCCCGGCCATGTTGCGGCCGTGCGTGGTGGTGCGGGACCGAAGCTCTGGCATGGAAACTGCCTCCCTCTCGTGGTCGTGGTGGGCGTCCGCGTCCCCGCTCCGCGGTCAGGAGGGCGCGGCGGCGCGTGCGGTCGCCCTGACCCGGACCGTTCTCTTACCGCACCGCAGGACCGGTGCGATACCCCAAAAGCCCAGGTTGGGACGACGCCTCGCGGAAAAAAGATGCGCCACGGAATTTCGCGTCCGGTTGTTCCGCCGCAGCATTGTTGCGCTCCTGGCGTCACGGCGCGGGGTCCGGGCCGCCCCGTGGCGCGCTGGCCCGTCCGGCCGCTGGACCCGCCGTGCTGGGCGGTCTAAACAGGCGCGCCCGTCCCCTCCCGCCCTGGCAGCGTGCCGCCATGCCCGAGACCCCGAGCCCCGACGCCCTCGCCGTCTCCGTCGTCGTGCCGATGTACAACGAGGCCGACTGCGTGCGCGAGTTCCACCGCCGCACCACGGCCGCGCTGGCGGCGCTGGGCCTGTCCTATGAGATCGTCGCCGTTAGCGACGGGTCGACCGACGGCACCAACGCCCTGCTGGCCGACCTGGCGGCGGCGGACCCGCACCTGCGGCCGCGGTACCTCACCCGCAACACGGGCCAATGGGCGGCGCTGTCGGCCGGCTTCCGGGTGGCGCGCGGACACCACGTGGTGGTGATGGACGCCGACCTGCAGAACCGGCCGGAGGAGATCCCGGTGCTGCTGGCCGAGGCGCGCAAGGGCTACGACCTGGTCTCGGGCCGGCGCGTCGGCCGGCCGGAAAGCGCCGTGTGGCGGCTGCTGCCCAGCCGCGCGGCCAACGCGATGCTGCGCGCCACCACTGGCTGTCCGGCGCGCGACATGGGCGGCTTCAAGTGCCTGCGCGGCGACGTCGCCCGCACCCTGCGCCTGCGCGCGGGGCAGCATCGCCTGCTGCCGGCGCTGGTGCACCTCATGGGGGGCGCGATCAGCGAGGTGGACGTGCACGCCGACGCCCGCTTCGCCGGCACCAGCAAGTACGGGCTCAGCCGGGTCGTCGACGTTCTGTTCGACATTGTCATGCTGTGGTTCCAGGCTAGCTTCAAGGCCCGGCCGATCTACCTGTTCGGCCGCGTCAGTCTGGCGACGCTGGCGCTGGCGCTGGTGGCGCTGGTGTGGATCGGGGTCGACCGGCTGGTGTTCGGCAACCCGATGACCGAGCGGCCGATGTTCTACGTGTCGATGGTCGCCGGGCTGGCCGCGATGATGCTGCTGGGGTTCGGATTCGTGCTGGAGCTGCTCTCCGACACCCATGCGCGCATCACGGGACAGGACCCCTATCTGGTGCGGGACGAGCCGCCCGGGGCGGCGCAGGGGCCGGCCGGGTCGTCCCCTGGCGACACGCCGTTGCCCTGAGACACCTTTGCCCTGACACACCTTTGCCACGAGTCGGGCGCAGCGTGAGCGCAGGCCCGGACCGGCCGGGTCGCCCGATTCTACCCATGGAGGCTCCCATGCCCGCGTTCCGCTCCCCGCGCCCGGCCCGCGTTCTGGCCGGTGCCCTGGTTGTCGCCTCCCTGACCGCCCTGGCCGCGCTTCCGGCCCACGCGGCCGGCGCGGCGACCGAGGAGATCGCGGTGCCGCCGGGCGGTCCCGGCTCGGTGGCGCTCACCATCCTCGGTGGGGCCACCGCGGTGGTGCGCGAGATCCGGTCCGCCCTCGTCCCGGCCGGAGAGAGCGTGCTGGCCTTTCCGGATGTGCCGGACGCGGCCGATGCGGCCTCGGTGCGGCTCGCGCCGGCCGACGGCGGCGGTGGCCTGACCGTGCTGGAGCGCGCCCTGGCGGCGGACGTGCCCAGCCTGCAGCGCCTGCTGGCGCTGTCGGTGGGTCGGGAGATCGGCGTGCTGCTGCACGACCAGGGCGAGGGGGCGCCGCCCCGGCGTGTGCCGGCCACCGTGGTGTCGGTGGCGGAGGACGTGGTGCTGGAGATGGAGGGCCGGATCCATGTGGGCCTGCCGGGCGAGCCGGTGTTCGACGCCCTGCCGCCGGAGCTGCGCGCCACCCCGACCCTGCTGGCGACCGTGGACAGCGCCGCCGCCGGCGCGCGCGACCTGGCGCTGACCTATCTCACCGGGGGTCTGGCGTGGCGCGCGGACTACACCCTGGACCTGACCGGCGCGGCGGACCGCGCGGCCCTGTCGGGCTGGGCGACCGTCACCAACACCAGCGGGCGGTCGTTCCGGGGCGCCCGCCTCACCCTGGCCGCCGGCGAGGTGGCGGTGGAGACCGACAAGCGCGGCGGCGGCGCCGAGGCCACCATGATGCGGGCCGACATGGCGATGGCCGCGCCCATGCCGCCGGTGCCGGAGGCCGAGGCCCAGGGCGGCCTGCACTTCTATCCGGTGGAGCGGCCGGTGAGTCTGGCCCACCGCCAGACCCGCCAGGTGGCCCTGGTCGATGCCCCCGATGTGGCGGTCACGCCGCGCCACGTGGTGCCGCCGGCCCGCTACGGCGTCTATGCCAATGCCCAGGTCGACGACGAGACCGTCAACGCCCGCCGTCAACTCGTGCTGCGCAACACCGCCGAGGACGGTCTGGGCCGGCCGCTGCCGGCCGGTACCGTGCGGGTGTGGCAGCCGGGGCCCGACGGCGCGCCGCGCTTCCTGGGTGCCGACCGCACGCCTCATGTGGCCGTGGGCGGCGAAGCCGCGCTGGACCTGGGCACCGACTTCGACGTCACCGCCGAGCGCCGCCGCACCGACTTCCGCCGCATCGGTGAGCGCGTCACCGAGACCGATCACGAGATCGTGGTCCGCAACGCCAAGCCGGAGCGCGCGGTCTCCGTCACCGTCGAGGCGGAGCTGCCCGGGGAATGGACCATCCTGGACGAGTCGCACCCCCACGCGCGGGTCAACGCCGGCCGCGTGGCCTGGACGATGGAGGTGCCCGCCGATGGCGAAACCCGCTTGACCTACAGCGTGCGCACTCGATTCTAACAAGCCGGTCGTCCGACCGGCCGGTCTAACAAGCCGGTCGTCCGACCGGCCGGTCTAACAAGCCGGTCGTCCGACCGGCCGGTCTAACAAGCCGGTCGTCCGACCGGCCGGTCTAACAAG
>NZ_JACIGI010000007.1:105862-147204 GCF_014197795.1 Roseospira goensis
AGCCGGTCGTCCGGCCGGTCACCGTGATCGCGCACCGAAGCCGGCGGTCGGGACGACCGGTCGCCGTGCCAGAGGGCTGTGACGAGAGGTCGGCATGAGTCTCGCCATGCTTCTGATCGGGGGGGTCGTGTGCCTTGTCGTGGGCGGCGAGTCCCTGGTGCGCGGCGCCGTCGCGGTGGCGCGGCACATGGGGGTGTCGCCCCTTCTGATCGGGCTTACCCTGGTGGGTTTCGGCACCTCGACGCCGGAACTGGTGACCAGCCTTCAGGCCGCCGCGGCCGGTTCGCCGGGTGTCGCGGTCGGCAATGTCATCGGCAGCAACATCGCCAACATCCTGCTGATCCTCGGCGTGGCGGCGCTGGTGCGTCCGGTGATGGCCTCGCCGGCGGCCTTCCGGCGCGACGGCCCCATGGTCGTCCTGGCGGCGCTGGCGGCGCTGGCGGTGGTCGTGATCGGCGAGGTCGGGCGCGCGGTGGGGGCCGCCCTGGTCGCGGTTCTGGTGGTCTACGTCGTCGCCACCTACCTGCTGGAGCGCAGGGCCGCGGCGGCCGATGCCGGCGCGGTCATGCACGCCGCCGAGGCGGACGCGGCGCTGGCCCCGCCGGCCGGTCTGGCGGGAGCGATCGGATACCTGGTCGGCGGCCTGGCCCTCACCGTGCTGGGGGCCCGTCTGCTGGTGGACGGCGCCATCGGGCTGGCCGCCGACCTGGGGGTGTCGGACACGCTGGTGGGGTTGACCCTGGTCGCGGTCGGCACGTCGCTGCCGGAGCTGGTGACCTCGGTGATCGCCGCCCTGCGGGGCCAGTCGGACGTCGCCTTCGGCAACATCATCGGCAGCAATATCGTCAACATCCTGGGGATCCTCGGGCTGACGGCGGTGGTCGTGCCGATCCCGATTCCGCCGGAGGTCGCCGCCGTCGACATCTGGGTCATGCTGGCGGCAACCGGGGCGCTGCTGGCGGCGGTGGTCAGCGGCTGGCGCGTGACCCGGCTGGAGGGCGCGGTCCTGCTGGCCGGCTACGCGATCTATCTGCTGCGGTTCGCGGTGGTCTGACGGCGGGCGCCCTTTGCCCGGACCGCCTTGACCGCTATGGTTCTTCCCACGACGTGGCCCGGCACGGGCGCACCAACCGCAACGAACCGACAGGGAGGGACCATGAACGCGGCGATCCTGGACCGCATGCAGGTGGTGGAGGGCGACATCACCGCCGAGTCCGTCGACGCCATCGTCAACGCCGCCAACGAGACCCTTCTGGGCGGCGGCGGCGTCGACGGGGCCATCCACCGGGCGGCGGGACCCGGCCTGCGCGAGGAGTGCGCCCAGCTCGGCGGCTGCCTGCCAGGGCAGGCCAAGGTGACCGGCGCCTACGATCTGCCGGCGCGCTGGGTCGTGCACACCGTGGGGCCGGTCTTCGAGGGCCTGAAGCCCGACGACGCCGACCGGCTGCTCGGGGCCTCCTATGTCAACGCGTTGCGCGCCGCCGCCGAGGCCGGCGCGCGCTCGGTGGCGTTCCCGGCCATCTCTACCGGGGCCTATGGCTTCCCGCAGGACCGCGCCGCGCGCGTCGCCATCCTGTCGGTGGCGCGTGCGCTGGAGACCGACGACCGCATCGAGGCGGTGCGCTTCGTCTGTTTCTCGCCCGAGGCGGCGCGGCTGCACCGGGCCGCGATCGAGGCGCTGCGTCAGTTGTCGGACTGACGGCGGCGCACGCCTCCGGCCGGCGGGGTGACGGCGGGCGCCCGCGGCCCCATATCCGAAGGGCGCATCCGCGCCGCCGTCCGTTCGCTCGAACCCCCGAGACCGTCCCATGACCCCCACGCCCATGCCGTCCTGTGGCCTGCGCCATGTGGAACACTGGGTGTTCGACTTGGACAACACGCTGTACCCGGCCAGCGCCCAGGTGTTCGCCCAGATGGACCAGCGCATGAAGCGGTTCATCGCCGACTACCTCGATCTGCCGGAGGACGAGGCCTTCGTCGTCCAGAAGCGGTACTATCACCGCTACGGCACCTCGCTGCGCGGGCTGATGATCGAGCACGGCATGGACCCCCATGCCTTCATGGATTTCGTGCACGACATCGACCATTCGGTGATTCCGGCGGCACCGGCCCTGGACGCCGCCCTGGGGCGTCTGGAGGGCCGCAAGGTGGTGTTCACCAACGGCTCCCTCAAACACGCCGAGCGGGTGCTGGAGCGGATCGGCATCGCCCACCATTTCGAAGCCATCTTCGACATCGAGGCCGGCCTGTTCGTGCCCAAGCCGCACCCCGAGACCTACCAATCCATGCTGGGCCGGTTCGCCCTCGATCCCCGGGTCACGGCCATGGTCGAGGACAGCCTGAAGAATCTGGTGCCGGCGCGCGCCGTCGGCATGACCACGGTGCTGGTGCGCGATCCCACGCACTGGGCGTTCGATCCGGACGCCGACTGGAGCCACTGCCACCATATCACCGACGACCTCACCGGCTGGCTGGCGGCGCTTGTCGAGGCGCGCCGGGCGGCGCGGCCGCACCGCGCGCCGGGATCGGCCCTCGCGGCCGGATGAGCGGGCATGACCGGCGCCGGTGCCGAGCCGCCTGACGACCATGGGTCGGGTTGGGGCCGCCGCTCGGCCCTGAGGCTGGGGCTGCTGGCCGCGGGCGCGCCCGTGCTGGCCGCCTGCGCGCCCCGGCTGGCGCCGCCCGGCCCGGGCACGGCGGCGGCGGCGCCGCGCCTGGGCAGCGACGGCACGGTGTTCGTGGCCGGCGACGGCGCCCGGCTGCCCCTGACGCGCTGGGAGCGCAGCGACGATCCGGCCGCCGTCGTCATCGCCCTGCATGGCTTCAACGACTACGCCAACGCCTTCCGCGAGGCGGGACCGTTCCTGGCCAACCGCGGGTTCGCGGTCTGGGCGCCGGATCAGCGCGGGTTCGGGCGCGCGCCCCATCGCGGCCTGTGGGCCGGCACCGCGCGTCTGGTGGCCGATCTGCGCGAGTTGGTGGCGGTGGCCCGCGCCGCCTGGCCCGGCCGCCGCGTGGTGGTGCTGGGCGAGAGCATGGGCGGTGCCGTGACCATGGTCGCGCTGACCGATCCGGACCGGCCGCTCGCGGTCGACGCCACGGTGCTGAGCGCCCCGGCGGTGTGGGGGCGCGCCGCCATGCCGTGGCTGTACCGGATGGTGCTGGACGTCACCAGCGCCCTGGCGCCGGGCCTGCGCGTGACCGGCAAGGGGCTCGACATCTGGCCGTCCGACAACATCGAGATGCTGCGACGCCTCGGCCGCGATCCGCTGATGATCCGGGCCACCCGCACCGACACCATTCGGGGCCTGGTGGCGCTGATGGACGCCGCGTTGCGGGCCGCGCCCCGGGTGCCGCCACCGGTGCTGTGCCTGATGGGGGCCAACGACCACATCATCCCGGCGCGACCGACCCTGAAGGCGCTGTCGGCGATGGTCGGGGACGGTGACGATCCGCGCCGGCGGGCGGCCCTCTATCCCGACGGCTGGCACATGCTGCTGCGCGACCTGGGGGCGGTGACGCCGCTGGAGGACATCGTGGCCTGGATCGAGGATCCGGCGGCGCCGCTGCCCTCGGGGGCTGACCGGCGGGCGCGCGCCCTGCTCGCCGGCCGTCTGGAGGTGGCGCCGCGCTCCCGCCCGACGGTACCGGCGTACTGATCGCGGCCCGCCGATCGCGGTTTCGGTCAGCGGGCCGGCGGCAGCCGGATCAGGCCGGTCCACAGGCCGCGCAGGATCGCCGCCGCCTTGGCCCTGCCCTGCTCCTCGACCAGCAGGACCCGGACCACCTGCGCCGCCAGCGCGGCCATGTCCTGGAGCGCCCAGCCCGGGTGGACGGCGACCCAGCCGCGCCACAGCCGGGCCCGGTTGCGCGCCATGGCGTGACAGCGGAACGGGGCATGGTTGCTGGCCCACACCGTGCGCCCGAGCAGCCGGTGCGGGGTCTGCCGGCCCAGGGTGTGGTCGAGCACCGCGTCCCCCACGACGGCGAGGCGGTGACCGGCCCGGCGCAGCCGGAAACAGAACTCCACATCGACGTAGTCGATGAAGAAGTCGGCCCGCATGAGACCGGCGGCCCGCAGCGCGCCCGCGCGGATCAGGGACCCCGAGGCGATGACGAACACCGGATCCTCCAGCAGGCCCTGCGCCGGTGCCGGCCCCTTGCGGACCCGCCAGCGCAGACCGCGCAGGAACCCGGGCACGCGCGCCACGGCGGGGTACCGCAGGCGCGGGGCCAGCAGCCCGAACACGCCGGGCCGGGCCGCCTCGACCGCCGCCATGCGGGCCACCATGTCCGGGGCCGGGGTGCTGTCGTCGTCCATCAGCAGCAGCCACGAGACGCCGGCCGCCAGCAGGGCGTCGAGACCCTGGTTCTGGGCCGCCGCCAGGCCGCGGTTGTCGGGATTCGGGAGCAGGGTCAGGGCCGGGTCCGCCGCCGCGGCGGTGCGCAGGGCGCCGACGGTGGCGGCGTCGGAGCCGTTGTCGACCACCACCACCGCATCGACCTGGGCGGACAGCCGGGCCAGCCGGTCGGCGATGGCGGTTCCGGTGTTGTAGGTCACCACCACCGCCCCCACCGGCCCCAGCGCCGGGTGGCGGGGCCGGTCGGGCAGCGGACGCGGACGCGGACGCGGGGGCGGGGATGGGGCGGCGGGCGCGGTCATGGGCGATGGATCGACGGCAGGCGCGGGCAGCATAGGCGGCCCGGCGCGCCGGGGCCAGTGTGGGCGGGCGCGGTTCTGTCGTGACCTGGTGCGGCTGGCGTGCGACAAGGACCTTAGCCCCCACGACTCCCGTCCCGCCCATGCCGTCGCCTGTCGAGTCCCCGCCGCCACCGCCACCGCTGCCGTCGGTCAGCGTCCTGATGGTCTCCTACTACAGCGCGACGCTGGCCCGGCGCGCGCTCGACCATCTGGCGGCCCAGGACTGGCGCGACTTCGAAGTGGTGCTGGTCGAGAACGGGACCGGGGGCGCCGACTGGGCGCGGGCCGAGGCCGACCGCCGCGCCTTCCCCATCACCGTCCTGACGCCGCGCCGCAACCTGGGCTTCGCGGCCGGCAACAACCTGGCGGCGCGGCATGCGCGCGGCCGGTGGCTGGCGCTGCTCAATCCGGATGCCTTTCCCGATCCGGACTGGCTGTCGGCCCTGATGGCCGCGGCCGCGCGCCATCCGGCCGGCACCGCCTTCGGCTCGGTCCAACTCGACGCCGCCGATCCGACGCGCCTCGACGGCGTCGGGGACTGCTGGTGTCCGGCCGGGCTGGCGTGGCGCGGCGGGCACCGGATGCCGGCCGATCGCGCGCCAGACGAGGACCGGGGTGTGTTCGGGCCGTGCGCGGCGGCGGCGCTGTGGGCGCGCGCCGACTTCGACGCCCTGGGCGGCTTCGAGGCGCGCTACTTCTGCTATATGGAGGACGTGGACCTGGCGCTGCGCCACCGTCTGCGCGGCGGCCGCTGTGTGACCGTGGCGGCGGCCCGGGTGCGCCACGTGGGCAGCGGCACCACGGCGCGGCACAGTGCCTTCGCCATCGAGCACGACCGCCGCAATGCGCTGTGGACGGTGGTGCGCACGACGCCCGCGGCGTGGCTGTGGCCGTTGTTGCCAGCGGTGCTCCTGGTCACCCTGGTCATGCTGGCGCGGGCGGCCCGCCATGGGGCGCTGGGGCCGGCGTGGCGGGGGGTGCGGGCCGGTCTGGCCGGCCTCGGTGGGCCGGGCGGAGCCTGGGCGCAACGGCGCGCCATCCAGGCCACGCGGACGGTTCCGGTGCGCAGCCTGGCCCGGGCCATGACCTGGAACCCGCTGCAGGTGCTGCGGCGGGCCCCCAAGAGCTGGCCGGCCGACGCCCCGTGATGGGGCGCGGGACCGCGGTGCGTCAGGCCAGGCCGAGATCGTCCAGGCCGACGCCCACCAGGGTGACCACGTTGTCGGCGTCGAAGCGGATGTCGACACCCTCGCTGGTGGTCACGATATCGTAGTAACTGGCGCTGCTGACGGCCCCGGTCACCGACAGCATGTCGACGGCGGGGTCGAACGCCTCCAGCCGGAGCTGGCCGCCGGAGTAGACGATGATCTGACTGCCGGGCGCGGCCGACCCGTCGCCGGATGCCGGATCCCCGGTGCCGCCGCCGCCGCTCCCATCCGGGCGCACGACCACCATCCAGTTGCCGATGCTGCCGGCATCGGGCGCCAGCGGGTCGATGGTCACCGTCCCGTCGAGATTGCCGAGCAGCGAATCCAGCGCGTCGCCGTCCGCGACGTCGCCGTCGCGCAGCACGTCGAGCAGCCGCAGGGCATCGTCGGTCAGCGCGATATCGTCCCCGATACGCCCCGCCTCGCCCAGGCTGCTGCCGGTCTCGTCATCATCCGTCTTGGCGTCTGAGGCGAGGCCGCCGCCGGAGCCCTGGCCGTCGCCCGCGTCCTCGGTGGTGTCGTTGGGGCCGACCTGGGCGGTTTCGGCCTCCCCGGAGCCGCTGCGGGTCTCGCCCTCGCCCACGGCGGTCTGAGAGGAGGAGCCGCTGGTGCCACCGGACCCGTTGTCCTTGTCCGCGGTGTCGGACTCGGCGTCGTCCTGGCTCGACACCTCGCCGGAACTGTCGAGCGTCGCGCCCGCCGCGACCGGATCCGGCGTCGAGGCGGTCTCGGCGCGCGCCTGCGCTGCCGCCGGCTCGGTGCTGCGTCCGGGCGCGGCCCCCTGCATCAGTTCGGCGAGGAACAGGTCGGCGTCGATCACCGGATCGGGCGTGCCGGGTATGGTGAGGGTTTCCGCGGCCAGGGCCACCGACGGCCTCTCCCCTTTGGCGGCCGGCTTGCCGGCGTCGAGACCCTCGATGGCGCGGGCGCCGTCCGACGTGGCCGTCACGGCGCGGGGGTCGGCCTCGTGGGCGTCGGCGGGCGGAGCGCCCGCGGCGGCGCTGGCGGCCTGTCCTTCGGCGCCCTGGGCGCTGTCGTCCTCCCGCACGGCGCGGGACAGGGTTTCCAACATGGTCTGGGTGGTGCCGTCACGGCTGCCGGTGACGGGGGTCACGGCCGCCACCACCAGGGCCATGGCCGAGGCGAGGCCGGCGCTGTGCAGCATAAAGCCGCCGTGACCGACGCCGCCGCCGGCCGCGTCGGTGGCCGTCAGGGCGATCAGGCTGTCCTGGAGCTGGGGACGGTTGGTCTGCGCACCGGAGGAGCGCGCATCAAGGCTCGCCTTGCCCGCCGTGCCGCCGGCGTCCGCTGCCTTGCGCCCCTGCATCAGGGCGGTGGCGACGAAGGCGGCCAGGACCACGCTGGGGTGCGTGAACAGGCTGGTCACGTTGCTCGAGTCGCTGCCGGTCGCGGACCCGGACCCGGACCCGGACCCGGCGGGGCCGTGGGCGGTGTCACCCCCGCGGCCGGCGCCGCGCCGGGTGCCGCCCGCGGCGGCCCGTCGCTGCGGGGCTTCGGCACCGGTGAAGCCCCCGGTCTGCGACATCAGCAGGGGCTGGCTGTCCAGTATCTTGTCGACGACGTCGCGGAAGCTGTCGCCCTCCACGACCGTGCCGGCCCCAGCCCCGGCGGCCACGAAGCGGCCGTCGATGCGCGCGAAGTGGGCGATCACGTCGCCGCTGCCCGGGCGCAGGAACACCATCCACGGGTCGCCCTCGTCGGTCTGCCCGGAGTCGGTCTCGACGGTCAGCCCGGCGCGCGCCAGCAGGTTCACGACCCGGCACAGTTCGGCAAGCTCCTGGTTGGTCCAGGGGCCGGTGGTGCGGGCCGTCTTCCGACCACGGATGAAGTCGGGGATGGAAACAAGCGACGCGACCATCTCTCTCTTTTCCCCTCGCGGTCTTCGGCGACTCGGGGTCGCTCTGGCGCGGAACCGTCAGCGGACCGGTGCGCGATGTCGGGGCACCACGCGGGATTATGGCTGGCGGCGCCGCCCGCTCACCCGCTTTGAGGGGTGGTGACCAGCGGCTCGCCTTTCCCGCGCGCCGGGCCGGGGCCGATCGAGCCGGGCGTTCGCCCTGGTTTCGACGGGACCCGCGGAGGTCGCGGCAAGTCCTTTGGATTCCTGCGGCAAGTCCTTTGGATTCCTTACGAAACACCCCACGGTAGCACTCTCGAACGGTAAACCGAAGCGGCGCCCGGCGCAAGCGACAACGGGATCGTGCGCGGGCGGCCCGCCCCGCCCCTCACGGCGCGCCGCCGGCGCCGTTGCCCGGCGGTGGAAGCTGGCCGCCGCCGCCCGGCCCGGGGCGTGCGAAGCGCGACAGGATGGCCTGGCGCGGCCCCATCATCTCCACCTGACCGTCGCGCAACACCAGCACCGACTCCACCGCGGCAAGCAGCGCCGGCTTCTGCGTGATCAGCACCACCGTGCATCCGGCCTCGCCCAGTCCTTTCAGGGCCTCGGTGAGGGCCTGTTCGCCGTCGGAATCGAGGAACGCGTTCGGCTCGTCGAGCACCACCAGCGCGGGGCTGCCGTAGAGCGCCCGCGCCAGCGCGACGCGTTGGCGCAGGCCGGCCGGCAGAATGTGGCCGCCCGCGCCGATGGCGGTATCGTAGCCATTGGGCAGGCGCAGGATGGTCTCGTGTACCCGCGCCCGGCGCGCGGCGTCGATCACCGCGTCGGCATCGACGGGTCCCAGCCGGGCGATGACCTCGGCGACGGTGCCCTCCATCAGGTCGACCTCCTGGGAGAGGTACCCGACGTGCTCGCCGAGCTGCTCGGGGCTCCAGTTGCGCAGGTCGTTGCCATCCAACCGGACCGTGCCCTGGAACGGCGCCCACAACCCGACCAGGGTACGGGCCAGCACGCTCTTGCCGGAGCCGGACGGCCCGATCACGCCCAGCGAATCGCCGGGCTCCAGCGACAGCGAGACGCCCTTGAGCGCCGCCAGGCGTGCGCCCGGCGGGGCCACCATCGCCTGTTGCAGACTGACGGCCCCGCGCGGCGCCGGCAGCGGCATCCGGTCACGGGCCGGTTCGCCGCGTTCGAACAGCTCGCGCAGCCGGCGGCGCGCGCCATTCACCCGCAGCATCGCGTCCTGCGCGCGCGTCAGCCGTTCCAGCGCGGCGAACGCGCGTTCGGCCAGCAGCGCCACGGTGATGACCGCCGGGCTGGACAGGAGGTCGTCGGTGTACAGCCAGGCCGCCAAGGCGAGCACGCCGACGACGCCGATACGATGAACCATCGCGGCCGCGGCGCCGAACACGGCCACGCTGTTGCCGGTCGACGAGTCGAGCCGCACCCGGCGGTCATGCATCGCCCGCCAGGCTTGCTGAACCCGCGGTCCCATGCCCATCGCCGCGATGGTCTGGGCATGGCCGAGGCGTTCCTCCAGGCGGGTCTCGGCCTCGATCGCGAGCGCCTGGCCGTCGCGGGCGCGCCGTCTGGTGACCGCGCGCGGCAGCAGCGCCAGCACGACCATGACCAGCGCGACACCGGTGGCCAGCAGGAAGACCCAAAGGTTGAACAGCAGGATCAGTCCCAACAGAACGGCAACCCAGGGCGCGTCGGTCAGATGCACCATGGCCCGGCTGCCCACGAACCGGCGCACCGTTTCGGCGTCGGCCGTGGCGTGCCGCAGGCCGGGCACCGGCGCGCGGGCGGCACCGTCGAACAGCATCTCCAGGATCGGCCCGGTCAGGCGCGCCTCCAGCGCGGCGCCGGCCCGCAGCAGCACCGCCTGGCGGACCCAGTCCAACACCGCCAGCACGATCATGGCGCCGCCGGCCAGCAGCATCAGCATGACCAGGGTGGGCACGGATCGGCTGGTCAGCACGCGTTCAAAGATCTGGAACACGTAGAGCGGCGTGACGGCCAGCAGCAGGGCCACGAACAGGCCGAACGCGATCGCCACCAGGATCTGGCCGCGCAACGCGCCCATCGCCGCCGTGTACTCGGCGATGCGGGACTGGGGCGGGGCCGCGCCGCGCCGCGCTCGGGTCCGTTCAGCCACGGGTCTGTCCTCTCCCTTCCGATGTGGGCGCGACGTGCGCGCCGCCTGCGGTGTGTCCGGTTGCCATCATGAACCATGCCGCGCCGCCGCCGACAAGGGGGGCGAGGTCCGCCGCTCGGAGGGGGCCGTCGCCGGCGCGGGACGTGCGGGGCTCAGGTTTCGCCCGCCGCCAGCGCCAGCAGGTACTGGCCGTACGAGGTCTTCTCCAGCGCGCGGCCCAGCCGGTCGAGCTGGTCGGCGTCGATGTAGCCCATTCGAAAGGCGACCTCTTCGGGGCAGGCGATCTTCATGCCCTGGCGCTTGTCCAGCGTCCGGACATAGTTGCCGGCGTCCAGCAGACTCTCCTGCGTGCCGGTGTCGAACCAGGCGTAGCCGCGCCCCAGGCGCTCCACCTGAAGGGCGCCGCGCGCCAGATAGTCGGCGTTGACGTCGGTGATCTCCAGTTCCCCGCGGGCGCTGGGGCGGATGCCGGCGGCGATGTCGGAGACGCGCGAGTCGTAGAAGTACAGCCCGGTCACCGCCCACCGCGAGCGCGGCCGGCTCGGCTTCTCCTCGATCGAGGTGGCGCGGCCGTCGTCGTCGAAGGCCACCACGCCGTACCGTTCCGGATCGGGGACGTGGTAGGCGAACACGGTGGCGCCGTCGCGACGGGCGGCGGCGGCGCGGAGCTTCTCGGTCAGGCCGGGGCCATAGAAGATGTTGTCGCCCAGGATCAGGGCGCAGGGGCCGCCGTCCACGAACGCGCGGCCGATCAGGAAGGCCTGGGCCAGCCCCTCGGGACGCGGCTGCTCGGCGTACTGGATGGAAACACCCCAGGCGCTGCCGTCGCCCAGCAGGGTCTGGAAGCTGGCCGCGTCGGCCGGCGTCGTGATGACCAGGACCTCCCGGATGCCCGCCAGCATCAGCACCGTGAGCGGGTAATACACCATCGGCTTGTCGTAGACGGGCAGGAGCTGCTTGGAGACGGCCCGGGTGATGGGATGGAGGCGGGTGCCGGCACCGCCGGCCAGAATGATGCCCTTCATGGTGTGCGGCTGTCCTTGCGCGGGCGCGGGCGAGGCGGGGCGCCGGTCTCGGGCACACGGAGTCGCCCCGACCGGCAGTCCCGACGGGAGGGAAGCGCGGCACTGTTTCTCATCTGAACGGCGAACGCAAGCCCGGAGCGGGCGTGTTCAGCCGCGGTCGGGGGCTTGTTGCGCGCCATCGGAGCGTCCATGGTGCCGACTGGGTCCAGGGGCGTGCGCGGGGTGTCGGCGCCGTCCCCGGGCCCCGTGTGCCGCTGTCCCGAGGACCACCGATGGACGACCCCTCCGGCCCCCTGAGCCTGCACGACTGGCGCACGCTGGCGCGCGCCCTGACCGGTGCCGAGCCGGCCGCGCGGCGGGCGCTGGTGCGCTTGATGCGGCATCACGATGTCGAGCCGCGCCAGATCTGGGGGCCGATCTGGGGGCCGATCTGGGGCCAGACGGGGGACGCGCCGCCGGTGGCGCCGCAATCGCGGGCGTCGATGCCGCTGCCGGCGCCCCGTCAGGGGGCGGTGCGCGACCGCCTGCTCGCTCCGGGGGCGGCGCCGCCGACGCTGGCGATCGACGACGCCCCGGCGGCGACCGACGAGGCGGACGCGGAGGCCCCCGACGGGGCGCTCGACTTCGGGGCGGTGGCGGCGGCCTACCCGGGGCCGCGCTGGGAACTGGTGGGACCGTTGGTGGACCTGACCCGGGCGGCCGAGGTGACGGCGCTGGACCACAACGCCATTCGCATGACCACCGACGGCCCCGATCCGGAGGCCACCATCACCCACCCGTCGCCGTTCTGCGAGGATCCGGTGCAGTTCCTGTCCGTGCTGGCGGTGCTGGCGCGGACCACGCCGCACGTGCGGCTGTACCGGGTGCAGCGTCAGCCCGACGGCCCGGCGGCGGTGCTGGTCAAGGTGTTCCCGGACCCCGGGCCGGAGACGCTGGCGGTGCTGGACCAGTTCCATCCGCGCGCCGCCGACCAGGTGCGCACCGCGGCCCGTGCGGTGGCCGACGCGCTGGCCCACCTGAGCGAGGGCGTCGACGCCGCCGACCCGGGCGCGGCGGCCGGGATTACACCGTGAACCAGGCCGGGCTGTCGGCGAGGCGGGGCTGGCGGGTGTCCTTGTCCGACAGCACGGGGGCCCCGACGCCCGCCGGCAGCGGCCAGTCGATGGCGAGGTCGGGGTCGTTCCAGGCGATGCCCTTGTCGCACTCGGGGGCGTAGGAATTGGTCACCTTGTATTCCACCTCGGTGTCGGGCTCCAGGGTGACGAAGCCATGGGCGAACCCGGCTGGGACCAGGATCTGGGTCCAGTCCTCGGCGCTGATGGTGGCGCCGACCCACTGGCCGTAGGTGGGCGAGCCGGTGCGGATGTCCACCGCCACATCCCAGATGGCGCCGCGCACGACCCGCACCAGCTTGTCCTGGGCCATGGGCGGGATCTGAAAGTGCAGACCGCGCAGGGTGCCGGCCTGGGCCGACAGGGAGTGGTTGTCCTGCACGAAGGTCAGGTCGATGCCGGCGTCGGCCAGGGCCTTCTTGTTATAGGTCTCGGAGAAGAAACCGCGGTGATCGCCGAACTTCTTCGGACGGATGATCTTGACCTCGGGAATATCCAGCGCCTCGACCTGCATGGTCCTCACCTCGCTTGGGGGAATCGCGTCGCGGGCCGGTGTAAGCCGCGGCCGCCGCACCCGCAAGCCCCGGCGGCCCGGCCCGGCGCCCGAAACCCATGACAGCCGGACCGCCGATCCGCTATACCCGCCGGCGCTGGATCGACTCCATGGCAACGAACGGAGGGGCGCGCGTGAAGGTTCTCGTCACCGGCGGCTGCGGGTTCATCGGCTCCGCCGTCATCCGCCACATCCTGGAGAGCACCGACCCCGCCCAGGTCGGCGGGGTGGTCAATGTCGACGCCCTGACCTATGCTGCCAATCCGGCCTCGCTGGCCGATCTCGCCGATGATCCGCGCTACACGTTCGAATGCGTGGACATCCGCGACGGGGCCGCGCTGGCGCGCGTGTTCGCCGCTCACGACCCCGACGCGGTCATGCACCTGGCCGCCGAAAGCCACGTCGACCGGTCCATCGACGGCCCGGCGGCCTTCATCGACACCAACATCGTCGGCACCTATCAGCTCCTGGAGGCGGCGCGGGCGCACTGGAAGGCGCTGCCGCCCGACCGCCAGGCGACGTTCCGCTTCCACCACGTCTCCACCGACGAGGTCTTCGGCACCCTGGGCGCCGACGGCCTGTTCACCGAGGAGACCCCGTACGCCCCCAACAGCCCCTATTCGGCCTCCAAGGCGGGCTCCGACCATCTGGTGCGGGCCTGGCACCACACGTATGGTCTGCCTGTGGTGGCGTCGAACTGCTCCAACAACTACGGGCCGCGCCAGTTCCCGGAGAAACTGATCCCGCTGATGATCCTGAATGGGCTGGCGGGCCGGCCGCTGCCGGTCTACGGCAAGGGCGACAACGTGCGCGACTGGCTGCACGTCGAGGATCACGCCCGCGCCCTGTGGACCATCCTCACCACCGGCCGGGTGGGGGAGAGCTACAACGTCGGCGGCGACAGCGAGCGGCGCAACATCGAGGTGGTGGAGACCATCTGCGATACCCTGGATGCCCTGCGTCCGGCGGCGACCCCGCGGCGCGATCTCATCGCCTTCGTCACCGACCGGCCGGGGCACGACTTCCGCTATGCCATCGACGCCACCAAGATCAAGCGGGACCTGGGCTGGGCGCCGCGCCACGACTTCGCCGGCGGTATCCGCCAGACCGTGCAGTGGTACCTGGACAACGAGGCTTGGTGGCGGCCGCTGCGCGACGGCGTCTACGCCGGCCAGCGCCTGGGGGTGACGGCATGACGGCAACGACGGCGGAGGCGAGCAGGGGAGGACGGCACCGCGTGCTGGTGGCCGGGCGCACCGGTCAGCTCGGGTTCGAACTGGCGCGGGCGCGCTGGCCGGCCGGCCTGGAGGTGGTGCCGGTGGGCCGTGACACCCTCGACCTGGCCGACCCGGAAGCCGCCGCCGCGGTGGTGCGCGACGGCCGCTTCGCGCTGGTGATCAACGCCGCCGCGTATACCGCCGTCGACCAGGCGGAGTCGGAGGAGGACCGGGCGACCCACATCAATGCCGACGGTCCGCGCGCGCTGGCCATGGCCTGCACCGACGCCGGCATCCCGCTGATCCACGTGTCCACCGATTACGTGTTCGACGGCACCAAGGCCGGCCCCTACACCGAAGACGATCCGGTGGCGCCGCTGGGCGCCTACGGCCGCTCCAAGCTGGCCGGCGAGGTGGCGGTGCGGGCCGAATGCCCGCACCATGTCATCGTGCGCACCGCCTGGGTGTTCAGCGCCCACGGCAAGAACTTCGTCAAGACCATGCTGCGCCTCGCCGCCGAGAAGCCGGACCTGCGCGTGGTCGCGGATCAGCACGGCTGCCCCACCGCCGCCCACGACCTGGCGCGGGCGTTGATCGAGATCGCGCGGCAACTGGTCCTTGAGGGGCGCACCGACGCCTTCGGCACCTACCACTTCGCCGGCGCCGGGCCGACCACCTGGCACGGCTTCGCCGAGGCCATCGTCGCCGCCCAGGGCGCGCGCACCGGCAAACACCCCCCCGTGCACCCGATCCCGACGGCGGACTTCCCCACCCCGGCCCGTCGGCCGGCGAACTCGGTGCTCGCCACCGATCGCATCGCCGCGACCTTCGGTGTTGCGCCGCGGCCGTGGCGGGAGACCCTGGCCGAGGTGCTGGCGGACCTGGGCGCGACGGCGCCGGCCCGCTGAGCGCGTCCGCCGCGCCCTCAGCGGGTCGGCGTGAACAGGAACGTGCGGCCGATCTCGTTCGAGACCTGGGTGTTGCGGGTGATGAAATCGGTGAGGAAGCGGTGCAGCCCGCGCCGGGTCACGTCCTGGGGCCGGCCGTAGCGCAACCGCGCGTACATCTCTCCGGACAGGCGCGCCGCTTCGGAGGTGCTGCGCAGGCTGTCCAGCACCGGGTGGATCTCGGCGTAGCAGGCGTGCAGCGAGCGCGGGAACTGGCGGTGCAACACCAGCAGGTCCACCACCAGGCGTGGCTTGATGGTGTCGCGGTAGGTCAGGCGGTAGGCCTTGAAGGCGCTCATGGCGCGCAGGACGGCGCCCCACTGGTAGTAGTCCACGGCCTCGTCGGCGTTGGCCTCGTCGGGCACCAGCACGTGGTACTTCACGTCCAGCAGGCGGGCGGTGTTGTCGGCGCGTTCGATGAAGGTGCCCAGGCGGGTGAAGTAGTAGGCGTCGGTGGTCAGCATGGTGCCGCCGAGCACACCGGCAAAGAGCTGGCTACGCTCCTTGACCCATTCGAAGAACTCGCGGAAGCCCCACTCGACCAGCCGCGAGTAGTGGATCTCCCGCATTTCCAGCCAAGTGGTGTTCAGTGATTCGAACACCTCGGTGGGCAGCATGTTGCGTTCGGCGCGGGCGTTCTCGCGCGCCTCCCGCAGGGTGGCGAGGATCGAGGCCGGGTTGTCCGGGTCCAGCGCCATGAAGGCGATGACGTGGCCGGCGCTGACGTCGTCGTAGCGGGCCTCGAAGGCCGGGCGCTGGCCGGAGATGACCAGGGCGGGCAACCATTCGCGCGTCGCGTCCTGGCCGGCGGGCAACTGCGACATGCGATGGCTCACGTCCAGGATGCGGGCCATGTTCTCGGCCCGCTCCACGTAGCGGGCCATCCAGTACAGGTTGGCGGCGGTGCGGCTGAGCATCCCCCTAGCGCTCCAGCACCCAGGTGTCCTTGGTGCCGCCGCCCTGCGACGAGTTCACCACCAGCGAGCCGTCGCGCAGGGCCACCCGGGTCAGGCCGCCGGGGACCACGCTGGTGGTCTCGCCGGTCAGCACGAACGGCCGCAGGTCCACGTGCCGGGGCGCGATGCCCTGGTCGACGAAGGTCGGGCAGGTGGACAGCGCCAGCGTCGGCTGGGCGATGAAGTTGCCCGGATCGGCCACGATGCGCTCGCGGTATTCGCTGATCTCCTGACGGCTGGCCTGGGGGCCGATCAGCATGCCGTAGCCGCCGGAGCCGTGCACCTCCTTGACCACCAGTTCGGACAGGTGGTCGAGGACGTAGGCGCGGTCTTCGTCGTGCTTCAGGAACCAGGTGGGCACGTTGGCGAGGACCGGCTCCTCGCTCAGGTAGAAGCGGATCATGGCCGGGACGTGGTGATAGATCGCCTTGTCGTCGGCGATGCCGGTGCCGATGGCGTTGGCCAGGGTCACCCGGCCCTTGCGGTAGGCCTGGAACAGGCCGGGCACGCCGAGCAGGCTGTCGGAGCGGAACGCCTTGGGGTCCAGAAAGTCGTCGTCGATGCGGCGGTAGATCACGTCGACGCGGCGCGGCCCCTCGATGGTGCGCATGAAGACCGAGTCGTCGTCGACGAACAGATCCTGGCCCTGCACCAGTTCGATGCCCATTTCATCCGCGAGGAAGGCGTGTTCGAAGTAGGCGCTGTTGAACTGGCCCGGCGTCAGCAGCACCACGGTGGGGTCGTCGCGGCCCGGCGGCGCGACGTAGCGGAGGTTGCGCAGCAGCGTCTGCGGGTAGTGGTTCACCGGCGCGACCGTGTAGGCATCGAACAGGTCCGGGAACAGCCGCATCATGATCTCCCGGTCCTCCAGCATGTAGGACACGCCGGAGGGGGTGCGAAGGTTGTCCTCCAGCACGTGGAAGGCGGTCTCGCCGGTGCGCACCACGTCGATGCCGCCGATGTGGACGTAGACCCCGCCGGGCGGGGTGAAGCCCTGCATTTCCGGCCGGTACAGACCGTTGCCGAGCACCAGGTCGCGCGGCACCAGGCCGGCGCGCAGGATCTCCTGGTCGTGGTAGACGTCGTGGATGAAGCGGTTGAGCGCCTCGATGCGCTGGCACACCCCCTTGGAGAGCACCTTCCACTCGTCGCGGCTGAGGATGCGCGGGATGACGTCGAAGGGGATCAGGCGTTCGCCGCCGGCGGCCTCGCCGTAGACGGCGAAGGTGATGCCGATGCGGCGGAACAGCATGTCGGCCTGCGCATGGCGGCGCGACAGCAGGTCGGGCGGCGCCTTGCGGAGCCAGGAGCGGTAGGTCTGGTAGGGGGCGCGGACTTTGGTGCCCGTTCTGTACATCTCGTCGAACGCCGAGGATGCCGCCCCCATACCACACTCCCTGTTCGGCACCTGCCCCATGGGGGTACGCGGATGGGCAATGATGCACCCGCGAACCGCCCTAAAGGCTGCCGTTTGATTACACAGCCGTCAATCGGAAAACGCTGCCAATTCGTTAGGCAGAGTGTGGCCTGTGCGCCACGGGGTGGCCCGACGCACGGCGGTTGGAGGCGGACCCGGCGGCGGGTATGGTCGGGCCGTTGCTGCGTTCGACAAGGGCTGTGCATGAAAATCCCCCCCGGCCGTGCCGCCGCCTTCGTCAAGGCGCCCGACCCCAGCGTCCGCGCCGTGCTGGTCTACGGCCCGGACCGTGGGTTGGCGCGCGAGCGGCTGGACGCGCTGACCCGCACCGTGGTCGCCGACGTCGCCGACCCGTTCCGGGTCACCGAGATGCCGGCGGCGGCGCTCAAGGACGATCCCGCCCGGCTGGCCGACGAGGCGGCGGCGCTGTCGCTCATGGGCGGGCGCCGGGTGGTGCGGGTGATGGACGCCACCGACGCCACCGCCGGGGCGCTGAAGGCGGTTCTGGCGGACGCGGCCGGCGATGCGCTGGTGCTGGTGCTGGCCGGCGAGCTGGCCCCGCGCGGCGCGCTGCGCACGCTGTTCGAGGGCGCCGAGACCGCGGCCGCCCTGGCCTGCTACGCCGACGACGGCGCCGCCCTCGATCAGGTCATCCGCGACACCCTGGCGCCCCACGGCCTGACCGCCGACCGCGACGCCATGGCCTTCCTGGTGGCGCACCTGGGGGGCGACCGGCTGCTGACCCGGGCCGAGTTGGAAAAACTCATCACCTACAAGGGCGGGCCGGGCGAGGTCACGCTGGACGACGCCGCCGCCTGCATCGGCGACACCGCGGCGTTGGGCCTCGACGACCTGGCGCTGGCGGTGGCCGACGGCGACGACGCCCAGGCCCAGCGGGTGCTGGACCGGCTGCTGCGCGGCGGCACCAATGCGGTGACGGTGCTGCGCGCGGTCTCGCGCCACTTCCAGCGCCTGCACCTGGCGGCCGGCTCGATGGCCGGCGGGCGCTCGGCCGATCAGGCGGTGGGGGCGTTGCGGCCGCCGCCCATCTTCAAGCATCGCGACCGCATCACCGCGCAGGTGCGGCGCTGGGACGCCGCCCGGCTGGGCCAGGCGCTCGACCTGCTGCTGGAGGCCGAGGCCGACTGCAAGGGCTTCGGCCCGGCGCCGGCGGTGGTGTGCGCGCGCGCCCTGCTGCGGCTGGCCCAAGGGGCCCGGCTCGGGGCACGTCCCGGGGCAGGCCCGGGCACGCGGCCGCGGCGGGCCTGACGGCCCGCTACCCGCGCGCCTTGCGGCGCCACGACAGCGCGATCAGGACCCCGAGAAGTGCCGCCCCCGACAGGTGGATGGCGAGCGTGCCGTGCGGCCACAGCAGCAGCAGCGCGGCGCCGCCGGTGGCGATGCGCTCCCACCAGTGCAGCCGGCTTTCCAGGCAGCCCTGGAAGGTGCCGGCGAAGGCGTACACGCCCAGGCAGGCGAAGGCGAAGACCTCGATCTGCTCGGCCCACGACCCGGTGACCAGCGGCGTGTAGGCGAACAGCACCGGCACGATGTACAGGCCCTTGGCCACCTTCCAGGCCATGAAGCCGGTCGGCATCGGGCGGGTGCCGGCGATCGCCCCGGCGGCGAACGCGGTCAGGCAGACCGGTGGCGTGACGTTGGAGTCCTGCGACAGCCAGAAGATGATGAGGTGCGCCGCCAGCAGGGTCATGGAGACCGTGACCGGGTCCACGAGCTGATCGGCGAAGCCCGACGTGAAGTCCCCCGGCAGGGCGCTGACCTGGGCCCACACCCGCTCCGCCTCGGCCAGGGGCATGGGCTGGCCCAGGGTTCCGGACAGGTCGGGCAGCAGCATGCCGACCGTCATCGCCATCTGCTGCGGCACGTCGCCGGCGGCGATGGCCTGCACGATGTGGTCGGCCATCATCAGGTCGTTGAGCGCCGGCGCCGACAGCGGCGCCAGCACGGCGTAGGCCGCCGTCACCGGCAGGCCCATGCCCAGCACCAATGAGGCGATGGCGACCAGCACCAGCAGCACCCAGAGCTGGCCGCCGGCCCAGTCGTTGATCATCAGGCTGAAGGTGTTGCCGACCCCGGTGGTGGCGATCACCGCGACCACCACGCCGACCGCCACCAGCAGGATCGCCATGGTGGCGGCGATACGCGCCCCCTCGGCCAGCGCCTCCAGGATGGCGCGCGGTCCCATGCGGTTCTTCGACAGCCAGGACGCCACCACAACGGCGGCCATCGAGATGCCGGCGGCGTAGGTGGGCGTGAAGCCCTGCACCAGCAGGGCGATCAGCACCGCGATGGGCAGCAGGAAGTGCCAGCCCTCCTTCATGACCTGCTTGAAGGACTTGCCGTCCTCCGGGGCCTGGGCGGTCAGGCCCTGGCGGATCGCCTCCACCCGCACGAAGGCGCCCACCGACAGGAAGTAGATGATCGCCGGCAACACCGACAGCGCCACGATATCGACGTACGGCACCAGGGTATAGTTCGCCATGATGAAGGCGCCGGCGCCCATGATCGGCGGCATGATCTGGCCGCCGGTCGAGGCCGCGGCTTCCACCCCGGCGGCGAAGCGCGGCGGATAGCCGGCGCGTTTCATCAACGGGATGGTGATGACGCCCGTCGACATCGTGTTGGCGACCGCCGACCCGGAGATCGAGCCCATCAGGCCGGAGCCGAACACCGCCACCAGCCCCGGCCCGCCCAGCAGGCGCCCGGCGGCGCAGCGCGCCAGGTCGATGATGAAGTCGCCGGCGCCCGAGCGCACCAGGAAGGCGCCGAAGATGATGAACATGGCGACGTAGGAGTAACTGATGCGCGCGATCGGGCCGAACAGGCCGTCGCCGGTGAAGTAGGTGCGCATCATCATCACTTCCGCGGACAGGCCGGAGAAGTGGAACACGCCGTCCACCCATGGCCCCCACCAGATGGCGTAGCTGAGGGAGAGGGCCACCAGGATGGGGATCAGCCAGCCGGAGGAGCGGCGCGCGAACTCCATCGCCAGCAGCAGCGCCAGGCCGGCGGCGATCCAGTCGGCGGTGTCGAACGCCATGCCGCGGTCGTAGAAGGCGTCCTCGTACAGGAACAGGTAGGCCACGGTGCCCAGGCACAGCAGGCCCAGCGCCACGTCGACGCCCAGGACCGCGGCCTGACCCTTGCGGGTGCGCGCCGGGTAGAGCGGGTAGAGCAGGGCGCACAGGAGCCCGAAGAGGCCGAAGTGCAGGGCGGCGAAGCGCAGCTCCGCCATGGTGCCGAAGGTGTTGAGATAGATGTGCACCCCGGCCGTGACGACGCCGATCCAGAATACGGCCAGACGCAGCGGCCCGCGCAGCGGCCGGGCCACGGTGCTGACCTCGCCCACATCGGTGTCGTACCCCGCGTTGGCGCCGTCGCCCGGTGTCTGCTCCGGTGATGTCGGACCCATCACGTCCCCTCCCCTCTTCATGCTGTTTTGCGCATGTTCATTCAATGCTTGCGGTCGGCGCCGGCCCCATGGCCCGCGGCGGGGCAATCGGGGGAACGGGGTCTCGAGCCGTGTCCCGGTCATGCCGGCCCGAGTTCGCGCCCTGTGACTCGGTGTCCACAGGCCGTGACGACCCGTCAGCATTCAAGGCGCGTCCTGGCGCCTGCCCCCGATTGCCCTGGGGCCAGCGTCGTCGTGCGGCGCACGCTGTGTCGCGCGACTGTACCCCGCCCGTGCGGCGGGGGCGATGGCCGATCGGCCGGGGGTGGTTCTACCGGATGCGGTCGGGGTTGGCGGCCAGATAGGCGTCGACCGCCGCCGCCAGCGGCTCCAGGTGGTCGGTGAAGAAATGCGTGGCGCCCGGGATGACCGTGTGGTCCACGGTGATGGTCTTCTGCGCCGACAGCTTGGCGGCCAGCTTGGCGACCGCGGCCTCGGGCACGATCTCGTCCTTGTCGCCGTGCACGATCAGCCCCGACGACGGGCAGGGCGCCAGGAAGGTGAAGTCCTGACGGTTGGCCGGCGGCGCGACCGCCACGAAGCCGCTGATCTCCGGTCGGCGCATCAGGAGCTGCATGCCGATCCAGGCGCCGAACGAGAACCCGGCGACCCAGCAGTGGCCGGCGTCCGGATTGACGGACTGGAGCCAGTCGAGGGCGGCGGCGGCGTCGGACAGTTCGCCCTGGCCGTTGTCGAACACGCCCTGCGACCGACCGACGCCCCGGAAGTTGAAGCGCATGACAGAGAACCCACGTCTGGAGAACACGTGGTGCAGAGCGTAGACGACCTTGTTGTTCATGGTGCCGCCCTGCTGCGGGTGCGGATGCAGGACCAGGGCGATGGGAGCATTGGGGGCCTTGCTGTGATGGTAGCGGCCTTCCAGGCGGCCCTCGGGGCCGTTGAAAATGACGTCGGGCATGGGGGGCGGTATGTTCCGTCTGGCGTTTGGGGCAGGATGAACTCGGGCGGCGTCGGTCTTGAGCGGGGCCAGGACAGGTCCCGGTCGGTCACGGACCGGCCCGGGCGTTTTCTTGACCGGGATTCTCGGATACCATACTCTTCTCCAGACGTGCGAGCGTCCCGGCCGGTGGGCGTTGACGCGGGTTTGGGGCGGCGCCAAATGACACAGGACGAGGTGGTCAGGTCCAGTCGGAAGCGCAATCCCGTTAGTGGGTCCGTCGGCGGGTCCGTCGGCGGGTCCGTCGGGGGGCCTGTCGGCGAGCCCGTCAGCGGGTCCCTCGACGAGCGGTGCGTGTCCGCCCTTCCAAGGCCCACGCGGACCGGTATGCGGACCGGCACGCGGCATGGCAGGCGGCACGACGGTCCGGACCGCCCGGTCCCTAGAGCGCCCCGGCCGGGGCCGATCTCCGGGGCCAATCTCCGGGGCCAATCTCTGGGGCCATTCGCTGGGACCACCACACCAGCAACGGTCCCGACCCGGTGAGGGGTACGTGCCGCCCGGACCGCGACGGGACGAACACGAGACGAACGCGGAGCGACCACGGGACGAACGGCCACAGGACGAACGACCAAGGGACGAACACGGTGCGAAGGACGCGTCGACGCGCAACAGACCCGGCGTTGGCGCAACCGGAGGTCGATCCGACGTTGATCCGACGTTGGCTCGACCACAGGTGACCCGACCACAGGTGACCCGACCACTTGGGACCCGACCAAATAGGGTCTGCGAATCCGGGTGACCCATCCGAGTGAACCAGGGGACAGCGGCTCCGACCGGGCGCGTCCCCGTCAGGAGCCAGGATCCCGGGACCACCAATCCGGGGGTCGAGATCGTGGACCCGCCATCGCCCGGCCGCACTGTAGCACGAACCACCGCAAGGATTTCAAGCATCATGGCCTTCGCCAGACTTCGGGAAGACATCGCCACCATCCTTGAGAAGGACCCCGCCGCGCGGTCCCGGGCGGAGGTGCTGTTCTGTTATCCCGGTTTGCACGCCGTGATGATGCACCGCCTGTCGGCCCCGCTGTGGCGCCGCGGCTGGCGCTTTCTGCCGCGGCTCCTGTCCCATATCGCCAAGGTGCTGACCGGGGTCGAGATCCACCCGGGCGCCACGCTCGGGCGCCGGCTGTTCATCGACCACGCCACCGGGGTCGTCATCGGCGAGACCGCCGAGGTGGGCGACGACGTCACGCTGTACCACGGCGTCACCCTGGGCGGCACGTCGCTGCACAACGGCAAGCGGCATCCGACCCTGAAGGACGGCGTCATCGTGGGGTCGGGGGGCCAGGTCCTGGGGCCGATCACCATCGGCGCCGAGGCGCGCGTGGGGGCCAACGCCGTTGTGCTCTCCGACGTGCCGTCGGGGGCGACCGTGGTCGGCATCCCGGCCCGCGTGGTCCGGCGCGACCGCGTCGATGCCGCCCATCACTGCGAGTTCCAGGCCTACGGCACGCCGACCGACGGCATCACCGATCCGGTCGCCCGCACCATCACCGGCTTGACCGACCATGTGGGCCGGCTGGCGGCCCGGGTCGAAGAGCTGGAGCGCCGGCTCGCCGCCGGCCTCCCGGGGACGGCCGCGGACGGCGCCATCGAGACGGCGCCCGGCGGACACGGGTCCGCTGGCGACGACACCGGCGAGGCGGACGCGGTGACGACGCTGCCCGTCGCGGCGCTCCACGGCACCCAGGCCCAGCCGATACCGCTGCGGGCGACCGCCGGCGGTGGCGAAGGTCCGGGTTCTGGTCCGGGGGGTGCTGCTCCGGGGAATGGCGATCGGATGGCACCGGAGGCGGCCGCGCTGCCCACACCGCCCGATCCGGCCGTGGAGCGGCGCCTGGCCGGTCGCTAGAGGTCTCTAGAGGTCGCTAGAGAAGGTTCTCAGCAACCAGAACGCGCCCCATCGGGCAGAGGTGACGCCGATCCGTCGGCAGCAGAAGGAGGGATGAGGGTTGAGGCTCAGCACCAAAGGTCGTTACGCGGTGATGGCGATGGCCGACCTCGCGGTTCACTCGCAGGACAAGCCTGTGGCGCTCGCGGACATCGCCGAGCGCCAGGAAATCTCCCTGTCCTACCTGGAGCAGCTCTTCGGCCGTCTGCGCAAGGGCGGGTTGGTCAAGAGCGTGCGCGGGCCGGGTGGCGGCTACATGTTGTCGCGCTCGGGCGCCGACATCCGCATCTCCGACATCATCCTGTCGGTGGACGAGCCGATCCAGACCACGCGCTGCTCGCCGGGTTCGCCGGCGGGGTGCCACAACAACAAGGGCCGCTGCCTGACGCACGACCTGTGGGAAGAGCTGGCCAACCAGATCTATCTGTACCTCAGCTCGGTTTCGCTGGAGGACGTCACCCAGCGCCGCGTCCTGGGCACCAGCGGGTTGATCCAGGGGTTCGAGGCCACCGCGGCGCAGTGACGCCGGTGCGACCGCGCGCCGCCGCCTTCGGCCATCGCCCATGGAGACCGCCGCCGTCTATCTCGACCACAACGCCACCGCCCCGCTGCGGCCGGAGGCGGCCGCCGCCATGCGCGCCGCCCTCGACGTGGCGGGCAACCCCTCGTCGGTGCACGGCCATGGCCGGCGGGCGCGGGCCCTGGTGGAAGACGCCCGCGAGGCGGTTGCCGCGCTGGCCGGCGTGCCGCCGGCCTGGGTGGTGTTCACCGGCAGCGGCTCCGAGGCCAACGCCCTGGCCCTGACCGGGCCGGGCGACGGCCCGCGATTGTGCACGGCCGTCGAACACGACTCGGTGCTGCGCTGGGTGGCGCCGGACGGGCACCTGCCGGTCGATGCCGACGGCGTGCTGGATCGCGGCGCGCTCGCCGGGGCGCTGGCGGCGGCGCCGGCGCCGGGCCTGCTCTCGCTGATGCGCGCCAACAACGAGACCGGGGTGCTGCAACCGGTCGCCGAAGCCGCCGCCGTGGCCCGCGCCGCCGGTTGGCGGGTGCACTGCGACGCGGTGCAGGCGCCCGGGCGGCTGGTGCCCTTCGACATGGGCAGCCTGGGTGTCGACCTGATGACCCTGTCGGCGCACAAGCTGGGCGGTCCGGCCGGGGTCGGGGCGCTGATCGTGGCCGATGGCCTGACGCTGGCGCCGCTGGTGCGCGGCGGCGGGCAGGAGCGTGGCCGCCGCGCCGGCACCGAGAACCTGATCGGCATCGCCGGATTCGGGGCCGCCGCGCGCGCGGTCCTGGACGCCGGGGCCGACGAGCCGGTGCGCCTTGCGGCCCTGCGGGACCGCCTGGAAACCGGCCTGCGGGCGTGCTGTCCCGGCGCCGTGGTGCATGGGGCCGACGCCGCCCGTCTGCCCAACACGACCTGCGTCGGCCATCCGGCCCTGGGGGCCGACATCCAGCTCATGCGCCTCGACCTGGCCGGGGTTTCGGTCAGTGCCGGGGCGGCCTGTTCCTCGGGCAAGGTGGCGTCCTCGCATGTTCTGCAGGCCATGGGTCTGGACGCGGCCGCCGCCCGTCGCGCCATCCGCCTCAGCGTGGGGTGGTCGACCACCGACTCCGACGTGGATCGTCTGGTGGCGCTGTGGGGCCGGACCCTGGCCGACTGACACAGCGCCCGCCGACTCCTCCACCCGGGGTTGGCCGGGCACCGCCGGCGCCCTACCTCTGAACCACGACGGGCCGGCGCGCCGGGTCGTGCTGTCGGGCGCTGCCCTTGCGAGTCGCCGGCCCGGGCGCTATCCATGCGGTCCCGAACCGTCCGGACGCCGGGCCGCCGCCGCAGCCGGACCCGAACCGCCGCCGCTGACAGGAGATCGCCGCCCCATGCCGAAGCTTGTGTTCATCGACCGGGACGACACCCGCCACGAGGTGGAGGTGCCGGCCGGTCTGTCCGTGATGGAAGCGGCCCATCGCAACAACATCGACCTGGAGGGCGCCTGCGAGGGCTCGCTCGCCTGTTCCACCTGCCATGTGATCGTCGATCCGGCCTGGTTCGAGAAGCTGTCCGAACCGACCGAGGACGAGGAGGACATGCTGGACCTGGCGTTCGGCCTGGAGCGCACCTCGCGCCTGGGCTGTCAGATCATCATGAGCGACGACCTCGACGGCCTCGTCGTGCGGCTGCCGGCCGAGACCCGCAACGCCATGTTGTGAGCCCGGCCCGCCGTCCCGCGCCCCCGACAGATCACACCCTGAGAGAGCCCCGTCATGCCCGAGGATTCCGAGGACATCGCCACCGCCACAGCCGCCGGCGAGCGCCCGGACGCCTACACGGACGCTCACACGGATGCCCCCCCGGAGACGCCCGAGGCCGTGCCCGGCCTGGCGGCGGCCGACAGCCTGTTCGCGCGCCTGCGTCACGCCTGCTGGCCGGAGTGGCACGCCTATCTCGACCATCCGTTCGTGCGCCGGATGGCCGACGGTTCCCTGCGCCAGGAGTGCTTTCGGCACTACATGGGCCAGGACTACCTGTTCCTGATCCATTTCGCGCGTGCCTATGCCCTGGGCGTGTTCAAGAGCGAATCGCTGGAGGACATGCGCCGCATGGGCGCCGGCATGGCGGCCATCCTCGACGAGATGGGCCTGCACGTGCGCTACTGTCAGTCCTGGGGCCTCTCGCCCGAGGACCTGGAGCGACTGCCCGAATCCAAGGCCACCATGGCCTATACCCGCTACGTGCTGGAGCGTGGCCTCGCCGGCGACCTGCTCGACCTGGTGGTGGCGCTGTCGCCCTGCATCATCGGCTACGCCGAGATCGGCGCCCGCCTGATCGACGGTATCGACGACGATCATCCCTACGGCGCCTGGATCCGCGAGTATGGCGGCGCGGGCTACCGTCAGGTGGCGCGTGACGCGGTCGAGACCATGGACCGCCTGATGGTCGAGCGCGGCGGCCCCGGCCGCATGCCCGGGCTGGTCGACACCTTCCGCCAGGCGACGCGCCTGGAGGCCGACTTCTGGCAGATGGGGTTGACGCTTGCGGACTGAGCCGGCCCTGGGCGCGACGGTGGCGCGTCCCGTCCTGGACGACCTCGGGGCCGACGTGGAACCGGGGCGGGGGCGGCGCGCCGTCGTCGCCATGTCGGGCGGAGTCGACAGCTCGGTGACCGCCGGCGTGCTGGCCGACGCCGGCTGGGAGGTGGTCGGCCTGACCATGCAGCTCACCGATCACGGCCAGGCGACTCCCGGCGGTCGCACCTGCTGTGCCGGCCAGGACATCCACGACGCCCGCCGGGTGGCCGACCGACTCGGCGTGCCGCACTACGTCCTCGACTACGAGGGGGCGTTCCGCCGCGACGTCATGGACCGCTTCGCCGACAGCTACGTGCGCGGCGAGACCCCGGTGCCCTGCGTGCTCTGCAACCAGACGGTCAAGTTTCGCGACCTGCTGGGGGCGGCGCGCGACCTGGGCGCGGATGTCCTCGCCACCGGACACTACGTGCGCCGCCGCGTGGGGCCGGACGGCGCCGAGCTGTGGCGCGGCGCCGAGGCCGGCAAGGACCAGAGCTATTTCCTGTTCGCCACCACGCGCGATCAGCTCGACCGGCTGCGTTTCCCCCTGGGCGGGCTGGACAAGGCCCGCACCCGGGCGCTGGCGGCGCGCTACGGCCTGGCGGTGGCCGACAAGGCCGAGAGTCAGGATATCTGTTTCGTGCCCGGCGGCGACTATGCGCGGGTGGTGGAGCGGCTGCGCCCCGGCGCGCTGGAGCCCGGCGATATCGTGGACACCGAGGGCCGGGTGCTGGGCCGCCACGCCGGCATCATCCACTACACCGTTGGGCAGCGCCGCGGGCTGGCGATCGGCGGCACCGCCGAACCGATGTACGTGCTGCGGCTGGACCCGGTGCGCCACCGCGTCGTGGTCGGCCCCAAGGCGGCGCTGGGCCGGACCGTGTTCACGATCCGCGCGGTCAACTGGCTGGGCGCCGGGGCGGCCATGCCGGCCGAGGGCGTGCGGGTGCGGGTGAAGATCCGCAACACCTTCGATCCGGTGCCGGCGACGGTGGCGCCGCTCGCCGACGACCGCGCCGCCGTCACCCTGGACGACCCGGCGCGCGGCATCTCGCCCGGTCAGGCGTGTGTGTTCTACGATGATGCGCGGGTGCTGGGTGGCGGCTGGATCGAGCGCGACGGACACCGCGCGGCCTGACCGCGCGAGAACCGGGCGGCCCGAGCGGTCCTCACCTATCCCTTCGCCAGCAGCGTTTCGGCCTGGCGGTCGAGGGCCGCGATCAGGCCCGGCAGTCCGTCGCGCGCGCCGATCGACGCCCATTCCGACCGGCGCAGGGCCACCTCGCTGATCGAGCCCTCCAGCAGCACGTCGACGACGCGCGCGCCGTCGGCCGTGTCGGCGACCACGTAGGTGATCGGCACGTCGTCGTCCGCGGGGCGGACGATGCGGGTGTTGACCAGGGTGGTGCCGGCGGGGCCGGGCGCGGTGCCGTCGATGGCAAAGGACTCGCCGCTGAAGCCGTCGAAGCGGTCGGCGTGCACGGCCACGGAGTAGGACGCGAAGGACTCCACCATGGCGGCCCGGGTCGCCGCGTCGGCCGCGCGCCAGGCCTTGCCGGCGGCCGCGCGGGCCATGCGGTCGAAGGCGAAGGTGGCGCGCACCGGGCCGTCCAGGGCCTCGGCGCGGCCGCCTGGACCCAGGTTCTCGGCGCGCCGCATGACGTCCAGCAGGGCCGCTTGGTAGGTCCCGATCAGGGCCGTGGCGGCATCCGGGGGTGGGGCGGCGGCATGACCGGGGCGCGGGTGAGCGGCCAGCAGCGGCCACGCGGCGGCGGCCAGAAGGAGGGAGCGGCGGGGCAGGCGGCGGGTCATGCGGCGGGCTCCTGGGCGCGCGGGGCGGAGACTGACCGCGCACCCTGAGGGCCGGCGATGGCGGAAATGCGGCGCCGTCGTGCGATCGCGATGCCGTTTTGAAAGCGATCCGGGGGCGGTCTCAGCGGGCCGCCACCGTCCAGCCGGTCGGCACCACCACCAGGCACGACCGCTCGCGCGCCCGCAGGTCGCGGCAGGCGGCGCGGGCCTGGCTCTCCGTCCCCATGCCGAGCAGGCGGGCCCGGTACAGCTTGCCGTCCGCGACCGTGTGCGGGATCACGCGCACCCGGATCGGGGCGGGGCCGTCGCGCAGCAGGCGCGCGGCGTCGTGGGCCGCCCGCTCGGCGGCGTTGAGGGAACTGAAGGCCCCCACCTGCACGCCCCAGGTTCCGCCCTGGTCGGGGCCGGTGTCGAGCGCCGCCGTCGTGGTCGCGCCGCGGGCCGACCCCTGGACGGTTTCCGTCCCCCCGGCCGCGCCCGCACCGCCCGGCGCCGCCGGCGGGACTGGCGTGACATGGGCGCTGGCGGCCGGCTTGGGCTGGTCGAGCAGCGAGGAGATGACACGCGGGATCACGGTGCTCAGGCCCGCCACCCGGGTCTCGCCCATCTTGCCCGGGGGCAGCGCCGGCGGCAGCGGGGTGACGCCGGACGGCAGGTCCGGGCGGGCGACGACGCGCACCCGCTGGCCGGTGGCATAGGGGCTGTAGCTGGCCTGGGTGACCAGGCGGAAGCCCTTGTCCATCAACTCCGCCATGTGATCGTCGCGGCTGCGCGCGCTGCGGCCGCCGAACACCACCGCGACCAGGCGGCGTCCGGCGCGGGTGGCCGAGAAGGCGACGTTGAAGCCGGAGGCGCGGATGTAGCCGGTCTTGAGACCGTCGGCGCCGGGATACCGCTTCATCAGGTTGTTGTGGGTGCCGTAGGTGCGGCCGTTGTAGCGGAAGGCCGTGGTCGAGAAGAAGTGGTAGTGGTGCGGGAAGTGCTGCATCAGCGACATCGCCAGCACGGCCATGTCCCGCGCGGTGCTCTTCTGGCCGCTGTTGGGCAGGCCCGAAGCGTTGCGGAAACTGGTCCGGCGCATGCCCAGATCGCGCGCCTTCTGGGTCATCAGGCGGGCGAAATTGACCTCGGTGGAGCCCAGCGCCTCCGCGACCACGGTGGCGACGTCGTTGGCCGACTTGGTGACCAGGGCCCGGATGGCGTCCTTGACCGCGATCGTGGAGCCGGCGCGCAGCCCGAGCTTGGACGGCGGCTGCCCGGCCGCCCGCGTCGACACGTGCAGGCGCGACTCCATCGACAACCGCCCCGTGTCGATGGCCTCGAACAGCAGGTACAGCGTCATCATCTTGGTCATCGACGCCGGATACAGCCGGTTGTCGACGTCGCGGGCGTGCAGAATCCGGCCCGAGGCGGCGTCGACCACGATCGAGGCGTAGCGCGCCAGGGCCTCGCCAGGCATCATGACGGTGAGACCGACAAGCACGGCCACGGCGGCAGTGAGCCGGGCCAGGCGGCGAGGCGGCGCCAGGCGGGCGCGGGGCGGCGGCGTGGACACGAAAGCCTCTCCTGTCGATCAAGGCCGCGACGACCCCCGGTGCTCTTCCCAGGGCTCTCCCAGGGTTTCCCCAAGGCCCCCCAGCGTGACCAGGGTGACTGTCGCGGCGCCACGGCTCCGGCCGCTCCCTCCGCCCGACAAACGCGGTCGGAAAATTAGAGCGGATTCAATATGAAACTCTGCACAGCATAGAAAATCGGTGAGTGCTTGTCCATAGGCGTTTCGTTTTACACAAGGAATCGTATAGCGTGGCGACCCAAATGGCGGTGCCTGGGACAGGGCCGATGTCTCGCATTGTCGGTATCCGCGACTCCTGGGCGGGTCTGCGACGGCGGCCCCAAGATGTCGTGACCAGGGCCGGGCGGCGCCGGTGTTTTGGCCTTGTCTTGGGTGTGGGCGCCCTTGGGCTGGCGGCCTGCACCGCCGGCGGCGACGGTTCCAATCCGCTGGTGCGCAAGGCGACGTGGGTCGCGGTTCTGAACGGCTGCGATATCCGCGCGGCCTGCGGTGCCGGGGCGCCCGACCGCCGTAGGTTGGTTCGCGTCGCCAACGACACGTAAGGGGTTCGAATTTTCGAGATCAGGGCCACGACTCCGGGCCGGGCCGGCGGTTCATCGCCGTGGCTGACCGCGCGCCGCCAGCCACAGCCCGGAGACGATCAGCACCAGACCGAGTCCATGCGCCCACAGCAGGCGCTCGCCCAGGAACACCACCGACAGCAGCCCGCCCACCAGCGGCAGCAGGTACATGAACTGCCCGGCCACGGTGGCGCCCACCATTGCGACCCCGCGATTGAAGCAGGCATAGGCGAGAATCGAGGGGAACACGGACACGTAGGCGATCGCGGCCAGCGCCTCCAGGTCCAGCGGCATGGTGCGGCCCTGGCCCAGCAGTTCCCACAGGTAGACCGGGAAGAGCATGGCCGCCCCGGTCAGGAAGCTGACCGCCAGGAACACCGACGCCGAGATCGCCGGGCGCAGCCGCAGCAGCGCCGTGTAGCCGGCGTAGCAGGCCACGGCGCCGAGCACCCAGACGTCGCCGATGTTCCACTCCAGCCCCAGCAGCACCCCGGGATCGCCGCGGCTGATGACGGCGGCGGCCCCGGCCAGCGACACCACCAGGCCCAGCACCTGCCAGCCCGTCGCGCGTTCGCGGAAGACGGCGAAGCCCCACAGGATGATCAGCACCGGCATCGCGGTCTGGATCAGCAGGGCATTGATGGCCTGCGTGTCCTGAAGGCCGATGTACAGGAAGGTGTTGAAGACCGCGATGCCCAGGCCCGACAGCAGCAGCACGATGCGCCAGTGCCGGCGGATGACCGGCCATTCCGCCCGCACCCGGGGCCAGGCGAAGGCCAGCACGATCAGCCCCGCCAGGGTCCAGCGCCAGAACGCCAGCCCCACCGGCGGCACGTGGCCGCTGACGGCGCGGCCGACGATGGCGTTGCCGGACCAGAACGAGATGGTCAGGAACAGCAGCAGGTAGGGCCAGTCCCCGAGGCGGGCCAGCGGCCCCCAGCGCGACCGCCCCGTGGTCCGCCCCGTGGTCCGCCCCGTGGTCCGCCCCGGCGTCATGACGCCGCGTCCCGGGTCCCGTCTCCGGCGCCGCTCACGCCGGCGTCGGCGAAGGTCGCCATGCCGGCATGGCAGGCCGCCGCATCGCGCACCACCCCGAGCGCCACCGCCGCCCCGCTGCCCTCGCCCAGGCGCATGCCCAGGTCGAGCAGCGGATCCTTGTGCATCGCCGCCAGCAGGCGCCGGTGACCGGGCTCCTGCGAGACATGCCCGGCCAGGGCGTGATCCAGGCCGCCCGGGGTCATCGCCTGCCAGACCGCCGCGCTGGCGCAACAGATGAAGCCGTCCAGCAGCACCGGCACACGGGCATGGCGCGCCGCCAGCACGCCCCCGGCCATCGCCGCCAGTTCGCGCCCGCCGACCCGGCGCAGGGCCTCCAGCGGGTCGGACAGGGTGAACCCGTGGTGCCGGTGCGCGGCCTCGACGACGGACCGCTTGCGGGCCAGACCGGCGTCGTCCAGGCCGGTGCCGCGCCCCACCCAGTCACCGGCGGTGCCACCGAACAGGGCCAGGGCCAGGGCGGCGGCGGCGGTCGTGTTGCCGATCCCCATCTCGCCGACGATCAGCAGGTCGGTGTCCGACAGGTCCAGGGTCAGGCCGGCGTTCAGGGCCGCCACCACCTCGGCCTCGGTCATGGCGGCATCGGTGTCGAAGGGCACCGTGGGGCGATCCAGCGCCAGCGGGACCACCTGGAGGTCGGCGCCGTGGGCGCGGCAGAGCTGGTTGATGGCGGCGCCGCCGGCCTCGAAGTTGGCCACCATCTGCACCGTGACCTCGGGCGGGAAGGCGGAGACGCCGCGTCCGGCGACGCCGTGGTTGCCGGCGAAGACGACGCAGCGCACCCGCTCCACGCGCGCCGGATGGCGCCCCTGCCAGGCCGCCAGCCACGCCGCGACAGGCTCCAGGCGGCCGAGCGAGCCGGCCGGCTTGGTCAGCGTCGGCTCGCGCGCGACCGCCGCCGCGTGCGCCGCGGTGTCCGGTCCGGGAAGATCGTGCGCCAGGGTGCGGACGGCTTCGAGGGAGGCGACGGGGGGCAGCGGCGCGGTCGGCATGGTCGGCTTGGTCCTGGTGTCGGGGGGGAGGGATGGGGTAGGAGAGCCCCTTGCCTTACCCGAACGCGACGGAGAAATCACCCCATGGCGTCGTCGCCGCTGCCGCCCGTCCTGTCCCGGCGCCTGAACGAGGTCCACCTGGCGATCGTGTTCCTGACCCGCCTGCCCTGGGTCCGGGCCGACTGGTCGCACCCGCTCATGAGCGCCGCCTGGGCGTTTCCGCTGGCCGGTGTGCTGCTGGGGCTGGCCTGCGGGGCGGTGGCCGGGGCGGCGCTGGCGGCCGGGGCGGCGCCGCTGCTGGCGGCCGCGCTGGCGGTGGGGGCGGCGACCCTGTTCACCGGCTGCCTGCACGAGGACGGTGTCGGCGATACCGCCGACGGCATCGGCAGCGGCCGCGACCGCGCCCGCTCGCTGGAGATCCTGCGCGATTCCCGCATCGGCACCTATGGGGTGGTGGCGGTGGTGATGACGCTGGGGATCCGGGTGGCGGCGCTGACCCAGCTCCTCCAGGCGGCCGGGCCATGGTGGGCGGGCGCGCTGCCGGCCTGGGTGCTGGCGGCGGCGCTGGGGCGCGGCGCCGGGCCGCTGTTCACCCGGCTGTGCGACCCGGCGCGCGGCGACGGCGTGGGGGCCGGCGCGGGCCGGCCCGACGGCGCGGGGGTGGCGGTGGCGCTGGCGCTGCCGCTGCTGGGGGGCCTGCTGCTGGGCGCCGGGCGCGACCAGGGCGCGGCGACGCTGCTCGGGCTGCTGGCCGCGCTGGGGCCGCTGGTCTGGCTGGCCGGGCTGGCGCGGCGGCGCCTGGGCGGCTACACCGGCGACGTCATCGGCGCCGCCATCCTGATCGTGGAATGCACGGCCCTGGCGCTGCTGGCCGCCGTCTGGGCCTGACCGGGGGACACAAGGGGGGACCGACCGCCATGACACCGACACCCGATCCGGTCACCGACCCGGCGCTGACGCGCTGGTGGCTGCTGCGCCATGCCCCGGTGCCCGATCCCGAAGGCCGCATCATTGGCCGCTCGGATCCGGATGCCCACTGCGGCGACGTCGAGGACCTGGAGGCGCTGGCCCGCCTGCTGCCGCCCCATGCCGTGCTGCTGACCACGCCCCTGCGGCGCACCGGCCAGACGGCGCGCGCGCTGGCCGCGGCCGGGTTGCGGCTGCCGCGCGCGGTCGAGGAGCCCGATCTCCAGGAGCAGCATTTCGGCGCCTGGGAGGGGCTGACCTGGGGCGGCCTGGCGAGCGTCGATCCGCCCGATCCGGAGTTGGCGGCGTTCTGGACCGACCCGGCCCACCGCGCCCCGCCCGAGGGCGAGAGCTTCGCCGCCGTCACCGCACGGGTCGGCGCCGCCCTGGAGCGCCTGAGCGCGGCCCATGCCGGGCGCGACATCGTCGCCGTGGTCCACGCCGGCACCGTGCGGGCGGCGCTGGCGGTGGCGCTCGACCTGGACCCGGCGCACGCCCTGCGCTTCGCCGTCGAACCGCTGTCGCTGACCCGGCTGGACCGGCTCGACGGCAGCCCCTGCGCCGGCTGGCGGGTCGGCTGCGTCAACACCCTGATGACGCCATGAGCGGCGCCATGAGCAGCCCGATGCGCACCCTGATCCTGGGCGGCGCCCGCTCCGGCAAGAGCCGCCACGCCGAGACCCTGGTGCGGGAGGCCGCGCGGGCCGCGGGCGCGACGCCGGTCTACCTGGCGACCTTCCGGCCCTGGGGCGACGACGCCGAGATGGATGACCGCCTGCGCCGCCACCGGGCGCGGCGCGGCGACGCCTGGCGCACGGTCGAATGTCCGGTGGCGCTGCCGGAGGCGCTGGACGCCGAGGCCGGGGTGCCGGTGCTGGTCGACTGCCTGACGTTGTGGCTCACCAACCTGCTGCTCGACGGTCTCGACATCGAGCGCCAGACCGGGCGGCTGGAACGCGCCCTGGCGGCGCGGACGGCGCCCGTGGTGCTGGTGGCCAACGAGGTCGGGCTGGGGCTGGTGCCGGACACGCCGCTGGGCCGGCGCTTCCGCGACGAGGCCGGGCTGTTGAACCAGCGCATGGCCGCGGCCTGCGCGCGGGTGCTGTTCATCGCCGCCGGGCTGCCGCTGACGCTCAAGGAGCCGGGACCCGGCTGACCCCGACCCCGAGCCCGGCCAGCAGGTCGAAGAACGGCGGACATGTCTTGGACACGCAGCCGGGGTCGCGCAGCCTGACCCCCTCCGCCGCCACCCCCAGCACCGCCAGCGCCATGGCGACGCGGTGGTCGTCGTGGGTCGCGAGGTCGCCGTGGGTCGGGCGGCCGGGGTGCACCGTGAGGCCGTCGGGGCGCTCCTCCACGCCGATCCCCAGGGATGCCAGGGCGGCGCAGATGACCGCGATGCGGTCGCTTTCGTGTTTGCGGATGTGTTCGACGCCATGGATCGCCACCGGGGCGTCGGCGAAGGGGGCGATCGCCGCCAGGGTCAGGGTGGCGTCCGACAGCGGCTGCATGTCCACGTCGAAGCCGCCGGTCAGGCGCCCGCCGGCCGGGCCGGTCACGGTCACGGCCTGGGGCTCGCGCGCGACCGCGCAGCCCATGCGCTCCAGCACGTCGATGAAGCGCAGGTCGGGTTGACGCGTGGCCGTGCCCACGTTGGTCACCGTGACCCGGCCGCCGGTGACCGCCGCCAGGGCGAAGAAATACGTGGCGGTCGAGGCGTCGGCCTCCAGCCCCACGTCCGCCGGCCGGTAGCCGCCCGGCTCCACCCGCATGTCCATCAGGTCCGGGTCGGCCTCCAGGACCGCGCCGAAGGTCTCCATCATGTCGAGGGTCATGGCCACGTAGTCCTTCTGCACCACGTGGTCCGCGATCAGCACATGCACGCCGTTGAGCGCCAGCGGCCCGGCCAGCAGCACACCGCTGATGAACTGGCTGGACAGGGCGCCGGACAGGGTGACCGGTCCGCCCAGCAGCGAGGGGGCGACGATCTCCAGTGGCGGCGCCTCCGGGGTCTCCGGGCAGGTGATGTCGGCGCCCAGGGCGCGCAGCGCCGCCAGCAGCGCCGCCATCGGGCGGCCGCGCATCTGTCGGCTGGCGTCGATGGTGAACCGGCCCGGCCCGCCGGCGGCCAGCAGGCCGGGCAGGAAGCGCGCCGTGGTGCCGGCCGAGCCGATGTACAGCCGCGCCTCGGGCCGGGGACGGCGCCGGCCCAGGCCGTCGATCTCCACCGTGGTGCCGTCGACGGCGACCCGGGCGCCCAGGCGGCGCAGGCTGTCGATGCACCAATAGCTGTCATCGGAGCGCAGCAGACCGCGCAGGGTGGACCGGCCCTCGGCCATGGCGGCACACAGCAGGGCGCGGTTGGAGTAGCTCTTGGAGCCGGGCAGGGCGATCTCGGCCGTGATCGGTGCCGGGTGCCGGGCGACGTCGACGGCGGGCACCCCGACCAGCGCCGACCAGGGCGACAGGCCCGAGCCTTCGGCCTCCGCCGTCGCCGCGTCCACCCCGGTCGTTTCGGTCGTCGCCATCGTCTCCTGCCCCCTGTGGTGTCGGTGCGCCGGGAGTGTGGCCGGCCGCATGCGGCGTGGCAAGCTGGATGGGCGGGGCGCGCCGGGCTACCCTGGGGGCCATGACCGATGCCGATGCCTTCGCGGCCTACCGCGCCGCCCTGCTCGCCACCCTGCGCGCCGAGGACCGCCTGCCCGGCCCGCACTTTCGCGACCTCGCCGAGGTGATCGCCGAGCACGGCCCGCCCGAACCCCGGCCCGGCTGGTTGCGCCGGGCGGTCGCCGCGTTCTGCGAGGCCGGGTGGGTGCAGCTTGAGGACCACGCGCTGGCGCCGCCGCCGGTGCTGGACGATGCGACCCCGCTGGCCTATGCGCTCACCCTGCTGGGGATCGCGGTGGCGGACGGCGAACGGCCGCCGGAGCCGTCGGGTTCAGTCGCCGATGGTTAGCGCGCAACGCGCGGTTTGAGCCCATCGGCCAGGAAGGCGGCCCGCGCGGTCTCGCCGTACAGGGCGTGGACGAAAGCGCGCGCCGGGGCATCCGCCGGGGTGCCGGCCTTGACCGCGACCTGATAGACGATCGGGGCGTGAGCGTCGGGCGGGAAGGCGCCCACCATCCGCACCTCCGCATCGCGTGCCGCCGTGTTGGCGAACACCACCCCCAGCGCGGCGTCGCCGCGGGCCACCGCGTCACGCGCCGCGGCCACGGTCGGCGTGGTCAGCACCCGGCGCGACACCCCCTCGTCCCAGCCGATGAAGCGCAGCGCGTCCAGCGCGTCCCGCCCGATCGCGTTGCGCGTTGGGTCGACGATCGCCAGCGGCCGGCGCCGGTCGACCCACCGCGTCAGGTCCATGCCCCGGGTCAGCGCGGCCGGCGCCGGCGCACCCGGGGCCGCCACCAGCGCCAGCCGGTTGGCGAGCAGGTCGGTGGGCGGCTCGACCTGGCCCGCGTCCACCAGCGGCGCCATGTTGGCGGCGCCGGCAACGATCAGGACGTCGTGGACGATCGCGCCGGTCACGCCTGTGGCGCCCGACACGTCGCCAAAGGCCAGCATCAGAGGATGGCGCTCGCGCTGCCGGAAGACAGGCACGATGGTCTCCAGGGCGACCCGCAGCGATGGGTCGGCGTAGACCGCGAACGCTGTCTGCGCGTGGGTGATGCGGGGCAGGGCCACGCCCGTGGTCAGGATGGCGGACAGCGCGGCGAGCAGGTGGCGACGGGACAGCGGCAGGGCGGGCATGGTGGCGGGCTCCGGTGGCTTCAGGCGCCCTCAGCCTCCGACGAGACGATGGCGGCGGCATGGCGCCCACGCAGGAGCAGGGGCGCCAGAGTCCTGTCTTTCGCGTTCCCACGCTCCCGCGTGGGAGCCCGCGCTACCCCACCAGCGAGCGCGCCAGCAGCAGCGCGTTGGCCGGCGTCTCGCCGATGCGGCGCACGCTGTAGGGCCACCAGTCGCGGCCGAAGGGAACATAGAGGCGCACCCGCTCGCCCTCGGCCGCCAGCGCCCGGGCCAGCGGTTCGCGCACCCCCAGCAGCATCTCGAACTCGTAGGTGCCGGGCACCCAGCCGTCGGCCCGGGCGCGCTCGCGGGCATGCGCGATCAGCCGGTCGTCGTGGGTGGCGACGATGGGGTAGAAGCCGCGGTCCCGGGCCTCCGGGCCGAACATGGCGTCGATCAGGCGGCGGCTGTTCGCCTTCACGTCGGCGCGGCGAGTGTAGGCATAGGATGGGGCGCCAACAAAGGCCCCCTTGACGAGCCGCACCCGGGCGCCGCGCCTTATCTGCGCCGCCAGATCAGCGGCGGTGCGCTTGAGGTAGGCCTGCAGGGTCAGCGCCACCGGCAGCCCGCGGTCGGCGAGCCCGTCGTGCAACGCGATGGTGGCGTCGACCACCGAGACGTCTTCCATGTCCAGCATCAGGGCATGGACGCCCGGCCGGGCGTCGGCGGCGGCGCGGATGTCGGCGGCGAGGGTGTCGAGGTGCCGGCGCGCGAGGTCCGGGTCCAGCAGGTGGCCGACCTGGGTCATGTCGACCGAGACATGGACGTCCAGGTCCGTCGCGCCCAGGGCGCGGACGACGGCACGCTTGGCGGCGACGTTCTCGTCGACCAGGGCCGGATCGTCGACGTACTCGCCCAGGTAGAACAGCGAGGCGCGCAGCCCGTGCGCCCGCCAAAGGGCCGCCGCCCGGGCCACGCCCGCGGTGTGGTCACCGGCGGCGATGTAGCGGTCGCGCAGGCCGGCGGTGGCGCGCGACCCCTGCATGACGCGGGTGACGCGGCCCGAGCGGGCCAGCGCGATCATCGACGATTGCCACAGGCGGGCGAACATGGGGTGGGTCCTGTCGCTGAAGGCAGGAAGGAAACGACGCGGCGCGCCCATCTTGCCGTGTGCAACGGCGAGACGGAAGTCATACCGGCCGACGAAAGGACGGGCCTCTCCGTCGGCCGGCCGGCGCCCATGACACCGACAGCACACCCCGCGGCGCCAGCATCGCTCGGACGACCCGCGAACCCGGGTGACTCGGCTTCACCACGGTGGGGTGGACGACCCGGTGTTTCGCGTGGCCTTGACCGTGCGCCTACGGTCCGTCGGTCCACGGGTCGATGGTCGGAATGCCGGCCGCCGCGAACGCGCTGGAGTCGCGCGTGGCGACCGCGAAGCCATGGGCGGCCGCGATGGCCGCAATGTAGCCGTCGGGCGTTGGAAATCCCTTGCCCGCGGTACGGGCCGCAACCGCACGATCGGCATAGTGACGGGCGGCCGGCGTATCGAAGGGAAGAATTCGGCTCTCGAACAGCCTGAGCAGCCCGTCGAACACCTTGGCGAGGGTCTGCTTGCGGCGCCCATCGGGCAGGGCACCAATGCCGAACAGCAGCTCCGCAAGGGTTACGCTGGTGAGAAACAGCGTTTCGGCCGCCTGGGCGTCTAGCCAGTCGCGGACCGCGGGGGCCGGTGCGGGCTTCATCGCCTCGGAGACGACGTTCGTGTCAAGGACAATCATTGAACAAGGCTCAAGGGCACGGCCGGCGTTCTATCGCGGCTTCGGTCCAGCGTTTCGAGATCGGCGTTGGTCAGGCCAGCGGTCCGGCTCAGGGCGGACAGGGCGGACCCGAGGCGAAGGCGCTCGGCGGGGCGAACCGCCGCCTCCAGGATGGCGCGCATTTCGGCTTCGGCGCTGCGGCCGTGCTGCGCGGCGCGGACCTTGAGGGCGCGGTGGGCTTCTGCGGACAGGTTGCGAATGGTCACCGCGGGCATGTGATGGCGTCTCCAGCCCAATGATCGCGATGCCATCATGATAGCAAGGTTGCCATCATGCGGCAATCTGCGCGAAATGTATGGGTCGCCGCCGTTTAGGGTAGACTGTTCGAAATCAGGCCCGCAGATGCGGTCCGATTTCGAACGTGAATCTGCTCTATATTATTGATTTTAGAGCAGATTTACGCGCCAAAATCGGACCGCGGCGCGATTCTATTCTGGCGCGATCTGCTCTATTGCGACAAACCGAAATCGCGTCGCGAGTCCGGTTTGTCGCAATCGGCTGTATCATCGACGGTCCGGCACTCACAGCAAGACAGCGCCGCCGCCGGCCTCACCCCATCGCGGCCTTCAGGCCCGCGTCGAGTTTGTCGAGGAACTGGGTGGTGGTCAGGTATGGCTGGTCCTTGCCGATCAGCAGCGCCAGGTCCTTGGTCATGAAGCCGGCCTCGACGGTCTCGATGCACACCCGCTCCAGGGTCTCGGCGAAGCGCACCACCTCGGGGGTGCCGTCGAACTCGCCCCGGAACTTGAGGCCGCGGGTCCAGGCGAAGATCGACGCGATCGGGTTGGTCGAGGTCTCCTGGCCCTTCTGGTGCTGGCGGAAGTGGCGGGTCACCGTGCCGTGCGCCGCCTCGGCCTCGACCACGTCGCCGTCGGGGGTCATCAGCACCGAGGTCATCAGGCCGAGCGAGCCGAAGCCCTGGGCCACGGTATCGGACTGCACGTCGCCGTCGTAGTTCTTGCAGGCCCAGACGTAGCCGCCCTCCCACTTCATGGCGCAGGCGACCATGTCGTCGATCAGGCGGTGTTCGTAGGTCAGGCCGGCGGCCTCGAAGCGGTCCTTGAACTCGGCGTCGAACACCTCCTGGAACAGGTCCTTGAAGCGGCCGTCATAGGCCTTGAGGATGGTGTTCTTGGTCGACATGTAGACCGGGTAGCCGCGGTTGAGGCCGTAGTTCATGCAGGCCCGGGCGAAGCCGCGGATCGACTCGTCCAGATTGTACATGGTCATGGCGATGCCGGACCCGGGGAAGTCGAACACCTCGTGGGTGATGGCCTCGCCGCCGTCCTCGGGCTGGAAGGTGACGGTCAGCTTGCCCTTGCCCGGCACCTTGAAGTCGGTGGCGCGGTACTGGTCACCGAAGGCGTGGCGGCCGATCACGATCGGCTGGGTCCAGGTCGGCACGTAGCGCGGCACGTTGTTGCAGATGATGGGTTCGCGGAACACCGTGCCGCCCAGGATGTTGCGGATGGTGCCGTTGGGCGAGCGCCACATGGTCTTGAGCCCGAACTCCTCCACCCGCGCCTCGTCGGGGGTGATGGTGGCGCACTTGACGCCGACGCGGTGCTGCCTGATGGCGTTGGCGGCGTCGACCGTGATCTGGTCGTCGGTCTCGTCGCGCTTCTGGATGCTCAGGTCGTAGTACAGCAACTCGACGTCGAGGTAGGGCAGGATCAGCTTGTCCTTGATGAAGGCCCAGATGATGCGGGTCATCTCGTCGCCGTCGAGTTCGACGATCGGGTTCTTGACCGTGATCTTGTCCATGGCGGTGTCCTTTCGGGGGTCCCCTCGCGAGGCCGGCCGCCCCGCGCCCGGCGGGGTCCCGACCCGGAGGCGGGTCGTCGGGAGCGTCCGGGGGTGTCTGGGTGGATCCCAGGGGGCCGGGCGGGGCGGCGGATGCGTGCTACCAGGAGCCGGCGGAGGCACGGACCGGTCGGTCCGCGTCCGGCGCGGCGGCGGGTGTCCGTGGGGGTGCGCCCCCGGGGGCCGCGCACCGGTCCGGGGGGAGGACCCGGACGCGGCGGGCGAGGGCCGGCGTCGGCTGAACGCGCCTCGGGGGCGGCGGTGGACGCGGGGTCGCCCGGCGCAACGGTCTGGACCGCGGCGGCCCGAATGGCGGGGCCTGCGATCCGGCGACGGACGGCGGCACCATAGCAAGACGGTCGGGGAAGGCAAGGCCGGAGTCGGCCGTGTATGGGTTCAGGCTGCCTGAGACTCTGGAGAAGGCTCCTTGAGAGCGTTTTGAAGGTACGCGAGCGGGGTCAGGCCGTTCAAGGCGCGATGGG
>NZ_JACIGI010000008.1 GCF_014197795.1 Roseospira goensis
CAAGGTCATCAAGCGGATGGCCTACGGCTTCCGCGATGACGCCTACTTCTTCCTCAAGATCCGCGCCGCCTTCCCCGGAATTCCGTGATGAACCTTTTTTTGGTTCATCATGGATGTGCGGTCGGCGGTCCTCGTCCGCCTCCCCGTGCCCGCCAGGACTCGTCGCCCGTCCGGACGGCGTGCCCGGAACCGTGGCGCGGCGGGCCATCCCGCGGCGGGGCGCCGGGCCGGGTCGCGGGGTTGCGCGCACGGATGGATCTGATATCTGTGACGCCTTGCCGCCGGTGCCGAGGGGCGGCGCGCACATCAGGCAGGGAGGGCGCTGTGCAGCATGCGCTGGAGGACGACGCCGCCCAGGGCGCCGAGACGACCGACGTCCCGACGTTGCGCGACCGTCTGCGGGCGGCGCAACAGGACATGCGCGTCGATGCCATGGCGGCGCTGCTGGCCGATGCGCCGGAACTGGAGTTTGCCGACGACGCCGGGTTGGTCGTCATCGCGGCCGTGTGTCTGGTGCTGACCGGGCGGCCCGAGGACGGCGCGATGCTGATTGAGCGCTTGGGCGAGCACGAGTTCACCGATACCGCCGGGCTGGCGGACTACGGGCTGGCGCTGTCGATGGCGGGGCGGTTCGAGGCCGCCGAGCGGGTGCTTAAACGGGCGGCGGAGGCCGTTGATGCCGGTCCCGAAGTCTACGCTCGGCTGGGGGCGGTGTATCTCTCGCTGGAGCGGCTGCACGAGGCCGGCGAGGCCATGGAAGCGGCCCTGGACCGGCGGCCGGACTGGCCCGAGTTGCTGTCCAACCTGGGTGGGCTGCGGTTCCGGGAGGGGGACCACGCCGCCGCCGTTCGGCTGTACGACCGGGCGCTCGCCTTGCGGCCCGAGTTGCAGATGGCCCGGGACATGCGCGGGAAGGCGCTCGTCGCCCTGGATCGGGGCGACGAACTGGTGGAGGAAGCCCGCGCGGCGCTGTCTCGGGACGTGGACTCGCCAGAGGCCTATCTGCGTCTGGCGCTGGCCCAGCGGCAGGCGGAGCAATGGGCGCAGGCGGAGGCCACGCTGTCGGATGCCATCGAGCGATTCCCGGATCGGGAAGAGCTGCGGATGCTTCTGATCACGCTTCTCATGGATCGCAAGGAGCATCACCGCGCCGGCAATCTGTTGAAGCAGTGGGTGGAGGCGCGCGAGGAGCCGGACTGGACCCGCCTGGCGCTGAACCGCGCCCGCATCGAGGCGCGGTTCCTGGAGGCGGCGGAGACCGACTTGGCCGCGCTGGCGGACACGCCGCTGGCGCAGGAGCCGCTGTACCCCGTCCTGAAGGCGAAGATTCTGATCGAGCGGGCGCGCGCGGACGAGGCCGCCGCACTCCTGGAGGAAACCGTGGACCGGTTCCCGGGCCATGCCGAGGCCCGGGCGCTGTTGTCGCACACCCTCATGTCGCTGGGGCGACTGGACGAGGCTGCCGCTCAGGTCGAGGTCGGCGCCGCCTTGAACCCGATGGCGGTGCTTCAGCAGGTTGAGAACCGCGGCTACAAGGCGGAAGACCACGAGATCACCGCGATCGAGGGGCTGTTCGCGGCACCGTTCCTGGAACCGGACGCGCGCGCGCGGGTCGGGTTCACCCTGGCGACCGTGCGCGAGAAGCGCAAGGACTATGACGGGGCGTTCGACGCGCTGAGCAAGGCGAACGCGCTGGCGCGGCGGGCGCTCAAGTACGACTGGCGCGCACACCGGCGGTTCATCGACGACAGCCTGGACTGCTTCACGCCCGACCTGGTGGACCGGTTGGCGGGCCTGGGCGATCCGTCGGCGCGACCGATCTTCGTCGTCGGCATGCCGCGCTCCGGCACGACCCTGACCGAGCAGATCCTGTGCAGCCATCCGGAGGTCTACGGGGCCGGCGAACTGCCCTGGGTGACCAAGATTGCGGGCCTAATGCCCAAGGTGGTGCAGGGCGGTTTGGCCTACCCCAAGGCCATGGAAGCGATGACCGAACAGGCGCTGAAGAGCGCGGCGCGGTATTATCTGGACCGGATCGCAGAACAGAACGCGGACGCCGCACGCGTTGTGGACAAGATGCCGCATAACTTCGATCGTGTCGGGCTCATCGCGCTGATGTTCCCGAATGCGGCGATCATCCACCTGGACCGCGAGCCGCGCGACGTCGCCCTTTCCAACTACTACCAGAACTTCGCGCATGCCTACGGCCTCATGGGCTTCGCCTACGACCTGCGCGACATCGGCCATATGCTCAACGACCACGACCGCATCATGCGGCATTGGCACGACCTGTTCCCGGGCCGGATCTTCGAGCTGAACTACCAGAGGCTGGTGTCGGAGCCGGAGGACACCATCCGCGCTCTGCTCGACCACTGCGGGCTGTCGTGGGACGACCGCGTGCTGCGCTTCTACGAGACCCAGAGGCCGGTCCGCACGGCGTCGATCCGGCAGGTGCGCGAGGGCATCTACACCTCGTCGGCCGAGAAGTGGCGCCGCTACGAGGCGTTCCTGGGGCCGCTTGAAGAGGTGCTGGCGGAGGGCTATAAGCCCCTGGGCGAGGCCGACAGAGCGGGCCGCCTGCGGGATGTGATCGCGGGTCCGACCGGTCTGGTCGGCGGGTGACGCGGACGTGGCTGAGGGACGGATCATGCAAAGCGAAGCGGCGGGCCTCGGGGGCCGGACCGGCGGCGAGGCGGACGCCAGCGACGGCGGGTTCTACGTCCAGGACGTGGACTTCCGATCCGGCGTGGTGGGTGTGCAATCGCCGATGTCGATGGCCCTGACCGCCGCCGTGGGTGGCGTCGTGCCGCCCGATCCCAGCGCCGCGTTCACTTACTGCGACCTGGGGTGCGGCGACGGGACCACCGTCAATGCCTTCGCCGAACTGTACCCGCACGCGACGTTCGTCGGGATCGACTTCAACCCCGGCCACATCCGCACCGCGCAGGAGACGGCGGCGGCTTGCGGGCTCGACAATGTGCGGTTCGTGCAGGCGCGATTCAGCGACCTGGCGAACCTCGACGACCTGCCGGTGTTCGACTTCATCGGCATGAACGGCATCTACGCCTGGCTGGAAGAGGACGAGGCGCAGGCCGCGCGCCGCTTCGTGGGCGACCATCTGCGGGCCGGGGGCCTGTTCTACGTCGAGTACACCTGCCTGCCCGGCAAGGTCTCGGTACAGCCGCTGTGGAAACTGATCCAGACGCTGACGCCCCCACGCCCGGGCGAGGACAGCCGCGAGCGAGCGCGCCGCGGTCTCGATCTGACCGAGGCCCTGGCCAAGCGTGGGATGGCCTACCTGGCAGCGCATCGCCCGGCGGCCAACGGCGCGCAGGGCTATATCCGCGGCCGCAAGGTCGACGAGTACCGTGTGGATCATTTCGCTCACAATGCGATGGCCAGCGGGTTCCGGCCCCGCTACGTCACCGACATGTTCGCGGAGATGGCGTCGGTCGGGTTGACCTATGCCGCGCGGTCGGAACTGGCGCTGAATGACCTTGAGTTGTCGGTCCCGGCGGCTCAGGTGCCAACGTTCCAGGACTATCGGGACGATGTCGGAACGGTGGAGCTCCTCAAGGACTATATCCGCAATGAACAGCAGCGCCACGACGTGTTCGTCAAGGATGGCGCTCCGGATCGCGCCGCGGCCGACGCGTGGCTCGATGCCGTGCCGCGCCTGATGCTGCGCATGCCGGCCGACGGTGTGACGCGCCACATCCAGGCGCCCGGAAACGCGCGGATCCCGCTCCGGGGCCCGGCCTACGATGCGCTGATCACGGCGGTCGACGCCAAGGCCCAGACCGTCGCCGACGTTGCCGCCGCCAGCGGGCAGCCGGTCGAGCGGGTGCGGCGCGCGGCCGTCCGGCTGCTGGCCTCCCATCAGATGGTCGCTTGCCGGACCGGCGCGATCGAGCCCGTGCCCGAGCCCGGGACGGTGGCGGGCCTGACCATCCCCGGGCGCATGAACCGGCGAACCCTGCGGCTGGCGGCGGAGCGCCTGCTCGGCAACCAGCTCGTCTCGCCGGTGACAGGCACCGCGAGCATCCCGGTCTCGCCGCTCGAAGCCGTCCTGCTGCAGGCCGTCGTGGACGTGGGGGTCGCGGACGCGCCCCCGGCGGCCCGGGACCGCTTGGCCAGCGAAACGCGGCCGCTGCCGGGACCCGGTGGTCAGAAGCCGGCCCGGGACATCACCGCCGACGATCTGAACGAGGTCCTGGGCGCGATGCGTGGGCGCAAGCTCTATAACATGCTGCGTCTCGGGATTGTCGCGCCCGCGTGACCCGGGCGCGTGCCGGCTGGCGGCGAGGACGTCATGACGCAGCCCTCGAAGCAGGCAGCCGACGCCCTGAGGCAGGCCGTCGCGGCCCATCGCGCCGGACGCCACGCCGAAGCCGAGCGTGGCTACCGCGCGGTGCTGGCGGTTGCGGCGGACGATCCTATGGCGCATCACAATCTGGGCGTCCTTGCGGTCCAGACCGGCCGCGCGGCCGCAGGTCTGCCCCATCTCCAGAAGGCCGTCGAGGTCTCGCCCGACACGGGGCAGTACTGGGTCTCGCTGGCGGACGGGCTGTTGCGGTCCGGTCGGGTGGCGGACGCCGCCCGGGTTCTGGAGCAAGCCCTGTCGCGGGGCCTCGACCCGGTCGCGGCGCGGACCGTGCGGGCGCGCATCACGGCGGCGCGGACCGGAGAGGGCGACGGCGACGCTGGGGCTGCGCGGCTGACGGCGGCGGCACGGGCTCTCCGCGAGGGGCGCTTCGCGCAGGCGGAGGCAGAAGCGCGCGCCGCGACGCGTTTGAAGCCCTCGGCGTCGGCCGGGTGGACCGTGCTGGCCGCCGCCCGGCGCGGGTTGGGCCGGTGGGACGGCGCGCTGGCCGCCGCGCGGCGCGCCGTGGCGCTCGCACCGGGTGATGCCGCGATAGTTTCCAACCTGGGTGTGTTGGAGCTGGAGCGCGGACAGGCCGACCATGGTCTGGATCTGCTTTCGCGCGCCCGGCGGCTGGATCCGGCGTACGCGGAGGCGGCCTTCAACCTGGGCAACGGTCTGGCGGCCGTGGGGCGGCCCGATGACGCCGCCGCCGCCTACCGCGCGGCCCTGGCCCTGCATCCGACGCATGCGCAGGCGCTGAACAATCTGGGAACCGCCCTGCAGGCGGCCGGACGGCCCGACGCGGCGGTGGCGGCGCTGACCTGGGCCGTGCGTGTGGCCCCGACCTATGCGGCGGCGCATTACAATCTCGCCCATGCCCTGCTTGATGCTGGGTGTCGGACGGGGGCCGCACGCGCGTTCGAGATGGCCTTGGTCCTGAGGCCGGATCTGGCGGAGGCCTGGAACAACCTTGCCAACCTGAGGCGGGACGACGGGCGTCTCGACGAGGCTATTGCCTGCTATCGGCACGCTGTTCATATCCGACCCACCTACGCCGAGGCGTTGACCAATCTCGGGGGGGCTCTGCGCCAAGACCCGGCCCAGGCCGAAGCCCTGTGCCGGCGCGCCCTGGCCCTGGCGCCGCGTCTGACCGAAGCCCGCATCACCCTTGGCGCGGTGCTGGCCGAGAAACGGTGCTTTGAGGACGCCACGATCTGTTACATGCAGGCGGCCATGTTGCGGCCGGCCGATGCCGGCGCATACGTCGGTCTGGCTCATGCGCTCAGCGAATGCGGCCTCAGCCGGCGCGCGGCGGCCATCGCCACCCGGGCGATCCGGCTTGACCCGCTGGCGGCGGAAGGGCACCGCGTGCATGCCGCCGTGTTGCGTGAAGAGGGGCAGGTCACGGCGGCTGTCGGGGCAGCTCGCCGGGCCGCGACGCTGGCGCCCGACGTGCCGGAGGTGTGGGTAACGCTGGCGCTGTGTCTTCAGACGGCGGGCGACCTCGCCGCTGCCGAGATGGCGTTTCGCCGCGCGGTGGCGCTGGTGCCGGGTCATCCGCGAGGGACTCACGGCCTGTACATGCTGGCCCGGGCCGGCCCGACGGAATCCGCCTTCGGCCTGATTCGGACGCGGCTCGACGACCCGGCCACGCCGCCGTCCGATCGTGTGCTGCTCCACTTCGCGCTTGGCAAGATGAACGCGGACGTCGGGGCGCATGACACGGCCTTTGCGCACTATCTCGACGGGCACCGGTGGCGCGCCGCCGTGCGGGGCCACACCTACCAGGCCGCCGCACAGGAGGCACGTTTTCTGTTCCGGCGCAGCCTCTTCACACCGGCGTATTTTCGGGCGCGGGCGCAGTGGGGTGACCCGTCACGGCGCCCGATCTTCATCGTCGGCATGCCGCGATCGGGAACGACCCTCACGGAGCAGGTGCTGGCGAGCCATTCACGTGTGTACGGGGCCGGCGAGCTGCGCGCCCTGAATAACATCGCGGCCGACCTGTTCGACCAGCAGACCCTCGCAGCGGATGCGGCTGATCCGCGGGCCGACTTCGGGGACCGGATGCGGACGGCTGCCCGACGGTATCTCGACTACGTCGGGTTTGTGTCCGGAGGATCGGAGCGTGTGACAGACAAGATGCCGCACAACTTCGAGCTGCTGTGGTTGGTGGCGTTGCTGTTTCCCCATGCCACGGTGCTGCACTGCGTCCGGTCGCCTGTTGATACGTGTCTGTCCTGCTTCTTCCAGAACTTCACGAATGCCCACACTTACACCGATGATCTTTCAAGTCTCGGGCATCATTACAGACTCTATCAGGCATATATGCGTTTGTGGAAGCAGGTCCTCCCCATGCGTATTCATGACGTCGTTTATGAGGACCTTGTGAGCGACCCCAAGGCGGCGATTTCTCGTCTTCTGGATGACTGTCAACTCTCGTTCGAGCCGCAATGCCTCGACTTCCACCGCACGGATCGGCCGGTCAAGACCGCCAGCGTGGCCCAGGTGCGCAAGCGGGTGTACACGACGTCCGTCGAGACGTGGCGCCGGTATGAGGCGCATTTAGGACCGTTGCTTCAGGCGCTGGAGACCCCGTTGGCCTTTGAGCGGGCGTCGGCGAATTCGTGAGCGGCGCTTAACCATGCTCGCTGGAGGAGTGCCCGTGAGGACTCCACAGACCCTTTTCCGCGCGGCCCTGGCCCACCATCGGGCTGGTCGCCATGGTGCCGCGGCGCGCGCCTACCGGGCCGTGCTGACGCTGTCGCCGGCCGACGCCAAGGCGCTCCACAATCTGGGCTTGCTGATAGTCCGGGAGGGCAGTGTAACCGCCGGCCTCGCGTGCCTGCGGCGCGCCTTGTGCCTGCATCCCGGGGCCGAGCTGTTTCGCCGCTCGTGGTGCGAGGGGTTGCTGGCGTCTGGACAACCCGATGCGGCGCTGGCTGCGGTCGCGACCGCACGGGCGCGTGGGCTCGACGGCCCCGCGTGGCAGGATCTGGAGCAGCGGGCGCGCGATGCCGCCGGTCGCTATCAGGGCCAGGCGATCCCGGCGGACCGCCTGGCGACGCTGCGCCGTCTCCTGGAGGAAGGGCGCTGTCGCGCGGTCGTCGCGGCGGCTCAGGAGGTGACGGCTCGCTGGCCGGCCGATCCGCGGGGCTGGACCCTGCTCGGCGCCGGGTTGCGGACGCAGGGCAAGGCGGAGGCGGCCGCAACGGCCTTCCGGGCTGCGGTGGCCCTGGAGCCGGCCGCCGCTGTGGGATATGCGAACCTTGGGGCGGTGCTGCGGGACGTTCCGCAGCTCCATCAGGCGTTGTCCAGTCTTGATCGGGCGCTTCGTATCGCCCCCCATGAGGTGCAGGCCTGGCTCAACAAGGGGATCTGCCTGACCGCGCTGGACGATGCGACCGCGGCGGTCGCGGCCTTGCGTGTGGTTTTGATCCAATGTCCCGCGTGGGCCGACGCCTGGATGCATTACGGGGTTGCCCTGGGCATGCTCGGTCGTCCGCGGGCGGCGGAGAACGCCTTCCGCCGCGCGCTGCATGCGGCGCCGGAGGCCGACGCGCCGCGCCGCAATCTAACCGTGCTGTTGCGCGCCGAAGGACGCTCCGTCGAGGCGGCGGCGGTGGACCGCCACACCCTGTGTCGCCGGCCATCGGCGGCCGCGGCCTGGGTCAGCCTGGGGATCACGGCTGCCGACGCGGGCCGGCTTGACGCGGCCGAGGTGGCATGGCGGCGCGCGGTGCGGCTGGATCCCGAAGACGCGGAAGCGTGGTACCGTCTCTCCACGCTGAGCGGCGGGTTGGCGGACGACTGGGCGGCCGGCGCGATCCTCGACCGGTTGACAGAAGAGGCCGGCCGGACTTCGCACGATCGCATGCTGGCCCATTTCGCCCTGGCGCGACGCCTCGACAGCCTGGACCAACCGGAGGAGGCCATTGGGCATCTGAAATCGGCCCACCGGATCCGGGCGACCATGCGGGGACACCCTTATGATCGTGCCGCCGCCGAGGCGCGGCTGGATCATCTGCGGCGCACCGTCACGCGCGCCTTTGTGGCGGCACTGGCTCCGTCGGGCGACCCGTCACAGACGCCGATCCTGATCGTCGGCATGCCGCGGTCGGGGACAACGCTGGTGGAACAGATCCTCGCCAGCCATTCCTGGGTCTTCGGCGCCGGCGAGCTTCCGGCCTTGGGTCGGTTGGCGCGGCACCCCGTGATCGCCGGCGTCCTGGACGCGGCGGCGCAAGGAGCCGGACCGGAAGGCCGATCGCGGATCAACTGGGCGGCCCGTTCGTACCTGGACACCCTTAAGACCGTATCAGGTGGGTCCGCGCGGGTGACGGACAAGATGCCGCACAACTACGAGCACCTGTGGCTCGCGGCGCTGCTGATCCCGAACGCGACGATCATCAACTGCGTTCGCGATCCCGTGGATACCTGCCTGTCGTGTTTCTTCCAACCGTTCGGATTTGGCCACGCCTACGCGGATGACCTTGCTGACCTCGGCCATCAGTACCGCCTTTATCAGGACTACATGCGGCTTTGGACCCGTGTCCTGCCCATCCCCATCCATACCGTCGTCTACGAGGATCTCGTGCGGGAGCCCGAGGTCCAAATCCCGGCCCTTCTGGATGCCTGTGGCCTCCCGTTCGAACCGGGATGCCTCTCATTCCACACTACGGATCGACCGATCCGGACGGCCAGCATGTCGCAGGTCCGGCGACGCGTGTACACGTCCTCTGTGGCGAAGTGGCATCGGTACGAGGCCCATCTTGGCCCACTCCTGCGCGCCCTTGAGGCGCCTGCGCACGGACCGGGAATCTGACGCCCGGGAGCGGCGGCATGCCGGCCTGGCCGCAAGGTCTGCGCCGTCGGCGGAGGGACGCCTCGCCTGTGTTCCGCCGATTGCGTTCGCCGGCATCTCCCCGAGGGTTCCCGGATGGCAACCCTGGTCCGCAACACCAAGCGTGAGGGGCACCCATCGTTGACGCCCGGGGGCGACATCGGGAGCCGACTCGAAACGAGAGCCTACGGGCCTACAGCCGATTGCGACAAACCGGACTCGCGGCACGATTTCGGTTTGTAGCGATAATCAGCTGTAAAATCAATACTGTAGAGCCGATTCACGTTCGAAATCGGACCGCATCTGCGGTTCCGATTTCGAACAATCGGCTCTATGTCACGCCCGGACTCCCGGGTTATCGGTTCGCGCTTTCCTGGGCACCGAGCAAGGTATTGGCGGTCTCCGCCGGCGAGGTGGCCTCCGCCCCTGCGGCCAGGAACGAGAAGTCACCGCGCGTGATGCGGCTGGCGTTCTCCGCGAGCGTGCGAAGTGCGATCCGTTCAGGGGACTTCCAGTATGGGTAATTGTTGCCCAAGTTCGCGGTCGACATCTGGTCGGCGAGGCCGGACAGCGCGCTTGCATCCAGCCCGAAGTCGGCGATGGCCCGCGCCACTTCACTGGAGTCTCGACCCGCGTAGCGGAGAATGCGGTTGTTGGCGTCGATCAGATAGAGTCCGCCGCCGTGGGCGTAGGTTTCGTTCGGTGTGAGGGTGGTGGTCTCCAGCCAGGCAAAGTTTCCCGAGCGGGCGGCGAATCTTGCCGGGGGCGGCGCGTCCTCGTCGTCTGCGGCGGCGTCACCCTGCTGGGCTTCGCCCTCGGCATCAAGACGCGCCAGGGCTTCGGCTTCCAGCGCGTCCGGGGCGGTGCCCGCGATGCTATGATCGCCGCTGGCGTACATGGCGCCCAGCGCCGCACGCGCGGTCGCCAATGGGTCGTCGGACTCCAGGATCGCCGCCCAGTCGCGCAGGTCCTTGTGGGTGCCGACGTTGTTGTACAGGACCGAGACACGCTCCATGACGGAGGCATCAATGCCCTTCGCCTCCAGGGCCGCCTGGAATTCCGCCATGTTGGGGCGTTCGGCGGCGAACAGGCGGTCGCCCAGCGCCGACGGGTCGAGAAGGTAGGCGGACCCGTCGATGGCCGGGGGGGCGTCGTCTTCGGATCGCACAGGCGTCTCGTCTTCGGAGGCCTCGGAGGCCTCGGCGGCCTCGGAGGCCGTGTCCACGCCATGGTCGTCGCGTGCGTCGGTGTCCGCGTCCTTCAGGGTGGCGGCAGGCGCCGGGGCCGGTGGCGCGTCTGTCGGGGGGGCGGTGGCCGGGGCTGCTGTCGGCGTTTCAGAGGCACCGGGAGCATCGGTGCGGACGCTGTCGGCTGCGCGGACACGGCCAAGCGCTTCGGCGAACAGATCGCCTGCAGAGCGGGTTTGTGTGGTCTGACGCTGCTTTTGAGCGTACTGGGCCGCGGCTTGAGGGTCATGGACACTCGCGACGGACATGGAACGGGCCCCTCTCAACGGACTGTCTGACGAACGGCAGAAACTGCGTGCCTTTGCAGAAGCAACCGCTGTGCCATCCAGTGTGGCCGGAAACCTTGACAGGAGGCCACGGGTGTGGTCCTCACGGCGGGTAGGCTCCGTTCCGTCGACGAAGAAGAGGCGTTGAGTCCGTGTACACCCCATTGCAGCCGTCCAATCCCTCCCATCGTCTCTATACGCCTGTGGCCGGCTATCCGGCCGCGCGCGGAAGACCCATCGCTGTTCTGTCGCGCGGCGAGCTGAGACGGGCCGTGCCGGCTCTGCCGGTGGCCTTTCGGCGCGAGGAGGGCGGGGTGACCATGGTGGCATTGATGGGCCTGACCCTGGATCGCAACTTTTTTGTGCAGGATGGTGGCCGCTGGCTCGGTTCCTACGTTCCCGCGGCATTTCGCGGCTATCCTTTTGGGCTGGCAAGCGGACCCGATGGAAAGTACGTCGTGTGCGTGGACGAAAACAGCGGCGCCCTGCGCGATGGCCCCGGCGCCAAGGCGCTGTTCGAGGACGACGGCCAGCCCTCCGGCTTCCTCAAGCAGGTCATCAATTTCCTGCAGCAGGTGCAGGCCGACCAGCAGGCGACGCGCGCCGCCGGCGCGGTGCTGGACCGTCACGGCCTTCTCGAGGACTGGCCTATCGCCGTGACGGCGGCAGAACAGAGGATTCCGCTGAACGGGTTTCTTCGCGTCAGCGAGACGGCACTGGCCGCCCTCGATCCGGCCGTGCTGGCCGAGGTTCGGGACAGTGGAGCGCTTGACCTGGCATACGGGCAAATCTACGCCTCGAACAACCTTTCTGTTCTAGGCCGTCTGGCCGAAGCGCATGCCAAGGCTGCAGAGGCCGAACGGGCGCGGTTGCCGAGTGCCGAGGAGATGTTTGCGCCCGAGGACATTTCCTTCAACTTCGACTGACGCCGGTCGGGCTTCAACGGGATCGCGCGCCCATGCCTCTGTCGCCGCCCCAGCCTCGAATACCGGTGTGTGCTGGCCGCGATGCGAGGTTGGGCGGGGAGATCACGCGTGGCTTTAGCGCTGGCGCGGGCGCATTTCCCGTGAGGGCCGGCGCGCCATGAAGGTCCTGTTCGTCCACCAGAACTACCCCGGCCAGTACAAGCACCTGGCACCGGCCCTGGCGGCCCGGCCCGGCATCGACGTTTCCGCCCTGCACATGCGCGCCGATCTGCCGGACAGGCGCGACGGCGTGCGCCTGCACCGGGTGCAGCCTGCGCGCGGGTCGACCCCCGGTGTTCATCCTTGGGTGGCCGACCTGGAGACAAAGACCATTCGTGGCGAGGCGACGTTTCGAGCGGGGATTAAGCTGCGCCAGCAGGGCTACGCGCCCGATGTGATCGTGGGCCACCCCGGCTGGGGCGAGATGCTGTTCCTGAAGGATGTCTGGCCCACCGCGGCGGTCGGGATTTACAGTGAATTCTACTATAGGGCCCAGAACGGGGACGTGGGCTTTGACCCTGAGTTCGCAAGCAACGATCCTGCCACGGTCTGCCGGGTGCGGCTGAAAAATCTCACCTTCGAGCTGAGCATGGCGCGGGCGACGGCCGGCTTGGCGCCGACGCAGTGGCAGGCCGAGACCTTCCCGCCCGCTTTGCGCGACCGCATCGCCGTCATCCACGACGGCATCGACACCGACCAGGTGGCGCCCAACCCCACGGTGTCGATGACCCTGAACCGGTCGCTGACCCTGACGCCGAAGGATGAGGTCGTCACCTTCGTCAACCGCAACCTGGAGCCCTATCGAGGCTACCACATCTTCATGCGGGCGCTGCCGGCGCTGCTGCGCAACCGGCCGAAGGCGCGGGTGCTGATCGTGGGTGGCGATGGGGTGAGCTACGGCGCCCGCCCGCCCGACGGCACCTGGAAGGCGCGGTTCATCGAAGAGGTGCGCCCCGGGATGCGTGACGCCGACTGGGCGCGGGTGCACTTTCTGGGCAACGTCTCCTACACGCACTTCCTGGGGCTGCTGCAGTTGTCCACGGTGCACGTCTACCTGACGTACCCGTTCGTGCTGTCATGGTCGCTGCTGGAGGCCATGAGCGCCGGCTGCGCCATCGTCGCCAGCGACACGGCACCCCTGCGCGAGGCCATCCGCGACGACGAGACCGGGGTTCTGGTCGACTTTTTCGACGTCGACGGCCTGGCCGACCGGGTCACGCACCTGCTGGCCGACGCGCCCCGCCGGCGGCGGCTCGGGCAGGCCGCGCGGGCGTTTGCGCGCGCGACCTACGACCTCAAGACGGTGTGCCTGCCGCGCCAGATCGCCTGGGTGGAGGCGCTGGCGCGGGGCGAGGCGGGATCGGCCCTCAGATCAGACTGAAGTCGCCGGCGGTCAGGTCGACGGTGAAGGTGCCGATCAGTTGCAGGCCGCTGGGCGGGGCGTCGCCTCCGTCGGCGGTGTCGTCCCCGCCGCCTGCGGTGTCGTCGCCGCCCCCGGCGGTATCGTCGCCGCCGCCTGCGGTGTCATCCCCGCCCCCGGCGGTATCGTCCCCGCCATCGGCCGTATCGTCGCCGCCATCGGCCGTATCGTCGCCGCCGTCGGCGGTGTCGTCGCCGACCGGGACGTCGACATCGTAGTACAGCTCCCCGGTGTCGCTGCGGAACACCAGCACCTGGCCGTCCTCGGCGTCGGCGGCGTCCATCTCGGTGGCGTTGGCGGCGACCACGAACACGTCGGCGATGCTGCCGGTGATCTGGGTGAACACCGACGCCGCCAGGCCCACGGAATCGCTGCCGACGCCGTAGTCCTCGACCGTGTCCGCGTTCTCGGTCCCGAAGGCGTCGAAGACGAACCGGTCATCGCCGGAGCCGCCCGCCAGGGTGTCGGTGCCGGCGCCGCCGCCGACGGTGTCGTTGCCGAGGCCGCCGCTGACGGAATCGGCGCCGTCGCCGCCGTCCAGGCTGTCGTCGCCCTGCTCGCCGGTCAGCAGGTCGTCCCCGGCGCCGCCGCGCAGGGTGTCGTTGTCGGTGCCGCCCGAGAGGGTGTCGTTGTCGGCGTTGCCGTCCAGGCTGTCGTCGCCGGTATTGCCGGACAGGGAGTCCGCGCCGGTGCCGCCCAGCAGGGTATCGTTGTCGAGCCCCCCCAGCAGGGTGTCGGCCTCGCCGCCCCCCAGGATCAGGTCATCGCCGTCGAGGCCGTCCAGGCTGTCCGCGCCGCCGTCGCCGGACAGGGTGTCGTTGCCGTCACCGCCGCGCAGGGTGTCGGCGCCGAAGCCGCCTTCCATCTCGTCGGCGCCGGTGCCGCCCGACAGATCGTCGTCGCCGTCGCCGCCACTCAGCACGTCGTCGCCGGCATCCCCGGTCAGGGTGTCGTTGCCGGTGCCGGCGTCCAGCAGGTCGTCGCCGTCGCCGCCGATCAGGCTGTCGGTGCCGGCGGTGCCGATCAGGGTGTCGTTGCCGACGGCGCCGTCGAGGAAGTCGGCGCCGGTGGTGCCGGTCAGGGCGTCGTCTTCGGCCGTGCCGGTCTGGCGCGTGTCGAAGGTGGTGTCGGTGGCGCCGCTTTCGGCGTCGATGGCCTGCTTGGCGGCCACCACGGTGTTGAGGTCCTCCGTGACCGTGGACAGCACCGCCTGGAGGTCGGCCAGGGTCTCGGCCGGTTCCGAGACCTGGGTGCTGTAGTAGCTCGCCACCTCGACCTTGTTGCGGAACTGGGTCGCCGCCGGCTCGAAGGCGGCATCGACGGTCTCGCTGTTGAACAGGTAGTCGGCCGCAGCCAGGATCACCGCGCCCACCGAGGCGCCGGCGTTCAGGTTGGCGATAAAGGCGGCCTTGGCCTCGGTGAAAGCGTCCGAGCCTTCCTGGAAACCGAGGTTGCCGAGCGCGATCGCCAGCTTCTCGTCGTCCGTGGTGGCGGCGGTGTACTGGCCCTGGAACGCCTCGCTTGCCACCAGCGAGTCCGCGAGCTGGAGCAGGGTGCCGCCGTCCTCGATGAAGGAGACGAACTCGAAGAAGTTGGTCGCCCCGGGCGCGGCGTTGAACATCGCGACCGTCATGGCGACGATGTTGTCGCGCGTCTCCTGGGGCACAGCCATGGATCGAAGCCTCCGAGCGGTATTCAGCCGTCGCGCGCCCGCCGCGCGGGTGCGCTCCCTGGTCGGGAGTATGCGCGGGCGGGCTTAAGCGATGGTTACCCCCAGGACGGGACGGGGGGCGGGGCGAGGGTGGGGCGGCGCACCGTCAGCCATCGTCATAGGCGCCGCGGCGGCCGATCTGGACATCGCGATGGACCCACACGCTCATCAGCAGGCCGAAGGCCAGCATCAGGGTCATCATGGCGGTGCCGCCGTAGCTGACCAGCGGCAGCGGCACCCCCACCACCGGGATCAGGCCCATCACCATGGCGACGTTGATGAACACATAGAGGAAGAAGGTGAACGTCACCCCGATGGCGACCAGCCGGCCGAAATGGTTGCGGGCGCGCAGGGCGATGGCCAGTCCGTAGGTCAGCACCAGCACGTACAGCAGCAGCAGGCCCATGCCGGCCAGCATGCCGAACTCCTCGGCCAGCATCACGAAGATGAAATCGGTCTGCTTCTCGGGCAGGAAGTTCAGGTGGCTCTGGGTGCCCTCCAGGAAGCCCTTGCCCGTCAGGCCGCCCGATCCCAGGGCGATCTTGGACTGCAGGATGTGGTAGCCGGCCCCCAGCGGGTCACGCTCGGGGTTGATGAACGTGAGGACGCGCTGTTTCTGATAATCGTGCAGCACCTGCCACGCCACCGGAATGGCGGCCAGGCCGAGGGCGACCACGAGTCCGAACATCCACAGCCGCACCCCGGCGACGAAGAACAACACCCCGGCCCCGGCCAGCATCATCAGGGCCGTGCCCAGGTCCGGCTGCTTCAGCACCAGCGCCACCGGAACCAGCACCAGCACCGTCGGCAGGATGAGATACAGCGGCCGCCCGGTATCGGCCAGGTCGGCGCCGTGGAAGAACCGCGCCAGCGCCAGCACCAGCGTCACCTTCATCAGCTCGGAGGGCTGGAGCTGGAACACGCCGAGGTCGATCCAGCGTTGCGCCCCCATGCCGATGGTGCCGCGGACCTCCACGGCCACCAGCAGCACCAGGGCCAGGGCGTAGAGCCAATAGGCGTAGCGCATCCATTGTCGGATATCGACCATGGCCACCACCAGAAGCAGCGCCAGCCCGACGCTGAACCGGGCGATGTGACGCGATGCCCACGGGTCCATGTTGCCGTTGGCGGCGGAATAGAGCATGGCCACGCCGATGCCGGCGAGGGCGCCGATCAGCAGCAGCAGCGACCAGCTCACCTGCCACAGCTTCTCGCCCAGGGTCATCTCGCCGCGGCGCAGCCGCGCCGTCATCAGGCCGTCCCCGATCATTGTCCGTTGCCTCCCTGGCCCGGTGACCCTTCGGCGGCCTCCGCCGCGGTCTCGGCTGTCGCCTCGGCCAGCGCGGCGGCGGCAGCGGCCTTCGCCTCGGCCCGGCGGCGCCGTTCGGCGGCGGTGGGCGGCGGGGCCTCGCGGATCGCCGCCAACTCATCGGGTGTGCGCCGCCGGGACGGGTCGAGCCGCAGGGTCTCCAGCATGACGTCATGGGCGATCGGCGCCGCGAACCGGGAGCCGCCGCCGGCGTGCTCGACGATCACGGAGACGGCGTAGCGCGGCGCCTCCGCCGGGGCGAAGCCGACGAACAGCGCGTGGTCGCGGAACTTCCACGGCAGGTCCTCGTTCTTGCGTACGCCGGTCTCGCGCTCGCGCATGCTGATCCGGCGCACCTGCGAGGTGCCGGTCTTGCCCGCCATGGTCTGGCCGTCGACGTCGATGGCGGACCCGCGCGCGGTGCCGCGGTCGCCGTTGACCACCCGCCACATGGCGTGCTTGACGACCGCCATGGCCTGCTTGGAGACGCCCACGGAGTCGAACGACGGCGTCGGCTCGGTGATCAGCCGGCCGTCCGCGACCCGCTGGCGGCACAGCGTGGGGCGCACCGCCAGGCCGTCGTTGGCGATGCGGGCGGTCATCACGGCCAGTTGCAGCGGCGTCGCCAGGACGTAGCCCTGGCCGATGCTGGCGACCAGGGTTTCGCCCTGGACCCAGGGCTGGCCCAGGGTGGCGGACTTCCAGGCCTTGGTGGGGATGAGGCCGGATGCCTCCCCGGGCAGTTCCAGGTCCAGGTCCGCGCCGAGGCCAAGCCGCCGTGCCATGTCGGCGATGCGGCCGATGCCGATGCGCCGGGCCACTTCGTAGAAGTACACGTCGCAGGACTGCTCGATCGCCCCCACCATGTTCAGGTGTCCGTGGCCCCAGCGCTTCCAGCAGTGGAAGCGGTGGTTGCCCAGTGTCAGGTGGCCGGGGCAGTAGAACGTCTGCTCGGGTCCGACGATGCCGCTTTCCATCGCCGCCAGGGCCACCGCCATCTTGAAGGTGGAGCCGGGGGCGTACTGGCCGGCCAGGGCCTTGTTGCGCAGGGGGGCGCGCGGATTGCCGGCGAGTGCCTTCCATTCCTTGGTGCTCAGCCCCCGGGCGAAGGCGTTCGGGTCGTAGGCCGGCATCGAGGCCATGGCCAGCACCTCGCCGGTGTGCACGTCCATGACCACGCAGGCGGCACTGTCGGTGCCCAGCCGGCGCGAGGCATAGTCCTGCAACCGCATGTCGATGGTGAGCTGCACCTCGTGGCCCGGCTCGCCCTCCTCGCGGCGCAACTCGCGGATCATGCGGCCGACCGCGTTGACCTCGACCTGGCTGGCGCCGCTCTTGCCGCGCAGGGGCAGGTCGTAGACCTTCTCGATGCCGGCCTTGCCGATGCGGAAGTCGGGCAGTTGCAACAGCGGGTCGTCGCCGTCCATGTCGTCCTCGGAGACGGCGGCGACGTAGCCCAGGATGTGCGAGGCGAGGTCGGCGTACGGGTAGTCGCGGGTCAGGCCCTCGTCGATGATCACGCCGGGCAGGTCGGGGGCGTTCACCTGCACCATCGCCATCTGCTCCCAGGTCAGGTTCTCGCGCACCGTGACCGGCACGAAGCTGCGGCGGCGCTTGCTTTCCTTGAGCACGCGCTGGTGGTCGTAGTCGGTGAGCGGCACCAGACCGGCGAAGGTCCGCAGGGTCTGCTCCAGGTCGCGGGTGCGTTCGGCCACCACCAGGGCGCGGAAGTTCTGGCGGTTGACCGCCACCGGGATGCCGAAGCGGTCCACGATGCGGCCGCGCGGCGGCGGGATCAGCCGCATGTTGATGCGGTTCTCCTCGGCCAGGGTGCGGTACTTCTCGGCCTCCATGACCTGGAGGTAGTACATGCGCGCCCCCAGCAGGGTGACCAACAGGGCCTTGCCGCCGGCCAGCAGCACGACCCGTCGGGTGAACACCTTGGAGCGGTCGCCGTCCTTCTGCATCGCCGGGGTCTCACGGTTCCTTGGTGAGCAGGATCTGGGTGCGGGCGAACACCCAGGCGAGGATGGGATACAGCAGAAGCGTCAGCACGTAGCTGGCGATCAGCGGGCCCGGTGCCACCACGTAGCCGGACAGCAGCGCGATTGCCAACGCCTTCAGCAGGATGGCGCCGAGGGCCACCAGCGCCAGCGCCCACCACGTGATCAGGAACGGGCGGCCGACGAAGAACCGGTACTGCGTCAGCACCACCATCTGGGTCAGCATGAGGATCAGGGAACTCACCCCCAGCGGGGTGTTCATCAGGATGTCCTCCAGGAGGCCCAGGGAGAAGCCGCCCAGGTAGCCCATCATGTCCGGCCGATGCACCGCCCAGTAGTACACGCACAACAGCGTGATCATGGGACCGGCGCGCAGGAAGCCGGGCGTGGTCATCGGCACGATGGCCAGCAGCAACAGCAGCAGCGACAGCCCGAACGGGATCAGGCGGCGGGCGGTCTGGTCCAGGGTCTGCCACAGGGTCGGTCGCATGGTGTCCGTTCCAAGGTCGTCCAGGCCGGGGCGGGCCGCAGCGCCTCCGCCCAAGACCCGCGATCTCGGGTCCGCGGGGCGCGTGCTGACAGCCGATCGCGATAAACCGGACTCGCGGCGCGATTTTGGTGTGCCGCAATAATCGGCTGAGACTCACACATTTCGCACGGAGTCACGCGGTCAACCGGAACCCCGTCGTGGTCCCGATTGATCGCGATCCGCGCTAGTCGGTGCCGGCGCGGGCGGCGGCGCCCGGTCCCGGGTCGGCGATGATGCCGTCCGGGCCGTAGTCCAGGATTCGCACCAGTTCCAGGCGGCCTTCCTCGATGAACAGTTCGACGCGGATGTGGCCCTCGTCCACCGAGGCGACAACGCCCACGGGCAGCCCCGGCGGGAAGGCCCCCGTCACCCCGGAGGTGACGATGCGGTCGCCGGGCGAGACGCCGGCCTTGGCTTTGAGGAACGCCAGTTCCGGCCGGTTGCTGTTGTCGCCGACTAGGATGGCGCGGGCCCGGCTCTCCTCCATCACCACGGGGATCTTGGAGTTGATGTCGGTCAGCAGCAGGACCCGGCTGGAGCGCGCGCCCACCTCCGTCAGGCGGCCCACCAGCCCCTCGGCCGCGACCACGACCTGACCCTTGCGGGCGCCGTCGCGGGCGCCGACCGTCACCAGCAGGCTGCGCGCGAACACGCCGCCCGTGTCGGCGACGACGCGCCCGGTGATGGAGCGCGGCCGCGGGTCCGGCACCAGGTTCGCGAGGTCCCGCAGGCGCTGGTTCTCCACCTGGAGCTGGCGCGCCAGCGTCTGCCAGCGCAGCAGGCGCTGGTTCTCCTCGCGCAGGCGGGCGTTCTCCTCGCGGATGGCGGCCAGTTCACGGATGTTGTTCATGACCGCGCCGACGCTGGCCGCCGGCTTCGACATGACCTCCAGCACGGGCGCCAGCGCGTCGGTGACGGCATGACTGAGCCGGGTCACCAGGACCGTGTCCGCCTTGCCCAGCAGCATCAGACCGAACGCCGCCGCCACCAGCACCACGAAGGCGAGCCGGTGCAGCGCCACCTTCATGGCGCCGAAGCGGGACAGTTGTCCGTTGGGCTGCATCACGGGCCGCCTCGCCCTGACATAATCCGGTTGCGACAGGTCCGGTTGCGCGGGATCCGAGTCCTACGGATCCAGCGAACGCCGGGTGGCGGCTCGCCGCCCGGCGCGACGGTCGCGCTGTCGCCTCGCCGCCGTCCGCGTGCTCGATCCCGATCCCGATCCCGACCCCGATTCCGTCCGGCCCGCCCGGGTCAGTACATGGTGGTCAGGACGTTGCGCAGCTTCTTCATTTCTTCCAGCGCGCGGCCGGTGCCCAGCGCGACGCAGGACAGCGGATCGTCGGCGATCGACACGGGCAAACCGGTGGACATGCGCAGCACGAAGTCCAGGTTCGACAGCAGCGCCCCGCCGCCCGTCAGCACGATACCCTTGTCCACGATGTCGGCCGCCAGTTCGGGCGCGGTATGCTCCAGGGCCACCTTCACCGCCTCGACGATCGAGGCCACCGGCTCGCCCAGGCTATCGGCGATCTGGGCCTCGCTGATGACCAGCTCCTTGGGCACGCCGTTCATCAGGTCGCGGCCCTTGATCTCGATGGTGCGCCCGGGGCCTTCGGCGGGCGCGCAGGCGCTGCCGATGTCCTTCTTGATGCGCTCCGCCGAGCCCTCGCCGACCAGCAGGTTATGGTTGCGGCGGATGTAGGCGATGATGGCCTCGTCCATCTTGTCGCCGCCGACGCGGACCGAGCGCGCGTAGACGATGCCGCCCAGGGACAGCACCGCCACCTCGGTGGTGCCGCCGCCGATGTCCACCACCATGGAGCCGGTCGGCTCGGTGACCGGCAGTCCGGCGCCGATGGCGGCCGCCATCGGCTCTTCGATCAGGTAGACGCGGCGGGCACCGGCGGCCTCGGCGCTCTCCTGGATGGCGCGGCGCTCGACGGCGGTGGAGCCGGAGGGCACGCAGATGATGACCATCGGGCTGGCGAAGCTGCGCCGGTTGTGCACCTTGCGGATGAAATGCTTGATCATCTCCTCCGCCACCTCGAAGTCGGCGATGACGCCGTCGCGCAGGGGGCGGATGGCCTGGATGTTGCCCGGGGTGCGGCCCAGCATCTGCTTGGCCTCGTCGCCGACGGCCAGCACCTGCTTGCGGCCCTTGTGCTCGGCGATGGCAACCACGGACGGCTCATTGAGGACGATGCCCCGCCCCTTGACGTAGACAAGGGTGTTGGCGGTGCCCAAGTCGATGGCCATGTCGGCGGACAGCCACCCCGTCATCCTGGAAAACATGTGTCCTCACTCAGCCCGCGTCTCGCGTCTCGCGTCTCGCGCCTCGCGGCGGTGGCCCGGCGCCGCGCACGCGTCGCCACGCCGTACGCCCGTCCAGGGCTACGCCGTCCGCCCCGTCCGCTTTCGTGCGGTCATATGCACGATGCCGGGGCGGTCTGTCCACGTCTTTCCGTTCCCGTTGCACCACACAGGGCGGGCCGGTTTCAAGGCCGGCAGACAAGACACAAGGTCCGCTGTCCGGATCAAGGGTTGGTGCATGCCGAATGGTCGCCTACGAAATGAAGGATGGTTCGGGTGCTGTTGTCAATGACTGCCTGCACCGCACCAATCATTTCCCGGCACGGCGCCTGGGGATTGCGACCGCGGGCGCCGCCGGGAACGGCGTGTTTCCGTTTCGGGCCGATGGGCTCTATGATCGCGAGCGCCGGGCCGCCGCGCCGCGGCGGACGGCAACGGCGCGACATGGGGCGCGCAAGACGGGAGAGAGCGCCATGACCGGCGTCGGCCTGCTGCGATCCATGACCGGGGTGCTGTGGTTCGGGGCCGTGGTCCTGATCGGCTCGGTGCTGGTGCTGGGCAAGGACGTCCTGGTGCCGCTCGCGGTCGCCCTGATCGTCTGGTACCTCATCAATGCCCTGACCGAGGGCTTCTCGAACCTGCCGCGCATTGGCTCGCGGCTGCCCGGTTGGCTGTGCCGCACGCTGGCGCTTCTGGTCATCGCGATGCTGCTGTACCTGTTCGGCCGCCTGGCGAGCCAGAACATCGCCGAGGTCACACAGACCGCGCCCGCCTATCAGGAGAACCTGCGCACTCTGATGCATGACCTCAGCGTCCGGCTCGGCCTGGAGGGGCCGGTGGATCTCGGCGAGTGGATCCGCCAGATCCGGCTGGAATCGGTGCTGCCGGAGCTGGCGGGCGCGCTGTCCAGCCTGCTCGGGATGGCCGGCCTGATCGTCGCCTACGTGATCTTCCTGCTGATCGAGCAGCACCGCTTCGGCGCCAAGATCCATGCCCTGTTCCCGGATCCGGAGCGCGAGCAGTGGGTGCGCACCATGCTGACCCGGATCCAGGAGGATATCCGCACCTACGTCTGGATCAAGACCCTGACCAGCGCCCTGACCGGCGCGGTCAGCTACGCGGTGCTGATCATCGTCGGGGTCGACTACGCCGCCTTCTGGGGCGTGTTGATCTTCCTGATGAACTACATTCCCACCATCGGCTCGCTCCTGGGGGTGATGTTCCCGGCGGTGCTGGCGCTGGTGCAGTTCCCCACGCCGGTGCCGGCGCTGGTGGTGGCGGGCGTGCTCGGCAGCGTGCAGTTCACCATCGGCAGCCTGATCGAACCCCGGCTGATGGGCCAGTCCCTCAACCTCAGCCCGTTGGTGGTCATCCTCTCGCTGGTGGTGTGGGGCAACATCTGGGGTGTGGTCGGCATGTTCCTGTGCGTGCCGCTCACCGGGATCATCATGATCGTGATGTCGTACTTCCCGGGCACCCGGCCGATCGCCATCCTGCTGTCCAGCGACGGCCGCGTGCGCTACGACTGACGTGATGCCTCGTCCGGGCCGGTCGGCGCGCCGTGGTCGGCCTCGTCCGCCGGGGCCAGCGGCAGGGCCACGTGGAACGTGGTGCCGACGCCGGGTTCGGACTCCAGCCAGATGCGCCCGCCGTGGCTCTCGGCGATGCTGCGGCACAGGCTGAGGCCCATGCCGGTGCCGGGGTAGGAACTGGCCGGGTGCAGGCGCTGGAAGAACAGAAAGATGCGGTCGTGATAGGCGGGGTCGATGCCGATCCCGTTGTCGGCCACCGACAGCACGGCCTCGTCGTCGGTCACCGCCGCCTCGACACGGACCTTGGCCGGACGCTCCGGGTCGCGATACTTCAGCGCGTTCTCGATCAGGTTCTGCATCAGGCTGACGAGCAGGGGCTCGCGCCCGTGCACGACCGGCAGCGTCGGGGCCACCGACACTTTGGCCCCGGTTTCCTCGATCCGGGCGGCCAGGGTTGCCAACACGCGATCGAGCACCCGCCCGAGCGGCACCGCCACAAACGGTTCCTCGGAGCGCTGGACACGGACGAAGGTCAGCAGGTCGCCGATCATGTCGTGCATGCGCCGGGCGCCCTCGCTGGCGTAGTCGATGAAGGCGTCGGCGTCGGCGTCGAGCCGGCCGCGGTAGCGCCGCCGCAACAGGCCCACGTAGCTGGCGATGATGCGCAGCGGCTCGCGCAGGTCGTGGGAGGCGACATAGACGAACCGCTCCAGGTCGGCGGTGGATTTCTCCAGGTTGCGGGTCTGCCGCTCCAGGGCGGCCTCGGCTGCATCGCGGCGCGTCGCGGCCCCCTTGAGGGCCTGCGCCAGGCGGGTCGTCTCCGCCAGCCGCATGGCGTTGGTGTCCAGGCGCTCGGGATGACGGCCGTCGTCGGCCAGGAAGCCCTCCAGTTGCGCCATCTCGCCGCCGATCCGGCGGGCGCTGTCGAGCGCGATCAGGTAGCTCGCCGCGGCCAGCAGCACCACGAGGCCGGTGCCCAGCAGCAGATCAAGCAACGCCTCGCGCCGGGTGTCGTGGCGCATGGCGGCGATGGCCGCATTGATGTCGTCGACGGGCACCCCGGCCCCCACGTACCACTCCCACTCGGGCACCGGCAGGACGTAGCTCAGCTTGTGGGACGGTTGCATGCCGTGTTCGATGTCGGGCCGGACATACTCGACGAAACCGCCGCCGCCGCGCGCGGCGGCGATCAGTTCCTGCACGATCTTGACGCCGTGGCGGTCCGTGACCTCCCACATGTTGCGCCCCTCGGCGGGCCCGAGCAGGCTGACCCCCGCCCAGGTGCCGGCGAAGATGTAGCCGTCCTCGCCGAAGTGCATCGAGCGGAGCTGTGCCAGGGTCTCGGCCTTGATGTCGGCGGTCATGTCGGCGATGTAGTCGCCCGCGGCGATGGCCCATCCCAGCGGCTCGAAATGGGCCAGATAGGCGATCTTGCGATGGTTCGGGCCCGCCCGAGTGGGATGGAACCATTTGTAGGTGTGGAACCCGGTGCCCTGGTCGCGCACCATGTCCAGCATGCTCTGGACGAACGGCTGCCCGGTGCTGTCCCGCAGGTCCCGGGTGTCCGTGCCTTCGAGCGCCGGATTGGCCGCATGCAGGATCGCGCGGCCGGTGGCGATGTCCAGAACGAAAAAGTAGCCGCGCCCGTTGTTGAACCGAAGCGGGCGCAGCGCCTCACGGATCATCACCTCCGCTTCTTGGTCGGACGCCCGATGGGGACGCGTGCGCCAGATATGACTGGCCACGGCGAGCGCGCTCTGCACGCGCTCGCGGATCACCGCGCGCGCCCGCGCTTCCACGGTCCGGCGCTGGTGCTGGGCGCCGTTGACCGCCGTCTCGACCAGCGCCCGGATGTAGGCCCGGCGCTCCTCCATGAGGGTCTCGGCCCGGTAGCGGACCTCGGCGTTCATGGTGCGGTACAGGTCGAGACCCCAGTACGCGTAGAGCGTCATCAACGCGGCCGCGAACGCGACGAACAGGCGCAGCGACAGAGACCGGACGACCCCGGGTCGCTCGCGCGCCACCGCTTCAGGTCCGCGAGGCACGGGGCCGGGGTCCGGCGCTGTGGCGGTCGTCATGTGTGGCGCTTGGTCTCACCCTGGCCTTCGCGTTCGGTCCGTTGCACTCGGTCCGCGGCCCGGCATGGGACCCATCCACCGGTCCCCGGGCCCAGGAGCAGAGGGGTGTCCCACCCGATACCTCGGACATCGGCCCTCCAGACCACGGGGGTGGGCCTGAACGACCAAGGTCGCCGCCAAGTCTAGTGGAGACCGCCGCCCCTTGCACAGAGGCAAAGCCGTGCGTCGATGATCGCCGTCGGGGCGACGCCGATCAACCGCCGGCGCGGATCTGGCTCAGGGTGCGCGTGGGCGTGATCGCCTCGGGGTCCAGGCGGATATCCAGCAGCGCCGGTCCCCCGCTGCCCTCGGCGTGGGCGCGGGCCCGGTCGAAGGCGGGCGCGAACGCTGCGGTCTCCGCCACCACCTCGCCGAAGGCGCCATAGGCCCGGGCCAGGGCGGCGAAGTCGGGGTTGACCAGATCGGTTCCGCTGATGCGGCCGGGGTAGCTGCGCTCCTGATGCATGCGGATGGTGCCGTACATGCCGTTGTTGACCACCAGGACCAGGATCGGCAGGCGTTCCTGCACCATGGTGCCGAACTCCTGGCCGGTCATCTGAAAGTCGCCGTCGCCGGTGACGCACAGCACCAGTCGGTCGGGGTGGGCGAGCTGCGCGCCGATCGCACCCGGCAGGGCGTAGCCCATCGACCCGGACGTCGGCGCCACCTGGGTGCCGAAGCGGCGGAAGCGGCGGAACCGGTGCACCCAGGTGGCAAAGTTGCCGGCGCCGTTGGTGAAGATGGCGTCGTCCGGCAGGGTGGCGTTCAGGTGGGCCATGATTGGCCCCATCTGCACCGCGCCGGGGCCGTCCTCCGGCGGCGTGGACCACAGCCGGTAGGCGTGATGGGCGGCCTTGGCCAGGGTGTCGTCGCGTCGGCGCAGCGGGGCCGGCACGCCGGCGAGGGCGGCGGCGAAGGCGCGCGGCGTGGCGACGATCCCCACCGCCGGACGGTAGACGCGACCCAGTTCCTCCGGATCCGGATGCACATGGATCAGCGTCTGGCGCGGCCCGGGAATGCCGAGCAGCTCGTAGTTCTGCGACGGCACCTCCGACAGGCGTCCGCCCACGAGCAGGATGACGTCCGCCTCGCGCACCCGCTTGGCCAGCGCCGGGTTGACGCCGAGCCCCAGGTCGCCGGCGTAGTGCGGGTGGGCGTGGTCGAACAGCATCTGGCGCCGGAACGAACAGGCCACCGGCAGGCCCCGGCCCTCCGCGAAGCGGGCGAAGGCGCCCACCGCGGCGGCGTCCCAGCGGCTGCCGCCCAGGATCGCGAGCGGCCGCTCGGCGCCGTCGACCAGGGCGGTCATGCGGACCATGTCGCGCTCGCCGGGATGGATCTCCGGCGGCGCGAACCCCTTGCCCAGGGCGACGCCGGTGGCGTCCTCGCGCAGCATGTCCTCGGGCAGGCCCAGCACGACCGGACCGGGCCGGCCCGCGGTCGCCACGTGGAAGGCGCGCGAGATCATTTCCGGGACCCGGTCGGCGCGGTCGATGTCGGCGACCCACTTGGCCAGGCCGCCGAACATCTGGCGCAGGTCGACCTCCTGGAACGCCTCGCGCTCGCGCGTGTCGCGCCGGATCTGGCCGACGAACAGGATCAGCGGGGTCGAGTCGTGACAGGCCACGTGCAGACCGGCGGCGGCGTTGGTGGCGCCGGGGCCGCGCGTGACGAAGGCCACACCGGGCTGACCGGTCAGCTTGGCCTGGGCCTCGGCCGCCATCGCGGCGCCGCTCTCGTGGCGGCAGCAGACGAACCGGATGGCGGAATCGTGCAAGGCATCCAGCACCCCCAGATAGCTCTCGCCGGGGACACCGTAGACCTGTCGGACGGCGTGCCGCTCCAGGCAGCCGACCACCCACTCGCCTCCGGTCGCCGTGATCCGCTCCATGTGGTCCTGTCTCCTCCGGCGCAGTCGGGCCGTGGGTCGATGATGGTTGCCCCGGCCTCAGGTGGTGTTGGCGCCCGTGCCCCGGATCGGTGGTGGCACGGCGCGGCCTGCCCTCGGGGCCGCGGCCCGGGCGCCCGACGCCGCGGTGACCGCGCGCCGGTGGGGCGGCTGGCGGGCTCGGCGGCCCTCCGAGAAGCGCGCGGGAGTGTGGTCGAAACCGGGCGTGGACGGCAAGCGGGAAGGCGTCCGTCGGGGTCACCACAGGCGGGTCGCCATCCACTTGACGGTCGTGGCGAGGTCATGGACCGGTGCCCCGGCCTCCTGGCGGATGCGGGCCGCGAACGGCGCCAGGTTGGTGCATTCCAGCAGCACGGCATCCAGGTGGCCACCGGCCCGCGCGCGCAGGCGGCGCGCGGCCAGCGCGGCCTCCGCCTCGGCGGCGGCGGCATCCAGCGTCGGACGGTCCTCGCGGATGGCGGGATAGAAGGCGCGCGACTGCTCCATCCCCTCGATCAGCACGTCGGGGTCCCAGGCGGTATCGAAGTGTGCCGGCGACAGCGCCCGGGAATCGAAGGTCAGAACGCCGATCCGCGCCGTCGGCCCATGGGCGGCGCGCAGCAGCGGCAGCAGCAACAGCGCGCTGGCCAGCACCGGCACGGCCACCGCCGCCCGTAGCGTGTGCTGCACGACCCCGAGAAAGCCGCAGCTCGTGGCGATCAGGCCCGCGCCTTCGGCCTCCAGCTCGCGGGCGGCGGCCACCAGGGCGTCGGTCAGCGGGTCCGCCGGTCCCTCGGCCCGCACGACGGCGCCGACTCGCGCCGCCGCCACGCGCCGGTACACGACCCGGCCGTCAAAGGTGTCGGGGTGCCCGATGTCGCCGGGCAGGCGCGGGAAGCGCGTCGCCAGCATGATGACCCCGACGGGCGGCGGGCCGTCCGTGTGCGGCCTGGGCGGGGCCGGAGGGGAGGGTGGATCAGGCTCCATGGCGATCCCGGGGCAGGAGGCGGGCCGGACGCGGGATGGGCGCGACCTCCGCCGCGCGATCGGTATTGTGCGGCGGCCTGCGGGCCGGGCGCAAGAGGGCCGCTCTGCGCCTTCAGGACCATCGGGTGAAAGCTCCTGGGCGCGCCTTGACTGCCGATGAAATGCTGACGCGTCGTCACGATCTGTCGAAAACGCGTCACAGGTGGCGACATCGGGCCGGCAGAACCCGGAAACGGCTCACGAGCCCGTTCACCCGATGGCCCCGTCTGCGCCTTTGACCGCGGGGCGCCGGCCGGCTAACACTTTCGTGCGGGGGGCTGGCTCGCCCCGACACAAAACCACCCTCGGGCCCGGCACCAACCCGGACAACGACCCAGCTAAAGACCCAGCTAAAGACCACGGGAGGCTTTCGCACCATGCCGCATCCGTCGACCAGCCGCCATGGCCGCATCCGGGACGTTGTCCTGGCCGCGGCCGTCGCCGTCGTCGCCAGCGCGACCACCCTGGCTCTGGGCGTTCGCGCCGCGCAGGCCGAGGTCTGGGACATGCCGATGGCCTACGCGGCCTCCAACTATCACTCCGAGAACAACGCCAAGTTCGCCGCCGCCGTCACCGAGCGCACCGGCGGCGCGTTGGAGATCAAGACCCACCCCGGCGGCTCGCTGGTGCCGGGCGGCGAGATCTTCGGCGCCGTGCGGCGCGGCATCGCCCCCATCGGCGAGCGCCTGATGTCGGCCCTGGGCAACGAGCATCCGATCTTCGAGATCGACGCCGTGCCGTTCCTGGCCACCAGCTTCGAGGATTCGCGAAAGCTCTACGAGGCATCCAAGGACGCGACCGAGCAGGTGCTGGAGGACAAGGGCCTCAAGCTGCTCTACGCCGTGCCGTGGCCGCCCCAGGGCCTTTATGCCGTCAGGCCGATCGAAAGCGTGTCGGACATGGAGGGCCTGAAGTTCCGTGCCTACAACGCGGCGACGTCGCAGCTCGCCGAGATGATGGGCGCCATTCCGACCAAGATCGAGACCGCCGAGCTGTCGCAGGCCTTCGCCACCGGCGTGGCCGAGAGCATGATCTCGTCGGGCTCCACCGGCTACGACCGCAAGATCTGGGAGTTCGTGGACTACTGGTATGACGTGCAGGCCTGGCTGCCGAAGAACATGGTGATCGTCAACCGGGACGCCTGGGACGCGCTGGACGAGCAGACCCAGGGAATCGTTCTGGAGGAAGCGGCGAAGGCCGAAGAGGCCGGCTGGGCCGAGGCCCAACGGCTCGCCGACTGGTACAAGGAGCAGCTCGCCGCCAACGGCATGACGGTGGCGCCGCCGAGCCCGACCCTGAAGGCCGAGTTCCAGGAGCTGGGCGCCGAGATGGCCGCCGACTGGACCGAGCGTGCCGGCGAGATGGGCGAGACCGTCCTGGAGACCTACGAAAGCATGGAGTAGCGCCGCGGGGGCCGGGCGGGACTGTCCCGGCCCGGCTCCTGTCCGCGTCCGGCACACGTTGGGGTGAGTGCCGCGATCCCCAACGCCCCATGCCTCCTGATGGGGATCAGCTTGAGGGCTCTCACGCGGGATGATGGATGTCTCTGCTGCCATGCCGCTCGCGACCTGAGGATATCCCCCGCATGCCCTTTTTCGCCGTCCTCGCACGGGGCCTCGACCGCTTCTACGTGGCCTGCGGCGTCATCAGCGCCCTCTGTCTGGTCAGCCTGACCGCGCTGATCCTGGCCAGCATCGTCTCGCGCCTGCTCGGGGTCTACCTGGGCGGGGTGACCGAGATGGCCGGCTATGCCATGGCGGCCGGCTCGTTCTTCGGCATGCCCTACGCGTTTCGCTCCGGGGCGCACATCCGCGTCAGCCTGCTGATCGCCAACCTCTCGGGCCGGGCACGCTGGCTGTTCGAACTGTGGGCGCGCGCCGTGATCGCGGCCGCCACCGTCTACCTGGCGGTCTACTTCTGCCGCCTGGCGTACTTCTCCTGGGACTTCGGCGAGGTCAGCGAGGGCGGCGACGCCATCCCGCTGTGGATCCCGCAAAGCGTGATGGCGGCCGGGGCGGTCTGCTTCGCGATCTCCGCGGTCGATTCCTTCATCCGCGCGATCGTCGAGGGCGAATACAGCCTGACCGCGCCCGAAGCCGAGGGAGGGCGCGAGTGATGGGCGAGGGTGTGCTGATCGCGATCTTCGTGCTGTCGCTGTTCCTGCTGCTGGGCTCCGGCGTGTGGGTCGGCGCCAGCCTGCTGGTCTGTGCCTGGCTCGGCATGGAGCTGTTCACCAGCCGCCCGGCCGGCGATTCGATGGCGATGATCCTGTGGGGCTCGCAGTCATCGTGGACCCTGACCGCGCTGCCCATGTTCATCTGGATGGGCGAGATCCTGTTCCGCTCGCGCCTGTCCGAGGTGCTGTTTCAGGGCCTGACACCGTGGCTGGCGCGGCTGCCGGGCGGGCTGTTGCATGTCAACGTCGCCGGCTGTGCCATCTTTGCCGCCATCTCCGGGTCGTCGGCGGCGACGGTGGCGACGGTCGGCAAGATGTCGATCCCCGAGTTGCGCCAGCGCCAGTACCCGGACCGCATGATCGTCGGCACCCTGGCCGGGGCGGGCACGCTGGGGCTGCTGATCCCGCCGTCGATCTCGCTCATCATCTATGGGGTCTCGGTCAACGAGAGCATCGCCAAGCTGTTCATCGCCGGCATCCTGCCCGGGGCCTGCCTCGCGCTGATGTTCATGGCCTATGTCGCGCTCTGGGGCCTGGTGTCCAAGGACGCCAGCGCGGAGATGGTGGTCTATTCCCTGCGCCAGCGGCTGCGCGGCCTGCGCGATCTGGCGCCGGTGGTGGTGCTGATCCTGGGGGTGATCGGCTCGATCTACAGCGGCGTCGCAACCGCCACCGAAGCGGCCGTGCTGGGGGTGGTGGGCGCGCTCGGCCTGTCGGCGCTCCAGGGCAGCCTGTCGTGGGGGACCTTCCGGGAGTCGCTGTTCGGCGCCGTGCGCACTTCCGCCATGATCGCCTTTATCCTGGCCGGGTCGTCGTTCCTGTCGCTGGCCATGGGCTTCACCGGCATCCCGCGCGCGCTGGCCGAGGGCATCGGGGGCCTGGAACTGACGCCGCTTCAGCTCATTGCCCTGTTGACCGTGTTCTACATCATCCTGGGCATGTTCCTGGACGGCATCTCGTCCATCGTGCTGACCATGGCGGTGATCGAGCCCCTTGTCAGGCAGGCCGGCTTCGACATGATCTGGTTCGGCATCTACCTGATGATCGTGGTGGAGATGGCGCAGATCACGCCGCCGATCGGGTTCAACCTGTTCGTTCTCCAGGGCATGACCGGCCACGACATGGGATTCATCAGCCGCGCCAGCCTGCCCATGTTCCTGATCATGGTCCTGGCCATCGTCGGGCTGGTGCTGGTGCCGGACGTGGCGCTGGTGCTGCCGAACAACATGTAGCCGGGCGGGGGGGACGGGGCGCCGTGGTGCCGGAGACGCCGCCGGACAGCCTGCTGGGGCTGGACTACGCCGCCTGGCACGTGGTGCATGTGGTCGCGGTGGTGGTGTTCCTGGGCAACGTGACCACGGCGGCGGTGTGGAAGGCGCTGGCCGATCGCACCCGCCATCCGCCCACCGTGGCCTATGCCCAGCGTCTGGTGACCCTGACCGACTGGCTGTTCACCGGCGCCGGCGGCGCGGTCGTGCTGGTCAGCGGTTACGCCATGGCCTGGCTGGCCGGGTGGGGCGACCTGGGGCCGGCCTGGCTGCGCTGGAGCCTCGGGCTGCTCGCGCTGTCCTGGCTGGTCTGGGTGGCGGCGCTGATCCCCTGCCAGATCGCGCAGGCCCGCATGGCACGCGGCTTCGCCGACGGCACCCCGATCCCGCCCCGCTACTGGCGCCTGGCGCGGATCTGGCTGTGGGTGGGCACCCTGGACCTGGTGCCGCTTTACGCGGCCGTCGCGGTGATGATCCTGAAGCCGTCCTGACGGGACGCTCAGGGCGACACGGCGCCGCCCAGGCCCGCCACCCCCGGCGCCAGCCCGGTCGCCGCCGCCAAGGCCAGGCCCACCGCCCCCGACAGCGCCAGCGGCACGGCGACCCGCAGCCCCAGCGCCGGACCGCCGACGGCGAGCGCCATCAGGCCCTTGACCACGGTGTTGACGGCGCCGGCCAGCACGATGCCGAACCCGGCGAGGGCCAGCGCCAGGCCATCGGCGCTCATCTTGGCCAGGGTCAGGGTGATTGCGTCCACGTCCGTGATGCCGGACACCGCCGCCAGCGCCAGCACGCCGGCGTCGCCCACGGTGGCCTCCAGGCCCTTGGCGGCCACCATGACAAGCGCCAGCACGGCGCCGAACCCGATCGCCGCGCCCAGGGCCAGCGGGTTCTTCAGGGGCGCCGGCGCGGTGCCGCCCTCCTGGCGCGCGGCGCGCCACCACACCAGGGCGGCGCTGGCGTAGACGACCACACCCATTCCCACGGCGGGGACGATCAGGGCCGTGGCGGCCGGCGGGTGGACCACGGCGGTGACCAGGACCATGCGCGGCAGCATGGTGCCGCAGGCGAGCAGAATGCCGGAGGCCAGGTAGCCGCCCGTCTCCGGCTGGTGCCGCGCCAGACGCGCGAAGTGCAACGTCAGCGCCGTCGACGACGCCAGACCGGCGACCAGACCGGTGAGCACCGCCCCCTTGCGCGGGCCGATGATCTTCATCGCGAAATAGCCGACGAAGGAGATGCCGGCGATCAGCACCACCATCCACCACACCTGGAACGGGTTCAGGGCCTGCCACGGCCCCAGGCCCCGATCGGGCAGGATCGGCAGCACCAGGACCGAGATCGCCAGCAGTTGCAGCGTGGCCCGCACTTCCCCCGGGGCCAGCGCCGCCACCCAGCGGTGCAGCGTGGACTTGTATTGCAGCAAAAGGGCGGTGGCGACGGCGGCCACCGCGGCCTCGGTCATCAGGCCCTGCGGCACGGCGGCGCCGAAGGCAAAGGTCAAGAGGGCGGCCACCAGCCCGGTGATGCCGAGCGCGCCGCCGCGCAGCGCGCTGAGCACATGGGCGGCGACCAGGGCAGCGGCGAGCCCGACGAAGGCGAACCCGGTGACCGCGATGTCGGTCTCGCGTGCCAGCAGGCCGACGAACCCGCCCAACAGGCCGATCAGGGCATAGGTCCGCACCCCGGCGACGCGCCCGCCTTCCGGCACTTCGCGGCCCTGCCAGCCGCGTTCGAGGCCGATCAACAGGCCGAGCGCCAGCGCCACGGCCAGATGCACGAAGGGGTCGGTCAGGCTCATCGCCGCTCCCCGGGCTCTGCGGGCACAAGGCATGCCATGGAACGAGTGTAGCATCCGCGCTGGCGGTTGTGCAGCGCGCGGCGTCCGCGCGCGGTCCGCAGGGCTGGCCCGACGCCCGCGCCGCGCCGCCCCGCCCCGCCTTGTGCTATCCTGACGGGTGCAGGCGGCGACCGCCGCGGCCGCCGCGCAGCGGGGAGACGGGCGATGCGGATCGCAACGCGGGCGTGGCCGGCGGGATGGGGACCGGCCGGGGTGGCGATGCTGGCGATGCTTCTGGTCGGCGGACCGGCGCAGGCCCAGCAGGAGCTGGTGGGGGCCTGGGTGGGGCAGGGTACGGACCCCATGAGCGGGGCCACCATGCAGGTGGAATACAGCCTCATGCCGGACGGCACGTTCCAGAAGTCGTTCGCCCTTCAGATGGGCTACGCGTCCGGCTACGACTGGATCGCCGGCGTCTGGTTCACCGAGGGGCCATGGCTCCGGTTCGAGGTGCGCGACCACTATTCCACCCACCAGGGCAGCCGTGGTCCGCTGCCGGCGGGTGAACTGTGGGCCTGGCGGCTGGAGGGGCCGGGCACCCTGGTGCTGACGCACGCCCTGTGCGTCCAGCAGGGCCTGACGCGGCCGGACTGCGTGCTGACCCTGCAGCGCGCCCGGTAGGTAGCGGACCGGCCGGGACGGCCCGGCGGCCGCGCCACGGTCCTCCGGGCTCAGGCGCTGCGGTGCCGCCGAGCCCGGAAGGGCGATTTGCGGGCCATGCCGCGCAGGCTGTCGCCGACCGCGCGGGCGGCCCCGAACGGGTTCGGCACCTTGGACAGCCGGCGCTCGACGCGTCCGCGCATCTTGTGCAGGCGCACGATGTCGTTCAGGCGCCGGTCCAGGAAGCCCCAGGTCTCGGCCGAGTCCTCCGACGAGTCGTCGAGCCAGTACAGCAGGGTGGCGCTGTACACCCCGGCGAGCTGAACCCGCTTGGTGTAGAAGTTGAAGTCGGTCGAGCTGTCGCCGACCGCCCACCAGATGGTGTCGACCGTCCGGTAAGTGCAGCGCAGCGCGGTGGCGGTGTTCGTTGGCAGCGACAGAACCGCGACGGCGCGACGCACCGCCTCGCGGTCCATCTCCCACTGGTGCAGGCGCAGACGGATGGCCAGGCCGACCCGCTCGTGCAGCCGCAGCCCTTCGGTGTCGGCCTCGGCCAGCGCCTGCTCCATGCGGCGGTCGGCCAGCTCGCACCAGTGCGCGACGGCATCCACCGACCCGCCGGGGAAGGCACGGTCGGCCTGGGATGCCTCGAACCCGGCGTCGACGGCGGCGGCCCGCAGCGTGCGCTTGCTCCAGCCGTCGAAGGCGACATGAATGAGCGCGTTCTCCACGATGGCGTCGCGGACCGCCGTCATGGTGTCGTGCCCGCCGGCGTGGGGCGGCGCCTCAGGACCGGCGTCGGGATCGGGGGGGGCGGCCTCGGGAGTCTTCCCGTGCGGGCCGTCGGTCTCGGGGTGCTCCTCGGGCGTGTCGGTCATGACGTGAGTCCTCGCAGCGGCAAGAGCAGGGGCGGTCTCGGGAGGGGGTACGCATCGCAGGCGGTGTCGGATGTGTCAACGCGCCCGGGCCGGCTCGGGCGGGGCGGCGGCGGGACCGGCGCGCAGGGCCTCGACGAACCCGAAGGCGGTCAGGTCGGGCAGCCGCATGGGATAGAGAATGCCGTCCAGGTGATCGCATTCGTGTTGCAGGACCCGGGCATGGAAGCCCGTCGCCTCGTCCTCCAGCGGCTGGCCCTCGGCGTCCAGCGCGCGCAGGCGCACGGCCCTGTGCCGCGGCACCCGCCCGGTCAGGCCGGGCAGCGACAGGCACGCCTCCCATGCCTCCTCCAGGTCCGCGTCCGCGTCGTCCAGAGGCGCCAGCACCGGGTTGATCAGGGTGCGCCAGGGCACGGCCAGACCCGCGTTGCGCGCCGCCGGCACGTGGTAGACGACCACACGCAGCGGGACATGCACCTGGGGCGCCGCCAGGCCGACGCCGCCACTGTCGTGCAGGGTGTCGACCATGTCCGCGATCAGGCGGCGCACATCCGGCGCCGACGGGTCCGTGACCGGATCGGCGGGCCGGGCGAGCACCGGGTGCCCCATACGGGCGATCTTCAGAATGGCCATGACGTAACAGATAGTCGGGCGGCGCCCGGCCGTAAAGCGGCGCACCGAGCGCGTGGCGGGCTCTTCACATCGGCCCGGCCCCGTGATACGGTTCGTGCCAATGTGCGGTGTGGCGACACACCGCCAAACGTGTATTGCCTGCCGTGTCGAACCGCTCGGACCGCGCCGCAGGATCCCGCAGGGTCGGGAGCCGGCGGAGGAACGGTCGGGGCGTCGCACCCGGATGGGCGCCGCACCACCGCAACACCACTGTAATGCGATCGGGTGCCGGGCGGGGCCGCCGTTCGGCCGGTGACAGACGAAGGAGAAGACCCCTGGTTCAGGTTCTGGTTCGCGACAACAATGTCGATCAGGCCCTCAAGGCGCTGAAGAAGAAGATGCAGCGCGAGGGCGTTTTCCGGGAGATGAAGCTGCGCCGCAATTTCGAGAAGCCGTCGGAGCGCAAGGCGCGCGAGAAGGCCGAGGCCATCCGCCGCGCCCGCAAGCTGGAGCGCAAGCGGCTTGAGCGCGAGGGCTTCTAGACCCCTCGACGCCCGGTCTCCCGGCGTGCGGCCTGCGGGCCGCCGCGCCGGTCTTGAGACCTGATCCGAAGACCCGATCCGAGCGCGCGACCACGCACCGGCACCGACTCCGTCCCAGGTGGGACGGGGCGGTTGGCTGTGCGTGGTCGGGCGCGTTTGGCCGGCTGCGGTCCCGGAGGCCGGATCGGGGCGCCGAGCCGCCGCGGTCCAGGACCTCGAGCAGATCGCGCCAAAATGGACTCGCGCCGCGGTCCCGTTTTGGCGCGTGAATCGGCCCTAGTCCGTTCGGGTCAGCACCGCCGAGAAGGCGTAACCGCGGTACAGTGGCGTGATGGACACGGCGGCCCGCCCCTCGGCCTGTAGCGTCCGCAGGTGGTCCAGAAGTTCCGGCCGGTACTGCACATGGAACAGACCGAGCCACCAGTACAGGATGGCCCGGAACCAGCGCGGCAATCCGGCCTGATCCCCGAAATCGACGATATGCACCCGGCCGCCGGGCCGCACCAGGGCGAGGGCGTGGTCCACCGAGTCGCGCCACGGCGGAATCATCGACAGGCTGTACGAAAACACCACATGGTCCAACGGCCGGTCGAGCCCGAACAGACCGGCCGGGTCGAAGTCCTGGGCCAGGCCGTGGGCCAGCGTGATACGCTCGGCCAGCCCCTGCCGGCGCAGCTTGCCGCGCGCCGTCTCCAACATGACCGCGCTGGCGTCCAGGCCCATCAGGCGGGCGCGGGGATAGCGCCGCGCCATCTTGATCAGGTTGCGGGCGGTGCCGCAGCCGACCTCGCAGACGGTCTCCCCCTCGGCCGCCGCCAGGTCGGCGATGACGCGGTCGCGGCCGAGCAGGAAGTACTTGCGGGTCAGGTCGTAGATGTGCCGCTGCTGCCGGTAGATGCGGTCCATCAGGTCGCGGGCGTCCATGGGGCGGCGCTCGTTTGGCTGCGGTTGGCTGCGGGTGGCTGCGATCGGGTCGGAGCCGCGGCGGCTCAGGCGGCGCGCTTCACGTACAGGTGGAAGCCGCCGTAGATCGAGGCGCGGTCGCGCCGCGTCAGGTCCTTGCACTGCGCGATGTCGTGGTCCCAGACCGACAGCAGGTCGGGCGACAGGCGGGGCGGCAGAATGCTGTCATGGCCCGCGGTGCGGAAGATGACGCGTGCCCCGGGGCGGGCGGTGCGCACGATCTGTGCCCACAGTTCGTTGAGCTGGCGCTCGTTCATCCAGTCCTGGGCATCCAGCAGCACGTAGCCGTCCAGGCTTTCGGCCGGCTGCTCGGCCAGCCAATGCGTCATCGACGCATGGTGGATGTGGACGCGGTCCGAAAGGGTGCGCAGGCGCTCGTAGTTCTCGCGGCGCAGGTAGCGCGGCACCGCCTTGCGGTAGTGGCGGTCATAGCCGCGGCCGAACGCCTGCCAGGCGAAGTAGTTCTCCTCGATCGGGAAGTCGCAGGCCAGGCGCTCCAGGCGGCTGCGCAGCAGGCCGCTGATGTCGCCGTCGGAGGCCACCACCAGGGACTCGAACTGGGCCGGCGGGATCCCCAGGCCGTAGAGCGACACCGGCATCTGGCACAGCGCCCGCACCAGCTTCTTTTCGAACACCGGGGCGATGGTGGCGTCGAACATCGCCTTCTGTTCGGCCGGCGTGCGCACCGCCAGCAGGACGCGCGGGTTGACGCCATAGACGCGCGAGATGCCGTGCAGCGAGCCGATGAAGCGACCCAGAACCCCGAAGCGATAGATGTTCTTGGTGAAGTAGTTGATGCGCCGGCCGTGCATCGGCGTCCAGCCGGTCCAGTACTTGCGTGTGGCCTCGTCCAGGTGCGGCAGCAGGTACTTGGTGAAGGCGCGGGTGTTGCCCCGCTCGTCGGCATGGCCGAAGAAGCGGAAGAACGTCTCGTGGTCCGGGAAGTGCTGGAGGGCGGTCAGCTTGAGCCGGCTCAGGGCCACGTGGGCCGGGTTCAGGTCCACGGCGTCGATCTGCGCCGGGCTCTCGGTCAGATAGTTCAGGATGTTGCAGCCGCCGGAACAGATGGTGACAATGCGCTTGTCGCCGGTGAGCTGCAACGCCTCCAGGTCGATCTCCGGATCCTCCCAGATCTGTGGATAGACGAACCCCCGGAACATCAGCGTGAAGAGACGCTCCAGCGCCCCCTTCTTGGAGATCGGCTTGCTGTTGTGGACAGCCGCGTGCAGCAGGGCGTTCTTCTTCATGGGGGTCGGGGTCCAGGCACAACGAGGGAACGGGCTCAACGAGATACGCCGGCCGGCCGCGGCCGGTTCGACGGGCGGCGCATCCTACTGTCTTTCCCGCGGGGGCGGAACCCGATTCCGACGTGTCGGCAGGGCTATCGCATTTGCCCGAGGACAGACCTGGCGAAAGCGTCGGACCATGCGGAGCGTTTAAGCTTCCGTCGGATTGAGATTTTTGGGGGGCGGTTCTGAGGACGGTGAGGGCGAGCTTGCGGATGATGGCAAGGTTTTCGGGGCTGTGATCTTGCCGGGACCGCGCGCCGTCTTCGTCGAAGGCGGGATCGAGAGCCCAATGCAGGCCGTTTTCGATGCGCCAATGGCGGCGCACGGCCGTGGCGCAGGCTTCGGCGGTGGCGACGCCGGCGACAGCCGCGGCGACGCGCGGGCTCTGGAAGGCCTCCCGGTGTCCGGGTCGGGGTCGGTGGGGTCCGGCTGTCCGATTGCGGCTCCGCCATGTCGTCCATCGACGAGATCACATTCGGACCGGCGCTCGATGCGTCCATCTTCGCCTACGAATCGAGGCAGGGCGCGTTCGCCGAGGCGGTCGCCGCAGAGCTGACCAGTCAGATGCTGGACGTCGCCTTCGACGACGGGACCGGCGGATTCGATGCGCGCCCGTGACGGTCCGGTGCGGACCAGGGGCGCGGGCGTTCACAGGGCCTCGGCCTCGGCGCGGGCTCGGGCCTCGTCTTGCAGGCGCGCGGCCCAGGCCGGGCCGTCGCGCAGGCCGGTTCGGCCGGGGGCCAGGTCGTCGGCGGTCAGGCCCAGGTCTGCGATGTCCGGCGGCACGCCCTGGTCCTGGATCAGGGCCGCCGCCAGCCGCCCCAGCGCCGCTGCGGTCTGGATGCCGTAGCCGCCCTGGCCGGCGAGCCAGAAGAACCCCGGAGCCTCGGCGGCGAAGCCGGCCACCGGATCATGGTCGGCCACAAAATTGCGCAGCCCGGCCCATGTCTCCCCGTGCGTGTCGACCCGGAGGGTCGTCACGCTAAGGAAGCGGTCCATGGCGCGCGCGATGTCCAGCACCTCGGGTTGCACGTCCTGCGGCGGGACCGGTGTCGCGTCCGCCGGCGACAGCATCAGGCGCCCGCCCTCGGGCTTGATGTAGAACTGATCGGTCAGGTCGCCGGTCAGCGGCCAGCGGCGCACGTCCAGACCCAGGGGCGGGTCCAGCATGATGCCGGTGCGGCGTTTCGGCACCAGGCCGAGCGGCGCGGCCCCGGCCAGGACCGCGATCTCATCGGCCCAGGCCCCGGCGGCGTTGACCAGGATCGGCGCGGCGAAGCGGGCGCCGGCCCGGGTTTCCACGTGCCACAGGTCGCCGCTGCGGGTGATCGCCGCCGCCTCGGCACGGGTCGAGACGAGGCCGCCGGCGGCCTTGAGGCCGCGCAGAAACCCGTGGTGCAGGGAGTGCACGTCCAGATCCATGGCCTCGGGTTCGAGGGCCGCGCGGCTGAACACCCCGGGGCGCAGGATCGGCACGCGGTCGCGCAGGCCGGCATCGTCCAGCACCTCGACGACGGCGCCGCCGGCGCGCGCTTCGGCCGCGAACGCCTCCACGGCGTCCTCGTGGCCCGGCTCGCCCAGGAACATCAGCCCGCGCGGCCCGAGCAGGGGGGTATCGGCGAAGCCGGGCGGCGGGGCTTCCAGGAAGGGGCGGCTGGCGGTCGACAGCCGCCGCACCGGCAGCGGTCCATAGGTCTCGCTGAACAGGGCCGCGGACCGTCCGGTGCTGTGGTAGCCGGGGTGCTCCTCGCGTTCCAACAGGCGCACGCGGCGCCCGGCCCGGGCCAGCGCGTAGCCGACCGAGGCCCCGGCAATGCCGGCGCCAATCACGAGAACATCGACGGGGGACGGCGCGGCGGTCATGGGCACTCCGGCGACAGCGAGCAGGATATGACGGCTCCACGCCGCCCGGAGGGCCACCCGAAGACCATCGACCCACCCTTTGCAGATCGCGCATGGCAACGCAAGCCCGCGCCCTTCGCGCAGCACGCAAGGCGGGAACGGGTCGCGTGAGCGCGTGTCGCCGATGGTCGTGCGGGGGAGGCGCCCCCCGTCAGGTGCGTCCGCGTCAGGTGCGCCCCCGTCAGGTGCGTCTACGTCAGACGCGCCCCGCTTCGGACGCCCCCGCAGTCCGCCCCGAGTTGGCCAGGGGTGGGGAGGCCCGGGGCGGGCAGAGCAACCGTCTTGGGGGGGGAATGGTGGGCGCGGCTGGGATTGAACCAGCGACCCCTCGCGTGTGAAGCGAGTGCTCTCCCGCTGAGCTACGCGCCCATCGCGGGCGGCGCGGCGGCGCCGATCCCGGTGGAGCGCGGCTTATAGACCCGGCCGGCCGGCCCCGTCAAGCAGGATTCGCGAGCGGGCGCAGCGCGCCGAGGGCGGCCGGCAACTCGGCGTAGGCCGAGATCAGGCGGTCGGCCCCGGCCTCGGCCGGCGGCACCGGGCTGTAGCCGAAATCGACCAGGATGATCGGCACGCCGGCGGCGCGGGCGGCGCCCACGTCGTAGGGCGTGTCGCCCACCATGGCGGCGCGCGCGGGCGCGACCCCCATGCGTTCCAGCGCCAGCAGCAGCGGCGCCGGGTCCGGCTTGCGCTCGGGGATCAGGCCGGCGCCGACGATGCCGGCGAACAGGTCGGCCAGCCCCAGCGCGCGCAGCACCCCGACGGTCGGCCCCTGCGGCTTGTTGGTGCACACCCCGAGCCGGACGCCGCGCGCGTGCAGCGCCCGCAGCAGCGGCACGGCGTCCGGATAGGGCCGCGTGCCGTCGGCTGGATGGGCATCGTACAGGGCCACGAACCGGTCATGCAGGCGCTCCAGGTCATTGTAGCCGGCGGCGTCGTCGGTCAGCGGCCGGCCGACGGCGGCCATCGCCTTCGACACCAGAATGCGGGCACCCTGGCCGACGAAGGCGGGCACCTGGGCCTCGGTCACGGGCGGCAGACCCTCTTCGCCGAGCAGCGTGTTCAAGGCCACGGTCAGATCGGGAACACTGTCGATCAGGGTTCCGTCCAGGTCGAAGACGATGCCGTCGAACGGCAGGTCGTCCGGGAGCGGGGGCAGGTCGCGGGATGCCGTCATGGGTCCTCTCGGCATGGGGGGCGGCGCCCGGCACAGGCCACGGACCCCGGGCGGCGCCCGGGGCGGCTGTAACCAAGCGCAACACTGTGTGAGTTTGCGGGTGCGGCAGAGTATGGCAGCGTGCTTGCCCTGACCACCCCACTTCGGGTAGGCCCGATCCTGCCCGCGCCGCCTGTCCGGCCCGCCTCTCCAACCCGCGCTGATCCTCCATGAGTTACACCGACCTCGCCGCCATCGTCCTCGCCGCCGGCCAGGGAACCCGCATGCGGTCCGACCGGCCCAAGGTGGCCCACAGCCTGGCCGGCCGGCCGCTGCTGGGCCATGTCCTGGCCACCCTGGACGCGGTGGGGACCGACCAGGCCGTGGTGGTGGTCGGTCCCGACATGCCGGCGGTGGCGTCGATCGCCGCGCCCCGGCCGACCGTGCTCCAGGCGGAGCGCCTGGGCACCGCCCACGCCGCGCTTCAGGCCCGCCCGGTCCTGCCCGAGGCCGCCGGGACGGTGCTGATCCTGTTCGGCGACACGCCGCTGATCCGGCCGGAGACGCTGCGGGCCATGGTGGCCGCGCGCGCCGAGGCGGCGGTGGTGGTGCTGGGCTTCGCCGCCGCCGACCCCACCGGCTACGGCCGGCTGGTGACCGCGGCCGACGGGACGCTGGACGCGATCGTCGAACACAAGGACGCGACGGCGGCGCAGCGGGCCATCACGCTGTGCAACTCCGGGGTCATGGCGGTGGACGGCGCCCGGCTGTTCCCCCTGCTGGAGCGCGTCGGCAACGCCAACGCCAAGGGCGAGTACTACCTCACCGACATCGTCGCCCTGGCCCGCGCCGACGGCCTGCGCTGTGCCGTGGTCACGGGCGACGAGGCGGAGATGGCGGGCATCAACGACCGCGCCCAGCTCGCCGCCGCCGAGGGGGTGGTGCAGGGCCGGTTGCGCGCCGCGGCGATGGCCGGCGGGGTGACGATGACCGACCCCGCGACCGTGTTCCTGTCCATCGACACCCGCCTGGGCCGCGACGTGACCGTGGGGCCGTTCTGCGTCTTCGGCCCCGGGGTGACCGTGGGCGACGGCGCCGAGATCAAGGGCTTCTGCCACTTCGAGGGCTGCACGGTGGAGGCCGGCGCGGTGGTCGGCCCCTATGCCCGGCTGCGGCCCGACGCGGCGGTGGGCGAGGGCGCCCACATCGGCAACTTCGTTGAGGTCAAGAAGGCCACCGTCGAGGCCGGCGCCAAGGTCAACCACCTGACCTACATCGGTGACGCCCGCGTCGGCGCCAAGGCCAACGTCGGCGCCGGGACCATCACCTGCAATTACGACGGGTTCGCCAAGCACCACACCGACATCGGCGCCGGGGCGTTCATCGGCTCCAACAGCGCCCTGGTGGCGCCCGTGTCGATCGGCGACGGTGCCATCGTCGGCGCCGGTAGCGTCATCACGCAGGACGTGCCGACCGATACCCTGGCCCTCACCCGGGCGCCGCAGACGGCGCGGGAGGGCTGGGCCAAGAAGTTCCGCGACCACATGAAACGGCTGACCGGCAAGGGCTGACGGCGCCGGCCGGCTCGGAAAGGACGGACCAACCCATGTGCGGTATTGTCGGCATCATCGGCACGCAGGCGGTCGCGCCGCGGCTCATCGACGGCCTGAAGCGGCTGGAATACCGGGGCTACGACTCGGCCGGGCTCGCCACCCTGGACGGCGGCGCCATCGCACGGCGCCGCGCCAAGGGCAAGATCGCGGTGCTGGAGGAGCGGGTGCGGGCCGAGCCCGTCGGCGGCACCACCGGCATCGGGCACACCCGCTGGGCCACTCACGGCGTGCCCAACGAGATCAACGCCCACCCGCACGCCAACGCGCGGGTGGCGGTGGTGCACAACGGCATCATCGAGAACTTCCAGGCGTTGCGCGAAGAACTGCTGGCCCAGGGCCACAGCTTTGCGTCGGATACCGACACCGAGGTGGTGGTCCATCTCATCAGCCAGATCATCGCCGACGGTGTCGATCCCATCGAGGCGACGCGGCGTGCGCTGGCCCGCCTGGAAGGGGCGTTCGCGCTTGGCATCCTGTTGCAGGAGCGACCGGATGTGCTGATCGCGGCGCGCCAGGGCAGCCCGCTGGCCATCGGCCACGGCGACGGCGAGATGTACCTGGGCTCGGATGCGCTGGCGCTGGCCCCGATGACGCGGCGCATCACCTACCTGGAGGATGGCGACTGGGCGGTGCTGACCACCGGCGGCGCCACCATCCGCGATCTCGACGACCGCCTGGTCACCCGGCCGGAGCACCTGACCAGCCTGTCGGGCGCCATGATCGGCAAGGGCGGCCATCGCCACTTCATGGCCAAGGAGATCTTCGAGCAGCCGCAGGTGATCGGCGATACCCTCAACGCCATGTTCAATCCGGCGGAACGCACCATCACGCTGCCCGATCTGCCGTTCGATCTCGGAGCCGTGCCGCGCATCACCATGATCGCCTGCGGCACCGCCTCGCTCGCCGGGCTGGTCGGCAAGTACTGGATCGAGCGCTTCGCCGGCGTGGCGGTGGACTGGGATCTGGCCAGCGAGTTCCGCTACCGCGCCCCGGTGATGGCCGAGGGCGGGCTGGCGGTGTTCATCAGCCAGTCGGGCGAGACCGCCGACACCCTGGCCGCGCTGCGCTACTGCAAGCAGCAGGGCCAGCACTGTCTGGCCATCGTCAACGCGCCGGAGAGCTCCATCGCGCGCGAGGCGGACGCCGTATTGCCGACCCTGGCCGGGCCGGAGATCGGGGTCGCCTCGACCAAGGCGTTCACCACCCAACTCGTCGTCCTGGCCTGCCTGGCCATCGCGCTGGGCCGCGCCCGCGGCACCATGGACCGCGAGACGGAGGCGCGCCTGTCGGGGACCCTGACCGAGGTGCCGAGCCGCGCCGCCGAGGTGCTGAACCACGATGGGCGCATCAAGGCCCTCGCCGAAGAGACCATCACGCCGGCCCGCGACGTGCTCTACCTGGGGCGCGGCACCAGCTACCCGCTGGCGCTCGAAGGGGCGCTGAAGCTCAAGGAGATCAGCTACATCCACGCCGAGGGCTACGCCGCTGGCGAGATGAAGCACGGTCCCATCGCCCTTATCGACGACTCGGTGCCGGTGGTGGTGATCGCGCCCAGCGACGACTTGTTCGACAAGACCGCCTCGAACGTGCAGGAGGTGGTGGCGCGCGGCGGCAAGGCGGTGGTGTTCTCCGACGCCGCCGGGGTGGCGCGCCTGAAGGACCTGGCGCTGGAGGCGATCGCGCTGCCGGCCGTGGATCCGTTCGTGGCGCCGATCCTGTACGCCATCCCGGTGCAGCTTCTGGCCTACCACACCGCTGTCGACAAGGGCACCGACGTGGATCAGCCGCGCAACCTCGCCAAGGCGGTGACGGTGGAGTAGGGGGCCGTCCCAACGCCGTGCGGCTGCCCCAGAATCTCCGCAATGCCCCGTCGTCATGGGAGTCGTCACAGCGGGCGACGGAAAGGACCCGGCAATGGTCCGGATCGCACGACGTCTCGGAGCGGCCACCGGCTTGCTGGTCGCGCTTGCGCTCGGCGGCTGTGCCGGCACCGCGCCGTCGGCCACCCCCTACCAGCCGGCGGCGGAGGAGGGCGCGGCGGGCTACAGCGGTCAGGCGCTGGCGCCCGGGCGGGTCCGCATCGCCTTCGCCGGCAACCGCCACACCCCGCGCGAGACGGTCGAGACCTACCTGCTGTACCGGGCCGCCGAGGTCACCCTGCACCAGGGCTTCGACCATTTCGTCGTCACCGAGAGCGACACCGAGCGGTTCACCCGCACCCGGCCGGTCGGGCCGCGCATGTCGCTGGGCGTCGGCTACGGCAGGGGCTGGGGCTGTTGTTCCGGGTCGCGGTCCATCCTGGCCTACCGCTACGGCGTCAACCCCTGGGACCCGTTCTGGTCCGGCCGCTACGGCCATCCCTTCTATGATCCGGTCTATGATCCGCGTCCGGTGGCGACGGAGCACCGCTACACCGCCCATGCCGTGGTCGCGATGGGCAAGGGACCCCCGCCCGCCGGCAACGCCGCGGCCTATGACGCGCGTGCCGTGATCGCCACCCTGGGGCCGCGGGTAACCCCGCCCCCGCCCGAACCCCCGCTGCCCGCGCGGGGGCCGCCGGGCGCGCCGCCGGTGCCGCCGTCCAAGCCGGCCCCACCCGCGGCCTGACCCGACCGGTCACCCGCCCAGGCGGTAGCCGCCCTCGTCGGTGCGCAGAAGGGTGGGCTGGCGCGGGTCGGGCTCGATCTTGCGGCGCAGGCGGTGGATGTGGGTCTCCAGGGTGTGGGTCGTGAGCCCGGCGGCGTAGCCCCACACCCCGGCCAGCAGCGCGTCGCGACCGACCGGGCCGCCGGCCGCGTGCAATTGGGCCAGGATGGCCGCTTCCTTCTCGGTCAGGGCCAGGGTGCGGCCGGTCCCGCGGTCGGTCAGGGTGCGGCTGCCGGGGTCGCAGAGGTAGGGGCCGAGGCCGAAGGCGCCGGTCGACTCGGCCGGCGCGGTGTCGGCCGGGGGGGCGTCGGCCGTTTCGGCATCGGCCAGGAGGGCGCGCAGCCGGGCCACCAGGGTCCCCAGCCGGGCCGGTCGGTCGACGCAGCCGACACCCTCCGGCCAGGGCGCGGCCGCATGCCCGGCCGGCAGCATCAGCAGCACGGGCAGGGTGGGGGCGACCGCGCGCAGCCGGGCCACGGCGGCGCAACCATCCGCCGTGTCGCCGGCCGAGACCAGGGCGGCGTCCCAGGCGGGCGCGCTGCCGCCGCCGCCGCCGCTGTCGCTGTCGGGGCCGGGGGCGAGGGCAAGGGCGGCCTCCACCGATAGCGACTCGGTGATCGCGGGGCGGGCGCCGGGCGCCCCGAGGTGGACGGCGAGGTGTCCCGCCAGGGCGCGGCGCGGACCGGGCGCGGCGTCGATCAGCAGCAGCCGGGGGGCGGTCGGCGCCGGCGGGCACGGCTCTTGCGTCGCCGACGATCCTTGCTTACCTGTCATGCCTTCCTTCTTAGTCCGTTCCGCGCGCCATCGCCAGCGGTGGCACACTCCGAACGGCCGCACCATGAGGCCCTCCGCTCGCCATGACATCGGTTCCGCGTTCCCTCGAGTCCCGGTGCGCGCCGCCGGCCCCGCCCGTCTCCGCCCTGACCGCGCTCGACCGGGTCGGGAGGGCGGTCTCAGAACTGCGCCGTGGCGCGCCTGTCGTGGTGATCGGGCCGGGTGATGCGGTGGTGGCGATGACGGCCGAAGGCGTCGATGCGGCGGCCCTGGCGCGTCTGGGCGGCATCGCCGGGACCGCCCCGTCGCTGCTGGTGACCGCCCGCCGCGCCTCGGTGCTGCACTTGGCGGCGCCGGGGCCGCACGGGGTCCGCCTGACCCTGCCTGACGGCCTGACCGTGGAGCGCTTGCGCCTGCTGGCCGATCCGGCGGCCGGCGACGCCGCCCCGGTGCCGCCGGGGACCAGCGTCGAACCGCTGGCCGCCGACAGCGGCGCCGGGGCCAGCGTGATCCTGGCCAAGGTGGCACGCCTGCTGCCGGCCACCCTGGCCGCGCCCTGTCCGGTGCCGGCGCTGGACGCCGCCGACTGGGCGCGCGCCCGCGACCTGACCGCGGTGGCGGCGGAGGACGTGCTGGCCCACCACGAGACGGCGGCACGCGCGCTGCGTCCGGTGGGCGAGGCCCGGGTGCCGCTGGAGGGCGCCGAGGACACCCGTGTCGTCGCCTTCCGTCCGGTCGACGGCGGCATCGAGCATCTGGCCATCGTCATCGGCCGCCCCGATCCCGCCGGGCCGGTGCTCGCTCGCATTCATTCAGAGTGCTTCACCGGCGATCTGCTGGGATCGCTGCGGTGCGACTGCGGCGAGCAGTTGCGCGGCGCCATCCAGGCCATCGCCGCGGAGGGCGCCGGCGTGCTGCTGTACCTGGCCCAGGAGGGGCGCGGCATCGGGCTGGTCAACAAGCTGCGGGCCTACAGCCTGCAGGACGGCGGCCTGGACACCGTGGAGGCCAACGAGCAGCTCGGGTTCGACGACGACGAGCGCATCTACTCCCCCGCCGCCGAGATCCTGCGCCACCTGGGGTTCGAGCGCGTGCGGCTGATGACCAACAACCCCCGCAAGGTCAGTGCCCTGGCGCGCCACCGCCTCGAGGTGGTGGAGCGGGTGCCGCACACCTTCCCGGCCAACGCCTATAACCTGGGCTATCTGCGCGCCAAGGCGCGCCGCAGCGGCCATCTGTTCTGACGTGGCGGGGCGACGCGACACCGGCCGAGGGGACAGCTGGCGAGGGGACCCGGCCGACAGGGGCGCGGTGCGGGCGGCCCTGACACCAGAGGCGGCGGCGGCGTGGCTGACCCGGTACGGCGCCGCCTGGACCTCCGGCGACGTGGCCGCCATCGGCGATCTGTTCACCGCCGAGGCCACCTATCGGGAAACGCCGTTCGCGCCGGCCCTGAGCGGCCGCGGCGCCATCGAAGGCTACTGGGCCGAGGGCGCCCGGGACGCCCAGACCGATGTTCGCTTCGACTTCACCGTGTGGGCGGTCGACGGCGACGTCTGCCTGACCCACTGGACGGCCGCCTTCACCCGCGTGCCGTGGGGCCAGCGGGTGCGGCTGGACGGCGTGTTCCGCCTCGTCTTCGACAGCACGGACCCCGACGCGCCGCGCTGCCGCCACTTACAAGAGTGGTGGCACCGCGACGAGCGCCGGGACGGGGCGATTCCCCCTACCCCGTCAGGTGCTGGGTGAAGAACGCCAGCGTGCGCGCCCAGGCCAGGCGGGCGTCCTCCTCGTCGTAGCGCGCGCCCGACGGATTGGCGAACGCGTGGTCGGCCTCGTACCAATGCACGGTCAGGCGGTCCGCCATGCCGGCCTCGGTCATGGCGCGCTCGAAGCCGCCGACCATGGCCGCGTCGATGAACCCGTCCTGGGTGGCGAAGTGCCCCAGCACCGGGCCCTTCAGCATGCGCAGCCGCGCCGGGTCCTGCTCCAGGCGGCCGTAATAGATCACGGTGGCGTCGGCCGGTGCGGCCAGCGAGGCGTTCAGCGACCAGGCGCCGCCGAAGCACCAGCCCACGGTCCCGACCCGGCCGGTGCCGTTCTCATGCGTGCGCAGCCACTCCATCCAGCCGATGCAGGTCTCTGTCGCGGGACCCGCCTCGACCGCCTGCATCTGGGCACGGGCGTCCTCGGCGGTGGTGGCGACCGCGCCGTCCATCAGGTCGATGGCCAGCGCGATGTAGCCCTCGTTGGCGTACTCCCGGGCGGCGGCCTTGATCTGGTCGTTCAGGCCCCACCATTCGTGGATCAGCATCACGGTCGGGGCCGGCAGTGTCTCCGGCAGAGCCAGAGCGGCCGAGACGGTGCGGCCCGAGGGCAGCGTGAGGGACACCGTCTCGGTCTCGGCGGCGGCGGCGCGGGCCAGGATGGGGTCGGCCAGCACGGCGGCGAAGGAGGCGCCGGCCAGGCCCTTCATGAGGGTGCGGCGGTCGAGTCGAGCGTCGTCGAGCATCGTGGAGTCTCCCTGGACGTCGATCTGTTTGATTGGGCTCTGTTGAACTGGGGTCTGCTTGATAGGGGTCTGTTCTGGGTGGGGCGGACACACGGAAGGGGCGTGCCGGCGGTCGCCGATCCGCCGCTGCTATACATGGCCTGTGCGGCCGCGTGTTCAAGCGGCCGGGGTGGTCCTGACCTTTCCGGGCCGGTCCGGGCACGCCACACTGCATCGGGGATCCGGCAACGGGGAGGATGCGGGATGGTGGGCCACCAGGGCCCGACGCGGCGCGCCTGTCTTGGCCTTGGTGTGGAGCTGGGCCTTGGTGTGGGCCTGCTCGCGGCGGGTGTCTTGGCGCGGCCCGCGCCGGCTGGGGGCGCACCGGCCGACGGCCTGACCGAAGCCGTGGCGGGACGGGTGCGGGCGGTGACCGGGGACGGCCACCTGGTGCTGGAGGATGGCCGGCGGGTGCGCCTTGCCGGCGTGCGGCTGCCGCACCCGTCGGATCTGCCGCCCGGGGCCTCCCCGGACGAGCGCGCGCGCGTGCGGCGGTACGCGGCGGCGGCGCTGGCCGTGCTGCGCCGGGAGGCGACCGGACACCGGGTGACGCCGTGGACGCCGGAGGTGGAGCGCGATCGCTACGGGCGGGTCCTGGCCCAGGTGACGCGCACGCCCGGGGGAGCCTGGATCCAGGCCCGCCTGATCGCCGCCGGTCTGGCCCGGGTCGCCACCATGCCGGGCGCGGCCGCGGGGGCGGCCCCGCTGCTGCGCGCGGAGGCGGCGGCGCGCCTGGTCGGACGCGGGCTGTGGGCCGATCCGCTCTATGCGCCGCGCGCGCCGGGCCAGACCTGGCCGTGGCTGGGCACCTTCCAGATCGTGCGCGGCACCGTCGTGGATGCCGCGCAGGTGCGCTCGCGGGTCTATCTCAACTTCGGCCCCGACTGGCGCCGCGACTTCACCATCCGGGTCGAGCGCCCACGCACCGCCGGCTTCGACAGCGCCGCCCTGCTCGACCTGCGGCGGCAGTACGTCCAGGTTCGCGGCTGGCTGTTCGCGCGCAACGGACCGATGATCGCGCTCGACCACCCGGCGGCGCTGGAGACCCGGGTCACTCTGGGGTGACGGCCGCGCCCTCGGGGGCCGCCGCGGGCAGTGTCACGGTGACGGCCACGCCGGTGTCGGCCTCGTCCACCGCGATGTGCAGCGCCCGGCCGAGACCGGCCCGCGCCAGGCCGTCGGCCAGCAGCAGCGCGGCGGCGTCGGGGGCGGTTCGCAGGGCACGGGCCAGGCCGGCCGGATCGGTCGCGGGGCGGGCCTCGGCCAGCAGGGTGCGGGCCTCGGGCGTTGGCGCCGGGCCGTCGTCGGCCAGCGACAGGGTGAGGGTGTTCTCCGCCGCCTGCGCCGCGTAGACGGCCAGCGCGACCGCCGGGCGATCCGCCGTCTCCGCCGGCGCGGCCTCGGCCCGCAGGGCCACCGCCTCGACCGTGTAGGCGACGATCGCGGCCACCGTCGCCGGGTCGGCGTCGCAGCGCAGCGCCGCCGGACAGGACAGCGACAGATGCAGGTGGGCGTCGTGCAGGCGCGGGTCCAGGCCGGTCAGCACCTCTTCGAGCAGCGGGGCGAGCGCAATCGGGGGCGGGGCGGATGTTCCGCCAAGGCTGTGCAGGGCGGCGAGCAGCGCTTCGGCTTCCGCCAGGCCGTCGGTGACGTCGGCGCAGGCGGCCCCGATCCGGTGGGCGGCCCGGGTGGCGCGGGCGTCGCCGCCGGCGGCGCGGGTGGTCCCGTCGGCCGGTGCCAGGACCGCGGCCTCCTGGTGGGCCAGCTCGGCGCTGCGGCGGGCGCGCGCCAGGGCGGCGTCGAGCGCCGCCGCCAGCCCCGGCACGGTGCGGCCCGCCGCCGCCTCGGCGGCCGCGCCGAGCAGCGCGGAGGCCAGCGTGCCGGCGTCACGGCGCGCGTCGGCGGCCCCCTGTTCGGCGTCGGCGGCGCGGGCGCGGTCGGCCTCGGACGCCGACAGGGCGCGGTCCAGGGCCGCGACCGCGACGCTCTCGTCCCAACTCGCGCGCCGTCGGGCGAAGCCCAGCGCCGCGGCCCGCCGGCCCAGCCGCCCCAGCGGTCCGGCGTGACCGTGCGCGGCCAGCAGCACCGTGGCCAGACCGATCGAGACCACCCCCAGCAGCGCCGCCACCAGGGCCGCCGTGAGCCGGGCGCGGTCGGCGGCGAGGCCGGCATGGGTGGCGGCCAGGCGGGCGTCGGCGGCGGCCAGGGCGCCGTCGGCGGCCTCGGCCAGCGCCCGGTCTGCGGTGCGCCACAGCACGTCCAGCCCGGCGCGTTCGGTGAGGGCGGCGCGCCGGCCCGCCGGGACCTCCAGCGCGTCGGCGATGGCGGCGTGTACACTGGCGCCGGAGCCCAGCCGCGTGGCCGGGTCCAGGCCGAGCGGCAGCCCGGGCAGGGCGATGGCCTCGGCCGCCAGTTGGCGGGCCCGCCGCTCCAGGAACGGCAGCGCGGCCCCCTGCGCCCGGCTGGCGGTCCGCAGGACGTCGAGCAGCGCGCCCAGGCGGCGGGCGCGCGGGGTGGCGGAGTCGTCGTCCGGTCCGGCGGCGAACCGCTCCAGGGCGGCGAGGCGGTCCGAGATCACCACCGGCCACGGTTCGCGCTCCGACCGGCGCGTCGCCAGGCGCTCGACGGCGGATCGGGCCTCGTCCAGGGCGGTCCCGACCGCCTCCGGCGCCAGCACGCGCCAGGCGGGATCGGCCGCCAGGACGCCCAGCCGATCGGCGGCGGTATCGCGGGCCTCGGCGCCGGCGGCGCCGGCGGGGGCGTAGCGGATCTGGCGGGCGAGGCCGCGCAGGCCCTCGATGGCCCGGGCGACGGCGGCGAGCGCGCGCGCATCCTCGCGCGCCGTCTCCAGCGCGGCGGCATCGGTCTGCATCCCGGTCAGCCGCCAGGTCACCAGACCGGCCGGGGCCGCCAGCAGCAGGGCCGCCGCAATCGCCAGGACCGCCAGGCCCAGGCCCGGCCGGGGGGAGGGCGCGCCCCGGGCGTCGCTGGCGCGGGTCATCGTCCACGCTCCGCCGCCGTCCCGCGCGCGGGCGGGGCGGAGACGGTCAGGCGCGGCACGGCCGCCACCGGATCGGGGCTGCGGCCCACCAGGGCGTGCAGGCGCCCGCTGTTGCGGAGCGCGGCCAGGGCATCGTCGACGGCGGTTGCCAGCGCGGCGTCGCCGGCCGCCATGGCCAACGCGACCGGACCGCCGGCCCCGGCGTCGCTGCGCGGCGCGCCGAGCGGGATCAGGCGCCCGGCGTCGGGGGCGTCCATCGCCGTCAGCGCGATCGCCAGCGGCAGCAGGGCGGCATCGGCTTCGCCGCGGCGCAGGGCCGCGACCACCTCGTCGTGCCGTTCGGCCAGCACCAGCGAGGCCTCCGCTGGGGCCAGTCCGCGCAGCGCGGCGGCCTGGTCCGACCCGGAGGCGGCGGCGACCACCCGCCCCCGCAGGCCGGCGAAGCCGCGGTCGGCCGTCTCCGGCCAGGAGTCGGCCCGGCCGACCAGCAGCGAGGCGGTGCGCGCATGCGGCTGCGCGAACCGCACCCGGTGGGTGCGCTCGGGGGTCTGGGCCAGTTCGGCGGCGACCATGTCGACCGCGCCGGTCTCCAGGCTGTCCAACAGCCGCTCGGGCGGGGTCAGGGCGAAGCGGCAGTCGACGGCGAGGCGATCGCAGACCGCCCGCGCGACCTCCACATGCACGCCGGCGAGCCGGCCGGCAGCGTCGGTGCCCGACAGGGGCAGGGCGCCCTCGACGGTCGCGACCGTCAGCGTTCGCGCGGCCGGCAGCGTCGCGGCCGGCGCTGCGGCCGGGGTGACGGGCAGCGCCGCGCGGACGCCCATGGTGATGGCGCCGGCCAGCACCGCGCACAGCCCGACCGCCGGCGCCCAGGTCAGCACGCGGCGACGACGGCGGGGACGGACGGGCGACGGTCCGGGTGCGGCGGCTCTACTCGGTTTCACGACTGTAAATGTAGAGACTGCCAGAGTCCTCAAGGATGCCGAAATAGTCGAGCTTGTGGAAGCGGTTGCCGGTCGGCTGGTCGCCGGCCCAGATCACCGGGACCTCCCACAACTCCTGTTCCCCGGCCCCGATGACGTAGAACGAGATGGCGGTGCCGGAGATCGCCACCGGGTGATAGATCGCGCCGGTCTTGGGATCAAGGGTCGGCTTGCCCAGGCGCAGTTCCGGGATGTGATGGATGCGCCAATTGCCCATGCGGATGCTGGTGCCGGCGGCCGCGCCCAGCTCGCCGGGGCCGGAGTCGGTGGCGGGCGGCGCGCCGGCGGCGGCCGCCGTCTCCGAATCCTGGGCTTGGGCGGCCGGCGCCAGCAGGCCGGCGGTGAGCAGCATCGCGGCGAGTGCCGCCGCATGGCGCCGGAGTGCCGTGTTGGGACAGGCCATCGGACGACGGCTCCTTTGCGGGCCGGCGCGGGGGCGCGCCGAGGGGAACGATCGGGGGTGGTGCGCGCATCCTAGAGCCGATCGCTCGAAATTGGAACCGGCGAGTGGCCACGCGGGCGCGCGAAGAACGGTTCTAAACATTTGATTCCAGAGCTGATTCACGCGACACAGGGGGTGACGGGCGATGGCGTGGGGCGCGATCCGCGCGCGCCCCGTCGCGCCGCCGGTACCAGCGTGCCGCAGGGTGATGCCGGCGGCCCGGCAGCGCACGGCATTGACACGGCCCGGTGCGCCGGGAAGGGTTGCGATGCGCGCAGGTTTGCCCGCGCTCCCTGTTTCCGCCGAGGCCCCGCCGCCATGCCGCCAACCGCGTCGTCCGATCCGCCCGCCGACCCCCCGCCCGCCATCGCCGACGGTGCCGCGCTGGCCGAGTTCCGCGCCTTCCTCGACCGCCATCCGGACATCGCCCACGTCGACGGCCTGTTCTTCGACCTGTGCTGCGTGGTGCGCGGCAAGCGCTACCCGATCGCGGACGCCGGCAAGCTGTTCGTCGAGGGCATGCAGATCCCCGAATCCATCGCCCTGCTGGATGTGACCGGGGACTGCAACGACCCGCTCGGCCGCGGGTTCTCGGACGGCGACCCCGACTGCATCGCGGTGCCGATCCCGGGCACGCTGGCCCCGGTCCCGTGGGGCGACGTGCCGAGCGCCCAGGTGCTGCTGACCCTGGTGACCCAGGAGGGCGCGCCGGCGATGGTCGATCCGCGCCACATCCTGGACCGCGTGGTGCGGCGGCTGGCGGCGGACGGCCTGACCGCGACCGTGGCGGTGGAGCTGGAGTTCTTCCTCGTCGACCCGGAGCGCGGCCCCGGCGGGGCGCCGCGGCCGCCGCTGTCGCCGGTGACCGGCCGGCGCGACCTGCGCACCCAGGTCTACGGCATGGCCGACCTGGACGACTTCCAGCTTTTCCTGCGGGCGGTCGAGAGCGCCTGCCTGGTGCAGGGCGTGCCCGCTTTCACCGCCAGTTCGGAGTTCGCGCCGGGGCAGTTCGAGATCAACCTGAAGCACGTGGGCAGCGCCCTGCAGGCGGCGGATCACGCCCTGCTGCTGCGTCGGGTGGTGGAGTGGGTGGCGGAGCGGCACGGCTTCGAGGCGACGTTCATGTCAAAGCCGTACCCGGACCAGGCCGGCAACGGCATGCACATTCACATGAGCCTGATGGACGCCGACGGCCGCAACCTGTTCGACGACGGCGGCGCGGCCGGATCGGACCTGATGCGCCATGCCATTGCCGGCCTGCAGGCGGCGATGGCCGAGAGCATGGCGGTGTTCGCGCCCCACGCCAACGCCTACCGCCGGTTCGCGCCGAACCTCTACGTTCCGGTCAACCCGACCTGGGGCTACAATAATAGATCGGTGGCGTTCCGGGTGCCGGCCTCGGGCGGCGCGGCGCGCCGCATCGAGCATCGGGTGCCGGGCGCGGATGCCAACCCCTATCTCGTGTTGGCCGCCATCCTGGCCGCCGCCCACCACGGCATCGCCGCCCGCCTGGACCCGGGGGAACCGGTCACCGGCAACGCCTGCGAGACCGTCGACGCGACCCTGCCATGGACATGGCGCCGGGCGCTGGAGGCGCTGGGCACCGGCACCATTCTGCGCCGCTATCTGGGCGGCGAGTACCTGGACCTCTACAAGGCCACCAAGTGGATCGAGATGGAGAAGTTCCAGGCCGTGATCGCCCCGCACGAGTACGACTGGTACCTGTGACGGCAGGGAGGCGGGGCGCCGGACGTCGGCTCAGTCCGTCTTGCCGGTGTCGGCCTGCGAGGGCGCGGCCGCCGTCTCCTGAGCGGTCTCCTTGGCCGTCTCCTTGGCTGTGTCGGCGGCGGGGCTGGCCTCGCCGTCCTGGCTCACCTTCGGCGCCGGGGCCTCGCGCTCGGCCATCAGGTGGTCGAGCTTGCGTTGCATCTCGGCCAGCTGCGCCTTCATGGCCTGCACGTCCTCGTGGCCGGGGGCGCTGGAGTGGGCGCGCTCGCTGCCTGTCCCGCTGCCCTTGGCGCCGTCCTGGGAGCCGGGCACGGGGGGGAAGCCGGTCATCATGTTGGGCATGTTGGGCGCGTCGAAGGGAGCGAACATCTTCATGGCGCTCTCGAAGAAGGCCATGTTCTGCTTGTTCAGCTCTTCCATGTTCTGGACCGGAAACAGGCCGTCGAGCGCGTTCTGCATCACCTGGCGCATCTTCTCCTGGTTGCGGGCGAAGGCCTGCATGGAGTGTTCCAGGTACTGCGGCACCACGCCGCCGAGGGAGTCGCCGTAGAAGCTGATGACGTTGCGCAGGAAGCTGATCGGCAGCATGTTCTGGCCGTTCTTGCTTTCCTCCTCGACGATGATCTGGGTCAGCACCGACCGCGTGATGTCCTCGCCGGTCTTGGCGTCGTAGACGACGAAGTCAGTCTGATCCTTCACCATCTGACTCAGCAGGTCGAGTGTTACATAGCTGCTGGTCGCCGTGTTGTACAGCCGGCGGTTGGCGTACTTCTTGATGATGATCGGCTCGTTCTCGCCTCGCTTCGTCCGTCCCGCGCCTGCCTTTTCGGTCATGCTGCCGCGTCCCCTCGCCGTGTGCTCCACCCGATTGCCGTCGTCGTCCGCCACCCGGGTTCTCGCGCCGTCCCCCGCGCCGTCCGTGTGGCCCGACCTTGATCCGATGGCGGAAAATTCCGCCTATCGTATACCCTACGCAGTCTCCGGTTTCACGCGCGGCATTGCAACAGGATTGTGCAGGCGCGGGCACGCACCGCGGCAGACCGCATCCGGGCGCCGCCACCATCGCCTCGGCGTGCTCGGCCGCCCCGGCGCGTGACAGGCGGTCCGGGGGGCGCGTATAGTAGCGTGGCCATGACGGATCCGCCCGACCTGACCACGCTGGCGCGCCGATACCTGGATCTCTGGCAGGAACACTTGGGCACCATGGCCCGGGATCCGGCCGTGTCGGACGCACTCGCGCGCTCCTTTTCCCTCATGACCCAGGGGCTGGCCGACGCCGCGCGGGCGACGCCCGCCGCCGCCGCGCCCGCCACCGCGCCCGACGGGGAAGGCCATGCCCACAGCGAGCCGCCCGCGGAGCCGGGTCGGGAGCCCGCCGATGCCGCCGGCGACGGACCCGCCGAGTCCGGCGGGCACGGCCACGCGGGCCGGACCACGGCCGCTGGCCCTGCACCTGGCGACCCAGGGCCTGCTGATGATGAGTTGGCCAATCGGGTTGAGCGGCTGGAACAGCGCGTCGCCCTCCTCGAGGCCGCCCTCGGCGGGGTCCTCGCCGGGGTCGGACGCGGACGCGGCGACTCCTGAGCCGGCCCCCCTGGCGGCCCTGCTGGCCGAGGTTCGGGCCGCCGGTATCGACCCACGGGCCTTCGCCGAGGCCGTCGACCGCGAGGCGCGGGACCGCCTGGGCGGGTTCCTGGATGGGGTCGAGCGGTACCGGCAGCACGCGCACCACCGTGCCGACCGCGACCCGCCGCCGGTATGGCGGCGTGGGGCCACGGTGCTGCGCGACTTCGCCGACACGGCGGGCGACGCCGACCGATGCGCCCGGGCGCGGGCGGGGCCGCCGGTGCTCCTGGTCCCCTCGCTCATCAACCGCGGTTACATCCTGAACCTGAGCCGGCAGCGCGCCTTCGCACCCTATCTGGCGTGGCGCGGTCTGCGGCCGATGCTGGTCGACTGGGGGGCGCCGGGGCCGGAGGAGCGCGGATTCACCCTGACCGACTACGTGGTGCGGCGGCTGGAGCCGGCCCTGGACGCCGTGCGCGCCAGGACCGGGCGGACGCCGGTCGTGCTGGGCTACTGCATGGGCGGGCTGCTGGCGCTCGCCCTGGCCCAGCGGCGCACGGCCGACCTTGCCGGTCTGGTGTTGCTGGCCACGCCCTGGGACTTCCATGCCGACCGGGCCGCGGCCCAGGGCCGGCTGGCGACCGCGCTGGCGCCGTGGATCGACCCGGTGCTGGAGGTGCACGAGACGCTGCCGGTGGACCTGTTGCAGGCCGCCTTCGCCACCATCGACCCGCCGTCGATCGGGCGCAAGTTCCGCGGCTTCGCCCGTCTCCCGGCGAAGGGCGCGGCCGCCCGCCACTTCGTCGCCATGGAGGATTGGCTCAACGACGGCGTGCCGCTGGCCGGCGCGGTGGCGCGGGAGACACTGCGCGGCTGGTACGGCGCCAACACCACCGCGCGCGGGCAATGGTGTATCGCCGGCCAGCCGGTGCGGCCCGAATCGGTGACCCTGCCGGCCCTGGTGGTGGTGCCGCAGCGCGACCGCATCGTGCCCAGTGGATCGGCGCGGGCGCTGGCGGCGGCGCTGCCGGCGGCGGAGGTGCGCGAGCCGCCGCTCGGGCACGTCGGCATGATCACCGGCCGGCGGGCGGTGGCACAGGTGCATGATCCTCTCGTGCGATGGGTCTTGCGGACCGCCCGGGCAAAGGCTTAGGTGGAAGATACGGTTTTCCGATCCGCCTCGTACCTCTATAACGATGGTCAAGTGTGGCGCGCGCGACCCATCCTGACGCGGCTCCCGCCGGCTCGCGGTTCGAGGCGGATCGGACGGGGCGGGATGCAGCCGGTCTCGACAGCGGCGCGGAATGTCGCGGGGGCGGGCGCCACCAGGGAGGTCCAAAGGAGACTGAAACCATGTCCGATATTGTGATCGCTGGTGCCGCGCGGACGCCCGTCGGTACCTTCAATGGCTCCTTGTCGTCCGTTCCGGCGCATTACCTCGGTGAGGTGGCGATCCGGGAAGTGCTCAACCGGGCCAAGGTCGAGCCCGGTGAGGTCTCCGAAGTCATCATGGGCCAGATCCTGGCCTCCGGGGCCGGCCAGAACCCGGCCCGCCAGGCGTCCGTCAACGCCGGGATTCCGGTCGAGGTGACCGCCTACGGCATCAACCAGCTTTGCGGCTCCGGGCTGCGCACGGTGGCGCTGGGCTATCAGTCCATCCTGACCGGGGATTGCGACATCGTCGTGGCCGGCGGTCACGAGAGCATGAGCCAGGCGCCCCACCTGGCGCACATGCGGAACGGCACCCGCATGGGCTCGATCGAGTTGCAGGACAGCATGCTGCGCGACGGCCTGATGGACGTGTTCAACGGCTATCACATGGGCATGACGGCCGAGAACATCGCCCAGCGCTGGCAGATCACCCGCGACGAGCAGGACGAGTTCGCGGCGGCCTCGCAGCAGAAGGCCGAGGCCGCGCAGAAGGCCGACCGGTTCCAGGAGGAGATCACCCCGGTCACGATCAAGACCCGCAAGGGCGAGGTCGTGGTCAACAAGGACGAACACCCGACCCACGGCACCACCAAGGAGGGCCTGGGCAAGCTGCGGGCGGCGTTCCGCAAGGATGGCACGGTGACCGCCGGCAACGCCAGCGGCATCAACGACGGCGGGGCTGCCGTGGTGCTGATGACCGATGCCAACGCCGCCAAGCGCGGCGTCACCCCGCTGGCCCGCATCGTCTCCTGGGCCACCTGCGGCGTCGAGCCGGAGATCATGGGCACCGGGCCGATCCCGGCCAGCCGCAAGGCGCTGGAGAAAGCCGGCTGGACCGTCGACGACCTGGACCTGATCGAGGCCAACGAGGCGTTCGCCGCCCAGGCGCTGTCCGTGAACAAGGAACTGGGCTGGGATACCAGCAAGGTGAACGTCAACGGCGGCGCCATCGCGCTGGGCCACCCCATCGGCGCCTCGGGTGCCCGCGTGCTGGTCTCCCTGCTGCACGAGATGCAGAAGCGCGACGCCAAGAAGGGCCTGGTGACGCTGTGCATCGGCGGTGGCATGGGCATTGCCATGTGCGTCGAGCGGTAGGCCACGGCCGCCCGTCCGCAGCGCGCATGATCCGGACCCGGCCGGGGGCGACGTCGCCCCCGGCCGGTGCCTTTTGAGGGGGGAAGCCGGAGGCGCCGTCGGCGTTGGGCGGCCGCTTCGCGCGCGGCACCGCCCCCGCCGGCTTGGCCCCGCGGCTCTATGGCTTCAGGACCCGGGCGATGACCTCGGCGGCCTTGTCGCTGGGCGCAACGCCTTCAGTCCCGACCAGCCGGTGTCGCGCCGCCTTCAAGTCGTCGCGCTGGCGGGTTGCGGCCGCATCGCCGTCGAGGAGCGGCGCCACCGCCGCCGCGAGCGCGGCCGGGGTACAGGCGCCCTGGAGCAACTCGGGCACCACGGCCCGGTCCATCAGGATGTTGACCGGCCCGGCATGGCGTAGCGACGTCAGCGCCCGGAACAGGGCCGCCGACAGCGGGTTGACGCGATAGGCGAGGACGTGCGGGACGTCCGCCATGGCCAGCTCCAGGCTCACCGTCCCGGAGGCTGCCAGGGCGGCGGTGGCGGCGGCGAAGGCGTCGTGCCGGGCGGCGGCGCCACGCACGACCGTGGTCGGCACCGGCCAGTCCGCGATCGCGGCCGTCACCGTGTCGACCACGGTCGCCACCGTCGGCACCACGACGCGCAGGCCCGGCCGCTCGGCGGCCAGACGCGCCACGGCGGCGCGGAACACCGGCAGCAGGCGGCCGACCTCGGTGCGTCGGCTGCCCGGCAGCACCACGAGCACGGGGGCGGCGGAAGGGATGCCGTGCATCGCCCGGAAGCCGGGGCCGTCGCCGGCGTCGGCGCCGGATTCCACCACGGCATGGCCAACGTGGGTACAGGCGAGGCCCAGCGGCGAGAAATAGGCGCATTCGAACGGCCACAGCGTCAGCAGATGGTCGACGCGGGCGGCGACGGCGTGCTTGCGGGTCTCCTTCCACGCCCACACCATCGGGGCCACGTAGTGGACGCGCGGGACGGTGGAGCCGCGCGCCTTCAGCGCCCGGGCGACGCGCCCGGTGAAGCCCCAGGAGTCCACGGTCACGACCACGGCGGGCCGGCTGGCCTCGATGTCGGCCACGGTTTCGGCGATGCGCCGTTTCAGGGCCAGGGCGCGCGGCAGCACCTCGAAGAAGCCCATGATCGCCAGTTCGCGCTGGTCCAGGCGGCTGACCAAGCCTAGTTCGGCCATGGCCTCGCCGCCGATGCCCGCGAACCGCACCCGCCCGTCCAGGCGCCGCCGCAGGGCGGCCATCAGGCGCGCGCTGAGGGCGTCACCAGAGGGCTCGCCGGCGATGACATAGACCAGCGGCCCCGCCTCGTCGTCCGCTGCCGCCGTCTCTGCTCCATCGGCGGCGGGGGGGGCCGCAGCGGGGGCGGCCGGCGGGTCGATCTCGTCGCGGGTCACGCCGACCAGGAACAGCCCCAGCGCATCGGCCTGCGCGGCCATCTCCTCCGGCGCCAGGACCAGCGTGGCGCCCGCCTCGTAGGCGATGCCGCGCAGCCCGGCGGCATGGGCCATGCCAACGGTCTCGGGTCCGAGCGTGGGCAGGTCGGCGCGCCGGTCCTGGCCCGGCTTGCAGCGCTTGACCAGCACACCGCCGGGGCCGTGGCGGCGCAGGCCGGTGCAGCGGTCGAGCAGCGCATCGGTGCCCTCGACGGCCTCGACGCCCAGGACCACCCCCTGTTGCACCACCACGGACTGGCCGACGTCCGCGGCGCCCAGGGCCCCGGCGACGGCCCAGCCTCGGTGGATGTCGGTCCACGCCGCGTCGTCGGGCGCGGTGACGCCCTGCACCCCGGGCGAGCCGAGCGCCTCGCCCAGCAGCGCGTGGACCGGATGCACGCGCAGGCCCTCGGCCTCCATCTGGCGGATGACGGCGCGCAGCAGGCCGTCGTCCCCCAGTGCCCGCATGCCGACACGGGCCACGAAGCGGGTGGTGTAGGCGTCCGGCCATAGACTGGTCAGGCTGGGCCGGCGGACGCCGCCGGCCAGCACCAGGTCGCGCACACCGTGCCGGCGCAGGTAGGCCAGCGCGGCGCCGCCCTGGCCCAGGCGCAGAGTCACGCTGGGCAGGCCGAGCGCGGCATAGGCGGCCGGGTCGCCGTGGTCGCGGATGACGATGACGTGCAGCGGCCGGCCGTCCGCGACACAGCGGGCGGCCACGCGCCGGGGCAGGTCGCCGCGTCCGGCGATCAGCGCCAGTGGCGTGGCGGGGTCCGGGGGCGAGGGCCGCGCCGGGTCGAGCGGGGCCATGGCCGCCGGCCGGTCAGGTGAGGTCGGCGCCGGCCCGGGCCGGCCGGCACAGGCCGCGCGCCGAGGCGCCCCGCACGAAGTCCAGCACCTCCATGACCGGTGCAATGCCCTCGAAGGTGGCCGCGACCTCTTCCGCCTTGTCGGCGATGACGCCGTTGTCCTCGAACAGCATGCGATAGGCCGAACGCAGCGCCTGGATGTCCTCGCGCGAGAAGCCCCGCCGTTTGAGGCCGACCAGATTCAGGCCGTTGAGGCGCGCCCGGTTGCCCATCACGTTGCCGAACGGGATCACGTCGGTCTCGACGCCGGAGACCCCGCCCACCATGGCGTGCCGGCCGACCCGGACGAACTGGTGCACGGCACTGCCGCCGCCCAGGATGGCGTGGTCGCCGATCTGGATGTGCCCGGCCAGCAGCACGTTGTTGGCCAGGATGACGCCGTCGCCGATCTGGCAATCGTGCGCGACGTGGCAGCCGACCATGAACAGGCCGCCGTCGCCAACCTGCGTGAGGCCACCGCCGCCGGCCGTGCCGGGGTTCATGGTCACGTGCTCGCGAATGGTGTTGTCGGCGCCGATGCGCAGCTCGGTGCGTTCGCCGCGGTACTTCAAGTCCTGCGGTGGCAGGCCGAGCGTGGTGAACGGAAAGACCCGGGTGCGCCCCCCGATGCGGGTCCGGCCATCGACGACGACGTGAGAGAGGAGCGTAACGCCGGCCTCCAGGGTGACGTCCGGGCCGACCGTGCAGTAGGGGCCGATCGTGACGTCATCGGCGACGGTGGCGGCGGGGTCGACGAGGGCCGAGGGATGGATGGACGCCATGGGTGAGAACGATCCCGGCAAGGGTGGGGGAGGCGGCCGGCCGGTCCTGCGGCGCGGCGCGCTCGTGGGCGTCGCGCGAGGTGGGTCCGGCCGCGCGGCCGGCGGGGCGCGGCAGCCGCCTCAGTCGTCGAGGATCATGGCCGAGAAGGTCGCGTCCGCCACGACGGTGTCGTTGACGGTGCCCTGGCCGGTGAACTTCCACACGCTGCCGCGGTTGCGCTGCTTGGTGACGCGCAGCAGGAGCTGATCCCCGGGCAGCACGGGCTTGCGGAACCGGGCCTGATCCACGCTCATGAAGTAGACATGCTTGCCTTCGGACTCGTGGCCAAGCGTCGCGACCACCAGGACCGCCGCGGTCTGGGCCATGGCCTCGATGACCAGGACGCCCGGCATCACCGCCATGTTGGGGAAGTGGCCCTGAAAATGAGGCTCGTTGCTGGTGACGTTCTTGACGCCCACGGCACTGTGGTCCAGATGCACATCCACGACCCGGTCCACCATCAGGAACGGGTAGCGATGGGGGATCATATCACGCACACGGTCGGCCTCGATGACCATGCTTTCGTCCTGGACCTTGCCGAAGTCGTCCATCCCGCTCAAACCTTCCTCGTATCCCCCGGTTTGGGTCCGGGGACTGTCCCATGGTTCTCCAGCGCGCGGCCTGTCGAGAACCAGGCCGTGGGCGAGCCGGGCCGCCGGCCCGCCACCGTCCTTCATCGCCGCGCCCACCATATATCAGTCGCCGATCAAGACAAGCCTGCGGCCCCCGCTCCCGCCGCGATCTGCCCTAGTTGGCGCCCGCCTGGCCGCTCGCGGACAGCGTGGACGGATCGGGGAAGTCGATCGACGGTAGGCGTTCGTTGAGCCGGGTCAGCACGGCGTCCGTCATTTCCATGCGCGGATCGAACAGCGGCACCTGGGAGCGGTAGAGCACCAGGTTGATGCCGCGCTCCGCCGCCACCTCGTCGGCGATGGCGGTCACCATCTGCTGGAATTCCGACAGGGCGATCGAAAGGGCGCGCTCCAGCTTGCGGCGGCGCTCGCCCACCCGCTGCTCGAAGGCTGCAACCTTGCCGCGAAAGGCCCGGGCACGCTCTTCCATCTCGGGGGTCGGCGTCTGGTTGGGGCCGATCGCCAGGGTGCGCTGTTCCTCGCGCAGCTTCTGTTCCTCGGCGGCGGTTTCCTTGTTGTAGGTCTCCAGATACGCCTGCCGGTCGCGATCCACCCCCTGCGCGGCGGTGGACTCGCGCTGGATTCGCTGCATGTCGATGATCCCGATGGCCGCGTTCGGAAACGACTCCTGGGCGCGGGCATGGAGCGGCGGCAGCATGGCGGCCAGCGCCAGCGCGATCAGCAGGGCCGCCAGCGGCCGGCGCGGGACAGGAAACGACGGATGCATCATCACCTCGGATCGACGGGGGTTCGACGGGGAGTCAACGGTGTGGGGGTGGGTGTGGGGGTGTCGGGCCGGCGGGACCGCGGCAGCCCGCCGCCGCGGCACTGTAGAGCCGATGGTTCGAAATTGGAACCGCGCGTTACAGCCGATTGCGACAAACCGGACTCGTGGCGCGAGTTCGGTATGTCGCAATAGAGCGGAACGCCCGAATACGGACTCGCATGGTGATTTCGAATTCGGGCGTTCCGCTCTGAAACCAACAGATCGCGCCGATTCACGCTCGAAATCGGCCCCACCCCGGTGGTTCCGACTTCGAGCGATCGGCGCTAATCGGCTGCGACTCTTCCATTTCGCGCGGAGTCACGTGATCAATCTGGACCATGGCGTGATTCAGTTCGATCACGATCTGCTGATCTGCTGTGGGTCCCCGTGCGCGCATGAGCCACGGCGGGACGGTCCAGCCGGGCGGGGGCGGGCGCCGGAGGGATGCGGCCGCGGCTCAGAAGCGGGATCCGAAGCTGATCCGGAACAGCTCTTCCTCGTCGTAGGACTGCTTGAGGATCGGGGTCGCAACCTCGACGTTGACGGGCCCGAGCGGGGAGGACCAGAGGACACCGATGCCGATCGACCCGCGCAGCGCGACGTCGTGGTCCAGGTCCTCGTCCGGGATGCCGTCCGGCTCGCCCGACAGACCCCAGTCGGTGAACACCTTGGCCCCCAGCCCCAACTCCTCAGGCAGGCCGAGGGGGAACCGGACCTCCAGGCTGCCGTCGGCCATCCAGTTGCCGCCGAGGGCATCGTCCGTGGCCGTGTCGCGCGGCGCAGCGCCCGAGGGCGCGAAACCGCGCAGGTTGTTGCCGCCCAGGAAATAGCGGTGGCGGATCGAGACGTCCTCGCCCAGTCCGAGGATGTAGCCCACATGGCCGCGCACCCCGACCACCCATTCGGGACTCCAGTTCATCTCGTCGCCGAGCGGATAGTGGTAGGAGGCGTCCACGTCGGTGCGCAGGAAGCGGGCATCGCCGCCCAGCCCGGCCAGGTCGTTGGCGATCTGGAGGCGGTAGCCTTCGGTCGGGATCAGGCGGGAATCGCGCGTGTCGTAGGTGAGCGAGTGCCCGATCATGGACAGCACCTCGACGCCTTCCTGCTCCTTGATGAACAGGGATGCGTCGTCCTCGACGTCGAAGATGTCCTGGCGTTGCAGCGTGTACTTGAAGTCGTGGCGCCAGCGGCTCGAATAGCGGTAGCCGAAGCGCAGCGAGGCGCCTTGCAGACGCACCTGGTGGGAGCTTTCGTCCTCCAGGTCGCGCTCGATCGCGAACAGGTCGAAGCCGGCGGAGATCGGCCGATCCAGGAAGTACGGTTCGGTGAAGCTCAAATCCAGCTCGGTCCGGCGCTCGGCCCAGCTCAGGCGGGCCGATAGGTCCTGACCCCGGCCCAGGAGGTTGCGCTCCCGCACGCCGACCTCGACCATGGCGCCCAGGTTCGACGACCAGCCGACGCCGAACGACAACTCGCCGGTGGACTGCTCCTCGACCTCGACGTTGATGACCGTGCGGTCGGGCTTGTCGATGACCGGTTCGTTGGTCACCTCGACGGTCTCGAAGAAGCCCAAGTCGCGGATGCGCTGACGCGAGCGGCGCAGCTTGGCGGAGTTGAAGGCGTCGCCCTCGACGAGCTGGATCTCGCGGCGGATGACCTCGTCGAGGGTGCGCACGTTGCCCTCGATCTCGATGCGCTCGACGAACACCCGCGGTCCTTCGCGCACGTCGAAGGTGAGGTTGATGACGTTGGCCTCGCGGTCGCGCTCCACCTGCGGGCGCACATCCACAAAGGCGTAGCCGAGCGCCCCCACGCTCTGGGTGATGTTCTGGACCGTCTCCTCGATGCGCTCGGCATCGTACCAGTCGCCTTCCTCGATCTCCAGGGACGGCCGCAGCAACTCGGGCGTCAGGTCCTCCAGCGAGGTCTGGATGTCGACACTGCCGACGCGGTAGCGGTCGCCCTCGTCCACGGTGAAGGTGATGAAGAAGCTCTCGCGGGCCGGCGTCAGCTCGGCGACGGCCGAGCGCACCTCGAAGTCGGCATAGCCGTTCGACAGGTAGAATCGGCGCAGCAGTTCGCGGTCGAAGGTCAGGCGATCCGGATCGAAGGTGTCGGAGCTGCTGAGCAGGCGGTACCAGCGTTCTTCCTTGGTGGCGATGACCTCGCGCAGGCTGGAGTCGCTGAAGGCCGTGTTGCCCACGAAGGTGATGCGACGCACGTAGGTTGCGGGGCCTTCGTCGATCTCGAACACCAGGTCGACCCGGTTCTGCGGCAGTTCGATGATCTTCGGGTCCACGGCCACGGCGTAGCGGCCGGAGCGGCGGTAGACCTCCAGGATCCGCTTGACGTCCTCCTGGACCTTGGCCCGGGTGTAGACCACGCGGGGGCGGAGTTGCACCTCGCGCGCCAGGGTTTCGTTCTCGATGCGCTTGTTTCCCTCGAAGGCGACCCGGTTGATGATCGGGTTCTCGACCACGACCACGACCAGATCGTTGCCCTCGCGGCGCAGCGATACGTCGGCGAACAGGCCGGTGCCGAACAGCGCCTTCAGCGACTGGTCGATCGCCTCTCTGTCGAACGAATCGCCTTCCGTGACGCGCAGGTAGGTGCGGATGGTGTCGGGTTCGATGCGCTGCGCGCCCTCGACCAGAATGCGTTCAACGACAGGCGTTCCCTGGGCGCGCACCAGTCCGGTGCCGCCGATCAGGGTCATGACGACCACCGCCACCGCAAGCAGCAGCGGGGAGAGACCTGTGCACCGCGCTCTCAACGCATCCCCCCAAAAACTAAGGTGACACCTGAATATATTCTCTTAATTCTCTGGCGTCACCCGTTTATTAGGCGTACGAGATCGTTCCAGGTCACGAACACCATCAGGCCGACGATGAACGCCAGGCCGAGCCGGAAGCCGTATTCCTGGGCGCGTTCCCCCAGGGGTTCCCCCCGGACCGCCTCGATGGCGTAGAACACCAGATGGCCGCCGTCCAGGACCGGGATCGGCAGCAGGTTGATGAGCCCCAGATTGACGGACAGGAACGCGGTGAACAACAGCAAGCTGATGACGCCCAGTTCCGCGACCTGCCCCGACATTTGCGCGATGCGCACCGGACCCCCGAGGTCCTCGGTGCCGCGCTCGCCCGAGATCATCTGTCCAACGGTCACGACCGTTGCCTCGACAAGCTGATAGGCCTGACCGAACGCGGTCCCCACCGCTTCGATCGGCCCCAACTGGACGATGTCCTGTTCGCTGGCGCTGGCGGTGATGCCCAGCACCGCCTGGCGCCGCACCTCGCCGAGCGCGTCCTCCACCTCCTGGATGCGCGGCGTCGCGGTCAGGGTCAGCGTCTCCGCGCCGCGCTCGACCGTCAGGGTGAGGGTGGCGCCGTTGGTCAGGGGAATCCGGTGCTGAAGGTCCTCGAACCGCTGCACCGGCTCGCCATCCACGGCGACGATGCGGTCGCCGGGCTCCAGGCCGGCCTCCGCGGCCGCGCTGTCGGGCTGCACCGACGCCACCACCGGCGGCGTCACAGCCTGACCGATGGCCCCGTAGACCGCCGCGAAGACGGCAATGGCGAACACCAGGTTGGCCGCCGGCCCGGCGAACACGATGGCGATACGCTGCCAGACCGACTTGTGATGGAACGAGACCGCCTTTTCGGCCGGCGTCATGTCCTGCCCGTCGGCGGTGGCGCTGCTGGCGTCGCTGTCGCCGAAAAACTTGACGTAGCCGCCGAGCGGGATGGCCGCGAACTTCCAGCGTGTGCCGTGGCGGTCGTTGAATCCGACCAGCTCGGGGCCGAAGCCGATGGAGAACACGTCGACGCGCACCTTGTTCCAGCGCGCGACCAGGAAGTGTCCCATCTCATGCACGAACACGACGATGGTCAGGACGACCAGAAAGGCAATGACGGTCAACACGGCGATGGGCTCTTTCCTTGGAGCGGCGGTGGAGCGGCGTTTGGCACCCCGCCGCGTGAGCGCCACCCATGATGGCGCCCATGATGGCGCCCATGTATGGCGCAGGACGACGGATCAGGCCGCCAGGGCGCCGATCAGGTCGGTGCAGACGGCGCGCGCCTCGCGGTCGGCCTCCAGCACGTCCTGGAGGCTAGAGAGCGGGCCGCCGCCGGACATGCGGTCGACCGTGCGCGCGACCAGCGACGTGATGTCCAGGAACCCGATGCGGCGCCCCAGGAACGCGGCCACCGCCACCTCGTTGGCGGCATTGAGGATAGTGGGGCCCGCACCGCCGGCCTTCAAGACGTCGCGCACCAGGGCGAGGGCCGGGAACCGGGTGTCGTCCGGGGTCTCGAACTGAAGGGTGCCGATGGTGCCCAGGTCGAGGCGCGCGGTCGGGGCCGCCATGCGCTCCGGCCAACCCAGGGTGAAGGCGATCGGGGTGCGCATGTCGGGGCTGCCGAGCTGGGCCAGCACCGAGCCATCGACGTAGGACACCATGGAGTGGACGACCGACTGCGGATGGATCAGGACCTCGATGCGGTCGGTCGGCATCGCGAAAATGTGGTGGGCCTCGATGAACTCCAGGCCCTTGTTCATCATGGTGGCGGAGTCCACGGAGATCTTGGCGCCCATCGACCAGTTGGGATGGGCCACCGCCTGTTCGGGGGTGACGGAGGCCATGGCCTCGCGCGTCCAGGTGCGGAACGGGCCGCCCGAAGCGGTCAGGATGATGCGGTCGATGCGCGCCTTCTGGTCGAAGTCGAAGACCTGAAAGATGGCATTGTGCTCGCTGTCCACCGGCAGCAGGGTGGCGCCGTGGGTGGCCACCGCGCGCATGAACAGCTCGCCGGCGCAGACCAGGCACTCCTTGTTGGCGAGCGCCACCGTGGCACCGCGGTGCACCGCCTCCAGGGTCGGCTCCAGGCCGGCGGCGCCGACGATGGCGGCCATGACCCAGTCGGCCGGGCGCGCCGCCGCCTCGCGCAGCGCCTCCGGTCCCGCCGCCACCTCGGTGTCGGTGCCCGCCAGGGCGGCCTTGAGGTCGGCGTAGCGGTCCGGATCGGCCACCACGGCCAGACGGGCGGAGAAGCGGCGGGCCTGCTCGGCCAGGGTGTCGACGCGGCCGTTGGCGGTGAGCGCCTCGACCCTGTAGGCGCCGGGGTTGCGGCCGATCAGGTCCAGCGTGTTGGTGCCGATCGAGCCGGTGGACCCCAGGATGGTGACGGGCCGCGGCCCGTCCGCCGCCGCGCGTGCTCCCGGTGCTCGGGGCTCCGGCGCCGGTGCCAGCATGGCCACGTCCGTTCCCGATCCGTCCGCCCCGCGCCTTGCCGGTCCCGGACCCGCCCCAAGCTTGCCTACCACGTCGTGAGTCCCCCTTGCATCAGGAGCACGGCGAGCGCCACAACCGGCGTCGCCGCAATCAGCCCGTCGGCCCGGTCCAGCAGGCCGCCGTGACCGGGAATCAGGTCGCCGCTGTCCTTGACCCGGAACCGGCGTTTGAAGGCCGATTCAAACAGATCCCCCCCTTGCGACACAATGCCGAGCACCAGGCCGAAGGCCAGAACCGCTCCCAGGGCCGACGCCCCCAGGGCCAGCGCCACCAGCGTGCCGGCCACGCCGGCGCTGACGACGCCGCCGATCAGGCCGGCCCAGGTCTTCTTGGGGCTCACGCGTGGCCACAGCCGCGGTCCCCCGATCTGGCGCCCGAAGGCGTAGGCGGCGATGTCCGTGGTCCACACCACGATGAACAGCCACAGGACGGTTTCCCAGCCGGCCTCCAGGCGCACCCAGGCCATGGCGATCGCCGGCAGGCCGATGTACAGGCTGCCCGCCGCCATCCACAGCGGGCGGCTGTGTTCCACCCGCACCCGGTACAGCGCCGGCAGCAGTCCGGCCACCGGGACCAGCAGCGACCAGGCGCCCAGCGGCTCGACCATCAACGGGGCCACCGTGACCACCACGATCAGGATGGCGCCGCGCCGGCCGCGCCGGCCGCAACAGACGGTGCTCCATTCCCAGGCCATGACGGCGGCGCAGCCGGCCACCAGGAGATCGAACCATGGCCAGCCCAGCGCCACGGCGGCCAGCACCAGCGGACCCAGCACCAGCGCCGAGACGATTCTCAACCGAAGGGCATCGCGCCGCGTCGCCTCGCCCATGGGGTCGCAATCCGTGCTCACACCGGCACGGCGCCGAAGCGCCGGTGCCGGCTGCGGTAGTCGGCCAGGGCGGCGGCCAGGTGCTCCTCGGTGAAATCGGGCCAGGCGATGTCCAGGAACACCATTTCGGCATACGCCAGTTGCCACAGCAGGAAGTTGCTGAGGCGCTGCTCGCCGCTGGTGCGGATCAGCACGTCGGGATCGGGCAGGTCCGGCGCGTACAGCGCCCCGGCCAGCGTGTCCTCGTCGATGCGGGCCGGATCGAGCGTCCCTTCGGCGGCGGCGGTGGCCAGCCGGCGCGCGGCCCGCGCCAGTTCGGCGCGGCCGCCATAGTTCAGCGCGACCGTCAACTCCAGGCGCCGATTGTCGGCCGTGCGGGCCTCGGCGTCCTCGATCAGGCGCACGATATCCCCGCTCAGGCGGTCGCGCTCGCCGATGACGCGGAGGCGCACTCCCTCGTCGTCCAACTCCGCCAGTTCGTTGCGCAGGTACAGCCGCAACAGCCCCATCAGGGCCGAGACCTCGTCGGCCGGGCGGCGCCAGTTCTCCGACGAGAAGCCGAACAGCGTCAGATGCGTCACCCCGAGGCGCACGGCGCCGCGCACGCAGGCCCGCACCGCCTCGGCCCCCTTGCGGTGACCGGCGGTGCGCGGCAGGCCCCTGGCCAGCGCCCAGCGGCCATTGCCGTCCATGATGACGGCCACATGAAGCGGCGGCGGCGGGGCGTCGGGCTGGGAGGCAACGAGCTGGGACATGCGGGGTCCAGACGACGGAAACGCGGGGATCGCGACGGGCAGGGCGAGCGGGCGACCGCTCAGACCTGCATGATCTCCTGCTCCTTGTGGTGCAGGGCCTCGTCCACGTGCTTGATGGCGTCGTCGGTCAGGGCCTGCACGTCGGAACTGTTCTTCTTGTGTTCATCCTGTGAGATGTCGCCGTCCTTTTCCATCCGCTTCAGATGGTCCATGCCGTCGCGGCGGACGTTGCGGATCGCCACGCGGGCCTGTTCGGCGTACTTGCCGGCCACCTTGGTCAGCTCGGTACGGCGCTCCTCGTTCAGCGGCGGGATCGGCACCCGGATGGTCTGGCCCTCGCCCGCCGGGTTGAGACCGAGGCCGGCGTCACGGATTGCCTTCTCCACCGCCTTGGCCATGGAGCGGTCCCACACCTGCACGGTCAGCATCCGCGGCTCGGGGACGCTAACGTTCGCCACCTGGTTGAGCGGCATGGTCGATCCGTAGGCCTCGACCACCACCGGCTCCAGCAGGCTGGCGTGGGCGCGGCCGGCGCGCAATCCGGCGAACTCCTTGCGCAGGACTTCCAGCGTGTTGTCCATCCGGTGCTTGAGGTCCTTCTTCAGGGCCGCAGGGTCCGCTGGTTTGTCACTCACGTCAGGTCTCCTCGCGAATGATGGTATACCGCCCGGTGCCGCGCATGATCTCGGCCAGCGCGCCGGCCTGTTGCAGCGAGAACACGAGGATAGGTATCCCATTGTCCCGCGCCAAGGCAATCGCGGAGGTGTCCATGACCTTCAGGTCCTGGCGCAGCACATCGCCGAAGCTGAGGGTGTCGTAGCGGTGGGCGTCGGGATGGGTCTTGGGATCGGCGTCGTAGACGCCGTCCACCTGCGTGGCCTTCAGCAACGCATCGCAGTTCATCTCGACCGCGCGCAGGGCCGCCGCCGTGTCGGTGGTGAAGAAGGGGTTGCCGGTGCCGGCGGCGAAGATCACCACGCGGCCCTTCTCCATGTGGCGGATGGCGCGCCGGCGCACGTAGGGTTCGCAGATGGCGGCCATCGGGATCGCGGACTGAACCCGGGTCGGGACGCCGATCTTCTCCAGGAAGTTCTGCACCGCCAGCGCGTTCATGACGGTGGCGAGCATGCCCATGTAGTCGGCGCTGGTGCGGTCCATCCCGTTGGCCGCCTGCGACAGCCCGCGAAAGATGTTGCCGCCGCCGATGACGAGGCACAGCTCCAGGCCGGCGGCGTGAACTTCCTTGATCTCCTGGGCGAGGCGCTGCACCACCTCGAGGTCGAGGCCGTAGTTCTGGCCGCCCATCAGGCCCTCGCCGGAGAGCTTCAGGAGCACCCGGCGCAGGCGCGCCGGCTGCGGCGGGGCGGACAGGCTCGCGGCGGGGCGTGCCGAGGCGTCGGTCTCCGCCGTGTTGGTCTCCGTGGGGGCCTCCGCCGGGGTGTCCGGGGCGGACGCCACCGACCGTGCGTCCGTGCTGGCCAGGGCTTCGGGCTTCGCCATCACACCGTCCTTCCCGTTGTGGGGCGGGCGGCGCCGCCGACCGGTTGGGGCGCGCCCGCACCGCGCGCGCCGGGGGCGCGCCGTCGCAGTCGGACGGGGGCGCGGGTGCGCGCCCCCGCGTCTCCCGGAGCCTACTTGTTGAGCTGCTGCGCCACCTCGGCGGCGAAGTCCTTGTCTTCCTTCTCGATGCCTTCGCCAAGGTTGAAGCGGACGAAGCCGGCGAGCGTGACCGGGGCGCCCATGTCCTTGCCGGCCGCCTCGACCACTTTGCCGACCTTGCTCTCGTTGTCCATGACGTAGGTCTGGTCGAGCAGGCAGACTTCCTCGTAGAACTTGCGCAGGCGCCCCTCGACCATCTTTTCAATGATGTTCTCGGGCTTGCCGGACTCGCGCGCCTGCTCGGTGAGAACGGCGCGCTCGCGGTCGAGTGCCGCGGTGTCCACCTCGTCGCGGGTCAGGTACTGCGGGGCCGCGGCGGCGACGTGCATGGCGATGCTCTTGCCCAGCTCGGCCAGCTTGGCCGCATCGCCGGCGGACTCCAGCGCCACCAGCACGCCGATGCGGCCCAGGCCCGGGCGCACCGCGTTGTGCACGTAGCCGGCGACGATGCCCTGGCCCACCTCCAGGCGCGCGGCGCGGCGCAGGTTCATGTTCTCGCCGATGGTGGCGACCTGGTGGGTCAGCTCCTCCTCGACCGTGCGGTCGGTGCCCGGATAGGGCTTGCCCTTGAGCGCCTCGATGTCGGCCCCCTCGGTCAACGCCAGCTTGGCCAGGGTCTCGACGAGATCCTGGAAGGTCTCGTTGCGGGCGACGAAGTCGGTCTCGGCGTTCAGCTCCAGGGCGGCGCCGCGGGTGCCGTCGGTGGTCACCGCGACCAGGCCCTCGGCGGCGACGCGGCCGGCCTTCTTGGCGGCGGCGGCGAGGCCCTTCTTGCGCAGCCAGTCCACGGCCGCGTCGAGGTCGCCGTCGGTTTCCTTCAGCGCCTTCTTGCAGTCCATCATGCCCGCGCCGGTCTTTTCGCGCAGGTCCTTGACCAGGGAGGCGGTGATCTCGGCCATGACTAGTCCTCTTCGTTGGCGATGATCCGGTCGGTGCCGCCTCCGGCGCGGCACCGCCTGTCGTATCTCCGATGTCGCCGGCCTGGCGATCGGTCTCTTAGCGCGGATCGCGATCAATCGGAACCACGATGTGGTTCGGATTGATCGCGTGACTCCGCGCGACCTATATGATTCTCAGCCGATTTTTGCGGCAAACTGAAATCGCGCCGCGAGTCCGGTTTGTCGCAATCGGCTGTAGCTGTCGCCGGGGCGGCGACCCCTCTCGTCTCCTGTCGCCGGCGTGGCGACGGGATCGGGCAGGTCCGGGCGCGGGGACGCCCCTCAAACACCTAAAACAATGGCGGCAACCGTGGTCGCCGCCATCGTCGGTGCCGGCCCGGCGGGCTCAGCCGGCGGCGGTTTCGCCGGCCTGCGTCTCACCGGCGGGAGCGGTCGTTTCCGCTCCGGCCTCGGCGGGGGCCTCGCCCGTCGCCTCCGCGTCGTCCTCGACGGCGGGTTCGGACACCTGCTCCATGGCGCCCACGTCCACGCCGGCGGCGGTCATCTCAGCGTGGATGCCGTCCAGAGCGGCGCCGCTGATCAGCTCGCAATAGGTCTGGATGGCGCGGATGGCGTCATCGTTGCCGGGGATCGGGAACGACACGCCGTCCGGGTCGCTGTTGCTGTCCAGCACCGCGACGACCGGGATGCCGAGCTTGTTGGCCTCGTTGACGGCGAGGTCTTCCTTGACCGTGTCGATGATGAAGAGGATGTCGGGCAGCCCGCCCATCTCCTTGATGCCGCCCAGGGCCAGGTCCAGCTTGTCCTTCTCGCGGTTGAGGTTCAGCAGTTCCTTCTTGGTCAGCGCCGACAGCTCACCCGAGTCCAGCTTGTCCTCCAGTTCCCGCAGGCGCCGGATGGAGTGCGAGATGGTCTTCCAGTTCGTCAGCATGCCGCCGAGCCAGCGGTGGTTGACGTAATACTGGCCGCAACGCCGCGCGCCGTCCGCCACGATCTCCTGCGCCTGGCGCTTGGTGCCCACGAACAGCACGCGGCCGCCGCCGGCGACCACCTCGCGCACCGCCTGCATGGCGCGGTGCATCAGCGGGACGGTCTGCTGGAGGTCGATGATGTGCACGTTGTCGCGCACCCCGAACAGGTACGGGGCCATCTTGGGGTTCCAGCGACGGGTGTTGTGTCCGAAGTGGCAGCCGGCCTCGATGAGCTGGCGCATGGTGAAGCTGGGCATCGTCATGAGACGCGAATCCTCGGTCTTTTCCGGTTGGGCCGCCGCGGGACATGAGCCGGTCCAGCGGGCCGCCCAGGGGCGGCGCCGCCATGCCGACACCGGAACGACCCGCTGACCCCTTCCGTCGTGGACGGAACGGTGCCCGGGCCGCGCTCCCGCGTGTGGGTTGGTGGGCGGGTTCTAACGTCTCACAGGGCGCTTGACAAGGCCCTACGGGCTGGTGTCGCGGGGCCACGGTCCTCACGCGAGGCGGATCACCGCCTGCTTGGAAAACGGGCTGACGCCGAGGATCTCGGGGCGCCAGCCATGGTGCGCGACGGCCTTCTGGAAGGCCCGATACTCGTCGGCGCGCCAGTCCGGGTTCATCAGGTATTCGTCGAACGCCAGCACGCTGCCCGGCCGCAGCCGCGGCGCCAGCAGCGTCAGCACGTCGCGGGTCGACTCGTACAGGTCGCAGTCGATGTTGGCGAATCGCACCGCTGCGCCCGGGTGCGCCGCCAGCACACCGGGCAGGGTGTCCGCGAACAGCCCGGCATGCAGGGTGACGTCCGGGGGCATGGCCGGCAGCACGCCGCCGGTGGAGTACAGGCCGGGCGCGTGGCCGTACCAGGCGCGGGGCAGACCGGTGAAGGTATCGAACCCGTGCACGTGCTGGCCCGCGCGGGCGGCGATGGCGCGCAGGGAGTGGCCGAAGCGCACCCCGAACTCCAGCACCAGCCCGGGTTCGTGCGCGTGCTCCAGGGCAAAGGCGAGGCCGCCGATGGTGCTGCCCAGCAGGCGTGCGCCGTCCTCGACCAGCCATGGGCGCATGGTCTGGGCGCTGTCCAGCAGCGCGGCGGCCGATGCCCCCAGTTCCGCCACCACGGCCAGCGCGGCGTCCGCGGCGTCCGTCGCGCCGCGCGCCGCCCGCAGCATGGCCAGCGCGATCCACGCCAGCGCGTGGTCCGGGGCCAGCGTCACGGCCTCGGTCACCGCGCGTTCGGCCACCGCCGGGCCGACACGGTCCAGCAGCAGGGCATGCTGGTTGTACAGCACCTCGGCGCGGGCGCGGCCCGTCGCGTGGTCCAGCGCGCGGTCGAACAGCGCCAGCGCCGCCGTGGCCTGGTCCAGGTCGGTGAGCGTGTTGCCCAGGTTGTTGAGGGCCGCCACCTCGTCCGGGGCGCGGGCCAGCGCGTGGCGATAGTGCGTCTCGGCCCGTTCCAGGTCGCCCAGGTCCTGGTGGAGGGTGCCCAGGTTGATGCGCGCCGGCACGGCGTCGGGTGCCACGCGGCAGGCCCGGTCGAGCAGGGCCAGGGCCGCGTCCACCTCGCCGCGTTGGTAATGCGCCAGACCGAGCAGGTTCAGGGCGTCCGCTTCGGCGGGGTCGGCCGCCAGCGCGGCCCGGTAGCCGTCCGTCGCGGCCGGCAGGTCGCCCGCCGCATGGGCCGCCAAAGCGCGGTCGAGGCGGTCCGCCGCCGTCGCCGCTCTGTCCAGCGCCGGCCGGGACACCGTCACACCTCCCGCACGTCGAGCACGCCCGGCACGTCCCGCAACGCCATCAGCGTGTCGGCGGTCAGGCGGTGACGCCGGTCCAACTCCAGTTCCACCTCGCGGTCGGGCGTGCGCGGGACCACGAACACCTTTTTCTGGCCCTGCGGGTCGGCGGCCAGGATCTCGCGCACGCGGGCCAGCGGTCCGGGCTCGCTGACGTAGATCTTGAGTTGCTCGACGGTGCGGGCCACCGCGGCGTCGAGGGCGTCCACGGACTGCACCATCAGGCGCAGTTCGTCGTCCCCCTCCTGGCGCACGTCCACGGACATCAGCAGCGGCTGTTGGCTGTCCAGCAACTCCCGCGACGCCGCCAGCACCTCGGAGAACACCACCGCCTCGACCGTCCCGGTGGCGTCCGACAGTTCCACGAAGGCGTAGCGGTTGCCGGTCTTGCCGGTGCGCTCCTTGCGGGCGCCGGCGATGACGGCGATGCGCACCGACCCGCGCCCGCTGTGGCGGATGTGGCGGGCCAGGTCGCCCAGGGGGACGACGGACAGGCGCTCCAGGCCCTTGCCGTAGCTGTCCAGGGGATGGGCCGACAGATAGAAGCCGAGCGCCTCGCGCTCCATGCGCAGGCGCTCCATCGGCGCCCAGTCCGAGCGGTTGGGCAGCGGCAGCGCCGGGGTTTCGTCGGCGCCGCCGAACAGGCTGACCTGGTTCGAGGTGCGGGCCTCAGCGGCGGCCTGGGCGTGGCGCAGGATGGTGTCGATGGCCTCGAACACCTGGGCCCGGTTCGGGTTGAGGCTGTCCAGCGCGCCCGCCTTCACCAGGTTCTCCAGCAGCCGCTTGTTGACCGCGCGGGCGTCCAGGCGGTGCGCGAAATCGGCCAGATCCTGGAACGGGCCACCGCGCGCGCGCTCCTCGATCAGCGCCGCCATCGCCGCCTCGCCGACGTTCTTGATCGCCGCCAGGGCGTAGCGCACAGCCCCGCCCTCGACCGAGAACGCCACCTCGGAGCGGTTGACGTCCGGCCCCAGCAGGGTGATGCCCAGGCGGGTCAGCTCGGTCTTGAAGGCGCCCAGCTTGTCGGTGTTGTGCATGTCGTAGGTCATGGTCGCGGCCATGAACTCGACCGGGAAGTTGGCCTTCATGTAGGCGGTCTGGTAGGCCACCAGGGCATAGGCGGCGGCGTGCGACTTGTTGAAGCCGTAGCCGGCGAACTTGGCGATCTGGTCGAAGATCTCGGAGGCATTGGCGGCCGTGATCCCACGCGCTTCCGCGCCCTGGCAGAACATGGCGCGCTGCTTGTCCATTTCCGCCTGGATCTTCTTGCCCATGGCCCGGCGCAACAGGTCGGCGCCGCCTAGGCTGTAGCCCGCCAGCACCTGCGCGGCCTGCATGACCTGCTCCTGATAGATCATGATGCCGTAGGTCTCGCGCAGGATCGGCTCGAGCTTCTCGTGCATGTAGTGCACCGGCTCCAGGCCCTGCTTGCGCTTGATGTAGCTGGGGATGTTGTCCATCGGTCCGGGCCGGTACAGGGCCACGACGGCGATGATGTCCTCCAGCGTATCCGGTTTCATGTTGCGCAGCACGTCGCGCATGCCGGTGCTTTCCAACTGGAACACGCCGGCGGTCTCGCCGCGCCCCAGCATGTCGTAGCTCGGCCGGTCGTCCAGCGGCAGCGCCGACAGGTCGGGGGTGATGCCGCGCGGCGCCAACAGGGCCACGGCCCGGTTGAGCACCGTCAGGGTCTTGAGGCCGAGGAAGTCGAACTTCACCAGCCCGGCCTGTTCGACCCATTTCATATTGTATTGGGTCACCGGCATGTCGGCGTGCGGATCGCGGTACAGCGCGACCAGGTCCGACAGCGGGCGGTCGCCGATCACCACGCCGGCGGCATGGGTCGAGGCGTGGCTGTACAGGCCCTCCAGCTTGACGCCGATGTCGAGCATGCGCGCCACCTGCTCGTTCTCGCGCTGCAACTCCTGCAGGCGCGGCTCGCCCTGGATGGCCTGGGGCAGGGTGACCGGATTGGCCGGGTTGTTCGGCACCATCTTGCAGATCTTGTCGACGAAGCCGAGCGGCATCTGCAACACCCGCCCGACCGAGCGCAGCACGGCGCGGGCCTGGAGTTTCCCGAAGGTGATGATCTGCGCCACCTTGTCGGCGCCGTAGGTCTCCTGGACGTAGTGGATGACCTCGCCGCGACGGTCCTGGCAGAAGTCGATGTCGAAGTCCGGCATCGACACGCGCTCGGGGTTCAGAAAGCGTTCGAACAGCAGGTTGAATCGGATCGGGTCCAGGTCGGTGATGGTCAGCGCCCAGGCCACCACCGAGCCGGCGCCGGAGCCGCGCCCCGGTCCCACCGGGATATCGTGTTCCTTGGCCCACTGGATGAAGTCGGCGACGATCAGGAAGTAGCCGGGAAAGCCCATGGACTCGATGGTGCCGAGTTCGTAGTCCAGCCGCTCCCGGTAGGGCGTCGCCGCCGCGGCGCGGGCGGCCTCGTCCATCTCGGCATCGAAGACATGCTTGGCGAGGCGGGCGTCCAGGCCCTCGCGCGCAAGGTCACGGAGCGCCTCGGCTTCGGTGCGGTCGCCGGCGCGGCGGGCGTGCGGCAGGATGGGCTTGCGCTTCTCCGCCATCACCGCGCAGCGCCGCGCGATGACCAGGGTGTTGTCGCAGGCTTCCGGCAGGTCCCGGAACAGCTCGCGCATGTCGGGCGCGCTTTTGAAATGGTGCTCCGGCGTCAGGCGGCGGCGGTCGGCCTCGTCGACGAAGGTCTTCTCGGCCATGCAGATGAGGACGTCGTGGGCCTCGTACATGTCGCGGGACGGGAAGAACGGCTCGTTGGTGGCCACCAGGGGCAGGTCCTGGGCATAGGCCAGGTCGATCAGGGCCGGTTCGATACGGTCTTCCGCGGCCATGCCGTGGCGCTGGATCTCCACGTAGCAGCGACCCTCGAACGCCGCCGCCAGCCGGGCCAGCATCGCCGCCGCCTCGTCGGGGCGCTCCTCGCTCAGCAGCCGTCCGACCGGCCCGCCGACGCCGCCGGTCAGCAGGAGCAGGCCGGCGTTGCGCGCCTCCAGGTCCTCCACCCCGACCTGCGGCTTCTCGCCCGAGGGTGTCTCCAGAAACGCCGCGCTGACCAGCGCCTGCAGGTTGGCGAGCCCGGCCTCGCTCTGGGCCAGCAGCACCACGGCGTCCGGCTCGGGGCGGCGCAGATCGCGCATCCCGGCGCCGCGCCGGCGCGGCTCGTCACTGTTGCGGACCGCGACCTGGCATCCCACGATCGGCTGCACGCCGGCGTCGGCGCAGGCAACGGAGAACTCCAGCGCGCCGAAAAGGTTGCCCGTGTCCGTGATCGCCACCGCCGGCATGTCCTGGGCCGTGCATAGCCGGACCAGATCCTTGACCTGGATTGCCCCCTCGGACATGGAATAGGCGGTATGAACGCGCAGATGGACGAAATCGGCATGCGGCATGGGAGACCTTCGTGGGATGGCCCGCGGCGGCCCGGCCGGACCGGGGGGCGAGGGAGCGCATGGTAGCGGACGAGGGCGCGCGTGTCGCGCATCCGGCGCGTCGGACGCGGCGGGTCCGGTGTGCCGGGCGATCGGTCCCGGCGCCGGTGACGCGGGTCCTCGTGCTCCTGGTCGCCGGAGCCGTCTCCGGCGCCGCCTGGGCCGCGACCGACGAGCCGGCCGAGGCGGCCGGCGCGGACCGCCCGGCCGACCCGCCGCTGACCCTGTGCACCGCGCCCTGGCCGCCGTTTGTGGAGACCGTGCCGCCGCCGCGCCCGCCGTCCGACAAGCCCGATCCCGATGCGCTCGGCTTCCGCGAGACGGCGGCCGGGCTGCCGGGCCGCGCCCTGGCTTCGGGCGTGCCGGCGGCCGGGGACGACCACGGGCCGGTGCGCCCCCCGCCGCTGCCGGAGGCCCTCGCCGACGCGGAGGCCGCCGGCCCGGCCGCGCCGGCCAACGTGTCCGATCCGACACCCGAGACCGCCCGGTCCGCGCCCGTGCCGCAGGACACCCGGCTGCCGGTGCTGGCCGTCACGCCGCTGTCGGAGGTGGAGGTTGTGCCACCACCGGCCCCGGTCGAGAAGCGGGCGGGTCGGATCGCGCAGACTCTGGCCGCGGCCCGGCGCGGCCTCGCCGGCGCGGGGGCGGACTCGGCGGAGCCCGACGCCCCGGTTCCGATGGACGGACCGCTGGCGGATGACACCGCCGCGGAGGCCGAGACGGACCCCGAGATCGCCCCCACCACCGAGACCGGCGCCGGCCCCGTCGATCCGCCGGATCCGGCCGAGACCGAGGCGCCCGCAGCCACAGTGGCTGCGGCCGACGCGAATCAGGATCCCGGCCGGGAGCCGGAACCGGAACCGGGACCGGGGACGGGGACGGGGACGGGAGGCGAGGGCGACCTGGCCCCGTCGGCGGCGCCCGAGGCGGATTCAGAGGCCACCACCGGCCGCGACGGGCGCCCGACCCTGCGGTCGTTGCAGATGCCCACGGCGCGCGCCCTGATGCCGCAGGGTCGGGCCGGCGGTCCGCTGGCCGAGGTGGTGCAGGCAGCGTGCCGGGAAGCCGGCCTCGACTGCCGCATCGCCCTGGTGCCGTGGATGCGGCCGCGCAGTCACCTGGAGGCCGGCACCTGCGACGCCGTGTTCCCCGTCGAGGACACCGCCGAGAGCCGCCCCTACATGACGTTTTCCGATCCCCTGGTGGAGAGCGAGTTGGCGTTCTTCACCATGAACACCGGGATCCGATCGGTCTCCGACCTCACGGAGTACATCGTGCTGGCGCGCGGCCCCTCCCAGGCGGCGCGCCACGCCGAGGCGGCGGTCGGCCCCCTGTACCGGACCGCGCTGGTGCTGGGGCCCGATCTGGACAGCCTGATCCGCCGCCTGAGCGCCCTCGATCCCGCCGATCGCGTCGCCCTGTATGGCAACTACCACGTGGTGACGCGGGCCATGGACGATCTCGACGTGCCCATCCCGGCCCTGAACGTGGTGCGTCACCGCGGCCAGGTGTTCCGCGTCGGGTTTGCGCGCAACCGCGTGCCGGGTCCGGTGCGGGAGGCGTTCGACGACGGGCTGGCGCGCATCCGCCAGACCCGCGAGTGGCAGGAGATCCTGGAGATCGGGGCGCTGGCGCCACTGAATTGACGCCCGGCGGGAGCGGCGCAATGCACCGCTGCCGTGGATCCGATTGCGCCCTGTCAATGACACACATTCTCAAACTCGGCTATCCATGGCTGCGCCGGGGTCGGTTCCCCGGGGGCGACCTGTCACGGACATCGGGTGAAGAGAATGCTGATGCGCAGAGGGCTTGTTGGGCTGGTCATGGGAGGGCTGGCGTGGGCCGTGCTGGCGCTGCCGGCGTATGCGGCGGGTGGCGCGACCGTGACGCTGCGGTGCGCTGATGCCGCCGACGACCCCGTGGACCTGCGCGCCTGCTTCGCCGATTCCCGGCTCGAGATCAGCCGCGAGGGCACCAAGACCGCCTATACGGCCGCCGATCTGGCGTCCCTGGGCGCGGTGTCGGACGGGGTCCTGACCCTCGCCATGCCGCACAATTTCTCGGTGCGGGCGCGCAACAGCGGTGAGGGCCTGACGCTGGCGCTCACGGTGACGGCGCCGGGCGGTCGCGTTGTGCACACCGCCGAAGCGGGCCGGCTGGGCGTGGTGCAGTTCTACCACTGCGGACCGTCGGTCGATCCGCAGTGCCGCGAGTACAATTACTCCGAACCCCAATGACGGTGCCCAGGTGATCGGCTTCCAGGTGTTCAGCTTTACGTGATCTTCTGCAACAGGCTCATCAGGTCGTGACGCTCCTCGGGTGACAGCGGCGCCAGGGTCTCCTCGCATGCCGTGGCCGCGCAGGTCTTGGCCCGTTGCAGCACGGTGCGGCCGGTGTCGGTCAATCCGATCACGGTCATGCGCCGATCCTCGGGCACGCGGCGCTTCTCGACCATGCCGCGGCCCTGCAACCGCCCGACCACACCCTTGACGGTGGCGACATCCATCGCCGTGAGGCGTCCGAGACGGTTCTGGGAGGTCTCGCCGACCTCCTCCAGCTTGGCCAGGGTCGCGAACTGCATCGCGGTCAAGTCCTCCACCATCATGCTGGAGAACAGACCAAGATGGCGCTGATACGCGCGCCGGAGCAGAAATCCCACCTGACCGTCCAGTTGAAATGGCTGCACCATCGGCCCGCCGCCCTCAGTATGGTACACAAGTGCCGTCGCCGCGTCTGAAAGACGGGGCGCGAACCTGTGCAAACATATCGGGTCACGGTTCGGAAGGAAAGCCTCGGCACGCAAAAGGAAGGCGATGACGTGCCCCAGATCAGCCGGCGACCACGCCTCTCTCAAATCGCGAGATACCTGTCCTTCACGTCCTTTGCGCCGTCGAACGTCGCCATCGTGCCCTCGAACCGCAGCCGTCCCTTTTCAAGAATGCACACCCGGTCAACAACGGAACGCGCGAAATGCAGGTTCTGTTCCGAGACGATCAAGGTGAGGCCCTCGGCCTTCATGGTCCGCAGCACCGCCGCCATTTGCGCCACGATGCGCGGCGCCAGGCCCTCGGCGGGCTCGTCGAGCAGGATCACAGAGGGGTTGCCCATCAGGGTGCGGGCGATGGTCAACATCTGCTGTTCGCCGCCCGACATCTGCCCGGCCCGGCGGTGGCGCAGGTCGGCCAGATTGGGGAACAGGTCGAACAGCGCCGCCGGGGTCCAGGCCGGCACCCCGGGGCGCGGCGGCTGGCGTCCGACGGCCAGGTTCTCGGCGACCGTCAGGTCGGAGAAGATGCGCCGGTCCTCCGGCACGTAGCCCAGGCCGAGGCGGGCGATGCGGTGCGCGGGCAGGCCGGCGATCGGGACCCCGTCCAGGATGACGTCGCCCGTGACGGCCGGCACAAGGCCCATGAGGCTGGCGAGCGTGGTCGTCTTGCCGGCCCCGTTGCGGCCCAGCAGGGCGAGGACCTCACCGCCGGCGACGGACAGCGTGACGTCGAACAGGATGTGGGCGCGGCCGTACCAGGCGTTGAGGCCGCGCACGACAAGCTTGGCGGTCATGCGCCGTCCTCCTCCCCCAGATAGAGGGCGCGCACGGCGGGGTCCGTCCGGACCGCGTCCGGCGGCCCCTCCGCCACCAGCCGGCCGCGGTCCAGGACCAGGATGCGGTCGGCATGGCGGAACACCACGTCCATGTCGTGCTCGGTGAACAGCACCGCCAGCGCGCGCGCGGCCGCCACCTCGGTGGTCAGCGCCATCAGCCGGGTCCGCTCGGCCGGGGCCATGCCGGCGGTGGGCTCGTCCATCAGCAGCAGGCGCGGCGCGTTGGCGAGGGCGACGGCCAGTTCCAGCCGCTTCAGGTCGCCGTAGGCCAGCATGCCGCAGGCCCGTTCAGCCTGGTCGCCCATTCCCACCAGGTCCAGCAGGTCCCAGGCCTCGTCGCGGTACAGGCGGTCGGCGCGCGACCACGGCCGCCAGGCGCGGCGGTGATACGAGATCAGGGCGGTCTGGACGTTCTCGATCACCGTCATCGACCCGAAGGTGGCGGTGACCTGGAACGTGCGCCCGACGCCCAGGCGCCAGATGCGGCGCGGGGGCAGGCCGGTGACCTCGCGCCCGAACAGGCGGATGGTGCCGGCATCGGGGCGGCGCTGGCCGCTCAGCATGTCGAACAGGGTGCTCTTGCCGGCGCCGTTGGGACCGATCAGCGCCAGCCGCTCGGTGGCGCCGAGGCTGAAGCCGACGCCGTCGACCGCGCGCACGCCGCCATACGCCTTGCACAGGTCGCGCACCTCCAGCGCCGCGGTCACGGGGTCAGCCCTCCGCATCCGGGCGTTCGGCCCGCAACGGCGCCACACGCCGGCGCCAGATGCCGACGATGCCTTCGGGGAACGCGATCACCAGGGCGACGATGAAGCCGCCCAGCACCAGTTGCCACAGTTCGGTCTCGCTCGACATGTGGATGGACAGCGCCTTGAACACCCCGGCGCCGACCAGCGGTCCGGCCACCGTCTGGATGCCGCCCAGCAGCACCATGACCAGCCCGTCGATGGACACCGGGATCGACAGCACCTCCGGGAACACGCTGCCCTTCAGGTAGGCATAGAGCGCCCCGGCCAGACCCGCGAACCCGCCGGCCAGGGTGAAACACAGCCACTGCGTCCGCAGCCGGTCCAGCCCGATCGCCCCGGCGCGGCGCACGCTGTCCCGGCACGCCCGCACGGCGTAGCCGAAGGGCGAGAAGATCAGATGCCGGACGGCGGTCAGCGCGGCCGCGCACAGCGCCAGGGTCAGCAGGTAGAACAGGGCCGGGTCGGCGGCCCACGGGCTGGGCCAGACCCCGAGAATGCCGTTGTCGCCGCCGGTGACCGGGGTCCACTGGAACGCCACCGACCAGATGATCTGCGCGAAGGCCAGGGTCAGCATCGCCAGGTACACCCCCGACAGGCGCACGCAGAACCACCCGAACAGCGCCGCCCCGGCCAGCGCCAGCAGTGGCCCGGCCAGCAGCCCCAGGCTCATGGGGGCTTCCAGGAAGCGCACCAGCAGCGCGGCGCCGTACGCCCCCAGCCCGAAGTAGGCGGCGTGACCGAACGAGACCATGCCGCCCACCCCCATCATCAGGTGCAGGCTGGCGGCGAACAGGGCGAAGATCAGGATCTCGCTCAGCACCGACAGGGTGTAGTCGCCGGCGAACAGGGGCAGCGCCGCCAGCGCCCCGACCAGGGCCAGCACGGCCCCGCCGGCGGCGCGGCCCAGCGGTCGCCACGGCGTCTGCGCCAGCCCGGGCGCCGGGCGCGGCGCCTCTTCGGCCCGGCCCAGCAGGCCGTGGGGGCGCAGCACCAGCACCACCGCCATGACCAGGAACAGCAGCACCAGCGAGATCTTGGGGAACAAGAGGATCCCGAAGGCGTTCAGCTCGGCCACGATCACGGCGGCCAGGAAGGCGCCGGGCACGCTGCCCAGGCCGCCGATCACCACGATGACGAAGGCCTCGACGATGATCTGCATGTCGAGCGCGTGGTGCACGGCCTCGCGCGGGATCTGGACCGCCCCGCCCAGCGCCGCCAGGAACGCCCCCAGGGTGAACACCCCGGTGAACAGCCGCGCCTGGTTGACCCCCAGGGCGGCCACCATGGCGCGGTCCTGGGTCGCCGCCCGCACCAGCACGCCCCAGCGCGTGCGGTGCAGCAAGAGCCACAGCAGCCCCAGCACCGCCGGCCCCAGCGCGATCAGCACCAGGTCGTAGGCCGGGAACGGCTGGCCCAGGATGGACACCGCGCCCTCCAGCCCGGGGGCGCGCGGTCCCAGCAGGTCCTCGGGTCCCCAGATCAGGGTGACGATGTCCTCGACCATCAGCGCCAGGCCGAAGGTCGCCAGCAGCGGGAACAGCTCGGGGGCGCCGTAGATGCGGCGCAGGATGAGGATCTCGACCAGCGCGCCGACCACGGCCACCACCGCCGCCGCCGCCAGCAGTCCGCCCCAGAACCCCAGCACGGCGCCGAGCGGGCCGCTCCAGGCGGTGGTGAGGGTATAGGCGACGTAGGCCCCCAGCATGAAGAACGAGCCGTGCGCGAAGTTCACGATCCGGGTGACGCCGAAGATGATCGACAGCCCGCTGGCCACCAGGAACAGCGACGACGCGCTGGCCAGGCCGGTCAGGGCCTGGATGACGAAGAACTCCATACCAGAGGTGTCCTGTTCTATTCAGGGCGGCGCGCCGCGGCTTCCTCCTCGGGCGGCAACACGGCGGCGCCGTCCACATAACGGATATCGACCATCACCCCCCGGCCGTCGCGCACCGCGGTGCGGCCGACGAAGGCGCCCATGGTGGACTGATGGTCGGCGGCGCGGAAGGTAATGCGGCCGAACGGCGTCTCTACGGCGATGCCACGCGCGGCCTTGATGAGGGCGTCGGTGTCGGTCGAGCCGGCTTTCTCGATCACCGCCGCGACCGCCTTCATGGCGTTGTAGCCGACCACCGAGCCCAGGCGCGGATAGTCGTCCCAGCGCGCCCGGTACGCCTCCAGGAAGGCGTCATGCTCCGGCGTGTCGATGGCGTACCAGGGGTAGCCGGTGACGATCCAGCCCTCGGGGGCCTCGGCGCCCAGCGGGTCCAGGTACTCGGGCTCGCCGGTCAGCAGGCTGACCACGGCGCGGCCCTCGAACAGCCCGCGCGTCGTGCCCTCGCGGACGAACCGGGCCACGTCGGGGCCGAAGGTGACGTTGAAGATGGCGTCCGGCTCGGCGCGCAGCAGGGCCTGCACCGTGGCGCCGGCGTCGATCTTGCCCTGCGGCGGCCACTGCTCGTCGACCCACTCCACGTCGGGGCGCAGGGCGGACAGCGCCGCCTTGAACGCCGCCACCGCCGAGGTGCCGTACTCGTAGTTGGGGGCGATGGTGGCCCAGCGCGTGGCGTCGAGTTTGGCGGCCTCCTCGGCCAGCATGTTGGCCTGCATGGAAGTGCTGGGGCGCAGCCGGAAGGTGTAGTCGTTGCCCTTCGACCAGACGAGCGCGTCGGTCAGCGGTTCGGCGGCCATGAAGAACACCCGCCGCTGCTTGGCGTAGTCCGAGACTGCCAGGCCGATATGCGAGAAGAAGGTGCCCATCAGGAGGTCCACGCCCTCGCGGGTGACCAGCTCGTTCGCGGCGGTGACCGCGTCGCCCGGGTTGCCGGCGTCGTCGCGGTCGATGACCGCCAGCGGCCGGCCCAGGACGCCGCCGGCGGCGTTGATCTCCTCCAGCGCCAGGGTCCAGCCGTTGCGGTAGGGCAGGGTGAAGGCGGGCAGCCGGGTGTAGCTGTTGATCTCGCCCACCCGAATCGGCTCCTGTGCGGCGGCCGGCGGCGCGGTCGCGAGACCAGCGACGGTGAGGGTGGCGAGGGCGGCGAGGGCGACGAGGGCCGGGGCGGCGGTGGTCAGCGCGCGGCGGCTGAGGCGGCGGGTCCGGACCATGGCGGCATCTCCTGGGACGGGGCCTGGGGCAGGGGCGGCGCCGGTCGAGCGGCGCCCGGCACCGGCGATGTGCGGCCCACTTGATCGGAAGCGCGTGCCGCGCGCAAGCCCCCCGAACCGCGGGGGGTTTTGCGCCCACCGATGCGCCGCGGGGGGCGGCCGGCCGGGACGCGCGATTGCCGCACCGGCGGGCGCGTCCTAGATCTGGGGCGCGCACCGGAGTCGCGGACCGTTGCGTCCCGTCCGCTGCGTCGATCTCCGTCCTGCCCAGAGAGGGCCCATGCCGTTGTCCCGCTCCGCTCCCCCGGTCCTGGCCGCCGGCCTCGCCCTGCTGGTCGCCCTGGTGCTGGCGCTGGCCCTGCCGCCGGCCGCGCAGGCCCAGCAGGTGCCGCAGTCCCGCGCGGAGATCGCGCTGTCGTTTGCGCCGGTGGTGGAGCGGGCCGCGCCCGCCGTGGTCAACATCTACAGCCGCCGGGTGGTGCGCGACCGGCGCGTGCCGCCGCTGTTCGACGATCCCTTCTTTCGCCATTTCTTCGGCCGCGATTTCGGGCCGGCGCGGCCGCGCGAGCGGGTCGAGAACGCGCTGGGCTCGGGCGTGATCGTGCGCACCGACGGCGTCATCCTGACCAACCGCCATGTCATCGAGGGCGCCGACGAGATCACCGTGGTGCTCAACGACCGGCGCGAGTTCGACGCCCGCGTGCTGGGCGAGGACGAACGGTCCGATCTGGCGGTGCTGACCATCGACACGGGGGGCGAGTCGCTGCCGGCCCTGCCGCTGGGGGATTCCGAGGCGCTCCAGGTGGGCGATCTGGTGCTGGCCATCGGCAACCCGTTCGGCGTCGGTCAGACGGTGACGATGGGGATCGTTTCGGCGCTGGCGCGGACCACGGTGGGCATCAGCGACTACCGCTCCTTCATCCAGACCGACGCCGCCATCAACCCCGGCAATTCCGGCGGCGCGCTGGTCGACATGGCCGGCCGCCTGGTCGGCATCAACACCGCCATCTACAGCCAGGACGGCGGCAGCGTCGGCATCGGCTTCGCGGTGCCCGCGACCATGGCGCGGATGGTGGTCGACAGCCTGCTGGCCGGGGGGACCGTCACCCGGCCGTGGCTGGGCATCGACGGCCAGACCGTCACCGGCGACATCGCCCGCTCGCTGGGACTGTCCCGGCCGGTGGGCGTGCTGGTCACCGAGGCGCTGTCGCAGGGGCCGGCACGGGCCGCCGGCCTGCGGCGGGGCGACGTGATCCTGGCCTACAACGGCCGCGCGGTCGACGGCGAGGAGGTGCTGCGCTATCGCATCGGCACCAGCCCGGTGGGCGGGACCGCGACCCTGCGGGTCTGGCGCGACGGGGACACGCGCGATATCAGGGTCGACCTGCGCCCGCCGCCCGAGGACCCGCCGCGCACCCCCACCCGCCTGCGCGGCCGTCATCCCCTGAACGACGTGACCGTCGCTAACCTCAACCCGGCGCTGGCCGAGGAGATGCGCCTGCCGCATGGCCAGGGGTCGGTGGTGGTGCTGGATCTCGGCCGCACCAGTGTGGCCGGCCGCTTCGGGCTCCGGCCCGGCGACGTCATCCGGGCCGTCAACGGCCGCGAGCCCACCGACGTGCGCGACCTGGACCGTCTGATGCGGCGCACCGGGCCGCCGTGGCGGCTGGAGATCCTGCGCGAGGGACGGCCCGCCCGGGTCGTCATCGGCGGATGAGCGATCTGTTCGGCGAGGCGGCGCCGGCCGCCACCGCGACCGATCGGGCGCCGGCCCCGGCGCCGGCGGACGATCCCTCGCGCCCGCTGGCCGACCGGCTGCGGCCGCGCACCGTGGCGGACGTGGTGGGCCAGGATCACCTGCTCGGTGCCGATGGCCCGCTGCGCCAGATGCTGGACGCCGGGCGGCTGGCGTCGCTGGTGTTCTGGGGGCCGCCCGGCTGCGGCAAGACCACCATCGCCCGGCTGCTGGCGGATCACGTCGATCTGCACTTCGAGCCGCTGTCGGCGGTGTTCTCCGGGGTGGCCGACCTGCGCAAGGTGTTCCACGCCGCGCGCGACCGGCGCGCCCGCCAGGGGCGCGGCACTCTCTTGTTCGTCGACGAGATCCACCGCTTCAACCGCGCCCAGCAGGACGGCTTCCTGCCCTATGTGGAGGACGGCACGGTCGTGCTGGTGGGGGCCACCACCGAGAACCCCAGTTTCGAACTGAACGCGGCGCTGCTGTCGCGGATGCGGGTGTTCGTGCTGCGCCGGCTGGACGACGCCGGCCTGGAGCGGCTGCTGGCGCGCGCCGAGGCGGCAATGGGGGCGTCCTTGCCGCTGACCGATGCCGCGCGGACCAGCCTGCGGGCGATGGCGGACGGCGACGGCCGCTACCTGCTGACCCTGGCCGAGGCGCTGTTCGCGCTGGCCCAGGCCGCGCCCGGCGGCCCGGCGGGCATGGCGCCGCTGGACCCGGAGGGACTGGCGCAGGTGGCGCAGCGCCGGGCACCGGTCTACGACAAGGACCGGGAGGAGCACTACAATCTCATTTCTGCGCTGCACAAGTCGCTGCGCGGCTCCGATACCGACGCGGCGCTGTACTGGTTCGCCCGCATGCTGCACGGCGGCGAGGATCCGGCCTACATCCTGCGCCGGCTGACCCGCTTCGCGGTCGAGGACGTCGGTCTGGCCGATCCGGCGGCGGTCGAGCAGGCGATCGCGGCGTGGGAGACCTACGACCGCCTGGGCAGCCCGGAGGGCGACCTCGCCATCGCCCAGCTCGTCGTCTACCTGGGCACGGCGCCCAAGAGCAACGCTGCCTACGTGGCGTTCAAGGGGGCCCAGAAGGCGGCGCGCCAGACCGGCAGCCTGATGCCGCCGATGCACATCCTCAATGCGCCCACCACGTTGATGAAGGACCTGGGCTACAGCGCCGGCTACCGGTACGACCACGACGCGGAGGACGGGTTCTCGGGCCAGGACTACTTCCCCGAGGGCATGGCGCGGGTGCGCTTTTACGACCCGCCGGAGCGCGGCTTCGAGCGCGAGGTGCGCAAGCGCCTGGCCTACTGGGACAAGCTGCGGGCGAAGCGGCAGGGCGAGGGGTAGGTCGCCCGTGGTCCCACGCGGGAGCGTGGGACCGAGAAAGGGGACTCAGAAGGAGGGGCTCTCGCGCCCACGCTCCTGCGTGGGCGCCGGTCTGGCCCGGGGTCCCACGCGGGAGCGTGGGACCGAGAAAGGGGACCCAGAAAGAGGGGTCTCGCGCCCACGCTCCTGCGTGGGCGCCGGTCTGGCGCGGGGTCCCACGCGGGAGCGTGGGACCGAGAAAGGGGTGGCTCGCGCTCCCGCTCCTGCGTGGGCGCCCGACCGACGCTGAGGGGTGTGGCTCAGAGGTTGAGGATTCCGAGGCCGAGCAGTCCCACCAGGATCAGGTAGCCGGCGACGATGTAGTTCAGCAGCTTGGGGACGATCAGGATCGCGACGCCGGCGGCGATGGCGAGGATGGGCTCCAGGCTGGCAATGGTGATGGTCATGGGGGGTGGGCTCCTCTTGCTGTTGGGCCGGTGATGACACCGCGTCCCCTAAACGCGGGAGCCGGCCGCGCCGTTCCGCCCCTACAGCAGGCGTTGGCCGCCGTCCACGAACACCTCGTTGCCGGTGACGTAGCTGAAATCGGCATCGCACAGCCGGAACACGACCCCGGCCACGTCGGCCACCGTGCCCATGCGGTCCAGCGGGATACGCGGGATCAGGGCCTCGTATTCCTCGCTGATCATCTCGGTGGCGATCTCGCCGGGCGCGACTGCGTTCACCCGCACGCCGAGTTGCGCGAACTCCGCCGCCATCTCCCGCGTCAGGCCGGACAGGCCGGCCTTGGAGGTCGAATAGGCCGAGCCGGCGAACGGGTGCACGTAGTGGCCGGCGATGGAGGTGATGTTGATCACCGTCCCCTTGCCGCGCGACAGCTTGACGCTCATGGCCCGGGCCAGGCGCAGCGGGGCGAAGAAGTTCAGCTCGAACACCTCGTGCCAGCCGTCGATGGACCCGTTGAGGATCCCCAGGCGTTCCTTGTACGGCGTCTTGGGCGACACACCGGCGTTGTTGATGAGCGCGTGCAGGGGTTCGTCGCCCAGGGCCTCGATGGCGCTGGCGGCGAAGGCATCCAGGCTGTCCGCGTCGCCCAGGTCGGCGACGAAGTGGTGCGTCCACAACGGATCGCGGCGGCAGTGGGCCGGCACGTCGCGCCGGGCGCAGGTGATGACCCGCCAACCCTCGGCCATGAAGCGGGCGGCGATGGCGTGGCCGATGCCCTGGCTGGCGCCGGTGATCAACACCGAGCGGCCGGTGTGGTGCGGGGCGATCTTTTCGGCGGCGGTGTGGTCCACGGGGCAGGCGAGGGAATCGTGCGGGTCGGTCATCGGCGGTGTCCTCGGGACCGGGGCCGGGGCGGGCGCCGGCGGGCGGTCTTGCGGGTGGGGGCGGGGCGTCCCATTCTACCCGGCATGTGCGCGCGTTTCGAACTCAATGTGGCGCCGGCCGATCTCCTGGCGCGGTTCGGCCTGACGGCGCCGCCGGAAGACGATGCGGTCACCGGGGCCGCGCTGGACCGGCTGCCCCGGGCCGAGATCCGGCCGACCGACCGGGTGCCGGTGATCGGGCCGCGCCGGGTGCCGGTGGCGCTGTCCTGGGGGGTCCGGGTGGACTGGGACCCCAAGCCGCTCATCAATGCCCGCGCCGAGACGCTGGCCGCGAAGCCCACCTTCCGTCCGTTCGTCGGCAACCGCTGCCTGGTGCCGGCGACCGCCTTCTTCGAGTGGACCGACCCGCCCGCAGGCGCCCCGCGGGGACGCAAGCGGCGTCATCGCATCGGCCGCGACGACGCCCCGCTGTACGCCATGGCCGGGCTGGTAGACGACCGGGGCAGGTTCACCGTCATCACCCGCCCGGCGACCGACCGGATGGCGGCGCTGCATCATCGCATGCCGGCGATTCTGGCCGGTCCGGATGCGGAGGTGGCGTGGCTGGACCCGGCACGGCCGTTCGCGGACGTGCAGGGCCTGCTGACCGACTGGGACGGACCACTGGTGATCACCGACGATGGGGCGCCGGAGGGGGCGGCGGGTCAGGCCGACCTGTTCGCATGATCTGCCGGTCGCCCCGGCTTGAATTGGCGCCGGGGCGTCGAATCTAGTAGGACAGTGGCGGCCGGTCCTGTGCCGCCTGTCTGTCCGTTCCGTGGAGAGTGCCGTCCATGCCCCATGATGCCCAGGCCGAAGCCCTGTTCTTTGACCGCGCCGGCCTTGACCGGACCCGCGTGACCGCCCTGGTGGACGAGGCCCTGGCGGGCTGCGACGACGGCGCCCTGTTCCTCGAATACAAGCAGTCGGAGAGCTTCGCGCTGGACGACGGCCGCATCCGCAGCGCCTCGTTCGACACTGCCCAGGGTTTCGGGCTGCACGCCGAGCAGGGCGAGACCGTCGGCTTCGCCCACGCGACACTGCTGGACGAGCAGGCCATCGCCCGCGCCGCCGAGACCGTCAAGGCGGTGCGCACCGGCTCGGGCGGGACGTTGGCGCTGCCGCCGCAGCGCACCAACCGGCACCTGTACACGAACGACAACCCCATCGACGGTCCGGGCATGGACCGCAAGGTGGCGGTGCTGTCGGCCATCGACGCCTACGCCCGCGCCAAGGATCCACGCGTGGCCCAGGTCATGGCCAGCCTCACGGGTTCCTGGCAGGCGGTCACCATCCTGCGCGCCGGCGGGGTGGCGGTCTCCGACATCCGCCCGCTGGTGCGCCTGAACGTGGCCGTGGTCACCCGCCAGGGCGAGCGCATGGAGAGCGGCAGTTACGGCTGCGGCGGCCGCATGGGCTATGAAACCTTCGTGACCGAGGAACGCTGGCAGGCGGCGGTGGACGAGGCGCTGCGCCAGGCCCTGGTGAACCTGGAGAGCATCGACGCGCCGGCCGGCGAGATGCCGGTGGTGCTCGGCCCCGGCTGGCCCGGGGTGATGCTGCACGAAGCGGTCGGCCACGGCCTGGAGGGCGACTTCAACCGAAAGAAGACGTCGGCGTTCGCCGGCCGCATCGGCGAGCGCGTGGCCGCACCCGGCGTCACCGTGGTGGACGACGGCACGCTGCCGGACCGGCGCGGGTCGCTGTCGGTCGACGACGAGGGCACGCCGAGCGGGCGCACCGTGCTGATCGAGGACGGCATCCTGAAGGGGTACATGCAGGACCGTATGAACGCGCGTCTGATGGGGGGGGCGCCCACCGGCAATGGCCGCCGCCAGTCGCACGCCCACCCGGTGCTGCCGCGCATGACCAATACCACCATGGAACCGGGGGACAAGGACCCGGAGGAGATCCTCCGTTCGGTCAAGAATGGCCTCTATGCCGTCAACTTCGGCGGCGGGCAGGTGGACATCACGTCGGGCAAGTTCGTGTTCTCGGCCTCCGAGGCCTACCTGATCGAGGACGGCAAGGTCGGTCCGGCGGTGAAGGGCGCCACCCTGATCGGCCACGGCCCGGAAGCCATGACCCGCGTCTCGATGCTCGGCACCGACCTGGCCCTGGATCCCGGCATCGGCACCTGTGGTAAGGACGGCCAGGGGGTGCCGGTCGGTGTGGGGCAGCCGACGATGCTGATCGACCGCCTCACCGTGGGCGGCACCAGCGCGTAGCGCATGACGCCCAAGCGGACGACCCGGGAGCCGCGGGAGCCGATGATTCGATGATGCTGGAGACCGCGGAAGCCCAGACCATGCAGGTGCTGGTTCTGGTCGCCCTGGCGCTGTTCATCGGCGTGCAGGCCTTTCCCATCGGTCCGGTGTGGCGGCGGCGCGGCCTGATCCTCGGTGCCGTCTGCCTGGCCGTGGCGGTCGTGTTCACCGTGGTGGCCTGGTACACCTGATCCCAAGCTGCGATAAGCGCATCTCGACGAGCGCATCTCGACGAGCGCATCTCATCGCAGCTTGAGTCTCGCGTCACGAGGCGTGACGGCCGGTCGGTGTTGCCTTCCTGCAATGAGGTCCAGCCCATTGCAGGCAGGGTCCCTATCCCCCCAGGGCGACGCCCTCGCGGCGCGGGTCGGCGCCCCCCACAAGCGTGCCGTCCGGCATGATCTGGATGGCGTGCAGGCCCGACTCCAGCGGCCGGATCACCACCTCGTGGCCCAGGCCCTCCAGCCGGCGCGCCAGCCCGGTGACGGCGGTGCCGCGCTCCAGCTCGGTCGGGCCGTTGCGGTTGACCACATGGCCCATCGACACCGCCGCCTGCGGGTCCAGGCCCCAGTCCAGGATCCCGACCAGCGCGTTGGCGACGTAGTTGATGATGCGCGACCCGCCGGGCGAGCCGATCAGCAGCACCGGATCCCCATCCCGGAACACGATGGTCGGGGACATGGAGGAGCGCGGCCGCTTGCCGCCCTCGACCCGGTTGGCGACCGGGCGGCCGTCGACCTCGGGGTCGCGCGCGAAGTCGGTCAGCTCGTTGTTGAGCAGGAAGCCGCGCGCCATCACCCGGCTGCCGAAGCCGGTCTCGATGGTCGTGGTCATCGACAGCATGTTGCCGTACGCGTCCACGATGGCGAAGTGGCTGGTGCCCGGGCGCTCCGGCTGGGTGTCCGGCGCGCGTCCCTCGGCGTCGTCCCACGGCGGATGGCCCGGCTCGGCACGGGTCATGGCGCGCACCGGGTCGATCAGCGCGGCGCGCCGGGCCAGATAGTCCCGGTCCAGCAGGCCGGCGGTGGGCATCGCGACGTAGTCCGAATCGGCCATGTACAGCCCGCGGTCGGCGTAGGCCAGCCTGGCGGCCTCGGCGTACAGGTGCCAGGCTCGCGCCGACGGCCCCATCGCAGGCAGGTCGAAGCCCTCCAGCAGGCCCAGGATCTGGCCCACCGTCAGCCCGCCGGAGGTGGGCGGCCCCATGCCGCAGACGTCGTAGCCCCGGTAGACGAGGCAGACCGGCGCGCGCTCGACCACCGTATAGGCCGCCAGATCCTCCAGCGTCAGAATGCCTGGGTTGATGTCGGTCTTGACCGCGGCGACGATGTCGGCGGCGATCTCTCCGGTGTAGAACGGGGCCGAGCCTTCGGCCGCGATCCGGCGCAGGGTATCGGCGAAGGCCGGGTTGGTCAGCACCGTGCCGGCGACCTTGGGCGACCCGTCGGGCTCGAAGAAGTAGGCCCGCGCGGCCTCGAAACGGTCCAGCTCGCGGGCCTGCGCGGCGGCGATCGACTCGGCGAGGCGGGGCGAGATGACGAAGCCCTGTTCGGCGGTGTCGATGGCCGGTTGCAGCAGGTCGGCCCAGGGTTGGCTGCCGTAACGGCCGTGCAGGGTCTCCAGCAGCTTCAGGGTGCCGGGCACGCCGACCGAGCGGCCGCCCACGACGGCCTCCCACCAGCCCAGCGGCTCCCCGGCCTCGTCCAGCCAATAGGTTTCGTCCGCCGCCAGGGGCGCCCGCTCGCGGCCGTCCAGGGTGATCAGGCGCTGTTCGGCGGCATCCCAGTACAGCGCGAAGGCGCCGCCGCCGATGCCCGACGACTGCGGTTCCACGAGGTTCAGCATGGTCTGGACCGCCACGGCGGCGTCGGCCGCGGTGCCGCCGGCGGCCAGCACGGCGCGGCCGGCCTCGGCGGCCAGCGGGTTCGCGGCGGCCACCATGTACGGGCCGGGCAGGGCCGGCCCCGCGTCGGCGGCGGGCGCCTCCGTCACGGCCGGCTCGGTCGCGGCGGGCGGGGTGGCGCGGCCGGCGACGAACGTGAACCAGACCACGCCGGCGGCCACGAACCCGCCGAGCACTAGCAGGCTGGTGCGGTTCTTGATCTCCATCATCTCACTCCCTGTGGGGATCGTTGCGTCCCCTTTCCGTTAGGAACCACAGGGCATATGGGGATGACGGGTCAGATCGGCAGGCCACCCGAGGACAGCGCCATGAGAATTTTCGACAGCAGCACGGCGCCGAGAATGATGTAGCCGGACGGGGTGAGGGTATCCATGCGGCACCTCCTGGACAGGGGATGGATCGGGTCGGGACACGGCCGGCCGACCCGGACCGGTCCAGGAATGTTACCGCGCCGGTATCCGGGTCGCCAGCACGTCGGCGCGCCGTCACAGGCTCCAGTACCAGGGCGCGAACAGGCTGAAGGCGGCCCAGATGGCCAGCAGGAGCGGCAGCCCGGCGCGGGTGTAGTCGCTGAAGGTGTAGTGCCCCGGACCCATGATCAGCAGGTTTGTCTGGTAGCCCACGGGCGAGGCGAACGAGCAGTTGGCCGCCAGCACCGTGGTGATGGCGAAGATGTGCGGCTCCACCCCCAGCTTGGCCGCCAGGTTGATGCCGATGGGCGTGAACAGCACCGCGCAGGCGTTGTTGGTCAGCACATTGGTGAAGCCGGCCACGATCAGGAAGAACAGCGACAGGATCACCGCCGGCCCCAGGTCCGCGAACAGCCCGACCGCGGCGGTGGCGACGAAGGCCGCCCCTCCGGTGGCCTCCAGCGCCTGCCCGAGGGCCAGCGCGGCCACCACCACCAGCAGGATCTTGCGGTCCAGCGCGCGCGTGGCCTGGCGCAGGTTGAGCGCGCGAATGGCGATCATCAGGGTGGCGGCGACGATGGCCGCGACCACGATCGGCACCAGGCCGAGCGCCGCCAGCCCGACCGCCACGGCGAAGATGCCGGCGGCCTGTCCGGCGTGATGGCGCCGGGGCAGGGTCCCCGTGGTCCCTGACAGCACCACCAGATCGCGCTCGCGCCCGAGGGCGTCGATGTCGGCCTGCCGGCCCATGATGAGCAGGTTGTCGCCGGCCTCCAGGCGGATCTGGGTCATGCTGGCGCGGATCATGCGGGCGCGGCGCTGGATGCCGATGACCAGGCAGCGATAGCGTTGCCGGAAGGCGAGCTGTTGCAGGTTGGGGCCGATCAGGCGCGACGACGGCGTGATCATGGCCTCGACCATCACCTGTTCGGTCTGGCGCCCGCGGTCGCCGTTGCCGGCGTCCTTGTCCTTGCCCTCACGGCGCGGGGCGTCGGTCGCCGCGCCGTCGCCCTCGCGCAGGCGGTCACGGGCGCGGTCCTCCTCGCCCGGGCGGCGCGGCGGATACAGCAGGCCCGGGTTGCGTCCGGCCAGTTCGGTCAGGGCGCTGCGGGTGGCGGCGATGACCAGGGTGTCGCCGGCGCGGATGGGGAAGTCGTCGAACGGCGGCAACTCGGCGTGCTCGCCGCGCTGGATCATGCGCACGGTGATGTCGGGCAGCGACTTGAAGGTGCCCGCCACCGCCTTCTCGCCGACAAGGTGGGAATCCGACGGCACCACGATTTGCGAGATGTACTGCTTGCCGTGGTGGGTGATGCGGCTGGCCATGCTGGCCCGCTCGGGCAGCAGCCGGGGCAGCACCAGGACCACGTAGGCCATGCCGAGGCTCGCCATCACCAGGCCGGGGGCGGTGATCTCGAAGAAGCCGAGCGGCTCCTGGCCGAGGTCGATGAGGGCGCTGGAGACCAGCAGGTTGGTCGACGAGCCGATCAGCGTGGTCATGCCCCCCAGGATGGCGGCATAGCTGAGCGGCATCATGACCCGGCTGGGGTTGACCTTCAGGCGCATCGCCATGGCCTGGAGGATGGGGATGAAGATCACCACCACCGGGGTGTTGTTCAGGAACGCCGACAGGCCCAGCACGATCACCAGGATCAGGACCACCGAGGCGCCGGCCGATAAGCGCGGATGCGCGGCCCAGTGGGCGACGCTGTCCAGGGCCCCGGTGCGGATCAGGCCCTCGCCCACCACCAGCAGCGCCATGACCGTGAGCAGCGCCGGGTTGGAGAACCCGGCCAGCAGGTCGGCCGCGGTGATCAGCCGCGTGCCGTCGGGGCCGACCGCGGGGAAGACGTGGAACACCACCAGCAGCACGGCGAGCGTGCCCAGGGAGGTCATCTCCAGCGAGACCCACTCGGTCACGTAGAGCGTCACCACCCCGGCGGTCAGCGCCAGCGTCAGCCACATGAGGACGTCGATCGGAAGCGCCAAGATGCCTGCCGTCCTGTCTCCGTCATGGCGGTCCCGGTCGCCCCGGTCGCCCCGGTCGTCGGCTGTGCAGTCCGACGCCGGGTGCGGGCCGCGGGGCCGCACACGGAGGCCGATCATAGGCACCCCGGGCCGGTCTCGCCAAGAGGGGGCCGCGCGGTCGAGGGTGACTCCTGCATCGCCTGCTGGTCACGGACCGGCCGGGCCCCCGCGCCATCGGGGTCGGCCGCTGAACCGCTTCGACGGTCAGGGGGACTCACCGAGCCCAGCGCCACCGCGCTCTTCCGAAGCCGGCACGGCGCCCGCGCGGGGGTCAGGCCGGGTCAGCGAAGGCGAGGTTGATGCGCCGGTTGTGCTTGCCCTTCTTCTCGATCTTAGTGACCACGACCGGCCCGATCTCGCCGGTGCGGGCCACGTGCGTGCCGCCGCAGGGTTGTAGGTCGATGCCTTCAACCTCCAAGAGCCGCACCCGGCCGCCGCCCCGGGGCGGCTGCACGGACATGGTGCGCACCAGCTCGGGCTGGGCGTCCAGCTCGGCGTCCGTGATCCAGCGCATGGAGACCGGGGCGTTGCGGGCGATCATGTCGTTGAGGGCGGCGGTGATCTCCTGCTTGTCCAAGGTCTTCTCCGGCAGGTCGAAGTCGAGCCGGCCCTTGCCGTCGCCCACGCCGCCGCCGGTCACACCGCCGGCCACCAGCGCGCTGAGCAGGTGCAGGCAGGTGTGCATGCGCATCAGGCGGTGCCGGCGGTCCCAGTCGAGGGCGGCGGTGACCCGTGTCCCGGGGGCGGGCAGGGCGGTGCCCTCGGCGGGGATGTGCAGGATGGCCCCGCTGTCCGGGTCCTTGCAGGTGTCGGAGATGGCGATGGGGGGACCGTCGCCCGGGGTCAGACGGCCGCTGTCGCCGGGCTGGCCACCGCCCATGGGGTAGAACACCGTGCGGTCGAGCCGGATGCCCTCCGGGCCGGCGGCGACCACCGTGGCCTCGCAGGACTTCAGGTACGAGTCGGTGCGGAACAGCTCTTCGGTCATCGTCGATTGCTCCTCCCTTACGGTGTCGCCCGCGACAGCACGTCCGCGAACAGCGCCCGGTCGGCATTGCCGCCGGACAGGATCAGCCCGACCCGCTTGCCGGCCAGCCCGAGAGCATCACGGTAGCGCCGCAGGGCGGCCAGGGGCGCCGCCCCGGCGCCCTCGGCCACATTGTGCGTGGCGGTGAAGTAGAGCCCCATGGCGGCGCGGATCTCGTCGTCGGTCACGGTCAGCACGTCCTCGGCGCCGCCCAGGATGGCCTCCAGCGCGTCCGGGTGGGGCACCCGCACGGCGATGCCGTCGGCGATGGTGTCGGCGCTGTCGCAGGACACCGGGGTACCGGCCAGGAACGAGCGGCGGTAGGCGTCCACTGTCTCCGACACCACGCCGTAGATGCGCGTGCTCAGGCCCAGGGCGTTGCGGGCCGAGATCAGCCCGCAGATGCCGGAGCCCATGCCGATGGGCACGAACACCGCGTCGAGATCGGGGGCGGCGGTGAACAGTTCCAGGCCGTAGGTGCCGACCCCGGCCACCAGCCAAGGGTGGAAGGATGGCACCGGATGCAGGCCCTGCTCGGCGGCCCGCGCGCGGGCGTGCTCCGACGCCGCCACGAAGTCGTCGCCGTGCTCGATCAGGGTGGCGCCGTAGGCCCGCATGGCGGCGTTCTTCTCCGGGTTGTTGCCGTGCGGGACCACGATGGTCGCCGACAGCCCGACCCGCCGCGCCGCCAGCGCGATGCTCTGCCCGAAGTTGCCACGGGTGGCGCAGACCACGCCGGTCAGGCCGGGCCGTTCGGCCTTCAGGTGGGTGGTATAGACCAGGCCGCCGCGCACCTTGAAGGCGCCGGTCGGGTTGTGGTTCTCGTGCTTGACCGACACCGAACACCCGGTCGCCGCGTCCAGAAGCGGCCAAGAATGCTGGGCCGTCGGTGCCAGCAGGTCGGCCAGCATGTCGCGGGCCGCCTCCAGGCCAGCACGGCCGACCAGGGCACCGGTGGAGCGGGCGAGCGGGTGACGGACGAGCGCGGCGGTCATGGCGGGGCCTCTCCGGTCAGGTCGGGCGCGGGCCGGGGCGCCCGCGATCCGAAGTGTACAATGTGACGGGCTGCGGCGGTGTCTCTAACATTGTCATCCGGACAAATGATTTTCTTGACCGTGTCATGCTGTCAATGTCTTTATTGTCCTACATACAATGACCCCATGGGAGCCGCCGTTGACCGACTCCAGTTGGCGTCCGCCGGTCCTGGCGCCGGACCGGCCCGTCTACCGCGCCATCGCCGAGGCCCTGGCGGCTGACATCGCCGCGGGCCGGCTGGCGGTCGGTGCCCGTCTGCCCACCCACCGCGCCCTGGCCGAGTCGCTTGGGGTCACCGTGACCACCGTCACACGGGCCTATGCCGAAGCCGCCCGGCGCGGCCTGGTGGATGGCACGGTCGGTCGCGGCACCTTCGTGCGGGCCGCCGCCGCGCCCGACTCGGATCCCGTGTCCGAGTCCGAGCCCGAGACCGCGACCGGCGAAATCGCCCTGCGCATTCCGCCGCCGCCGGCCGGCGGCGTCGATGCCGCGCGCCGCCCCGTGGACCTGGGGCCCAACCTGCCCGCGCCGGTCGGCGCCGAGGCGCTGCTGGCCGAGACCCTGGCGACGCTGGGCGCCGATCCGGCGGGACTGGCGCCGTTCCTGGGCTACCAGCCCGACCTGGGCGCGCCCTCTCACCGCGCCGCCGGTGCCGCCTGGATCGCCCGCGCCGGCCTGCCCGAGGATCCGGCGTCGGTGGCGGTGACGGCGGGTGTACAGCACGGCATCGCCTGCGCCCTGATGACCCTGGTGCGGCCGGGCGAGCCCCTGCTGTGCGGGGCGGTGACCTATCCGGGGTTGCGCCTGCTGGCCGACCGCCACGGGGCGCGCCTGATCGGGGTGGCGCTGGACGAGGACGGCCTGGTGCCGGAGGCGCTGGACGAGGCCGCCCGGCGCCACGGTGCCCGCGCGGTGTTCTGTGTCCCGACGTTGCAGAACCCCACCGGGGTTGTGGTGTCGGCGCGGCGGCGCGAGGCCCTGGCCGCGGTGGCGGCGCGGCGGGGTTTGACCGTGATCGAGGACGACGTCTACGGGCTGCTGCCGGCGCGGCGCCCGCCCCCCATCGCGGCCCTGATCCCCGAGCGTACGGTGTTCCTGACCGGGACCGCCAAGGCGCTGGCCCCCGGCCTGCGGGTCGGCTTTGCACGGGTGCCGCCGGGCCTGCGGGCCAGCTTCGGCGCCACCCTCAGGGCGACGATGTGGATGGCACCGGCGCTGATGGTCGAGGTGGCGGCGCGTTGGATCGCCGACGGCCGCGCCGAGACGCTGTTGGCGGCGCAGCGCCGCGCGGTGGCGGCGCGCCAGGCGATCGCCGCCGACACGCTGGCCGGCCTGGGCTGGCACGGTCCGGAGGGGGCCATCCACCTCTGGGTGCGCCTGCCAGCCCCGTGGCGCGCCGAGGCCCTGCGCGATGCGCTGGCCGAGCGCGGGGTCCTGGTCCTGCCAGCGGCCACCTTCCATGTGGGAGAGCAGGCGCCGCCGGAGGCGGTGCGCCTGTGCCTGGGGGCGGAACCCGATCCGGAGCGGTTGCGTGGTGCCCTGGCCCTGGTCCGCGAGGTGATCGAGACCGGCCCCGCCGCCACCACGACGGGGCCGTGAGGGCGGCCGTCGATGGCTTACCACTCCGGCGGAAATCCGGTAGGGTGCGGGCAGTGTGCGCCCGTCCGATCGGAGGATGAACATCGCCATGCGCCGAGGCCCGCCGATTCCCCCCGCCGTCGTCTGGCTCGGCGGCACCGGTCTGCTGCCCTTCCTGGCCGGCACCACCCTGGCCTGGGTCGGGGACGGGGCGGCGGCGGAGACGGGCCGCTTCGCGGTGCTCACCTACGGCGCGGTGATCCTGTCCTTCCTGGGCGGCATCGTCTGGGGCGTGGCCGCCGCCGAGACGCATCGTCTGGACCGCGACGGCAGCGTCGAGCTGTTCGCGCTCAGCGTGCTGCCGCCCCTGGTCGGCTGGTCGGCGCTGTTCCTGCACGGGCCGCACGGATTCACCCTGCTGGGGCTGGCGTTCCTGGGCCAGCTCGCGCTCGACAAGCGCATGCGGGATCTGAACCTGGTTCCGCCCTGGTGGATCGGGCTGCGGCTGGTCCTGACCACCGGCGTCATTCTGTGCCTGGCGCTGACCGCCGCGGCCGAGCTGGGCAACGGGGTTTAGCCCGCCGATGGCCGGGAGCGGGGCCGGCGGTGTGCTGCGCCCGGTGCTGGGGGACCAACTGACCCGCGGCCTGGCCAGCCTGCGCGACCTGGATGCGGCGCGCGACACGGTGCTGATGGCCGAGGTGATGGCCGAGTGCACCTATGTGCCGCACCACCCCCGCAAGATCGTGCTGGTGCTCGCGGCCATGCGCCAATTCGCCGCCGCCCTGGCGGCGGAGGGCGTGCGGGTGCGCTATGTCACGCTCGATGATCCGGACAACACGGGAACACTGACCGGCGAGGTGTCGCGGGCCGCCGCCGCCCTGGCCCCGGCGCGCGTCGTCGCGACCGAACCCGGCGAGTGGCGGGTGCAGGAGGCCATGCAGGGGTGGGGCGAGGCCGCGGGCTGCCCGGTCGACATCCGCGCCGATACCCGCTTCATCGCGGCGCGGGACGACTTCGCGCGCTGGGCGCACGGCCGCAAGACGCTGCGCATGGAGCTGTTCTACCGTCAGATGCGGCGACGCACCGGCCTGCTGATGACCGCCGACGGCGCGCCGGAGGGCGGGCGGTGGAATCTGGACGCCGAGAACCGCAAGCCGCCACCGCCCGGCGCGCGGGCGTTCCCGCTGCCCCCGTCGTTTCCGCCGGACGAGACCACCCGCGCGGTCATGGACCTGGTGGCGGCCCGCTTCGGGACCCACTTCGGCGACATGGCCGGGTTCGACCTACCGGTGACCGCGGCCCAGGCCGAGACCGCCCTGGAGCGTTTCATTGCCGCGCGGCTGCCGCGCTTCGGCGACCTCCAGGACGCGATGGTCGACGACGCGCCCTACCTGTTCCATGCCGTCCTCAGTCCGGCGCTCAACATCGGCCTGCTCGATCCCCTCGACGTGTGCCGGCGGGCGGAGGCGGCGTGGCACGCCGGGGCGGCCCCCCTGAATGCGGTCGAGGGCTTCATCCGCCAGATCCTGGGCTGGCGCGAGTACGTGCGCGGGCTGTACTGGCACAAGATGCCGGGCTACCGGGACACCAACGCGCTCGACGCCCGCCGCCCGCTGCCGGCCTTCTTCTGGACCGGCGAGACGCCGATGCGCTGCCTCGCCCAGGCCATCGGCCAGACCCGGCGGCTGGCCTACGCCCACCACATCCAGCGCCTGATGGTGATCGGCAACTTCGCGCTCTTGGCCGGGCTCGACCCGACGGCCGTCAATGCCTGGTACATGGTCGTCTACGCCGATGCCTTCGAATGGGTCGAACTGCCCAACACCCACGGCATGGCGCTGTTCGCCGACGGCGGGGTGGTCGCGTCCAAGCCCTACGCCGCCAGCGCCAAGTACATCCAGCGCATGTCCACCTATTGCGACGGATGCCGCTACGATCCCGGGCGGCGCAGCGGCCCGGGGGCCTGTCCCTACAACGTCCTGTACTGGACGTTCCTGGAGCGGCACCGCGACCGCTTCGCCCGCAATCCGCGCATGGCGATGATCTACCGCACGCTCGACCGGCTGGACCCCGCCGAACGTGTCGCGATGGCGGAGCAGGCGGCCGCGTTTCTGGACGGGCTGGACCGCGATGCCTGGCCGGCGGCACCGGGCGGACAGGACCGCCTGCCGCTATGACCCCGGCCCTCTGACTCCGGTTGCCGTGTCCGCTCCGGCGTGTCCCCAGCGGTCAAAAAATCTTGGTGACGGCCTGGAACCTGGGAGCGCCTCGCGTGTTGGGGGGATGTGGTGTCTGTGTGCCCAGACTCCCACCGCACACCCGTTTGGTTCCGCAGCAAGGAGAAACCGGACCGTGACGACCCTCATTTCCGCGCCCCGTCGCCCCGCCCGTTTCGCCGCCCTGGCCGGCGCCGTCGGCCTCGCCGTGACCGCCCTTGCGGGCGCGCCGCACCCCGCGATCGCCCAGTCGGGCGGCGCGCAACCGCAGGCCACCGCTCCGGCGACCGACGTTTCCACACAGGAGGTGCAGCAGATCGCGCAGATCTCCGCCGACTTGATGCAGCTCAACGAGTCGGTGCGCGGTCAGATGGCCGAGGCCGGCACCGACGCCGAACGCGCCAGCATCCGCCAGCAGGCCCAGACCGAGGCCGTGGAGACCATCCGCGAGAATGGCCTGTCGGTGGACCGCTACAACGCCATCGTGGCCGCCGCCCGTCAGGACGAGGCGCTGATGGAGCGCATCCGCAAGACCATCCAGGGCCTGTGAGTCCATCGCCGAGTCCGAGGGAGGGGCGGCCCATGACCTGCATGACCTCCATGCGTTCGTTGGTGTCTTCGCGCCCCGCGTGGCATCCGGCCTCCGGCCGGGTGCGCGCGCCGGCGGCCCGGGGCCGGCTGGGACGTCTGGTCCTGGCGGCCGGCGCCGTGGTCGGGATGGCGCTTCCGGCGGCGGCCCAGTCGCCGCCGGACACGGATGCCCCCACGGCCTGCGCCAAGCCGTTGTGGCCGATGTGCGCCAGCGACACGCTGGCCTTTGACGATTCGCTGGCGGGCCAGCGCTGCGCGCAGGACCTGCGCCGCTATATCGCCGATGCCGAACGCTATCGGGACTGCCTGGCCGCCCAGGTCGAGGCGGTGCGCACGCAGATCGAGGAGGCCCGCACGCTGGAGACCTGCCTGGGGCAGGGCGACGGCGGTCCGTGCGCCGACGACGTGCGGCCCGACGGCGCAGACGGGCAGGCCGGGCAAACCGGGCAATAGGGGGGCGCCGCGCGTCCCCCTCAGCGGACCGTCTGCACCGTCACGGCAAGGGCGTACAGGCCGAGGATGCCGACGCTCTCGAAGCCGATGCCGGCGATCCCCCGGCGTTCGCGCACGATCAGGCCAAGCAGCAGCACGGCCGTCATCGCCAGTCCCACCACCAGCCAGAACACGGCGTCGCTGTCGATGGCGTGATACAGCGACCCGGGCCGGTAGGCCACGTCCGAGGCCGTCAGGAACAGCACGTCGAAGCAGTTGCCGCCGATGATGCCGCCCACGGCGAGTTGCAGGGCGCCGCGCCGCACCGCCGCCAGCGTGGTGATGAGTTCGGGCAGCGAGGTGGTGACGGCGGTCAGCAACGCGCCCACCGCCGTCTCCGACACCCCGACGGCGTCCGACAGCCGACCGCCGGTCTTGGAGATCACCCAGCCGGCCAGCCCCATCGCCAGCGCCAGCACCGCGAACCGGGCCAGCAGGGCGCCGATGCCGGCGGACCCGGCCTGCGCCGTCTCGGGCGCGTCGACGCGGGTGTCGCGCGTGGCCACCGGGCGCCACATCGGCGCCTCGCGCACCTTGGCGGTGGCCCGCACCCCCAGCACGTACACCACCGCCAGCACCGGCGAGACCGGGTGGATGCCCCAGAGGGCCACCTCCGGGCCGGTGATCGCCAGCAGCGGCAGGCTCAGCAACAGGCACAGCAGCGCGGCCTGCACCACGCTCGACAGGTCGGCGGCGGCGTGCTCCATGTTGACGCGCCGGAACAGCAAGTCGGCCAGGGCCAGGAACGCGGTCTGGGCGGCGATGCCGCCAACCCCGTTGGCGAAGGCCAGCGCGGGACGGTCGTCGAGGGCCGCCGTGATCGACACCACCGTGCCCGACAGCGACGTCGCCAGGCCCAGCAGCACGCCCCCGACCACCGCCTCGCCCAGGCCGGTGCGGTCGCCGAGCTGGTCGGCCAGCCCGGTCATGCGCACGCCGCAGACCGCGACCACGCCCGCTGCAAGCACGAACAGCGCCACCACCAGCGGCAGCGAGAGGGTCGAGACCATGCAGTCCTCCGCGCCGGACACACGTCACCCCGGCGCGGGCCGCAGCGGGTGGCGGCCTGCACCGGGGTGATCCACCGTCACGAACGTATCGGGATCGGCCCCATGTCTACCACAGTGTCGATTCCAGAACCGGCAGCTCGCCGTCGCGGGCCACGATGACGGCCGGGCCGTCGCGGCCGACCGCGCGCACCACGACGCGCCGGTTGCGCGGCTCGCGCACGCCATCCCCGGTGGCGACGGCCGGAGCGGTCTCCCCTTCGGCTTGCAGCGCCAGGGTGTCGATCTCCTCGACGGTCAGACCCATGTCCGTGAGGGCGTCCGCGACCGCGACGGCGCGGCGCTCGGACAGGCGCCGGTTGTAGTCCGTCGGACCGGCGCGGTCGGCGTGGCCGACCACCTGCATGGCGACCGCGGCCGGATCATCCAGCTCGGCCTCCAGGTCGCCGAGGATCGTCCGGGCCTCCGGCGTCAGGGTGGCCTGGTCGAACCCGAAGTAGACCACGGCTTCGGCCACGATGTCGGCGTCGGTCGCCTCGCCCAGGGCGGCCAACACCGTCATGGCGTCCCGGAACTGGGCGCGGCAGGCCTGAATGTGATCCTCCTGATGCCCCTCCTGGGCCTGCTCGACCCAGCAGTCGTAGCTGACCAGGGCATAGGCGCTCGCCTTCGGGGCCACCTCGGGGCCGTCGCTGGACAGCACGGCCATCAGCGCGGCGCGCGCCTGATCAAGCCGGGCACGGCGGACGGGATCGGCGATGCCCTGTTCGCTGGCGACTTCGGGGCGCACGGCCTGACCGTGGCCGAGCGCCGTGGCCTTCTCGGCGAAGTACTCGGCGTCGTACCAATCCTCCATGGCGTCCGCCTCGAACAGGCTGAACTGGCTGTAGTAGCGGATCGCCTGTTCGGTGAAGGTGGTGGCATCGGCGGGGATGTCGACGGCGCGCATGGCCTTGACGTCGTCGAAGCCGCCGAACAGCGCCTGCGCCGGCGTGGCGAGGCCGATCCCGAGTGCGGCGGCCGCGGCCAGGGTCACGGTCGATCGGAAGCGGGTCATGCGGTTCTCCTCCTGTCGGCAGGCCCGCACCTCTGCCGCGCCGCGCGGCCCGGCATGGCCCCGCGCCGATGGATCGCGGCGGGCGGAAGAGGGGGGTGTCGTCGAGGGCATTCGGTGCGGGATGGGGTGGCGCACCGGCGGCTTGTGGGATCCCGGGGGCCCGGGATCCCGCCCGCGGGGGTGTTAGCGCGGCTCGCGCAGTTCTTCCTTGAGGAAGCCGGCGGCGGCGCCGGCGGCCCCGCCGATCGCGGCCCCGGCGGCCGGCACGCCGCCGGTGATGGCCGCGCCCGCCGCGCCAGCGCCGGCCCCGATGGCCCCGCCGCTGAGCGTGCTTTGCTGCTGGGCGGTCATGTTGGAGCAGGCGCCCAGGGCCAGAGGTGCGGCGACGGCCAGGGCGGCGGCCAGAGAGGTCCGGTACGGCATCGGTCTGACTCCCGTGTCGTCTCGTCGAAGGGGGACCGGTCGATGCCCGCCGACAGGTGTCGCGGCCCGGCGGCGGACATGTGCGACCGAGGATGTGATGTGGGAGGGAACGCGACAGGCGCGCCGGCGTTCCCGGCGCCGGTCGCAGCCGGCGCCGTCAGGAGGCGGCCAGCCCAAGCTGGCGGTCGATGTCCGCCATCACGCCGTCGCCGGCCGAGGGCTCTCCGGCCGGCGCGCGCGGGTCCGGGATCGCGTCCTGGTCGAGGCGATCCTTCACGTCGCGGCGCCCGCGCGAGACCCGGCTCTTGATGGTACCGGGCGCGCATCCGGCGATCTCGGCCGCCTGCTCGTACTCGAAGCCGCAGGCCCCGACGAGGACCATGGCCTCGCGCTGTTCCGCCGGCAAGCGGGCGAAGGCGCGCTTGAAGTCGTCCATTTCCAGGCTGGCCTGTTGGCCGCTGGGCTCGCCGGCCTGAAGCATGGCGTCCTCGTCCGCCTTCTCCGTCTTGCGCCACTTGCGCCGGAACTCGGAGTAGAAGGCGTTGCGCAGGATGGTGAACACCCAGCCCCGGAAGTTGGTGCCGGGCTGGTAGCTGTCCCGGTTGGCCAGCGCCCGGGTCGCGGCTTCCTGGGCCAGGTCGTCCGCCAGGGCCCGGTCGTTGGTCAGCGAATGAGCGAAGGCCCGCATGTGCGGCAGGGCCTGGATCAGCTCCTGATCGAAGGACGGCATGGGTTGCCTCCTGGCTTGGCGCGGATCCGCCGAGGGATCCGCGTCATGAGGTTTCGCCCCCCTGGTCCCCGTTGCGATGGGTCAGCTTGTGCAACAGGGAGCGGAACGTGTCCGGCAGAGGTTCGCGCGCGATCTCGCTGTAGGCGCGGCGGACATGGGTTGCGACCCAGTGTTCGTCGCGATGCTCCGGCTCCAGGGACGCCGCCGGTCGTGAAACCGGCACCTCCCGGGCCGGGGCGTCCTCTTCGGCACGGCGGGACGCGGTGTCTCGCTCCGGGCGTTGCCGCCCGTTGCCACCGCCGGGGGCGCGCGGAAGGGTTCGTTCCGCTGGGTTCTGCCACATGGCTGCGCTCCGCGTTCGCGTTTGACCGACGTTGCGGGGCGGCGCAGGGCCCGGAGCTTGGCCTTCGGGCCGGTGTTCTCGGGCCGGTGTTCTCGGGCCGGTGTTCTCGCGGCCGCCCCGTCTGCCTCCGGTCGAGGCTGTGACCCGCTGGCACGGGCCACGTCTCCGGTAACGCGGGCCGATGTGGTCCGTTCCGTTCTGTGTCTTGCGCCCCCAGAGATGGGCCCCTGTCCGCCGGTGTGAAAGGGGGGTCCTTCGTCCGAAGGAGGACCCCGACCGGACCCGGGCGGAACCCGAGGGCCGCTGCCGCGTTTCTGTGGCCGAAGCGGATCGAGCCCGGTTCGCTGCGGATCGTGAAATCAGGAGGTGGCCATGGTGCGCTCGACAACGCCCGCTGTGCTCTGCGTCGGTGTCCAGGGGGTGCGGCCGTCCGCTCTGCTGTCCCTGGCGCTGGCGATGGTCCTGGCGGTGGCTGGTTTCGGTGTCATGCCCGGGGGCGTGGACGCGCGGGCCTCGGGTCCGGATCTGGAGACCTGGGACACCACCGCCCTGACCGACGACAGGCGGCTGTCCCGCGTGCTGGGCGGTGCGGTCCTCAGTCGGGGCGGCGACCGGGTCGGCACCGTCCACGACATCACCATCGGCGCGGCGGGGCGGCTGGAGACCGTCGTCGTCCGCGTACCGGTGCCGGGCGAGGACCCGCGCTTCTTCGAGGTCGCCTGGGGCACGGCGGAGGTCGATCCGGCCCGGGGGGCGGTGGTCCTCGGCCTCGATGGCGACACCCTGGCCGCGCGCACCAAGCTGGAGACGGATGTCATCGCCGAGACCGCAGACTGGAACGCGAAGGACCTGCTGGCGCTGCATGTCCGGCTCGCGGGGGCCGACGTCAGTGGCCAGGTGGACGATCTGCTGTTCGACCCCGCCGGCCGCCTGAGCGCCTACGTGGTGGACCTGGAGGGCACGCCGGACCTGTACGCGCTGCCCTGGGCCGCCGGCGCCCTGGAGCGCGGGGACCGCGTGGTGACCTTCCCCTTCGCGCGGGGGGCCGTCGTCGCGATCGTGCCGTGGGGGGCCGCCGACGGGCGCTGACCCGGGCGGTCGAGGCAATCAGGAGCCGGAGGAGAGGAGACGCCGTTCATGGCCTTCGCCCGCGCCATGACCGTGATCGAACGGGGTGTGCTGGCCCTCGTGGTGGTGCTCACCCTGGCCGCGATCGGCCTGGAGATGGCGGCGGTGTACGCGCAGCGCACCGTCGCCCTTGCCGACATTCTGCTGCTGTTCCTGTACGCCGAGGTCCTGAGCATGGTGAAGGTGTACTATGCGCGCGAGCGGTCGGCGTTCCTCTATCCGATCCTGATCGCGATGACGGCGCTGTCGCGGCTCATCGTGCTCCAGGGCAAGGAGATGGACCCGAAGTCCATCCTGTTCGAGTCCGTGGCCATCCTGATCCTGGCCGGGGCGCTGGTGCTGATGCGCTCGCCGGTGCTGCGTGGCCTGGTGGACCGCGGCCTGGGGGACCGTCCCACGGGCGCACCCCACATGCGGGACGGAACGCCGGAGGCCGACCGTGGGGCGGCCGGCGGGCCCGCCGCCGAGAGCGCCGCCGACGCCGACGGGGCGCGTTGACGCGGCTTCCGCCGGTAGCCTACACACGCGGGCAGCGCCCCAGGCTGAGCGACCCGGGGGTCAGCCCCGAGATCAGGAGTGAGGAGGCCGCCGCGTCATGTCCGATCCCACCCCCCTTGCGGCCGCCGGCGCCGCGCTCGATGCCTACACGCTGGAGGGTATCGCCGCCGGCGGGAAGGTGGCGCTGGCCCGCGCCCTGGCGCAGATGGAGAGCGACCCGGACGGCACGCCCACGGCCGACCTGCTGAGCGCCGCCTATGCCGCGCCGCGCGCGCATGTGCTGGGCATCACCGGGCCGCCCGGCGTGGGCAAGTCCACCTTGCTGAACGCACTGATCGCGACCTGGCGCAAGCAGGGGCGCACGGTCGGCGTGATCGCCGTCGATCCGTCGTCGCGGCGCTCCGGCGGCGCGTTGCTGGGCGACCGCACCCGGCTGAAGAACGACCCAGAGGACCAGGGCGTGTTCGTGCGGTCGATGGCGGCGCGCGACCATCTGGGTGGGCTGGCCGGGTTGACCACGGCGGCGATGGTGCTGATGCGCGCGCTCTACGACGTGGTGCTGGTGGAGTCCGTCGGCGTCGGCCAGTCCGAGACCGAGATCGTGGGGGTCGCCGACACCGTGCTGTTCTGCGTCCAGCCCGGCTCCGGCGACAGCCTCCAGTTCATGAAGGCCGGGATCGCCGAGATCCCCCACATCATCGCGGTCACCAAGGCCGACATGGCGGTGGCGGCCGAGCGTGCCCGGGCCGACGTGACCGGCGCGCTCAGCCTGGGCGAGCACTGGAGCGACTGGGAGGTGCCGGTCCTCAAGCTTTCGGCCAGCCGCCACCAGGGCATTGATGATCTGGTCGCGACCATCGACGCCCACGCCGCCCACCTGGACGCCGACAACCGCCGCCGCGGTGCCCGCCATGCCCAGGCCGAATCCTGGCTGGTGGAGTTTGTGCGCGAACGCTTCGGGCGCGAGGGCCTGCGCCGGGCCGGCGATCTGACGCTGGCGGACGGCGAGTCCCCGTTCGCGCGCCTGGCCCGGATCGCCGAAGACCTCGGTTGCGCGCCATGACCACACCGCCGGGACCGGTCGGCGGGCCGCTCGCCCGTGCACCGGTCCGGTGGGGCCTGGGTCTGGCGCTGCTGCTGCTCCACGTTGCGCTGACCGTCGGGCTGTCGACCGGCCTGGCGCGCGACGAGCTGGAAAGCATGCTGTTCGCGCAGGGCTGGGCCTGGGGCTACGACCCGGAACAACCGCCGCTCTACAACTGGCTCCAGATGGCGCTGGTCGAGATCACCGGGCCGTCGCTGGCAGGCTCGATCCTGCTGCGCTGGGCGGTGATCGCGGGCGGCGTGCTGGCGCTGTATGACGCCGTCCGCCGCATGGCGCGGGGGGACGGCGCGCTGGCCGCCGGGGCGGTGACCGGCATGGCCGGCACCGCGCTGTTCGGCTTCGAGGGCGCGCGCCACTTCACCCACACCACGCTGCTGTTGACCACGCTGGCGCTGCTGCTGTGGGCCATGGTGCGCGTGGTCGAGCGGCCGACGGCGCCCCGTTATCTGCTTCTGGGGGCGACGCTGGCGGCGGCGCTGCTGGCCAAGTACACGGTGGCGGTGTTCGCGCTGGCCCTGCTGGCCGGGGCTCTGGCCGATCCGGCGACCCGCGCCCGGGTGCTGGACCGGCGTCTTCTGTGGGCCGGGGTGGTGCCGCTGCTGGTGCTGCCGGGCCATCTGCTGTGGCGGATCGGGCAGGACATGAGCCTGGCCGACCGCGTCGCCACCATCACCGATCGGGGCGCCGAGACCTGGACAACGACCGTCCCGAGCCTGTTGCGCACGGTGGTGGCGGATCCGCTGGCGGCGATGGCGCCGCCGCTGCTGCTCCTGGCCCTGCTTGTGCTGCCCCTGCGTCTCCGGCAAGCGCCGTCGCCGTCGCCGTCGCCGGCGGCGCCGCGCTGGGACCGGGTGTTGCTGGTCTACGTGGGGGCGGCCATGGCGCTGACCTTCGCGATCGTGCTGGCGGTCGGGGGCGAGCGGCTGCGCTACCACTACATGATGCCGGCCGCCCTGGTGATGCCGGCGATTCCGCTGCTGTGGGCGCAGGCGCGCGGTCTGCGCCTCGCGCCGTGGCGCCGCAGCGCCCTGGGCTGGGGACTGGCCGGGCTGGCGGTGCTGTTCGCCGTCGGCGGTGCCATTGATCGGGTGTGGATCGAGCCGGCGCGCTGCGACCGCTGCCTGCCGCTGCTGCCGACGGAACGGGCGGCGGCGGCGGTGCGGACGGCCGGATTCAGGGACGGGACCATCGTTGCGGCGACCCTGGACTGGGGCGCCAACCTGCGGCTGGCGTTTCCGGAGGCCCGCATGGTCGCCCGGCACTACCCCGACTGGACGCCGCCGCGCGCCCCGGGCGAGGGCGCCTGCCTGATCCTGCTGTCGCGGCGCGAGGCGGCGGCGGTCCGGTCGGGCCTGCTGGACCCCGCGCCGATCGCGGCGACCCTGGCCGCCATGCTGGACGCCGCCCCGCCGGACGACTGGCTGGCGCGATTGTCGGTCCATGACCTGCCCCTGAGCCGGGCGCCCGAGCGCACCGTGCCGTTCGGGTTCGTGCTGCTCCCGGAGGGGCTCGGGACCTGTCGGTGAGGGCCTGCGGGTTGCCGGCGCGGGGCGAAAGGGGCTACACACCCGGGGCGGACGCCGCCGGCGGCGCCCGCCGGATTCCCCCGGATGCCCCCGGATTCCTCCGGATTCTCCTGACCCGACGGACCGACCATGACCGAGTCCCTGCATCCCGCCCTGCTGCCCAACGGCCTCAGCGACGGCCTGCCGCCCCGCGCCGAGCGCGAGGCCGATACCGTCGACCACCTGATGACCTTCGTCCGTGGGCACGGCTATCGGCGGGTCAAGCCGCCGCTGATCGAGTTCGAGGACGGCCTGCTGGGCGGGGCCGGCGCGGCGCTGGGGCGCGATACCTTCCGTGTCATGGACCCGGTCTCGCAGCGCATGATGGGGGTCCGCCCGGACTTCACGGTGCAGATCGGCCGCATCGCCACCACCCGCCTGCGCCGCGAGCCGCGCCCGCTGCGGCTGTGCTACGCCGGCCAGGTGCTGCGGGTGCGCGGCACCCAGCTCCGGCCGGAGCGCCAGTTCACGCAGGCCGGCGCGGAGCTGATCGGGGCCGACGGCCCGGCCGCCGAGGCCGAGGTGATCGTCCTGGCGGCGGAGGCGCTGGCCGCCGCGGGGGTGACGTCGGCGACCATCGACCTGAACCTGCCGACCCTGCTCGACGTCCTGTTCGACGCCCATGGCGTGGCGGCCGACGATCGGCCGGGCCTGCGGGCGGCGGTGGATCACAAGGACGTCGCGGCGGTGCGCGAGCGGGCCGACCCGGCCCTGGGGGCCTGCCTGGTGGCGCTGATCGGCGCCACCGGACCGGCGGCGGAGGCGCTGGCCGAGATCGCCGCCGTGGCGCTGCCGTCCGAGGCGGCGGCCCGGGTGGCGGCGCTGGCCGATCTGGCGGCGCGCATCGAGGCGGCGCATCCCGGCCTGACCCTGACGGTGGACGTTCTGGAGGGGCGCGGGTTCGAGTACTACACCGGGGTCGGTTTCTCGGTGTTCGCGCCCGGCGCCCGCGGCGAGCTGGCGCGCGGCGGCCGCTATCGCGCCGGGCCGCCGGAGATGGGTGAGCCGGCGGTGGGATTCACGTTGATGATGGACGCCGTGCTGGACGCGGTGCCCGAAGCGGTGCCGGCGCCGCGCGTGCTGGCGCCCGCAGGGCACGACCGCGCCCTTGCCCAGCGGCTGCGGGACGACGGCTGGGTGGTGCTGTCGGCGCTGGACGCGGCGGCCGATCCGACGGCGGAGGCGGTGCGGCTGGGGTGCGGCTATGTCCTCGGTGGCGGCGGTCCTGAGGCGGTCGGGTAGCGGCGCGCTACACCCGCGGCAAGAAGGCGCCGTCCAGACCGATGACGAAGTCCCGGAACACCGTCGCCGCCGGGGTCAGCATCTCGTCGGCCAGATGGATCAGGAACCAGTGGCGCATCACCGGCAGTCCGGGCACCGCCAGGGCCACCAGCTTGCCCTCGGCCAACTCGGTGTGAACGGTGTGCGCCGATAGCAGGGCGATGCCCAGGCCCGCCATGACGGCCTGCTTGATGGTCTCGTTGGAGGCCATCTCGACCACCCGGTAGGCGCGGCCGTTGCCGAGCCGGTCCAGTTCGCGGATCATGAGGGTGCGCGTACCCGACCCTGCCTCGCGGGCCAGGAAGGTTTCCTGCAGCAGGATGTCCGCCGGGACCGACTCGAGGCCGGCCAGGCGATGGCCCGGGGGCGCGATCATCACATAGGGATGCGGCCCCAGGCGGCGGGCGACCACATCCAGGGCCTCCGGCGGGCGGCCCATCACCGCGATGTCGATGTCGCGCGCGCCCAGCGCCTCGACGATGTCGTCGCGGTTGCCAATGGTCAGGTGCAGGGTGATGCCCGGGGCCGCCGCGTTGAAGCGCGCCACCAGGCCGGGCGCGAAGTACTTGCCGGTGCTGACGACGCCCAGCCGCACGAGTCCCGCCGCACCGGCGCGGAGAGCGCCGATGCGCTCGTCGCAGCGCATCAGCGCGGTCTCGATCAGGCGGGCGGTGCGCAGCAGCTCGTCCCCGACCTCGGTCGGGCGCAGCGCCTCGCCCGACCGGTCCAGCAACGGCGCCCCAACCAGGCGTTCGAGCGTCTTGAGCTGCGTCGAAACCGCCGGTGCCGTGACGTGCAACCGCTCGGCGGCGCCTGCGATGGTGCCGCGGCGCAACACCTCAGCGAAGCCGCGCAGTTGGCGCAGGGTAACATCGCGCGCAAGAGACATTAATTTAATTTACGCCAGAGAAGAAAACTTTCAATCGCTTTTTCGGCCCGGCTCCGTCATGGTGAATACCCAGAACCCAAGCAGGGACACCCGAGGGGAGGATACGCGCCAATGGCCGACCGACAGACGCTCACCGACTGGCTGACCGCCCAGACCGAAGGCCGCGACGGCGGGGCCTCGCTGGCGGCGGCGCTGACCGTGATCGCCGACGGCTGCGCGCGCATCAGTGCCCTTCTGCGGGGGGCGCCGCTGGCCACGAACGGCAACGGCGTCAACGCCATCCACACCGTGGTGGAGGACGGCGCCGCGGCCATCCTGGAAGAGGCGGCGCGCGACGCGCCGATCGCCTACCTCGCGTCGGAGGATCATCCGGACGTGGTGGTGCTGGACGAGAGCGCGCCTCTGGCGCTGGCCGTCGATGCGCTGGACGGTGCTTCGAACATCGACGCCAACGTCTCCACGGGAACCATCTTTTCGGTGTTCCCGCGCGCCGGCCTGCCGCTGGCGTCGTTCCTGCGACCAGCGCGCGAGCAGCTGGCGGCCGGCTACGTGATGTACGGTCCCTACACCGTGCTGGTGCTGACGCTGGGGCGCGGGACGGCGATGTTCGCCCTGGACACCGATGGTGTAACTTTCCGGCTTGTCGACCCCGAGTTGCGCACGCCGGAGGATGCCGCGACCTACGCCATCAACGCGGCCAACTACCGGCACTGGGAGCCGCCGGTGCGGGCCTACATCGACGACTGCGTCGAGGGCCGCGCCGGGCCGCGCGACAAGGACTTCAAGATGCGCTGGGTCGCGACCCTGACCGCGGAGACCCACCGCATCCTGACCCAGGGCGGCGTGTTCCTGTACCCGCGCGACGCCCGGCCCGGCCACGAGCGCGGCACGCTGCACCGCGTGTTCGATGCGGTGCCGATCGCCTTCATCGCCGAACAGTGCGGCGGCGGCGCCACCGACGGCGCCAACCGGATCCTCGACTCGGTGCCGGAGAGCCTGCACGCCCGCGCGCCACTGGTGTTCGGGTCGCGCAAGAAAGTGGCGCGGGTGCAGCGCTACCACGAGGACCCGGACTTCGTCTGCGACCAGGCGCCGCTGTTCGGCGTTCGTGGACTGTTCCGCGGCTGAGGCGGCCACCGGGCCCGGTCCTTCCCCGCACCATCGGGACGACCCATCGCACGGACGCGCGAGTTGCGCGACGCGGGCGTCCGCACACGCCGACACGACAAGACCAAGGGAGCCATCCCAGATGTCGCAGAAGTACCCCATCATCTCGGTGACCGGATCCTCGGGGGCCGGCACCTCGACGGTGAAACATACCTTCGATCAGATCTTCCGGCGCGAGAACGTGACCGCGGCCATGATCGAAGGCGACGCCTTCCATCGCTACAACCGGATGGAAATGAAGGCCGAGCTGGAACGGCGCACGGCGGCCGGTGACCACACCTTCAGTCACTTCAGTCTCGACGCCAACCTGATCGGCGATCTGCAAGAGACCTTCCGCAGCTTCGGCGAGACCGGGCGTGGGCACACCCGCCATTACGTCCACGACGCCGAGGAGGCGGAGCGGTATGGGGTCGACCCCGGCCACTTCACCGAGTGGGAGGAGATCGGCGCCGGCTGCGACCTATTGTTCTACGAAGGGCTGCATGGTGCCGTCGCCACCGACGGCTTCCAGGTGGCCAAGTATGCGGACCTGAAGATCGGCGTGGTGCCGGTCATCAACCTGGAGTGGATCCAGAAGATCCACCGCGACCGCGCCTCGCGCGGTTACTCCACCGAGGCCGTGCAGGACGTGATCCTGCGCCGCATGCACTCCTACACCAACGTGATCTGCCCGCAGTTCACGGAAACGGACGTCAACTTCCAGCGCGTCCCGGTGGTGGACACCTCGAACCCCTTCGTGGCCCGGTGGATTCCGACCGCCGACGAGTCGCTGGTGGTGATCCGGTTCCGCAACCCACGCGGTATCGACTTCCCCTATCTGACGACGATGCTGCACGGCTCGTGGATGTCGCGGGCCAACTCCATCGTCGTGCCCGGCGGCAAGCTGGACCTGGCGATGCAGCTCATCCTGACGCCGATGATTGAACGCCTGGTGGACCGCGCGCGGCGCGCCCGCCAGCACTGAGGGCCGGTCCCCGGGCGGCCGGCCAATCCGACCCTGCGGACCCGAACCCGACGACGAACACGAACGCGCACGTCACGAACGAAGGAGACGATCCATGGACGGTGATGGCACCAAGACCCTGAGCGGCGCCGAGCGCTACAAGGCCGGCGTTCTGAAGTACAAGGAAATGGGCTACTGGGTGCCCGACTACGAGCCCAAGGAGACCGACGTGATCGCGGTCTTCCGCATCACGCCGCAGGACGGGGTGGACGAGATCGAGGCCGCGGCCGCCGTCGCCGGCGAAAGCTCGACCGCCACCTGGACCGTGGTCTGGACCGACCGCCTGACCGCCTGCGAGAAGTACCGCGCCAAGGCCTACCGCGTCGACGCGGTGCCCAACACCGAGGGCCAGTACTTCGCCTACATCGCCTACGACCTGGACCTGTTCGAGCCGAACTCGATCGCCAACCTGACGGCCTCCATCATCGGCAACGTGTTCGGCTTCAAGCCGCTCAAGGCGCTGCGCCTGGAGGACATGCGACTGCCGACGGCCTACGTGAAGACCTTCATGGGGCCGCCCACCGGCATCGTGGTGGAGCGCGAGCGCCTGGACAAGTTCGGCCGGCCGCTGCTGGGCGCGACCGTGAAGCCCAAGCTGGGCCTGTCGGGGCGCAACTACGGCCGCGTGGTGTACGAGGCGCTGAAGGGCGGCCTGGACTTCACCAAGGACGACGAGAACATCAACAGCCAGCCGTTCATGCACTGGCGCGATCGCTTCCTGTACTGCATGGAGGCGGTGAACAAGGCCCAGGCGGCCACCGGCGAGATCAAGGGCACCTACCTGAACGTGACCGCCGCCACCATGGAAGACATGTACGAGCGCGCCGAGTTCGCCAAGGAGCTGGGCTCGTGCATCATCATGATCGACCTGGTGATCGGCTACACCGCGATCCAGTCGATGGCCAACTGGGCGCGCAAGAACGACATGATCCTGCACCTGCACCGGGCCGGTCACTCCACCTACACCCGGCAGAAGTCGCACGGCGTGTCGTTCCGCGTCATCGCCAAGTGGATGCGCCTGGCGGGTGTCGACCACATCCACGCCGGCACCGTGGTCGGCAAGCTGGAGGGCGACCCGGCCACCACCAAGGGCTACTACGACATCTGCCGTGAGGAGTTCAATCCGATGCGCCTCGAGCACGGCCTGTTCTTCGATCAGAACTGGGCCTCGCTCAATAAGGTCATGCCGGTGGCCTCGGGCGGTATCCACGCCGGCCAGATGCACCAGCTCCTCGACCTGCTGGGCGAGGACGTGGTGCTGCAGTTCGGCGGCGGCACCATCGGCCACCCGATGGGCATCGCGGCCGGCGCGACCGCGAACCGCGTCGCCCTGGAGGCCATGATCCTGGCCCGCAACGAGGGCCGCGACATCCTCAACGAGGGGCCGGACATCCTCAACGACGCCGCCAAGTCGTGCAGCCCGCTGCGCCAGGCGCTGGATGTGTGGAAGGACGTCACCTTCAACTACACGTCCACGGACAGCCCGGACTTCGTGCCGACCCCGACCGCCGCCGTCTGATCGGTGTCCCCGGACGACAAGAGACGACAAGACTGGAGACTGACCCATGCGCCTCACCCAGGGCACCTTTTCCTTCCTGCCCGACCTGACCGACGAGCAGATCAGCAAGCAGGTGCAGTACTGCATCGACAACGGCTGGGCCGTCAGCCTGGAGTTCACCGACGATCCGCATCCCCGTAATACCTACTGGGAGATGTGGGGCCACCCGATGTTCGACAATCCGGACGCGGCCGCGCTGATGTACGAACTGGCCGAGTGCCGCAAGGTGTACGGCGACCGCTACATCCGCGTCGTGGCCTTCGACGCCACCCACGGCTGGGAGTCGCTGCGGCTGTCGTTCATCGTCAACCGCCCCAAGGAGGAGCCGGGCTTCCGCCTGGCCCGGCAGGAGATGGCGGGACGCAACACGCGCTACTCCACCCTGTCCTATGCCACCGACAAGCCGGCAGGCGCGCGCTACGCCTGACGCCGGGCCCACCGTCGCCGCCCCCGCTGCCGTGCCGGGCACGAGGGCGGCGGCGGCGGGCCGCCCCGTCCCAGGCACCGGACGGGTGGGGTGGAGGCGGCTTCTCCCTCCCGGCCGCCTCCACCCGCCGGCCCGATCCTGGGTGTGGCCGCCATGCGCCGTGCCCGCCCGCCGGCGCGGACCCCGCGACCGGTTCGAACCCTGGTCCCGAAGGGAGACATGACCGATGCAGGACGGTAACGCGACCGACACCGTCGTGGCCGACGAGGCCGCCCCCCAGGCGGTCGATCTGCAACAGGAATACGAGACCTCCGGCGTCAAGGAGGTGTTGGAGGATCTGGACGCCACCCTGATCGGCCTGGCGCCGGTCAAGCAGCGCATCCGCGAGACCGCGGCGCTGCTGCTGGTGGAGCGGGCGCGCAAGCGCCTCGGCCTGGCCCACGAGACGCCGACGCTGCACATGAGCTTCACGGGCAACCCGGGCACCGGCAAGACCACCGTGGCCTTGCGCATGGCCAACCTGCTGCACCGCCTCGGCTACATCCGCAAGGGGCACCTGGTGTCGGTGACGCGCGATGACCTGGTCGGGCAGTACATCGGCCACACCGCGCCGAAGACCAAGGAAATCCTCAAGAAGGCCATGGGCGGCGTGCTGTTCATCGACGAGGCGTACTATCTGTACCGCCCCGAGAACGAACGCGACTACGGCCAGGAGGCGATCGAGATCCTCCTTCAGGTGATGGAGAACAACCGCGACGACCTGGTGGTGATCCTGGCGGGTTACGGCGACCGCATGGAAAAGTTCTTCGAGAGCAACCCGGGTTTCCGCTCGCGCATCGCCCACCACATCGACTTCCCGGACTACACAGACGACGAGCTGTTCCACATCGCCGAATTGATGCTGCGGGAGCAGAACTATACGCTCACGCCGGAGGCCGCCAAGGCGCTGCATGAATACGTCGGCCTGCGGCGCAAGCAGCCCCACTTCGCTAACGCGCGCTCGATCCGCAACGCCCTCGACCGGGCCCGCCTGCGCCAGGCCAACCGCCTGTTCCAGACCGCGACCGGGCCGCTGGACGCCGCCGCGCTGTCGGCCATCGATGCGCCCGATATCCGCGCCAGCCGTGTCTTCCGGGGCGGCCTCGACTCCGACACGGACGCCACCGCCAGCCAGGGACCCGTCACACCATGACCGTCGACCGCTCGCTGAAGATCGCCCCCTCCATCCTGTCCGCCGACTTCGCCAACTTCGGCGCCGAGTGCCGCGCCATCGAGGCCGAGGGCTGCGACTGGGTCCACGTGGACGTGATGGACGGCCATTTCGTGCCCAACATCACCTTCGGCCCCGCCATGTGCAAGGCGATCCGCCCGCACGTGAAGACGGTGATGGACGTCCACCTCATGATCGCCCCGGCGGATCCGTTCCTGGAAGACTTCGCCAAGGCCGGTGCCGACGTGCTGACGATCCACCCGGAGGCCGGCCCGCACCTGGACCGCTCGCTCCGCCTGATCCGCTCCCTCGGCTGCAAGGCCGGCGTGGCACTCAACCCGGCCACCCACGAAAGCGCCATCGAGCACGTGCTGGACACGGTCGATCTGGTGCTGGTGATGAGCGTCAACCCCGGCTTTGGCGGCCAGAGCTTCCTGCACAGTGCGGTCGAGAAGGTGCGCCGGGTGCGCCAGATGATCGGCGACCGCCCGATTCACATCGAGGTGGACGGCGGCATCACCCCGGAGACCGCGCCCCTGGTCACCGCCGCCGGCGCCGATGTGCTGGTGGCCGGCTCGGCGGTGTTCAAGGGCGGCTCGGTGGACAACCCGGGCGTCTACGGCGCCAACATGCGCGCCATCCGCGACAGCGTGCGGAAGGCCGAGGCGGCCTGATCCGCACCGCGCCGTCGCGCTGTTCCGCGGCCGGGACGAGTGCTATCCTTCGGGTCGCGGGGCGACGGCGTCCCGCGCCCGCACCCGCACCCGTGGACCAGGATGGCGCCCCATGCTCGTCACCGGCCGCGCCGCCGCGTCGGCCCTGCTGTCGACCGGCACACCGAAGCCGTCGTCCGCCCCGCCCGGGCGGCGTGCTGCGGCCCACCCCTTGGTGGACGTCGTCCGCGCCCGCGATCCGTCCCGGGCGGCCGCGCTGGAAGACGGCTTCGCCCTGGGCGAGCAGGCCGTCGACCAGCTTGATGCCGCCAGGGAAGCCATGAAGGAGGGCCGCAAGGAGGCCGCCCGCCAGAAGGTGGAGCGGCTCAAGGCCCAGCTTCAGGCGCTGCACCTGCTGGCCACCACCGACCCGGAGGCCGCCGCGCGCGAGGCCGCGCGGCTGGCGCGGCAACTCGCCTCGGCGGTCCGGGCGTACGTGCAGTCGGGCGGCCAGGCTGGCGCGGTCTCGGGCGCCGGCGCAGGCGCGGCGCCCCCGCTCACCGGCACCGACAGCCGGGCGGGCGGGTCCGCCGGGTCGTCCCTCGCGGATCCCGACGCCGCGTTCGCCGCCGCCGCGCGCGACGCCATGGCGCGCCTCAAGGCGATCCTGGAGGCCGCCCGTGCCGCCCATGCGGACCGTGAGGACGGGCGCGACCCCACCGCGACCGACCGGCGGGACGCGTCCCGGCGGCTTGCGGGTGCCGAGGCCACGCTGGCCGGGCCGCGCTTCGCGCCCGCGTCGGCCGGGCCGCGGCTCAGCCTGCTGGTCTGAGCCCGGCGGCGGGCGACGGATGGCGCCGGACGGCGATTCCGTTCGTGCGCCAAGTGCTCTACAGTCTTCCTCCGAGATCCACGATCCGCGATCCGCGATCCACGATCCACGTCCGTAACCGGGGAGAACCCGTCTCATGAGCATGCGCCGGGGCCTGCTGGTCCTGGCCGGGGTGCTGCTTCCGCTCGCCCTGGCCGCCTGTGACGACGCGCCGCAACAGAGCGCCGCCGCGCGCGATCCGGACATGGTCCGGCCCGCCCGCCTCGCCGAGGCGCGCCCGGCCGACGGCACCGAGGTGCACGCGTTCGCGGCCCGCACCGAGGCGGTGCAGGTGGTCGATCTGTCGTTCCGGGTGCCCGGGCTGTTGCAGGACCTGCCTGTCAACGAGGGCGAATTGGTCAGCGCGGGGAGCGTCATCGCCCGCCTCGACCCCACGGACTATGAGCGGCGGGTGCGCGAGGCCGAGGTCAACCTGACGTCGGCGCGTCAGGACTTCGAGCGCAAGCGCCAGCTCGTCGGCCAGAACGCGGTCTCGCGCCAGGCCTTCGACGATGCCCGCAACGCCCTGGACCTGGCCGAGGTGGCGCTGGAGGAGGCGCAGCAGAACCTGGAGTACACCATCCTGACGGCGCCGTTCGACGCCATCGTCAGCCGCCGCCTGCTCGAATCCTATACCAACGTCCAGGCCGGGCAGCCGGTCGTCCGCGTGCAGGATGTCAGCGAGATCCGGGTCTCCGCCGACATTCCGGAATACCTCGTGGCCCTGACGCGCGGCGATCAGGCCGCCGCGGTCGAGGCCGTGTTCCCCTTCCTGGCCGAACGCAGCTTCCCGCTGGCGTTCCGGGAGCTGTCGACCGAGGCCAACGACGTCGCCCAGACCTACCGCATCGAGTTCGGCATGCCGCGGCCGGAGGATGTGAACATCCTGCCCGGCATGACCGCCACGCTCCGGGCGCGGACCGTGCATGCCGCGCGCCCGGAAGGGGCCGTGACGATCCCCCCCGGCGCCCTGGTGCCGGCCGATCCCGGGTCGGGTGCCGAGAGCAACGACGCGGGCTTCTTCGTCTGGGTGGTCGCCGGCCCGGACGGCGCGGTCGCGCGCCGTCCCGTGACCGTCTCCGACCTGACCAATGATACCGCCGTCGTCACCGCCGGCCTGGAGCCGGGCGACAGGGTGGTCACCGCCGGCGTGCACCACTTGCGCGAGGGCATGCGGGTGCGCCCCCTGGAGACGGAGTAGGACCGGCCCCATGGACGTTGCACGCACCTCGATCGAAAAGCCGGTCAACACCTGGCTCATCGTGCTCATCTGCCTTCTGGGCGGGATCTACGGTCTGCTGTCCGTGGGCCGCCTGGAAGACCCCGATTTCACCATCAAGGAGGCGAAGGTCATCACGGCCTATCCGGGCGCCAGCGCCCGGGAGGTGGAGGAGGAGGTCACCGAACCCCTGGAATCGGCCATCCAGCAGATGGCCCAGCTCGACGAGATCGTGTCGGTCTCCAAGCCGGGCGTGTCCGAGATCACGGTCCGCATCCAGGACACCTACAAGAGCGACGCGCTGCCGCAGATCTGGGATGAACTGCGGCGCAAGGTCACCGATGCCCGCGGCCGCCTGCCCAACAACGTGGGCGTGCCCCAGGTCAACGACGACTACGGCGATGTCTTCGGCCTGTACTACGCCATCACTGCGCCCGGCTACGCCGACCTGGAGATCATCGAGATCGCCAAGTCCCTGCGCCGGGAACTGCTGACCGTGCCCGGCGTCGCCAAGGTGGAGACCGCCGGCGAGCCCGATCCGCACGTGCACATCGAGATCGCCCAGGACAAGCTGGCGCGGCTCGGCGTCTCCCTCGGCACCGGCCTCCAGCTCCTCGACGTGGAAAACGCCGTGCAGCCCAACGGCGTGGTCACGGTGGGGGACGAGCGGGTGCGCATCGCCGTCGACGACGCCTTCGAAACCGTCGACGCCATCGAGACCCTGATGCTGGGCACCGCCGGCAGCACGGCCATGGTCCGGTTGAGCGACGTCGCCGACGTCAGCCTCGGCCGCAAACAGCCACCGGACCACATCATCCGCTTCAACGGCCAACCCGCCGTGACCCTGGCGATCGCCGCCGTGGCCGACGCCAACATCGTCGAGGTCGGCGCCGCCGTGGACCGTAAGCTGGCGAGCCTGGAGGCGGCCCTGCCGGTCGGGGTGACGTTGCACACCATCTACGATCAGGCGGCGGTGGTGGACGACGCGGTGCGGGGGTTCCTCGTCAACCTGCTGGCCTCGGTGTCGATCGTCATCGCCGCGCTGTGCCTGTTCATGGGCTGGCGCGCCGGCGTGGTGGTGGGCACGATCCTGTTCCTGACCGTGCTCGGCACCATCTTCGTCATGTGGCTGGCCGGCATCCAGCTCCAGCGCATTTCGCTGGGGGCGCTCATCATCGCCATGGGGATGCTGGTCGACAACGCCATCGTGGTGGCCGAAGGCATGCTCATCAACATGCGCCGCGGCAAGACGGCGGTGCAGGCGGCGAGCGCGGTCACGGCCCAGACCCAGTGGCCCCTGCTGGGCGCCACCATCATCGGCATCATGGCGTTCTCGGGCATCGGCCTGTCGCCCGACACCACCGGCGAGTTCCTGTTCTCCCTGTTCGCGGTCATCGGAATTTCGCTGCTGCTGAGCTGGGTGCTGGCGATCATGGTCACGCCGCTGTTCGGGGCCTATCTGTTCAAGCGCGGCGAGGCCGGGGCGGAGGACCTCTACGGCGGCCGCCTGTTCGGCGCCTATCGCGGGCTGCTGCGCGGGGCGCTGCGCCAGCGCCTGCTGACGGTGGCCGCGCTGGTCGGCGTCACCGCCGGGGCGGTCTACGGCTTCGGGTTCATGAAGGAGGGGTTCTTCCCCAATTCCAACACGCCCCTGTTCTACGTGCACGTCTGGGCGCCGCAGGGCACGGACATCCGGGTGCTGGATCAGACCATGGCCGAGGCCGAGGACGTCGTGCTGGGCCTGGACGGCGTCGAGGCGGTCAGCACCTTCGTCGGCCAGGGCGCCACCCGGTTCATGCTGACCTACGCGCCGGAGCCGCCCAACCCCTCCTACGGCCACATGATCGTGCGGGCGCGCAGCCTGGAGGCGATCCCGGGCCTGGTCGACACCGTCCGCACCGAGCTGGCGCCGCGGTTCCCGTCGACGCGGATGTTCACGGAACGCCTGATGTTCGGCCCCGGTGGCAGCGGCAAGCTGGCGGCGCGCTTCTCGGGGCCGGATCCGGACGAACTGCGCCGCCTGGCCGGGGAGGTCGAGGCGATCCTGTACCAGGACGGGGGCATCGTCGACATCCGCACCGACTGGCGCCAGCGCGAGAAGGTGATCCGGCCCGACTTCGCCGAATCGCGCGCCCGCATCGCCGGGGTCAGCCGCAACGACCTGGCCCACACCCTGCAATTCTTCACCGATGGGGTGCCGGTCGCCACCTTCCGGCACGGGGACGAACTGATCCCCATGATCCTGCGGGCGCCGCCGGCGGAGCGCGGCGACCTGTCCGCCCTGCCGGACCGCCTGGTGTGGAGCCAGGGTCAGAGCCAGTACGTGCCGGTGGGACAGATCCTCGACGGCTTCGAGGTGGTGGCGGAGGACACCCTCATCCGCCGCCTTGATCGGGTGCGCACCCTGACTGTGCTGGCGCGCCCGGCCGGCGACCAGAGCGTGGCGCAGATCCACGCCCGGGTCGCGGCCGCGGTCGAGAGCGTGCCGCTGCCGCGCGGCTACACCTTCGAATGGGGCGGCGAGATCGAGGACACCGCCGAGGCCCAGGCCGGCCTGCTCGGGCAGGTGCCGGTCGGGTTCCTCATCATGGTGCTCATCACCGTGGTGCTGTTCGGCACCGTGCGCGAGCCGCTGATCATCTGGTTGGTGGTGCCCATGTCCATCTGCGGCGTCACGGTCGGGCTGCTGGCCACGGGGCTGCCGTTCGACTTCCCGTCGCTGCTGGGTGTGCTCAGCCTGTCGGGGATGCTGATCAAGAACGCCATCGTGCTGGTCGAGGAGATCGACCTGCAGCTTCAGGAACAGCCCGACCGCTTCACCGCCCTGGTGCAGGCCAGCGTCAGCCGTCTGCGGCCGGTGGTGCTGGCGGCGGGGACCACGATCCTGGGCATGCTGCCGCTCCTGATGGATGCCTTTTTCGCCTCCATGGCCGTGACCATCTCCAGCGGCCTCGCCTTCGCGACCGTCCTGACCCTGGTGGCGGTGCCGGTGCTGTACAGCCTGTTCTACGGCATCCGGCCGGGCGAGCAGCGTCAGCGGGCGGGGGCCTGAGCGGCCATGTCGAACACCAGCACCTCGGCGTCCTCCGTGCCCTGGGCGGTCAGGGTCACGTCGGGCGCCTCGGACAGCCCCAGGCCGTCGCCGGGACCCAGACGCAGGCCGGTGTTGGCCCGCACGACGCCGCGCGCCACCTGCACCCAGGCGATCCGGCCCGGCCGCAGGGCCAGGGACACGGCCTCGCCGTGCGTCAACAGCGTGCCGTAGAGGTCGACGTCCTGGTGCACGGTCACGGCGCCGTCGCGGCCGTCGCGCGCCGCCAGGAGGCGCAGGCGGCCGCGCCGCTCGGTCTCGGGGACCGCGATCTGCTCGTAGGACGGCGCCAGGCCGGCGGCCTCTGGCAGGATCCAGATCTGGAGAAAGTGCACCGGCTCCGTCGCGGAGGCGTTGTACTCGCTGTGGCGGATGCCGGTGCCGGCCGTCATGCGCTGGATCTCGCCCGGGCGGATCACCGAGCCGGTGCCCAGGCTGTCCTCATGCCGCAACGCCCCCGCCAGGACGTAGGACAGGATCTCCATGTCGCGGTGGCCGTGGGTGTCGAAGCCGGCCCCCGGGCGCACCCGGTCCTCGTTGATGACCCGCAGAGGGCCGAAGCCCATGTGCGCCGGGTCGAGGTAGTGGCCGAAGGAGAAGGTGTGGCGGCTGTCCAGCCAGCCGAAACGGGCATGGCCGCGCTCGTCGGCGGGGCGGTGCAGGTACAACGTATGATCCTCCGAGGCATCCAGAACGCATGCCCGGACATATCGCGATGGCCCGGAGGCCCCACAATCACCCTTTCGGAGGCCACGCTGTTGCCGGGCGGGCAACAATCCGCCGGAGCATGGCCGTCGAGGATCAGAACGCGGCGACCACGCCGTCGGCGCGCGGATCGGTGGCGCCCTCCAGCACGCCGTCCGGACGCCGCACAATGGCGCCGGCGTGGCCCAGCACCTCGTCGAACGGGGCGAGACGGGTCACGGCGTGGCCGGCCTGCTCAAGGGCCGCGATCACGGCCGGGTCCAGGCGGTCCTCGATCTTCAGGTCGTGGCTGGGACCGGCCCAGGCGCGGCCCAGCGCCCAGCGCGGCCCGGTGACGGCCTGTTGCAGGGGCTGGCCGAACAGCGCATGGCGGGAAAACAGGATGGCCTGGATCTGCGGCTGGCTGTCGCCGCCCATGGTGCCGTAGACCATGGTCGAGCCGTCGCGCAGCCGCGCCATCGGCGGGTTCAGGGTATGGAACGGCCGCCGGCCGGGGATCAGCACGTTGGGCGCGGCCGGGTCGAGCTGGAAGGCGATGCCGCGGTTGTGCCAGACCACGCCGGTCTCGGGCAGGGTCACGCCGGAGCCGAAGCCGTGGAACAGGCTCTGGATGCAGCTCACCGCGCGGCCGGCGCCGTCGACGCAGCCCATCCACACCGTGTCGCCGTCGACCGGCGCCGCGCCCCAGGCGGCGGCGCGCTGGCGGTCGATCTCGGCCGCATGCTGGTCCAGCACCGTGTCCGACAAATAGGTGGTGGGGTGCACCGCCATGTAGCGCGGGTCGGTGACGTGCCGGTTGCGGATCCGGTAGGCGATCTTGGTGGCCTCGATCAGGCCGTGCACGTGGTCGAAACCGTCCGCCTCCGGCACGCCCAGGCGCTCGAACAGCCCCAGGATCATCAGCGACGCCAGGCCCTGGGTCGGCGGCTGGGTGTTGTAGACCGTGCCGGCCCCCAGCTTGAGCGCCAGCGGCCGCCGGCGCACCGAGCGGTGGCTCGCCAGGTCGTCGGAGACCAGCGGGCTGCCCTGGGCCTTCAGGTCCGCGGACAACGCCCGGCCGACCCCGCCGCGGTAGAAATCGTCCAGGCCGTGCGCCGCCAGCCGTCGCAGGGTGGCGGCCAGGGCGGGGTTGGTCTGCCAGGCGCCGGCGGTCGGCGGCTGGCCGTCCTCCAGGAACAGGTCGGCGAAGTGGGGCAGGCCGGCCACCTCGTCCAGGATCCGGCGCGAGGTGCGGGCCACCGAGGTGGCGACCGGATAGCCGGTCTCGGCGTAGTGGATCGCGTCCTCCAGCAGGCGGGCCAGCGGCAGCGAGCCGTCCCAGTGCTGGGTGCTGACCTCCAGCGCCGAGGACCATCCCGACACCGCGCCGGCCACGGTGTTGGCCGCCAGCGGCCCGCGCAGGGGGACGGCGTCGAGTCCGCGGTCCCGGTAGAGGTCCGGCGTGACGGCGCGTCCTGCGGCGCCGGCGGCCTCCACCGACAGCGGCGCCCGCCCGGGCCGCGCGATCAGCCAGAAGGCATCGCCGCCCAGGCCGTTCATGTGCGGGTAGACCACCGCGCAGGTCGCGGCCGCGGCGACCATGGCCTCGATCGCGTTGCCCCCGTCCCGCAGCACCCGAAGGCCCGCCTGTGCCGCGAGGTGGTGCGGCGCGGTGACCATTCCGCGACCGGCCATCAGGGTGTGCAACATGCCTGTCCCATCCGTCTGCGCATCGAACGTGCATCCTGTATGGGATATCCACCCCGGAGTCGTCCAGAGCCTCGTGACGGCGACCGCCCGGCGACCGCCCGGCGGGCGGCGCTGTTGCTCCCCGGGAGCGGGGACGGTAAGCAGGGGCTCCCTCTCCCGCCAGGCCCACGGACACCCGCCATGACGAAGGACTACACCCACAGCATCTACATGCCGATCCCCTGGGAAATCTTCCATCGGGACACGCGCATGCTGGCGCAACGCATCCTGGCCGCCCGCGATCACTTCGACGGGATCATCGCCATCGCCCGCGGCGGCCTGATCCCCGCGTGCATCATCGCCCGCGAACTGGACATTCGCACGGTCGAGGCGGTCAGTGTCGCCAGCTACGACGACCGCGCCCAGGGGCAGCCGCGCATGCTCAAGGGGGTGGATACCGACCTGGTGGGCGACGGCGACAATTGGCTGGTGATCGACGATTTGGTGGACTCGGGTGTCACCGCCGGGGTGGTGCGCACGCTGCTGCCCAAGGCGACCATCGCCACCGTCTACGCCAAGCCGGAGGGCCAGGCGACGGTGGATCTGTTCGCCGTGCCGGTGAAGAGCGAACTGTGGCTGCTGTTCCCGTGGGACGCGGAACTGAAACCGAACGAGCCGCTGGCGCGCAACGCCACCGCCTCGGACCTGTCGGACTGATCACCCGCCGGGCTCGACCTCTGTACCGCCGCCCAGGGCGAGGGCGCGCGGATCGACCACGCGGTCGTACGCCTCGGCGTCCATCAAGCCCAGGGTCAGGACCGCCTCACGCAGGGTGGTGCCCTCGTGCGCTGCCTTGTGGGCCGCCTCGGCGGCGCGATCATAGCCCACCGCCGGCGCCAGCGCCGTGACCAGCATCAGCGAGCGGCCGGCCAGATCCGCCAGCCGGGCGTCGTCGGCCGCCAACCCGGCCACGCAGCGGTCGGCGAACGAGCGCGCGGCGTCGCCCAGCAGGCGGATCGACTGCAGCGTGTTGTGGATGATGACGGGCTTGCAGGCGTTCAGCTCCATCTGGCCGCCGGCGGCGCCGTGGGCGATGGCGACATGGTTGCCTTGCACCTGGGCACAGACCATCACCAGCGCCTCGACCTGGGTCGGGTTGACCTTGCCCGGCATGATCGACGAGCCGGGCTCGTTGGCGGGCAGCATCACCTCGCCGATGCCGCAGCGCGGCCCGCAGCCCATGAACCGGATGTCCCCGGCGATCTTGGCCAGCGCCGCCGCCGTGCCGCCGAGCGCGCCCGACAGGTCCACGAACACGTCATGGGCCGCGTTGGCGGCGAACGGGTTGTCGGCGCGCCGCACCTCCAGTCCCGTCAGGGCGCGGACGGCGTCCAGGACCGCGTCCACGAACCCCGGTGGGCAGTTCAGGCCGCTGCCGACGGCGGTGCCGCCCTGGGCCAGCGGCAGCAGGTCGTCCGTCAGGCGGCGCAGGCGGGTCGCCGCCGCCTCGACCTGGGCGGCGTAACCGCCGAACTCCTGACCCAGGGTGACCGGTACGGCATCCTGCAGGTGGGTGCGGCCGCTCTTGACGCGATCGCCGAAGGTCACGGCCCGCTCGGCCAGGGTGTGCCCCAGGTGGTCCAGCGCCGGCAGCAGGCGGTCGCGCAACTCCAGCAGGGTCGCCAGATGCATCGCGGTGGGGATGGTGTCGTTGGACGACTGGCCCCGGTTCACGTGGTCGTTGGGGTGCACCGGCGTGCGCCGCCCCATGGGCTGGCCCAGCACCTCGTCGGCGCGGTTGGCGATCACCTCGTTGGCATTCATGTTGGTTTGGGTGCCGCTGCCGCTCTGCCACACCGGCAGCGGGAAGTGGTCGTCGAGCGCGCCGTCGGCCACCTCGCGCGCGGCGGCGGCGATGGCCTCGCCGATGGCCCGGTCGAGGCTGCCCAGCGCCATGTTGGCGCGCGCCGCCGCCAGCTTCTGGACGCCGAGGGCGTGAACTAGCGCCGGCGGCATGCGCTCCAGGCCGATCGGGAAGTTCTCCAGGGCGCGCTGGGTCTGGGCGCCCCAGTAGCGGTCCGCGGGCACGCGCACCACGCCCAGGCTGTCGGTTTCCTCGCGCATCGCCTCCGCTGCGGCCGAGTCCATGGTTCCGTGCTCCTTCTTCAGGCCGGACGGGTCAGCGCCGCACGCGCGGGCGCAGGCTGTAGACCTGCAAGCCGCCGGGGTGGCTCGCGGCCCCATGGCGGCTGGTGGTCTTGTCGGGGTCCGGCGCCGACGCGGCCGGCGCCTGCACGATGGCCCGCAACACCCGCCCGATGGTCGCCTCGCCGTTGTGGTCCAGCGCCAGGTCGGTGACCGACAGGATGCCCGCCAGATCGCCCGCCGCGTCCACCACGCACAGCCGGCGCACGCCTTCGCGCATCATCAGGTCGGCGGCCTCCGACAGCGGCGCGTCCTGGGCACAGGCCACGATCCGGTTGGTCATGATGTCGGCGACCGGGCGGGCGTCCAGGTCGACGCGGTCGGCCACCGCCCGCGCCACGATGTCGCGGTCGGTGACCATGCCGACGGCCTCGTCCCCGTCGAGCACCACGTACAGGCCCACGCCGTCGGTGCGCATCTGACGCGCGACGTCGCGGATGCGGTTGTCGGAGTGGACCGTCTTGACGGTCCGGGTCATGACGTCGGCCACCGTCATCGGGCCACCGCTCTGACCGGTGCGGGCCGGCCCGTCGCCGCGGTCCGTCCGCAGGCTGCGGATGGCGTCGCGGATCTCCGACAGCGGGGCCGGACGGCCGCCGCCCATGTTCTCCTCCTCGGCCACCATCAATTCGATGGCGTCGTATTCCCACTGCCGCAGCACCGCGAGCTTGTCGCGGCCGGAGAGGTCGCTCTTGGTCAGGAGTTCGCTCGGCGAGCAATCGCCCATCCGATAGCCCAGCAGAGGATTGGACTCCGTGTTCGTGGTGTCGGTGTTCATGCCACCTCCCTCTGGTTCGCGTGGAGCGGGGATGCGCCCAGACCGTGCGGCCTGTGCCAAGACCTTTCTCTATGAGATGGGCGCGGCGGCCGCGTCGATAAAGGGACGGCGCCGGCCTACAGGACGGCCCAGGCGGCGAGGGCGAAGCCGCCCGCCGCGGCCAGCAGCGCCAGCAGGACCAACAGGCCGTCCTCCACCGTCAGGGCCAGGCCGAAGACCGTGATGGCCAGCGACGGCGGGCCGGCGCCGCCGGGCACGATCGCCAGCGGGTACATCGACAGGGCCGTGGCGATGATGACCAGGATCGGGCCGGCACGCCACGGCGGTTGCGTCAGGGGCCGCAGCCGCGGCCGCACCACCACGGCCAGCCGCTCGATCCAGGGCCGCACGCGGGCAATGGCGTAGCGCGCCCGGTCCCGGTCGACGCTGGCCCGGCCCAGCCAGCGCGGCACCCACGGCGCCCCTGAGACCAGCAGCGACTGCACCAGCAGCACCGTCAGCACCGTTGCCAGCAGCACGCCCGCGCCCGGGATCCAGTTGACCGGTGACAGCATCACCAGCCCGATGGCGAACACCAGCGGCCCGTAGGCGCGGCGCCCGAACGCCTGCACGATATCGTCGACCGACATCGTCTCGCCACCGCGCGCACTCTCTTCCAGGGTATCGAGCACCCCCTTCACGGTTTCCGTCATTATCGGGTTCCTCCTGTCGCCGGCCGCAGCGCCGGGGAAACCGGCGCGGACCGCCTGGCCCATAGCGCCGATCGCTCGAAATCGGAACCACCGGCGTGGGGCCGCTTTCGAGCGTGACTCGGCGCGATCTGTTGGTTTCAGAGCGGCACGCGCCGGTCCGTCTCAGTGGCCGTGGGCCTCCGCCGGATGGCCCATGCCCTGCTTGATGCCGCCGCGGATCATCAGCACGTTGACCGGATAGGCGGCGATCAGACCCGCCGTCAGGGACACCAGCAGCGAGGTCCAGAACAGCGGCTGCGCCATCGTGGCCTCGCCGGCCAACCACAGGTCGACGCCGATGGCCACCACCTCCATGACCGTGATCGAGGCGGTCTCGCTGACGACGCTGTCGCGGAACGCCTCGCGGGCGCTCACGCCCTCGGCCATCAGCGGCCCCATGGTCAGCGCGAATCCGGCCGCGAAGGCCAGCGCGAAGGTGATCGTGCTGACGGTCAGGGCGCCCAGCGCCAGGATCCCGGCCACCACCACGATCCCGATGATCTCGCCGATCCCGCAGCCGGCGTAGCAGTGCGCCAGCGATCGGAAGGCGCGGCGCCACAGGCTGTCGCGGGCGATCTGAGCGCGTCCCGAGTAGTAGTACACCAGCAGGCCGACCGGCCCGGAGTAGGCCACCGTGAGGATCCACACCCAGCGCATGAGGCCCATGGTCTGCGGGTTGCGGTGCCGCAGGTCGCGCAGCAGCCAGACCAACGACGCCGCGTTCAGCAGCAGCCACCCGACCAGCACGGCCGGTTGGTCCAGGATCGGGACGAGGGCGGTGCGCAGGGATTCCATGGGGACCTCCGGTGCGGGTGGGGGTCGCCGGGCCGGCGGTCGCCGGTCGGGCGCTCCGGTGATCGGAACGCCGCGCGCCGCCAAGGGTTCCCGTCTGCCTGCGGTCGGGACTCAGGATCAGGTATCGGTGCGCGATCCCATGTGGTCGCGCGGATCGACCGGTCTCGCGCCCCGGCGGATCTCGAAGTGCACCTGGGGTGCATCCACCGAGCCGGTGCGGCCGGCGCGGGCGATGATCTGGCCGCGCTGCACAAGCTGGCCACGCCGCACCTCCAGGCGCGAGGCGTGGGCATAGGCGGTGGTCCAGCCGCCGGCGTGTTTGATGAGGACCAGGTTGCCGAAGCCCTGGATTTCGTTGCCGGCGTAGACCACGACGCCGGCATCGGCCGCCCGGATCGGCGCGCCCATGGGCACGGCGATGTTGATGCCGTCGTTGTGCAGGCCGTCCCGGCCCGGCCCGAAGCCGGCGATCACCTCGCCCACCGCCGGCCACAGGAAGCGGCTGCCGGCGCGCGGCGGCGGGTCGGGCAGGGGCACCGCGCCGCGCGCCACGGCGGCCGTCGGCATCGGCGGCGGCGGCGGCAGGGCGCCGGTGGCGGCCGGGACCGGCGGCAGCGGCGCCGGCCGCACGTCCCGGGGCCGCTCCGGGCTTCGGTCCTGCGCCGGGGCTGCGGTGGGTTCGGGGGTCGGGCGCGGCGACGTGGCCGCGCCGGGGGCCGCAACCGGGTCGGCGGTGCGGGTCGGGGACGGCACGGCGAGCTCCCGTCCTGGGGTCTGCGGGGACGGCGGGCGCGCCGGGCGCGGCATCGTCGCGATCGCGCGGGTCGGCTCGGTGGCGGGCGTGCTCTCGGGTTGGTCTGTCGCCGGGATGACCAGGGCCTCGCCGGTGCGGATGACGTAGGGCGGCGCCAGGCCGTTGGCGTTGGCGATGGCCGCCACCGACGGCCCGTAGCGCCGCGACAGCGCGTGCAGGGTGTCGCCCGCGCGCACCTCATGGACCCGCTGGGCCGGCAGCGTCAGCACCTCGCCGGGGTGCAGGATGAAGGGTGGGGCGAGGGCGTTTGCGGAGATGATCGCCCGCGTCGGCACGCCGGTGCGGCGCGCGATGGCATACACGCTGTCCCCGGGCTGGACCACCACTTGGCGCGCCCGGGTGGGGTCGCCGTGGGCTCCCGTGGCCCCGGGTAAGCCGTACGGCGCGTCACGCCAGCCACGGTCGCACCCGGCCAGCGCCACCCCGGCCAGCGCCAGGAGGGTGAGGAGGCGGGGCAGTCCGTGGGCCATGCGGATCATGGCGGCTACTATACAGGCGCGCGGGCGGCGGGACCAGCCGCGGCGCCCCGGGTGCCCGGCGGCGCGGGGTTCAGCGCAGGCCGTCGTCGGTCTCGTCGCGCGGCACGCCCCCCAGCAGCGGCACGAAGCGCACCGCGATCAGCCGTTCGGTGCTCAGCCGGTGGCCATTGCGGCGCACCCGGGTCACCCATTGCTGGTCCGGATCGCCGACCGGCAGCACCATGATGCCGCCGTCGTCGAGCTGGTCGGACAGGGTTTCGGGGATCTCGCGCGCGCCGGCAGTCACCAGGATGCGGGAGAACGGCGCCTGCGCCGGCCACCCTTTCATGCCGTCGCCGTGGCGGGTGACGATGTTGGTCAGGCCCAGCCGGCGGAAGCGTGCCTCGGCCTGGTCCAGCAGCGGCCTGTGACGCTCCACCGTGTACACGCGCCGGGCCACCCGCGACAGGATGGCGGCCTGATACCCGGAGCCGGTGCCGATCTCCAGGACCTTGTCCCGCCCGGTCAGCTCCAGCGCCTGGGTCATCAGTCCGACCACCAGCGGCTGGCTGATGGTCTGCCCGCAGGCGATCGGCAGGGCGCGGTTGTCGTAGGCCAGGTCCAGGAACGGCTCGGAGACGAACGCCTCGCGCGGGATGGTCTCCAGGGCGGACAGGACGCGCGTGTCCGTCACCCCTGCCAGCCGCAGCTCCATCAGCAGGCGGATCTTGTGGTCGTGCCCGTTGCCGTCGTCCGGACCGGCCTCGGGAGGGCCGTCGAATTCGCTCAAAAGACGCTGCCCATGGCGTCCATGGTCCCTTCGTCGGTCAGGTCGATGCACAGTGGCGTGACCGCGACGCAGTTCTGTGCGATGGCGTGCAGGTCGGTGTCGGCGCCATCGAAGCCACGCACCTGTTCGACTCCGATCCATACATAAGGTCGGCCCCTGGGGTCCACCCGTTCGACCAGGTTTTCCGAGAACCGGCTGGAGCCCACGCGCTTGCCCTGGCGCGCCAGACGGATGCCGGCCACCTGGTCGGCGGGGCAGTCGGGGACGTTGACGTTGATGAGCACCTCCCGGTTCCAGCGCGCCGCGCACGCGCGCCGGACCACCTCGCCGATCGTGGCCTCGGCGGTGTCCCAGGGCACCGCGTCGGGGTCTGAGAACTGCTGCGACAGGGCGATCGAGCGGATGCCCAGCAGGGTGCCCTCCATGGCCACCGCGACGGTGCCGGAATAGGTGATGTCCTCGCCCATGTTGCCACCGCGATTGATGCCGGACAACACGAGGTCCGGCGGGTGGTCGGCCATGAACAGCTTGACGCCGAGCAGCACGCAGTCGGTGGGTGTGCCGCGCACCGCGACATGACGCGGCCCGCGCCGTTGGTAGCGGATCGGGTCGTGCAGGGTCAGCGAATGGCCGGCGCCGCTTTGCTCGGTCTCCGGCGCCACCACCCAGACGTCGTCCGAGAGGGTGCGCGCGACCCGTTCCAGCACCTGGATGCCGGGGGCGTCGAGACCGTCGTCGTTCGACACCAGGATGCGGGCCTTGGACAGGTCGGGGATGGGCTCAAACATCGGGACGCAGCACCTCCAGCCCGCCCATGTAAGGTTTGAGGGCGTCGGGCACCGTCACCGAGCCGTCCGCCTGCTGATAGTTTTCCAGCACCGCCACCAGGGTGCGCCCCACCGCCAGGCCGGAGCCGTTCAGGCTGTGCACGGGCAGGGTGCCCTTGCCGTCGGTGGGCCGGAAGCGGGCGTCCATGCGGCGGGCCTGGAACGCGCCGACGTTGGAGCACGACGAGATCTCCCGGTAGCGGCCGGCGCCGGGCAGCCAGACCTCGATGTCGTGGGTGCGCTGGGAGGCGAAGCCCATGTCGCCGGTGCACAATACAACGGTGCGGAACGGCAGGCCCAGGCGCTTCAGCACCTCTTCGGCGCAGGCCGTCTTGCGCTCCAGCTCCTCGGCGGAGCGGTCGGGGTGCACGATGCTGACCAGTTCCACCTTCTCGAACTGGTGCATGCGGATCATGCCGCGGGTGTCTTTGCCGGCGGCGCCGGCCTCGGAGCGGAAGCACTGGGTGAAGGCGGTGAAGCGCAGCGGCAGGGCGGCCTCGTCCAGGATCTGGCCGGCCGCCAGATTGGTCAGCGTCACCTCGGCGGTCGGGATCAGCCAGTAGCCGCCCTCGACCCGGAACAGGTCCTCGGCGAACTTGGGCAGGTTGGCGGTGCCGAACAGCGGTTCGTCGCGCACCAGGGCCGGGGTGTTGACCTCCGTATAGCCGTGCTCGGTGGTGTGCAGGTCCAGCATGAACTGGGCCAGGGCACGCTCCAGGCGGGCCACCGGTCCCTTCAGGATGACGAAGCGGGCGCCGGACTGGCGCGCTGCGGTCTCGAAGTCCATGCCCAGGGCCGGGCCGATGTCGAAATGCTCGCGCGGGCTGACGTCGAACGCGCGCGGTTCGCCCCAGCGCCGGATCTCGACGTTGTGGGTCTCGTCCGGGCCGTCGGGCACATCGTCGCGCGGCGTGTTGGGCTGGCCCGCCAGCAGGTCGCGCAGTTCGGCGTCGACGGCCGCGTTCTCGGCCTCCAGGTCGGCCATCTGGGTCTTGATCGCGGCCACCTCGTCGATCAGCGCTTGGGCGTCGCCGCCCTCCTTCTTGACCTTGCCGATGCTCTTCGACGCCTCGTTGCGGCGGGCCTGAAGCACGTTCAGGCGGGCCTGACTGGCGCGGCGGCGGTCGTCGAGTGCCAGCAGGTGGTCCGCCATCGGCGCCAGGCCGCGCCGCGTCTGGCCGCGGTCGAAGGCGTCGGCGTTGTCGCGGATCCAGCGTATGTCGTGCATCGGTCTCCTGTCCGTTCTGGAGCATGGGTCCGGGGCGTTTCGGCACCCGCGCCCGCCGGGGACGGATGGGCGGCCGGCCCCGGTCGAGGCGGGTGGCCGGCCGCGCCGGCCGGCTCAGCGCCCGGTGTTGAAGTCGGTGTCGGGTGGCCCGTCGTCCTCGTCGGCGTCCTCGTCCCCGTCGGCGGCGTCGTCGTGCTCGGGGCGCGGGCGGGCCGCCGCCGTGGTGGCCGGGGCCGCTGCCTCGGTGGCGGGACGGCCACCGCCGCCCGGGCCACCGCCGCCCGGGCCACCGCCGCCGGGACCGTCATTGTCCGGACCGCCGTCCTCGTCCTCGTCCTCCTCCTCGTCGTCGAGCAGGTCGTCGTCCTCGGCGTCGCCGCGGCGCTTTTCCACGTAGCGGCAGGCCCAGATGGAGCCCTCGTAGAGCAGGATCAGCGGCAGGGCCAGGCCGATCTGGCTGATGACATCGGGCGGCGTGACCACGGCGGCCAGCACGAACACGCCGACGATGGCGTACTTGCGCGCCGCCGCCAGGCCTTTCGAGGTCACCATGCCGACGCGGGCCATCAGGGTCAGCGCCACCGGCAACTGGAAGCTGATCCCGAACGCCAGGATCAGCTTCATCACCAGGCCCAGGTACTCGCCGACCTTGGCCTCCAGCTCGATCGGCAGCACCGTCTCGGCGCCGGTGGTCTGGAAGCCGAGCAGGAACCGCCAGGCCAGCGGCATCACCATGTAGTAGACCAGGGCCGCACCGGTCACGAACAGCACCGGCGAGGCGAACAGGAACGGCAGCAGTGCCCGCTTTTCGTACCGGTACAGGCCCGGCGCGATGAACAGCCAGATCTGGGTGGCGAACACCGGGAAGGTCACCACGATGGCGCCGAAGGCCGCCACCTTGACGTAGGTGAAGAACGCTTCGGTCAGCGCCGTGTAGATCATGCGCTGGCTGCCGCCGACCTCGGCCATGATGTCGGCGAGCGGCTGGACCAGGAAGTCGTAGATGTGCTGGGCCAGGGCGTAGCAGGCGAAGAAGGCGACGATGAAGGCCAGAACCGACCACAGCAGGCGGGTGCGCAGTTCGGTCAAATGCTCCACCAGCGACATCTTGTTGTCGTCCGGGTTGTCGCTGTAGGTGGCCACCACTCAGTCCTCGTCGGTCTTGGTCTTGTTCTTAGTCTCGGTACCCGCCGCCGTCGGTCCCGTGGGATCGCCCGCACCGGTGTGATCCAGCGGCCGCCCGGGCGTGCCGGCCTCGGCGGCCTCGCCACGCGCAGGACGGCGCGCCGGATCGCGCCCGAAATCGTTCAGATCGCGGGCGACACGGCCATCGGGGTCGACCATCTTGTTGATCGACTGGCCGACGTTGGTGCGCCGGGCCTTGTTGATCCCGTCGCGCACGTCCTCCAATTCCGAGTCGCGGATGACCTCGTCGACGTGGCTCTGGAACTCGCGGGCCAGGGACCGCAGCTTGCGGGTCCACTGCCCCAGGGTGCGCAGGACCTTGGGGAGGTCCTTTGGACCGATCACCATCAGGGCGATCACGGCGATCACCGCCAGTTCGATCCATCCGAAATCAAGCATGGGCGATTGCCTCCGGCGCCACGGCAACGATGCCGACCCGCTCCTTACCCAGGGGTCACACGGCGGGGTCACACGGCGGGGCCACACGGCGCCACGCCGCATGACCGGCAACCATGCGGCCGGGACCGGCCGCTGCGGACCGGGTCGTCGGGTCGGACGGGAACGGGCGGCGCGGGCGGTGCCGGCGCCGCGGGGACCCCGTGCCTAGCTCTTCAGGGCCTCGTCTTTCTTGCTCTCGCTGGCGGTCGTGGACTCGCCCTCGATCTTCTTCTTGTCGCCGCTCTCGCCGCCGTCCTCGTCATCGGCGAGGCCCTTCTTGAAGGCCTTCACGCCCTTGGCGACGTCGCCCATCAGGCGCGGGATCTTGCCCGCGCCGAACAGCAGCAGGACGACGATCAGGACAATGACCCAGTGCCAGATGCTGAAAGTACCCATACTTACCCAACTCCTCGAACGATTGCGCCCCGCGGGCCGTCACGCCCGGGCGGGCGCCCGGCGCGCCGGTACCATGCACCAACAGGCGCGCGCGGAAAAGGCCCGCGTGCACATCGACCAGGGGAATCGCATTTGAGAAATCGGGGTAGCGGTCGAGCTTGAAATGGATTCTGTAGGGGACTCCCTTGCATCAAGTGGGAGGCCCCATGTCCTGGTTCCTGGATGCGTTTGCCGAGGTTCCCGACCCCCGGGCGTCGAATGCCCGGCACGATCTCCTTGAGGTTCTGACGATCGCCCTGGTGGCATCGATCTGCGGGGCGGAGGACTGCTCGGACTTCGCGGATTTCGCGGTCGACCGCGAAGGCCTGTTCCGTGAGTTTCTGACGCTCAAACACGGGATTCCCAGCCACGACACCTTTTCCCGGATCTTCCGATTGTTGGACCCGGAGGCCTTTTCGGAGGCGTTCGGCCGGTTTTTGGACGATCTCGGAGCGCCCGGCGCGGGCGTCATCGCGATTGATGGCAAGACGTTGCGCCGATCGTTCGACACCGCGGCCGGGCGTTCACCGCTGGCGGTGGTGACGGCCTTTGCCTCGGCGACGTCGACCGTGATCGGCCAGGAAGCCTATCGCGCGGGAAACGGCGACAGCGAGATCGTCGCGGCGCGGGCGGTGCTGGAGTGTCTCGACCTGAGCGGACAGTTGGTGACGGCCGACGCGCTGCACTGCCAGGGCGAGACGGCCCGGATCGTCCTGGAGCGCGGCGGAGATTACCTGTTCCGCCTCAAGTCCAACCGGCCGGCCCTGCATGA
>NZ_JACIGI010000009.1 GCF_014197795.1 Roseospira goensis
AACGGGGCCTCCCTGGCAGTCTGTGTCGTGTCGCAACTACCAGTGTGTCAGACCGTCCCGTTGTCCGCCCCTCCCCGATTTTCCGTCATGAACCTGTTTTTCGTTGTGGGCCCCACCGTAGTGGGCTTGCTCCTGGGGTACATCTATCAGCGGCAGATCCTGACCCGGCTTGTTCAGCGCATCGGCCTCAATCTCGTCACCCCGCTTCCCAGCGCCTGGGATGCCGCGTTCGGGCGGATCCAGGACCGTCCCTGGACATGGATCGTCGTCACCACCCACGACGACCGGAAGATCTACGGCCTGTTCGGCGGCGGATCATTGGCCTCGGGCGATCCAGACAACCGCGACATTTACATCGAACACATTGCGGACGAAGCTTTCCGACTGGAGGAACGCGAGCACGGCATCTGGATCGCAGCCAGCGAGATCAAGTTCGTCGAACTCATTCCGGATTGAGGAGGCCCCATGCTGAACGATCGACCGCGCGGCCCATTTCTCCGGCGCACCGGTGTCAAGGCTCTTGGCCTGTTGGAAACCGAGGTGATCGAACGCGGCGGCTACCGTCCCCCCCCGTCGTCCGAGGGGCCGAAGAACCCGCCGATACAATACACCAACCCGATCAAGCCGCCGCCGAAGCCGGACACGCCTGAGAAGCCGTGACGGCGGCGCACCGCCGCCGCACCGGCCCTACACCACCACCTTGCCGGGGTTGAACAGGCCGTCGGGATCGAGGGCGCGCTTGACCGTGCGCATCATCTCCAGCTCGACCGGCGCCTTCAGGCGCTCCAGTTCGGCCACCTTGATACGGCCGACGCCGTGCTCGGCGGCGATGGAGCCGTCCATCTCGGTGACGATGTCGTGGACGATGCGGTTCATCTCGTCCCAGCGGGCCAGATAGGCCGCCTTGTCCATGCCCGCCGGCTGGGTCAGGTTGTAGTGCACGTTGCCGTCACCGACGTGGCCGAAGGGGCACGGCCGCAGGCCCGGCAGGGCGGCGGTCACGGCCGCGTTGGCGCGGGCGATGAAGGCCGGGATGCGCGAGACCGGCAGCGAGACGTCGTGCTTGATCGAGCCGCCCTCGAAGCCCTGGGCCTCGCTCATCGACTCGCGCAGGCGCCACAACGCGGCCTGCTGGTCGAGGCTCTCGGCCAGCACCGCGTCCTGGATCAGGTCGGCCTCCAGGGCGGCGCCCAGCAGCGCCTCCAGGTCGTCGCGCACGCCGCCCTCGGCGCCGGCGCCGGGCCGGGCGCTCGACAGTTCGATCAGCACGTACCAGGGCCACGCCGCCTCCAGCGGATCGGCGCAGCCCGGCATGTGGCGGCAGGTGATCTCGATCCCGAAGCGGGGCATGAACTCGAACGCGGTGACGGCGTCGCCGGACCAGGCGCGGGCATGGCGCAGGAGCGCGGTGACCTTGTCCAGGTCGTCCAGCCCGCACAGCGCCGTCGCGGTGGCCACCGGCTTCGGGTACAGCCGCAGGGTGGCCGCGGTCACCAGCCCCAGCGTGCCTTCCGAGCCCACAAACAGGTGACGCAGGGCATAGCCCGCGTTGTCCTTGCCCAGGCGGCGCAGGCCGTGCCAGACGCGGCCGTCGGGCAGCACCACCTCCAGCCCCAGCACCTGGTCGCGGGTGTTGCCGTAGCGCAGTACGCCGGTCCCGCCGGCGTTGGCGGCGATGATGCCGCCCACCTGGCACGAGCCCTCGGCCGCCAGACTGACCGGGAACAGGCAGTCGGCGTCGGCGGCGGCCCGTTGCAGGTCGGCCAGCACCACCCCGGCCTCGACGGTGGCGGTCAGATTGACCGGATCGAGATCCCGGACCCGGTTCAGGCGGGCGGTGGAGAGCACCACCTCGCGGCCGTGCTCGAACGGCACGTTGCCGCCCACCAAGCCCGTGTTGCCGCCCTGCGGCACCATCGGCACGCCGGCGGCGTGACAGGCGGCGACGACGGCGGCGGCCTCCTCGGTAGAGGCCGGTTTCACCACCGCCCGCGCCCGGCCCTGGAACAGGCCGCGCGGCTCGGTCAGGTGCGGCGCCATGGCCTCTGGCGTGGTCAGCACCGCCGCCGGCCCGACGAGGGCGACGAGGCGGTCAAGGAAGGCGTCGGCGGTCGGGGCGGGGGTATCCGGGCTCATGGGGCGGGGTCCTCGGGCTCGACGAAGGCGTCGCGCGCATAGCCCTGCGCGTACAGCAGCGCGGTCAGGTCGCCGTGGCGCACCGCGGCGCGGACCTCGGCGGCGACGGCGGGGCGCGGGTGAAAGGCCACCCCCAGGCCGGCGGCCTGAAGCATGGGCACATCGTTGGCGCCGTCGCCCACCGCCAGAGTCCGCGCCAGGGGCAGGCGCAGGCGCCCGGCCTCGGCCACCAGAGTCTCCAGCTTGGCGCGGCGGTCGCGCACCGGCTCGACCACGGCGCCGGTCAGGCGGCCGTCGGCGATGACCACGTCGTTGGAGACATGGGCGTCGAAACCGCACCGGTCCACCACCCGGCCAGTGAAATAGCGGAACCCGCCGGAGACCAGCAGGCAGCGCGCGCCATGCGCCTTCATGGTGGCGACCAGGGCGCGGGCGCCGGGGGTCAGGCGGGTGTCGGCCCAGGTCTCGGCCAGGGCGGCCTCCGGCAGGCCGGCCAGCCTGCGCACGCGCTCCCGCAGCGCCTCGGCGAAGTCCAGTTCGCCGTTCATGGCCCGCGTGGTGATGGCGGCGATGGCGTCGCGCAGGCCAGCGTGGGCGGCCAGATCGTCCAGCGTCTCCGACGTGACGATGGTGGAATCCATGTCGGCCACCAACAGCGCCTTGCGCCGGTCCGGCCCGGCGATTTGGGCCAGCACGTCGACCGGGGCATCCCCCAGGGCGGCGCGGGCGGCGCCCTCCGCCTGCTCCGGCGCCAGCCCAGCGAAGGCCAGGTCGCAGGCCTCGCCCGGCGCCAGCCAGCGCGGGCGGTCGCCTTCCGCGCCCAGGTGATCGAGGGCGCGACGCACGGCGTCGACCCGCTCTGCCGTCAGGGCCGCGGATCCGGGGGCGGCGACCAGGGTCAGCACCCGGTCCAGGCCGCGCGCGCCGGGCGAGGGATCATCGTCGCCGGGGGCGCTCAGCGGGCGGCGGGCGGGGGACGGGGTCTCCAGGGACACGGACACGGGGCGGGGCTCCGTCGGTGGCGGGGCGGCCCGCGGCGCGCCACCCGGGGCGCGGCCGGCTCGGGCGAGGGACCTTTAGCGCGGATCGGGGCCGCATGGCAACGCGGTGGGTCGCTGGGGCGGACCAGGCGAGACTTCCAGGTGGACTTGATTGCGCGATCAAATGTGTATAGCTTGGTTATATGGCGCAATGAGGAAGGATGATCCAATGGCGTAGACGCTATTGATGTCAGGTTATGGGTGAAAAGCCCGCTTCGAACGTGAATCGGCTTTACATTATTGATTTTACAGCCGATTGCGACAAACCGAAATCGTGCCGCGATGCCGGTTCGTCGCAATCGGCTGTATGAAATCAGAATGCATCATTACAGATAAAGCATGAGTGAGATCAAGTCATGATAAACCACGCCAACTTGTATTCGTTAAGGAGTTCTCGGAATGCGCATTCTCGCGGTCCCAGCCTTTGCCCGTTGCCTCAAGTCTTTGGATTTCTCCGCCGCCGACGTCCGCGCAGCCATTGAAGACATGAACAACGGCCTTGTTCACGCCAATCTGGGAAGCGGCCTCTTCAAGCAACGCGTCGCCCGCCCCGGCACTGGCAAACGCGGCGGGCACAGGATCGTTCTGGCGTTCCGCGCCCACGACCGGGCGATTCTCCTGTACGGGTTTCCAAAGGCGAAACGGGCCACACTGTCCAAGGATGAGACGGCCGCCCTGAAGAAACTGGCGGCGAAGCTTCTCGCGTATGACGCATCCCAGATCGCGCGGGCGCTCCAATCCGGGGCCCTGGTCAAATTGGTTGAACACGATGAGTTTGCAGACAATGACCCAGACCAAACCGAAGGCCCAATCAAGCCCGATCCTGGAGATGGTCCATGAAACGGCCACGGGCTTGCACGAGGCCGGCCTTCTCGACACCGTCACGATGCGGGAGTTTGACGCCCTCTGCCTGCCGCCGCCCCCTGTGTTTACACCAGAGCGGATCCGGGCCTTGCGGGCCCGCTGCAACGTCAGTCAACCCGTGTTCGCGGCTTTCCTGAACGTGTCCAAGACGGCGATCGCGAGTTGGGAGTCGGGCGAAAAGAAGCCCGGCCCCACGGCTCGCAAACTGCTTGATCTCGTCGACCGCAAGGGACTCGACGTGCTGGCGTGAGGATGCGCCCTACACGTTGAACAGGAAGTGCAGGACATCGCCGTCCTGCACCACGTAGTCCTTGCCCTCGGACCGCATCTTGCCGGCGTCCTTGGCTCCCTGTTCGCCGCCGCAGGCGATGAAATCGGCGTAGGCGATGGTTTCGGCGCGGATGAAGCCGCGTTCGAAGTCGGTGTGGATGACCCCGGCGGCCTCGGGCGCCTTGGCACCGCGCCGCACGGTCCAGGCGCGGGCCTCCTTCGGCCCCACGGTGAAGAAGGTGAGCAGGTCCAGCAGGTCGTAGCCGGCGCGGATCACCCGCGTGAGGCCGGTCTCCTCCAGGCCCAGCTCGGCCAGGAAGGCCGCCTTCTCCTCGGCCTCGTCGAGCTGCGCCACCTCGGCCTCGATGGCGGCGGAGATGACGACACAGGCCGCCCCCTCGGCCGCCGCCTTCTCCTGCACCCGGGCCGACAGCGCGTTGCCGCCGGCGGCGCGGCCCTCCTCGACATTGCAGACATAGAGCACCGGCTTGGACGACAGCAGATTGAGCTGATGGAATTGCTTCAGCGCATCGGGGTCGTCGGGCCGCGCCATGCGCGCCGGCTTGCCCTCACGCAGCAGCGCCAGCACCGGCTCCATGACCGCGATCTGGGCCTTGGCGAGCGCGTCGCCGCCCTTGGCCTTCTTGCCCAGGGGGACGATGCGCTTCTCCAGGCTCTCCAGGTCGGCCAGCAGAAGCTCGGTCTCGATGGTCTCGGCGTCGCGGATCGGGTCCACCGTGCCGTCGACGTGGGTGACGTTCTCGTCCTCGAAGCAGCGCAGCACCGAGACGATGGCGTCGGTCTCGCGGATGTTGGCGAGGAACTGGTTGCCCAGGCCCTCGCCCTGCGAGGCGCCCCGCACCAGCCCGGCGATGTCGACGAACTCAAGCTGGGTCGGAATCACCTTGGCCGACTTCGCCAGGGCGGCGAGGTTGTCCAGACGGTCGTCCGGCACCGCGACCCGGCCCACGTTCGGCTCGATGGTGCAGAACGGGAAGTTGGCCGCCTGCGCCGCCGCGGTCGAGGTCAGGGCGTTGAACAGGGTGGACTTGCCCACGTTGGGCAGGCCGACGATGCCGCAGTTGAATCCCATCGCACGGTCTTCCGGTTGCCGGGGCGCGGCCCGGGCGGGTGGGTCGGAAAAGCGCCGGCCCGGAACCACCGGTCCCGGGCCGTGTCGCGTCGAAAGGGGGCGGGCGCGGGGCGCGGCCCGGTCCCGGTCAGTGCAGGCGCTGGAGCTGCGTCGGCAGGTCCCGGATGGCGGCGTCGACCAGATCCGCCTGGCGGCGCTCGTCCATACGCTCGGCGATCAGGCGCTCGGCGGCGGCCACGGCCACGTCGACCATCTGGGCGCGCACCTCGCGCACGGCCTGGGCCTCGGCCTGGGCGATGCGCTCCTCGGCCTGGGTCTCGCGTCGCGCGATGGTGGCCTCCAGGTCGGCGGCCGCCTGGGTGCGCAGGCGCTCGGCTTCGACCCGGGCGTGCTCGACGATCTCGTCGGCCGTCTTCAGCGCGTCCTTGTGCTTCTGCTCGTACTCGGCCAGCAGCGCCTGGGCCTCTTCGCGCAGCGTACGGGCCTCGTCCAGCTTGCTGCGGATGCGGTCGGCCCGGCCGTCCAGCGCCCCGGTGACCTTGCCCTGGGTCTTCCACCAGACGAAGCCCACCACGATCAGGAAGGCCGCCAGAACCCAGGTCTCGGCGTGGCTGAAGAAGCCGCCGGCCACGGCGGCGTGCTCGGCGTTTTCGGCGGCGAATGCCTCGAACATCAGCGGGCCTCCCGCATCACGGCGTCCACGGACGCCCGGGCGGCCGGCAGCGCGGCCGCCTCGCCCATCAGTTTGCCGGTCAGCGCCACGGTCACGTCGGCGGCGACGTCCTTGACCCCGTCCAGCGCCTCGGCGCGGGCGGCAGCGATCCGGGCCTCGCCCTCGTCAATGCGGCGGGCCAGCACCTCGCCGACCTCGCGGTTGCGCGCCTCGCTCTCGCGGCTGATCTCCTCGGCGGTCTCGCGCAGGATGGCCTGGGCCTTGCCACGGGCCTCGGCCAGGGCCGCCTCGTAGCTCTCGATGGCGGCGTCGGTGCGCGCCTTGAGGTCGGCCGCTTTGGCCAGGTCCTCGTCGATGGTGCGCTGACGGCTTTCCATGACGCCGCCCAGGCCGGGCATCACCAGTTTGACCACCAGCCGGTACAGCAGGAAAAAGAAGATGGCCAGCCAAAACAGCTGGGAGGGAAAGCTTGCGGGGTCGAACTGCGGCATCCTGGAGGACTCCCGGTCTTGCTCACGGCGCCTCCCGCCCCGATGCGATCCGGGGCGCGGCGGCGGCGGCCCGCGTGGCGGCCGCGGCGGGCGGCGGCCGGGCCGGGCCGGCATGGCGCGGGGCACCGCCACGGGCCGCCGGCCCCCGCGCGGCGGGCACCGGCGGGGCCGGACGGCGGCGGCACTGTGGGCGGGGCGGGCCCGCCCGCACCGCGCCTTAGCTGAACAGGACGATCAGCGCGACAACCAGGGCGAAGAGCGCGATGGCCTCGGTCACGGCGAAGCCGATCCAGCCGTACAGCTCGACATTCGATTTGGCGGCCGGGTTGCGACCGACGGTGGCGATCAGGTTGGCCCAGATGTTGCCCACACCGATACCGGACCCGATCATGCCGATGGCGGCCAGACCGGCACCAATCATCTTCGCGGCTTCAGCTTCCATGTTCCCAGGTTCCCTTGGTTGAGTCGGAGGACGGAGATTCTCTCGGGGTTCTCTCGGGGTCCGGCGTCCCGCCTGTGGGGACCGTGCGCGCCGGACCGGACGGGCCGATGCCCCGCGCGGGGCGGGCGCGCCGGCCGCCGATGGCGCCTAGTGCATGTGGATGGCGTCGTTCAGGTAGATGCAGGTCAGGATGACGAACACATAGGCCTGCAAGGCGGCGATGAAGAATTCCAGCACGGTGACGCCGATGACGGCGACGAACGGCACCACGCCGCCGACCACGCCCAGCGCGACCACGAACCCGGCCAGCACCTTCAGCATGATGTGACCGACCGTCATGTTGGCGAACAGTCGGACGGACAGGCTGAAGGGCCGCGACAGGTAGGAGATGATCTCGATGGGGATCAGGATCGGCGCGGTGGCGATGGGGGCGCCGTGCGGGAAGAACATGCGCAGATAGCCGACGCCGTGACGCATGAAGCCAATGACGGTCACCGCGATGAAGATGACCAAGGCGAGCGCGCCGGTGACGACGATGTGCGAGGTGAAGGTGAAGTTGCCCGGCACCATGCCCAGCAGGTTACCGAAGAACACGAACAGGAACAGGGCGAAGATGAAGGGGAAATAGCGCATCCCCTCCTTGCCGACATTGTCCCGCACCATGTTGGCGACGAATTCGTAGAACAGCTCGGCCAGCGACTGCATGCGCCCGGGCACCAGCGACAGCCGCCGCGTGCCGGCATAGAACAGCGCCGCCGACAGGCCGACGGCAAAGGCCATCGCCAGCGACGAGTTGGTGAAGGACAGATCGATAGGGCCCACGGCGATGGGCACGATCGGCTCGATCTGGAACTGCTCGACCGGATTCGCCACGCTCTTGGTTCCTTCACGCTCTGGTTGGCCCGTTGGTCGGCCCAGTGGTCGGCCCGTTGGTCGGTCCAGTGCCGGTTCGGCGTCGGTCCGGCTTGGGGCCGGGCCGACCGGGGTCTCAGTCCCGCCGCCGGGCCTTGCCGGCTTCGGGGTCGGCGGTGTCGCCGGCTGCGCGACGCGCCGCCTCCTCGCGTTCCTTGGCCTCGATGGCCCGGCCCAGCCCGACCGCCTCGTCCAGGCCCCGCACGACCCGGTAGACGGTGCTGACACCGGCGGCCGCGCCCAGGAACAGGAACACGACCATCAGGATCGGGGCGGTGCCCAGCCAGAGGTCCAGCAGGTAGCCGATGCCGGCACCGACCAGGACGGTGACCACCATCTCCAGGCCGATCCGCAGACCCAGCCCCATGCCGGTGCCGCGGGCCGGCCCATCGTCGGCCGCGTCCTCGTCCGCCGGCGTCGCCGCACTGCGCCCGCGACCGCGGGCGGCGCGGATGCGAGCCTCCAGGGCGTCGAGCGTCGAACGCGTGTCGCGGTCGTCGGTCACCGAAACCGCCTCATGCAAAAAAAACCAACCCTCTCCGCGCCGGCCCAGGCCACGAGCGGCCGGTCCAGCGGGCGGTGGGGGCCGGAAGCGCGGGCACCATAGTGAGCGGGCATTTTCCTGTCAAGCGCGCCCTCCCCGGCCGCATCAGCCGGCGCGGGACACCGGCCCGGGGAGCGCCAGGGCCGCGTGCGCGGTTGCGAAACGCGCGCCGGAAGCGCAGGATGAGCGCGCTTGGGCGCGGATGTCACGGGGTCCGCCGCCGGTCGGGGGCGTCCGTCCGGGGCCCACAACTTTCTCGCTATCGCCGCGCGGTCTGCTCGTGGCGAGTCCGTGAACCGGGGGCGAGAGCCCGAACAGAAGCCCGAACAGAAGGAGGCTACGGCCATGACCCATGGCAAGGTGCTGGTGGCGCAGGGGGGCGGGCCGACCGCCGTCATCAACCAGTCGCTGGTCGGCGCGGTGCTGGAATCGCGCAAGTTCCGGAACGTCGAGCGGGTGTACGGCGCCTTCCACGGGGTGCGTGGCATCGTCAACGAGGACTTCCTGGACCTGACGCAGGAGACCACCCACAACCTGGAAATGGTGGCGGATACGCCGTCCTCGGCGCTCGGCTCCACGCGCGACAAGCCCGACCTGGAGTACTGCAAGGAGATCTTCCGGGTCCTCCAGGCCCATGGGGTCGGCTTCTTCTTCTATGTCGGCGGCAACGACTCCTCCGATACGGTGCGCATCGTCTCGGAAGAGGCCCGCAAGGCCGACTACGATCTGAGCTGCATCCACATCCCGAAGACCATCGACAACGATCTGGTCATCAACGACCACACGCCGGGCTTTCCGTCGGCGGCGCGTTTCGTGGCGCAGGCCTTCATGGGGGTCAACCTGGACAACTGGGCGCTGCCCGGGGTGTACATCGGCGTCGTCATGGGGCGGCACGCGGGCTTCCTGACCGCGGCCTCGGCGCTGGGCAAGAAGTTCAACGAGGACGGCCCGCACCTGATCTACCTGCCGGAGCGGGAATTCAACGTCGACCGCTTCGTGTCCGAGGTCAAGGCGGTGCACGATCGCTACGGCCGCTGCGTGGTCGCGATCAGCGAGGGCATCCACGACGGCTCGGGCAACCCGATCATCACCCAGCTCGCCAAGCAGGTGGAGCGCGACGCCCACGGCAACGTGCAGCTCTCCGGCACCGGCGCGCTGGCCGATCTGCTGGTGCAGGTCGTCAAGGACAAGGCCGGCATCAAGCGGGTGCGTGGCGACACCCTGGGCTACCTGCAACGCTCGTTCGTCGGCTGCGTCTCGGACGTCGACCAGCGCGAGGCCCGCGAGGTGGGCGAGAAGGCGGTGCAGTACGCCATGTGGGGCGCCAAGAGCGGCTCGGTGACCATCCACCGCACCGGCTTCTACTCGGTGGACTACCAGCTCTCCGACCTGACCGCGGTCGCCGGCCGCACCCGGGTGATGCCGGACGAATTCATCGCCGACAGCAACAACGACGTCACCGACGCCTTCCGGCTGTACCTGCGCCCGCTGCTGGGCCGCGGCATGCCGGACGCCTACCGGCTGCGCTCCAGCAACTTCGTCGAACGGGTGCTGCACAAGGACAAACCCTGGACCAACGCGCCCTGGTCGACCGCGCTGTAGAGGCCACGGCGCGGGCCGTCGACCCGAAGCCGGTCCGCCACCGCAACCGCAAAAGCCCCCGCCGGGTCGAACCCGGCGGGGGCTTTGTCTTCGGGGCCGATCCGCGGACGGCGCGAGCGGCGCGAGCGGCGCGGGGCCGTGCTACTGCCCGCCGCCCAGGGAGTGGACGTAGACCGCGAGCTGCTTGATCTCCTCGTCGGAGAGGCGGTTCTCCCACGGCGGCATGACGCCGTGCGTCGGGTTCCGGACCTGGGCGGCGATATCCTCCTTGTCGCCGCCATACAGGAAGATCCGGTTGTTCAGCGGCGGACCGCCCAGCATGGCGTTGCCGCCGCCGTCGGGCCCGTGGCAACTGACGCACTGCTGCATGAACAGCGCCTGGCCCGGCCCTTCCGCCGGCGCCTCGCCGTGCGACAGGGCGTAGACGTAGCCGGCGACGGCCTCGATCTGCTCGTCGGTGAACCAGTCGTCGCCGAACGCCGGCATGTAGTTGATGCGCGTGTCCGGGTTGTCCTGGTCGCGGATGCCGTAGCGGATGGTGGCGAGAATGTCCTCGGGTGCGCCGCCCCAGATCCACTCGTCGTCGGCCAGGGTGGGGTAGCCGAAGGCGCCGGCGCCGCCGGTCTGGTGGCACGGCGCGCAGTTCTCCTTGAACAGCACCTCGCCGCCGCGCATGGCATAGCTGCGCAGGGTGTTGTCCTCCAGGATCGCCGGAACGTCCTTGGCGGCGATCTGGGTCAGCCACTCGGAGCGGGCGTCGCGCGCCTCGGCCAGGTCCTCGGTCAGCGCGGAGCGGGCGTTCCAGCCGGTCAGGCCCCCGAAGTAGCCCGCCATGGCCGGCCACGACGGATAGGCGACCGAATAGACGACCGACCAGGCAATGGTGGCATAGAACACCCACACCCACCACTTGGGCAGCGGCGTGTTCAGCTCCTTGATGCCGTCCCACTCGTGACCCGTGGTGTAGCGGCCGGTGATTTCGTCGCGCTCAGGATGATCGGCCATCGTCCTTGGTCTCCTCGCCCGTCTCGTCGTCCCGGAACGGGATCATGGCGTCGTCCTGGAAGCGGCCCTTGTTGCGCGGCCGGTAGGCCCACCAGACGATGCCGAGAAACAGCAGCATCAGCCACAGGCCCCAGAACTGCCGGAGGAAGTCCGAGATCTGGTCCAGCGACTCCATCATGGTCCTCCCCATGCCCGCGGCGGCCCCGGAGGGCGCGGCCGGCCCGGATCCTCAGCGGATCCACTCGGCCTTGCGGGTCTCGTCATAGTCGGTGAAGTCGACCATCGTGCCGAGCACCTGAAGGTAGGCGACCAGGGCGTCCATCTCGGTGATGACGTCCGGATTGCCGTCCAGGTCGCCCAGCGCCATGGTCGTGGTCTCGTCCTCGGCCCGGTCGGGACCGTAGGCGAAGTCGGAATAGCGGGCCACCAGGGCGTCGGTGTCGGCGCCCGGCGTGGCCTGCGCCTCCAGGTCGGCGATTGCGTTCTCGTAAGCCCCCTCGACCGGCCCGTACATCTCGCCGCGGCCCACCACGTCCAGCGTCTTCATGTGCGCGGCGATGGACCCGTACTCCAGCGGCGTCGTGGCGAGGTGCGGGTAGCCGGGCATGATCGACTCCGGCACCACCGAACGCGGGTCGATGAGGTGGCGGGTGTGCCACTCGTTCGAGTACTTGCCGCCCACCCGCGCCAGGTCCGGCCCGGTCCGCTTGGAGCCCCACTGGAACGGATGGTCGAACTTGCTTTCGGCGGCCAGGGAGTAGTGGCCGTAGCGCTCGATCTCGTCGCGGAACGGCCGCACCATCTGGCTGTGGCAGTTGTAGCAGCCCTCGCTGATGTAGATGTCGCGCCCGGCCAGCTCCAGCGGGGTGTAGGGGCGGATGCCGCGCACGTTCTCGATCGTCGACTTGATCGAGAACAGCGGCACGATCTCCACCAGCCCGCCGACGGCGACCGTGACGAAAATGCCCAGAACCAGCAGGAAGACGTTGGTCTCGAGCAGCTTGTGGTGCTTGATCAGGCTCACCGTCCCGCTCCCTTACTGCCGCACGCCGACGGCGGCCCCGGCCGGGACGCTGTCCTGCGCGCCTTCGGCCACGTCGCCCTTGATGGTGCGATAAAGGTTGTAGGCCATGATCAGCGCGCCGGCGACGAACAGGACGCCACCGGTGGCGCGGATGATGTAGTACGGATGCATGGCCTCGACCGACTCGATGAACGAGTACTGCAGAAAGCCCAGCTCGTCATAGGCGCGCCACATCAGGCCCTGCATGATGCCCGACACCCACATCGAGGTGATGTAAAGCACGATGCCCAGGGTGGCGATCCAGAAGTGCAGCGAGACCAGCCGCAGCGAATACAGGGAACGGCGCTTCCACAGGGCGGGAACCATGAAGTACAGGGCGCCGAAGGAGATGAAGGCGACCCAGCCGAGCGCGCCGGAGTGCACGTGACCCACCGTCCAGTCCGTGTAGTGCGACAGCGAGTTCACGGCCTTCACCGACATCATCGGCCCCTCGAAGGTCGACATGCCATAGAAGCCCACCGAGACCACCAGGAAGCGCAGCACCGGATCCGTGCGCAGCTTGTCCCAGGCCCCCGACAGCGTCATCAGGCCGTTGATCATGCCGCCCCAGGACGGCATCCACAGCATCACCGAGAACACCATGCCCAGCGTCTGCGCCCAGTCCGGCAGCGCGGTGTAGTGCAGGTGGTGCGGCCCGGCCCAGATGTAGAGGAAGATCAGCGCCCAGAAGTGCACGATCGACAGCCGGTAGGAATAGATCGGACGGTTGGCCTGCTTCGGCACGAAGTAGTACATGATGGCGAGGAAGCCGGCCGTCAGGAAGAAGCCGACCGCGTTGTGCCCATACCACCACTGTGTCATCGCGTCCTGCACGCCCGAGAACAGGCTGTAGGACTTCCACCACGTGTCGCCGCCCAGCAGCGCCACCGGCACCGCCATGTTGTTGCCCAGGTGCAGCAGCGCGATGGTGATGATGAACGCCAGGTAGAACCAGTTGGCGACGTAGATGTGGGGCTCGCGGCGCTTGAGGATGGTGCCGACGAAGGCCGCCAGGTACAGCACCCAGACCACCGTCAGGAACAGGTCGACGTACCATTCCGGCTCGGCGTACTCGCGGCTCTGGGTCACGCCGAACAGGTAGCCCACCGCCGCCAGGACGATGAAGATCTGATAGCCCCAGAACAGGATGTGCCCCATCACGTCGCCGCCGTACAGCCGCGCCCGACAGGTGCGCTGCACCACGTAGAGCGAGGTCGCCAGCAGCACGTTGCCGCCGAAGGCGAAGATCACCGCGGACGTGTGCAGCGGCCGCAGGCGGCCGAAGGTGGTCCACGGCAGATCGAAGTTGAGCGCCGGGAAGGCGAGCTGCCAGGCGATGAAGTCGCCCACCAGGAAGCCCACGATGCCCCAGAACACCGAGGCCAGCACGAACAGCCGCACCGGCCCCTCGACGTAGGATGTGCCGTCCGCACGGGCGCCGGAGACTGCGCCTTGTGCCGTGGTCGCCTGCGTCACTGCCACCTCCCGTCTCGCCCCGCCCGGCGGCGCCGGGCCATGGTCGGTGCCCGGCAGCGCCGGGCCATGCTCAACGCCCGGCCAAGCGCCGGGCCATGCTCAACGCCCGGCAGCGCCGGGCCATGCTCAACGCCCGGCAGCGCCGGGGTATCCGCCAGGCCCGGCGCGCTTGGCCGGGTCTGCTTGGCGTCCGGTCCCGGTCAGGGACCGCGCCGCGCCCGCGGTGGACCACCGTCGACCACCGCCGGGGCGCATGCGGTTCCGGATCCTTGCCGACCAAGGCCCCGGCGCCGCGAACCGATGCGCGGGCAACCGACCCACCCGTTTGACCAGGGCGACTATCCCGCCGCGACCGGACCCGGCCATTGATCTGAATCAAAACTCCGACGAATTGGAGGACTCTCTGCCCTTTGATTGAACCCTCGCCCTCTGCGGTCGCCTATCGCGAGTGGCGCCGCGGCGCCCTTGCGCCCGCCGCCACCCCGTCTATGGTGACGCCCCGCTGCGAAAGGATGCCCCGATGACCGCACCCGAGACTCCGTCCGACCCGGCCGCGCCCACGCCGCCCCATCCGCGCGTGCGCCTTCTGCCCGGGCGCTCGACCCGGCTGCGCCGGGGCCACCCCTGGGTCTACTCCAACGAGGTCGCCATGACCGCGGAGGCCAAGGCGCTGCCGCCCGGCACGGTGGTCACGGTGCAGGACGCCGGGGACGAGGCGCTGGCGACCGCGCTGTTCAACCCGCATTCCCTCATCGCGCTCCGGGTCATCGTAGACCGCCCGGACGCCGCGGTCGATACGGACCTGATCGCGGCGCGCCTGCATCGGGCGCTGACCCTGCGCGCGACCCTGGTGGACGGCCCCTGCTACCGGCTGGTGCATGCCGAGGCCGACGGCCTGCCGGGCCTGATCGTCGACCGCTTCGGCGACTGGCTGGCGGTGCAGGCCAACAGCGCCGGCATGGAGCGGCTGCTGCCACAGGTGCTGGCGGCGCTCGACCGGGTGTTGGCGCCGCGCGGCATCGTCGTGCGCGACGACACCACCGGCCGCACCCTGGAGGGACTGCCGGCCGAGGGCTACCGCCTGCACGGCGCCACGCCCGACGGGCCGGTGCCGGTGATCGAGCGCGGCGTGCGCTACCGCGCCGACCTGCTGGGCGGGCAGAAGACCGGCTGGTACCACGACCAGCGCGACAACCACGCCCTGGTGGCGGGGTTGGCCCAGGGGCGCACGGTGCTGGACGTGTACAGCCACAGCGGCGGCTTCGGGCTCGCCTGCGCGGTGGCCGGGGCCAGCCGGGTGCTGTGCGTGGACTCGGCGGCGCCGGCGCTGGCGCTGGCGGCCGCGGCGGCGGCCGACAACGGCGTCGCGGATCGGGTCGAGACCCGCGAGGCCGAGGCCTTCGGCGCCATGGCCGCGCTGGCCCGGGACGGCGCCCGCTTCGGCGTGGTGGTCTGCGACCCGCCCAGCTTCGTCAAGTCCCGCAAGGACCTGGCGACGGGCGCCAAGGGCTACCGCAAGATGGCGCGCCGCGCCGCCGCGCTGGTGGAGCCGGGCGGGTTCCTGTTCGCCGCCTCGTGCTCGCACAACATGCCGGCCGACCGCTTCCTGCAGGAGATCACCAAGGGCCTGGCCCAGGGCGGGCGCGGCGGGCGCATCCTGGCGCAGACCGGGGCGGCGCTCGACCATCCGCTGCACCCCGCCTTGCCCGAATCGGCCTACCTCAAGGGTGTGCTGCTGGCGGTGGACTGATCCCCGGGGCTACGCGGCGTCGTCCGCCACCACGGTGGTCTCCTGCACCCCCAGGCCGTCGATGCCCAGGCGCAAATGGTTGCCGGGCTTGAGGTAGACGCGCGGCCGCCGGCCCATGCCGACGCCCGGCGGCGTGCCCGTGGCGATGACGTCGCCCGGGTGCAGGGTCATGAGCTGACTCAGGTACGACACCAGAAAGGCCACGCCATAGACCATGGTCGTGGTCCGGCCGTCCTGCATGCGCTGGCCGTCCAGGTCCAGCCACAGCCGCAGCGCCTGCGGATTGCGCACCGCCTCGCGGGTGACCAGCCAGGGGCCCAGCGGGCAGAAGGTGTCGCAGCTCTTGCCCTTGGTCCACTGCCCGGCGCGGCGGATCTGGTAGTCGCGTTCGGAGACGTCGTTGACCACGCAGTAGCCGGCGACGTGGTCCAGCGCCGCCGCCTCGTCGACGTATTTCGCCGGGGCGCCGATGACCACGCCCAGTTCGACCTCCCAGTCGGTGGCCTCCGAGCCGCGCGGCAGCCGGATGGGATCGTTCGGGCCGCAAATGGCGCTGGTCGCCTTCATGAACAGGACCGGCTCCGGGGGCACCTCGCCGCCGGTCTCGGCGGCATGGTCGGCGTAGTTCAGGCCGATGGCCATCACCTTGCCGACGCCGCCCACCGGCGGCCCCAGGCGCACGTCGGCCGGCACCTGCGGCAGCCGGCTCCAGTCCAGCGCGCGCAGGCGCGCCAGCCCGTCCGGCGTCAGCGTGGCCCCGGCGATGTCGTCGACATGGGCCGACAGGTCGCGCGGGCGGCCGTCGGGGTCGATCAGGCCGGGCCGTTCCTGGCCCGGCGGGCCGAAGCGGATCAGTTTCATGGGCTCTCCTCGGGTCCCGCGGGTCCATCCGGTCGGGGCGCCACCACCGCCTCGACCGCCCGGGCGACGGTGAGCAGGCGGCGGTCCGCCCCCGGGCCGGCGGCCAGCATCAGGCCGACCGGCGCCGCGCCGGCGTCGTGGCAGGGCACGGACACCGCGCAGCCGTCGACGAAATTCACCAAAGACGGGTTGCGCAGCATCAGCATGTTGAGGCGGGCATAGTCGGCGTCCCGGCGCAGGTCGTCCAGCGCCGGCGCCACCATCGGCGTGGTGGGCCACACCAGGGCATCGAACGGGGCCTGGGCGACCTGCACCCGGGCGGCGATGTCGCGCCGGGCGCGCTGCACGTCGACCAGGTCGGCGGCGCCCAGGGCCGCGCCGCGCTCGATGCGCACCCGCACCCGCGGATCGTAGGCGTCGCCGGCCTCGGCCAGGCGGGCGCGGTGGATGGCGAAGGACTCCGCCGCCGCCAGCCCGCCGCCGGCGTTGACCGCCAGCACCTCGGCGAAGGCGGGCAGCGGCAGGTCGACGAGGCGCGCGCCGGCCGCCGACAGCCGCGCCAGCGCCCGCTCGAAGGCCGCCGCCACGGGCGCATCGAGGTCGTCCAGAACCACCGTCTGCGGCACCGCGAGGCGCAGGCCCGCGGCGTCCACGCGCGGCAGCGGTGGCGCCATGGGATGACCCGCCAGCACCGCGTCCAGCCACGCGCAACAGTCCACGGACCGGCCCAGCGGCCCCACCGAATCCAGGCTGTAGGACAGCGGGAACACGCCCTCGGTGGGCACCCGGCGCGCCGTCGGCTTGAACCCCACCAGCCCGCACAGCGCCGCCGGGATGCGGCACGAGCCGCCGGTGTCGGTGCCGAGCGCGGCATGGGCCAGGCCATCGCTGAGCGACACCGCCGCCCCCGACGACGACCCGCCGGGGATGCGTCCGGTGGCGCGGTCCCAGGGGTTCAGCGGGGTGCCATGGTGCGGGTTGAGGCCGACGCCGGAGAAGGCGAACTCGGTCATGTTGGTGCGCCCGAGCACCACCAGCCCGGCGGCGCGCAGCCGGGCCACCGCCGGCGCATCGCGGGCCGCCGGCGGCGCCGCCGCCAGCACCCGGGCGCCGGCCCGGGTGACATGGCCGGCCTCGTCGAACAGGTCCTTGACCGACACCGGCACGCCGGCCAGCGGGTGCGGCACCTGCCCGGCGCGGCGCAACGTATCATGGGCATCGGCCGCCTGGCGGGCCACGGCGGCGTGCAGCTTCAGGTAAACCCTCTGCCCCTGCCCGCCCGGATCGGCGATCCGCTCCAGGCAGGCCTCCACCAGCGCCCGGCTGGTCGTCTCTCCCCGCTCCAGCGCCCGGGCCAGGGCCGGCAACGTCGGCATCCGCTCCATCACGACCGCATCCATCCCCCCGTCCGCGTCCGGCCGCCAAGCCTAACCGGTCGGCCGGACGCTGGGAAGTGGGCCGCGCCTATTGGAAGTAGCGGGCCGGGATGGTGTCCTCCTCGCCCCAGTCGAAGCCGGAGAACTCGCCGGCCTTCTGGCGCTCGGCCTGGGACAGGCCGCACGCCTTCAGCAGGCTGTTGACCCAGGCCGCGCAGTTCTCGTCGAGCAGGCTGTAGGGGATCGGCGTCTTGGCCTCATTCTTCTTGTAGTGCTCGGCGCGGGTCAGGATCTCCTTGACGAAGGCGTCGAGCGTCCGCCCGCCGGGCGGCTTGAGCGCGTGCCGCTCCAGGTCGAAGTCGGCCCACTTGGCGGCGGCGCGTTTCGGGTTGAGCACCTCCTTGACGGCCTCCACGTCGGAGGTCTCGTTGTACTGGACCAGCAGCCGGCTGGTGCCGCCCTTGGTCTTTTTGAAGGCGCCGATGGTGAAGAACTGGCTGCCGCTGAACGACTGCCACGTCACGTTCATGGTGGAGGTGATCCTGGGCGTGCCCTGCACCACAAGGATGAAATGGTGATTGCCCCAGGGCGACCCGGCAAGATCGCGCGCGCACCAGTAGACCTTGGCCGTCATGACCGTTCCCTCCCGCAGCCCGATGTCCTGGATTGAAAAAATTGACCCTCATGTCGCGCCGGGATTGGATATCCAGACTGGATTTCCTGCGATATCCGCACGGGGGCGACACAAGGACTGGGCGGAGCGGACCGATCTCCACGCCAACCCCCGCTCATTACAGTACGGCAACACTTCGGCTGGCGGAAGTCGGTTGCCGGCCCTGATCGCCCTCGGGGGCCTGGATCGGGGGGCTGGATCGGGAGCCTGGATCGGGGGCCTGGATCGGGGGGCTGGATCGGGGGGCTGGTGGCGGTCCCGCCGGGGCTGTTCGGCGCCTGCGCCGACGCGCTCGGCCCGGCCCCCTGGAGAGCCGCCGGCGGTCCCCTTGGCTTGCAGGCAGCGGCGCCCCCGCGCTGGGGTACTTAACTCATAATAAAGAAAGGGCTGCGACCAATATACGGCGCTCTGCTGATACCGACTCGACCGTCCAGACCATGGCCCGGCTGGTCCGCGCGGCCGTCGGTATCATCCCGGGGATACGGGCGCCTCACCGAAGAGTCCGACACCCCCCTGCCACGGAGGTTATACTCTGTCACACACAGCGCAGGGGAACACCAAACACAGGCCAGCACATCCATGCCCACGTCCGTAAAGACGTCCGTGAAGATCGGACTGATGCCGCCCCTGAGCGGTCTTGTCGAAATGTACGGCCAGGAGATCACGTGGGCAGCCGAGATCGCCGTTCAACAGATCAACGCGGCGGGCGGGCTGCTCGGGGTCCCCCTGGACCTGGTGATCGAGGACGACGGCAGCCTGCCGCAGACGGCCGTTCCTGCGGCGCTGCGCCTGGTTCAGGATCACGGCTGCCATGCCATCATCGGCAATCTGCTGTCGAACTCGCGAATCGACGTCGCCGCCAAAGTGGCCAACCCGCTGAAGGTTCCCTACCTGAATTTTTCTTTCTATGAAGGCAGTATATTTTCCCGGTATTTCTTTCATTTTGCGGCCCTCCCCAATCAGCAGATCGAAAAAATGATTCCATTCATGGCCGGGCGCTATGGAAAGAAGGTGTTTTTTGCCGGGAATAACTATGAATGGCCGCGTGGCTCCATCAGTGCCGGCATGCGGTCGCTGGCGACCCTGGGCGGCGAGGTCGTCGGGGAGGAGTATCTGTCGATTGGCGTCAGCAAGGACGAACTCATCGGCCTGCTGGAGCGCGTCGCGCGGTCCGGCGCGGATGTGTTCGTGCCGTACTTCGCCGGGCATGACCAGATCGCCCTGTTGACCGCCTTCGCGGAGATGGGCCTGAAGGATCACATGGCCGTCGTCATGGGGCACTACGACGAGGTCATTGCGCGGACATTGAGCCCACAGGTCCGTGACGGCCTGTATTCCGTCAACACCTACTTCATGTCCGTCGATACGCCGGACTCGCGGGCCTACCTGGCGGCCCTTCAGGACCGCTGGGACGTTGACGGCCTGCACCCGCGGGGGAATGGCGTCCTGACCAACTTCGGCGAAGGCACATACATTTGCGTCAAGGCGTTCGCCGAGGCCGTTCGGGCCTGTGGAAGCGTGGATGCCGAAGCCGTGGTGGAGGCGCTGCAACACGTCGAGATCGACGCCCCACAGGGCAAGGTCCTGATGGAACCCCGCCTCAACCATGCGCATGTGAACACCTATCTGACCCGATGCAGGGCAGACGGAACGTTCGAGATTATCGACAGGTTCGGCCTGCTGGCGCCGAAAATCCCCGAACGATATCGGACCCTGTTCGGTCAAGGCTGGATGGCGCCGGCCGTGCCCCCCGCCGACATCGCGACGCGATCCGTCGAGGACACCGCCCTCGAACAGCGCACTCTGGGATCCCTGCGAAAGATTCTATCCCTCACGGACCTGGCCATTATTGCCACCAACACGGATGGCGTCATCACGGACTGCAATGCGGCCGCCAACGCGATGTTTGGATACGAGGGCGACGAACTCGAGGGAACGTCCGTCCATCTTCTCGTTCCGCCGCACTTGCGTCAGCACCACGAGCACCTGTTCCGACGGTTTCTGCAAGACGACGCCGACGAACGACTCATGCGCCAGTGTCGCGGCGATATCACGGGCTATCGCAAGGACGGAACGTTCTTCCCGCTGGAGGCGTCGATCGCCAAGTTCCTCGACGGGAACCACTGGGTTCTCGTCGCGACGATGCGCGACCTCACGGCGACGAAACAGGCCGAGGAGGATCTGACACGGCGCGCGACGCACGATCCGCTCACCGGGTTGCCCAACCGGGCGCTGATCCAGTCCCGGGTGGAGAACGCGCTGCTCCGATCCCGCCGACAGTCCGAGAGTGTGGCGGTTCTGTTCGTCGATCTTGATGGCTTCAAGGAGATCAATGACACCCACGGGCACTCGGCCGGCGACCAGGTCCTGACGACCACGGCGCAGCGGCTGATCGAGACCGTGCGACCCGGCGATACGGTCAGCCGTATCGCCGGCGACGAGTTCGTGGTCCTGTGCGAGCATGTCAACACGCCGATCGCCATTTCCGCCGTTGCCGATCGCATCCTGAGCGCGCTGCGCCGGCCCTTTCCGATCGACGGCACGAGTGTCTACGTGACCGCGAGCATTGGCATTGCGGTCGGCCACGGCGCGACCCACACGATGGAGGACATCTTCCGGGCCGCCGATACGGCCATGTACGCGGTCAAGGCCAAGGGGCGTGACGGCTGGCAGTTCTTCAATGAGAGCCTGCAGGCGGAGGCCTCCCAGCGTCTCGCCATCTCCACCGGCCTGCGCACCGCCGTTGAGCGCGACGAACTCCGCGTCTTGTTCCAGCCCATCGTCCAGGCCGAAACCGGCTTCGTCATCGGCGCCGAGGTCTTGCTGCGCTGGCACCCGGCCATCGGCGACGTCAGCCCGTCGGCGTTCATCCCGGTCGCGGAGATGACCGGGTCCATCGTGCCCATCGGACGATGGGTGTTCGAACAGGCGTGCAGGGCCGAGCGCACCTGGAGGGACCGGTTCGGGGACGCGGCACCGTTCGTCTCGGTCAACGTCTCCGCCCGGCAGCTGTCGGACGCCGGGCTGGTGGCGGACTTCACAGCCATCATGGACCGCACCGGCGCCGATCCGACCCGCTTGCAGATCGAGGTCACCGAAACCTCGCTGATGGCCGACGTTCAGGCCAACCGGGACATGATCAAGCGGCTCTCGGGCCTCGGCATCGCGATCGCGGTCGACGATTTCGGAACGGGGTACTCGTCCCTGGCCCAGTTGATGCGCCTGAACGCCGATACCTTGAAGATCGACAAGGTGTTCGTTCAAAGCGTCGACCAGACCCAGGAAAGCCGGGTCATCGTCTCGGCCCTGTGCCGGATCGCGAAGTCCCTTCGGTTGAAACTGGTGGCCGAGGGTGTCGAGACAGCCTCGCAGCGCAATCAGATGCGCCTGCTGGGATGCGACCAGATCCAGGGCTACTTCTTCCACCGACCGATGCCCGAGGCCGACTTCCTCGCCGTCTTCAAGGAGTCGATCACGGCGCAGCGGCGCACCACGGACGAGCCGTTCTTCCTGATCTACGTCAGCCGCGCAACCGATCCGGTGACACAGGAGTCCCTCAAGGGTCTGGTGGAGCAGGCCAGCCGATTCAACCTTATGAACGGCCTCACCGGCTATCTGTTCTACCTGGACCAGACCTTCGTCCAGTACCTGGAAGGCGATGAGGAGGCGGTCCGGAGCCTGTTCGCGGCGATCACACGGGACCCGCGTCACGCGGACGTCGCGTGTGTCGCCGAGGGGAACCTGGCGCACCGATTGTTCACGGGCTGGAACATGGGCTATCGGTCGCTTGGGGCGCCCTTCACCATCTCGTCCGCGCAGGTCACGGCGCCCCCCGGGACCGCCTACGACTGGCTGAAGAGCAATCCGGCGATCTGCTGCAGCCTCTTCGAGGCCATCGCGGGCGCTCCGGACTGACAGCTCGGACGGCTCGGACGGCGCCCCTCTCACATGGATCAATGCCGGGCACCGGGGATACTCTATAGTGGTGGACCCGGCGCGCCCGACAGGGCGCCGGCTGCGAGCGTGCGAAGGCCGGACCAGCCGAGAGAGTCGCCATGATCGAATCACCGCAGGAATACGCCCTTCTGCTGCTGCTCCTGGGGACCGTCACCCTGGCCGGCACCCTGCTGCGCAGCGGCCTGGCGCGCTGGCGGCTGCCGGCCATGGCGGGCTTCATCCTGATCGGGGTGGGACTGTCGGGGCTCGATACCCTGGTGCCGTTCCTCACCCCGGCCCTTCATCACAACCTGGAGGTCCTGGCCAAGCTGGGCGTGGTGGTGCTGCTGTTCCGGGTCGGGCTGGAAAGCGACCTCGGCCTGCTGGTGCAGCAGTTGCGCAACGCGGCGGTCATCTGGCTGCCCAACATGGCCGTGGCGGCGGCGCTGGCCTTCCTGGTTGTGTCCCTGTGGCCCGGCTACGGCCTGATCCCGGCGCTGTTCGTCGCCGTCGCCGCCAGCGCCACCAGCATCGGCGTCTCAACCGCGGTGTGGGAGGAGAGCGGCCACCTCAACACCCCGCGCGGGGCGCTGCTGCTGGACGTGGCGGAGCTGGACGACGTCTCGGCGGTGATCCTGCTGAGCATGCTGTTCGCGATGGTGCCGATCCTCCAGGCCGCGGACAACGGCCCGCTGTGGAGCGCCGCCGCCCAGGCGGCGGGCTGGCAGATCGCCAAGCTGGCGCTGTTCTGCCTTGGCTGCTACCTGTTCTCACGCCGCCTGGAGAAGCCTCTGACGGCCTGGTTCCACCGCCTTGACCCCGGACTCGGGCCGCTGGTGTTCGCCGCCGGGGCGACCTTCCTGATCGCCGCGGTCGCCGACCTGCTCGGGTTCTCCATGGCCATCGGCGCCCTGTTCGCCGGCCTGGCCTTCAGCCGCGACCCGGCCGAGCGCGAGATCGACCGCTCGTTCGCGGTGCTGTACACCCTGTTCGCGCCCTTCTTCTTCGTCGTCATCGGCGTGGCGGTGAACGTCACCGCGCTGCATCAGGCGCTCGGGATCGGCCTGGTGCTGCTGGGCGCGGCCGTCCTGGGCAAGCTGCTGGGCGCCGGCCTGCCGGCCGCCCTGGTGGCCAGCCGGCGCGACGGCCTGCTGATCGGCGTCAGCATGGTGCCGCGCGCCGAGATCTTCCTCATCGTCATGCTGCACGGCGTCACCCTGGGAGATTGGGCGGTGCCGGAACGGCTTTACACCGCCGCCGTGCTGGTCAGCCTGGTGACCTGCATCGCCGCGCCGGTCGTGGTGCAGCGCCTGCTCGCCACCACGCCCCGGCCGCCCACGCCCGCGGACCCGACCCCATGAGCCGATTGTTCGAAATCGGAACCGCAGATGCAGTCCGATTTCGAACGTGAATCGGCTCTACATTATTGATTTTACAGCCGATTATCGCCATAAACCGAAATCGCGCCCCGAGTCCGGTTTGTCGCAATCGGCTGATGACGGCCGCCACCCGGCGTTCGCCCTTGCCCTGCCGGCCGGCGTTGGCGCCCTGCCGGCCGGCGGTGGCGGTGGCGGTGGCGGTGGCGGCGGGGCGGGTCAGGCCAGGGCCGGGCGCGCCATCGTCAGGCCGGGTGGCAGGATCTGGGTCCGGAACTGGTCGAGCGACAGGCGGCTGATGCGGCACAGTTCCGCCACGTCGCGGATCACGATGGCGTGATCGGGATGACGGATCACGCCGTTGCGGGCCAGCCGGCGCAGGGTGCGGCAGACGTGCACACTGGTCAGGCCGGTCAGGTCGCCCAGCTCGGTCTGGGTGATGGGCAGCGGAAAGGCCGTCTCGGCGGTCTGGTGCGCCGCCTCCAGCCGCACGAACAGTTCCAGCAGCACGTGGGCGACGCGTTCATAGGCCGTGCCCTGGCCCAGGCGCAGCATGCGTTCGGTCTGGCGCGCGGCGGCGGCGGCGGCGAGCCGATCGACCAGCTCGCGCAGCGCCGCCGTCGCGGCCAGCCGGCGGGCGAAGGCGGGCCACGCACAGGCGGCGATCACGGTCTCGGTCAACGCGGTGATGCGGCACGACGAGGTGGCCCCGTCGGCGGCGACGGCCTGGATGAGATCGACGGGCAGCACGAGGTCGAGGATCTGGCGGCGGCCGTCGTCCAGGCTTTTGGACAGCGCCACCCACCCGGTCAGCACCCACAGCACGCTGTCGGCGGGATCGCCCTCGAACCGGAGTTCGGTCCCGGCCGGCACGCGCCGCGGTCGGCCGCCCCAGCGCGCGGCGCCGTCGCCGGGCGACAGCGCCCCGGACCGGGACGGACACCGCTCACCGGCGTCCGCGGCCGCCGCCGGCGCGCACAGTGCGTCCGGCGCGGCGCATGACTCGAGCATCGGCGCCTCCACCCGCGTCGACCGGCACGGCACCGCACCGGGCGCGGACCCGCCCCCTTCCCGTCTGAAGCAAGGGACGAACAGGATACGCCGATATCGCGCAGGACGCCATGCCGGCGGCGCTGCCCGACGCCGCCGGCAGTCCTCTCAGCGCTGCATGACGTAGCTGCCCGGCGCATCCGCTTTGGGTCGATAGGCGCGCACCCCGCCGCCCATCTGCGGCGGATCCGCCGCGCCCGACGACCGTTCGGTCAGCCACGCGGACCAGGCGGGCCACCAGGATCCCTCGTGCGCCTCGGCCTCGTCCTGCCAGGCCTCGGGCGACAGATAGTTGTCGTCCACCCGCGTCGTCAGGATCCGGAAGCGGCGCCCGGCGTGGCCGGGCTCGCTGATGATGCCGGCGTTGTGCCCGCCATTGGTCAGCGTGAAGGTGATGTCGGTGTGGGCCAGCAGGTGCAGCTTGTAGACCGAGCGCCAGGGCGCGACGTGGTCGCTGGTGGTCGAGACGCAGAACACCGGCACGTCGATATCGCTCAGGGCCACGGGATGACTGCCCACCTTGTACTGGCCCTGGGCCAATTCGTTGTTCAGGAACAGGTGGCGCAGGTACTGGGCATGCATCCGGTACGGCATGCGGGTGGCATCGGCGTTCCAGGCCATCAGGTCGAACATGCCCTGGCGGCGGCCCATCAGGTACTCGTGCACGTACCGCGACCACAGCAGGTCGTTGGAGCGCAGGAGCTGGAACGCGCCGGCCATCTGCTTGGTGTCCAGGTAGCCCTGGTCCCACATCACGTCCTCCAGGAACGCGACCTGGCTTTCGCTGATGAACAGCATCAGTTCGCCGGCCTCGCTGAAGTCGGTCTGGGTGGCGAACAGGGTCAGCGTCTTCAGACGGTCGTCGCCGCTGCGCGCCATCGCCGCCGCCGCGATGGCCATCAGGGTGCCGCCGATGCAGTAGCCGACACTGTGCACCTTCTGGCCCGGCACGATGGCGGTGACCGCGTCCAGGGCGTCGCTCACCCCCATCTGGAGGTAGTCGGCCATGTCGAAATCGCGGTGCTCGGCGGTGGGGTTGCGCCACGAGATCATGAACACGGTAAACCCCTGGCCGACCAGATAGCGGACCAGCGAGTTCTCCGGCGACAGGTCGAGGATGTAGTACTTCATGATCCAGGCCGGCACGATCAGCACCGGCTCGGCCTGCACCCGCTCGGTGGTCGGCGCATACTGGATCAACTCGATCAGGTCATTGCGGTACACCACCTTGCCCGGCGTGATCGCGACCGTGCGGCCGGGCACGAAATCCTCGGCCCCCACCGGCGGCTTGCCGGAGATGGCGCGCTCCCAGTCCTCGACGAAGTTCTGGAAGCCCTGGAGCAGGTTCATGCCGCCCTGTTCGAGGGTGGTCTTGGTCACCTGGGGGTTGGTCCAGACGAAGTTGGCGGGCGAGACGGTGTCCAGGAGCTGGCGGGTGACGAAGGACACCACCTGCTCCTGGTGATGGGACAGGCCGTCGATGTCGTTGGTCGCGTTGTGCCACCACTGCTGGGTCAGCAGGAAGCTCTGGTAGATCACCGCGTAGGGCCAGTGCCGCCAGCCCGGGTCGTCGAAGCGGTGATCGTGCGCCAGCGGCTCGATGCACGGCGGGGCGTGGCGGTCGCGGGCCAGGGCGCCCAGATAGACGCCCAGCCGCATCATCTTGCGGACCGCCTTCTCGGTCAGGAAGGCGTGCTTGCCCGGCGAGCCCATCAGGTGCACCCACCACGACAGCATGGTGGCGGTCAGACCGAAGGGGGTCACGCCGACCGTGAACCGCGCCAGATGCGCCTTGAACGCGCGGTCGAGGCTCTCGGTGCTGAAGCGGTCGTCGAGTTCGAAGGCCTCCGGCTCGGCGATCTCCGGCGGGCTCGCCGTCAGGCCCTGGCGCTCTTCGCGGGTCTCCGCGGCCGGCGGGCGCGCCTCGACGCTCGCCGGATGGGCGACGACGTTGCTCGGCTTGGCGGCGCTCATGGCCTGTCCCTCCGCATGCGGTTTGGCCTGGCGCTGGCGTCAGGTCATGTAGAATCCACCGTTGACCGCCAGGGTGGCGCCGGTGATGAAGCCGGCGTCCTCGGAGGCCAGGAAGGCGACGCAGCGGGCGATCTCCCAGGGTTCGCCCAGGCGCCCCAGGGGCACCTGGGCGAGGATGCGCTGCAGGATGTCGTCGGGGACGGCCGCCACCATGCGGGTGTCCGAGAACCCGGGGGCGACGGCGTTGACGGTGATGCCCTTGCCCGCGCCCTCGCGCGCCAGCGCCCGGGTGAAGCCCAGCACCCCGGCCTTGGCGGCGCAGTAGTTGGTCTGCCCGGCCTGGCCGCGCTGGCCATTGACCGAGGAAATGTTCACGATGCGGCCGTAGCCGCGCTGGCGCATGCCGCCGATGACGTGGCGGCACATGTTGAACATCGAGCCCAGGTCGACGTCGACGACGGCGTCCCAGTCCGCCCGGCTCATCTTGTGCAGCATGACGTCGCGGGTGACCCCGGCATTGTTGACCAGCACGTCGACCGGTCCCAGATCGCGCTCGACCGCGGCGATGCCCTCGCCGCAGGCGTCGAAGTCGGCCACGTCCCAGCCGTAGACCCGGGCGCCGCTCTCGTCGGCGAACGCCTGGGCCTCGTCGCGCACCGTGCGGCAGCCGGCGGCGACGGCGAACCCGCGCGCCGCCAGCGCCCGCACCGTGGCCGCCCCCAGACCCTGGACGCCCCCGGTGACGAGGGCCACGCGCCCCTGATCGCTCATGGTTCCGCTCCGTGCCGGGCCGCCCGCCCGTCGCCGGCCGCAGGGCCGGGGGCACGGACGGCGCTTCGCGTTTGTGCGCAGCCTAGCGTGGTACGGTTCCGCCGCCGGCGCCTTAACCCACGTTAAGGCGCTTGCCGGGGCCGGCGTGCGCTACTGGGCGGTATGGGCCATCCGCGGCGCGGCGGGCGCCGCCTTGGGAGCACGCCAGCCATGTTCGGACGCACGCTCCGGCTATTCCGCGTCTTCGGCTTCGAGGTGCGGGTCAACGTCAGTTGGGCCTTCCTCGCCATCCTGATCGCCATCTCGCTGGCCCGCGGCTTCTTTCCCGCGACCTATGCCGGCTGGCCCGCCGCGACCTACTGGTGGATGGCGGCGGCGGGCGTGATCGGGGTGTTCGCCTCCATCGTCATCCACGAGCTGTCGCATTCCCTGGCCGCGCGCGCCATGGGCATGGAGATGAAGGGCATCACCCTGTTCCTGTTCGGCGGCATGGCGGAGATGGACCAGGAGCCGGCCAGCGCCAAGGGCGAACTGGTCATGGCGCTGGCCGGCCCCGCCATCAGCCTGGTGCTGGCGGCCCTGCTGCTGGGCCTGGCGGCGTTGGGGCGCGGACCGGAGGGTGCCGGCCCCGCCGTCGCGGTGATCGACTACCTGGGCTGGCTCAACCTGATCCTGGCGGTCTTCAACCTGATCCCGGCGTTCCCCATGGACGGCGGGCGCGCCCTGCGGGCCACGCTGTGGGCGATCAGCAAGGACCTGCGCTGGGCGACGCGCTGGGCCTCGCGCATGGGCGCGCTGTTCGGGCTGGCCCTGATCGTCCTGGGGGTGGTCTCGGCGCTACAGGGCGCCTTCGTCGCCGGGCTGTGGTGGATCCTGATCGGCATGTTCATCCGTGCCGCCGCCTCCGGCAGCTACCAGCAGATGGAGATCCGCCGGCTCATGACGGGCGTGCGCGCCGAGGACGTCATGCACCCCCTGACCGAGGCGGTTCCCGCCGACATGACCCTGGCCGCGCTGGTCGACCGCTACGTCTACGCCACCCAGCAGCCGGCCTTCCCGGTGGTCGAGGACGGCGGCCTGGTGGGTGTGATCGGGCTGGCGGAGATCCGCACCGTGCCGCGCGCCGACTGGGAGACGACGCCGGTGCGCGCCGTCATGATCCCGGCCGACCGGGCCGAGATCGTCGCGCCCACCACGGACGCCATGGACGCCGTCGCCAAGCTCCAGACCCACGCAGTCGACGCCCTGATCGTGGCGGATGGGCACCGGCCGGTGGGGGTGCTGGCGCAAAGCGACGTGCTCAAGCTGCTCAGCCTCAAGATGGACCTTGAGGCGCGCTGACGCCCCCCGGTCCGCCCCCTGCCGCGCCGTCCTCCCCCGTCCCCGGGACGCCGGCGCGCGGAACCCTGACGTCCTCTAGGCGGCGCCCCAACGCCTGCAGCACCTCCAGGGCGTGTTCGAGGTGATCCGGGTCGAGGTCCTGCACCAGCGCGCTGGCCCAGCGCGCGTGCAGCGCCATCGCCTTGTTGAACGCCGCCGATCCGTACTCGGTCAGGACGTACAGCGGCGACCGCTCGTGGCGGGGGTTGGCCTGCTGGCGGAAATAGCCCTGCTCGACCATCCGGTTCAGCCGCTTCTGGGCGCCCTGGCGGGTCAGGCCCATGGCTTCCGCGATCATCGGTGTCGTCATCGGCTGTCCGGCCAGGGCCACGGCGCCCAGAAGCTGCCAGTCGGCGCTGGTCATGCGCAGCGGCCTGACGAGATCATCGCCCTTGTCGAGCAGCTTCCGGCGCAGCCGAAAGATCTCAAGCATGATATCGGTGAGGAGCAGGTCATTGCTCGTATGGGTATCCGGCACTTTTCTATGCACTCCATGAGTTTGGCAAGACGCACGGACCTCCCCTTACATCTCCGTTTCCCTCTCCCCTTACATGGCACGTCACGAACCGTTACCTGACCGGTCTGTCGTAAGCCTCAAACGACCAGAGCGTCAATCACGACATAGCTACGCACGGGCTGCGGACTCTCCAGGGCGAGGGCGACCGCCCGCTCCCGCCACGGCGCCAGATGGGTGATCCAGCACGGCCCGCCGTCCAGCGGGACCGGCCGGAAGGGGCTCGACCCGGCGGGCGGCCCCGGCGCGGTGGACGGGGGGTCGGGCGGCAGCGACAGCGTATCCAGCCCGTGGTTGAGCCCGGTCCCGAGCAGCTTGACCACGGCTTCCCGGGCGGTCCAGCCGCGCAGGAACGTATCCGGGTCCGGATCCGGCAGCCGCTCCGCCGGCGGCGTGATCCAGGCGTATACAGACCGCCAGCGGGTGGGATGGCGCAGGCCCTCGACGTCAAGACCAAGCGGGACCGGCCCCACGGCCAGGGCGAAGACGTGCCGGCTGTGGCTGACGCTGAGATGCACCGGCCGCCCCCCTGGCCGTCTCGGAACGAAGGGCTTGCCGCGCGGATCCTTGTGGATGCCCAGGCTGGAGTCGCCGGTCACAGCGTGCAGCAGCGTGCGCGCCGTCCGCGCACTGCGCGGGCGCCAGTCGACGCCCGGGCCGCCGTCGATTACGACCACATGGACGGCGTCGGCGGCCCCGGGCGCGGTGGCCGCGCACGCCAGGGCGGACAGCGAGACCGGCTGCCAGGGTGGTGCCGTCCCCGGCGCGGCCGGCCTAGGCCCCCGCCCGGGCACCCTGGGTCGGAGGCCGGCAGCCGATGGCGAGGGTCTCGACCACCGCTCCCGGCGACAGCCCCATCACGAAGTCCACCGCCCGGCTCAGATCGGCCGGCGCGATCATGTCCTCGGGCGGCATGCCGGAGCCCGCCCCCATGTCGGTGTCGACCACGTCGGGACACAGCGTGGTCACCCGGATGCCGCGGGGCAGCAACTCGCGCGCCAGCGAGCGCCCGTAGCCGACCAGGGCGTGCTTGCTGGCGGCATAGCCGCCCACCGGCGCGAACGGCTCCAGGCCGGCGACGGAGGCGATGTTGAAGATGCGGCCGGGCGCGGCCTGCGCCAGCGGCTCCAGGCAGGCCTGGCACAGGGCATGGATCGCCAGCACGTTGGTGCGCAGGAGGGCCTCCAGGTCGGCGACGGCCAGGGTGCTGGTGCCGAAGTGAAAGATGCCGGCGGCATTGACCAGCACGTCGAGTCGGCCGCGCCGCGCCACCGCCGCCCGCACCGCGCCGGGGGCGGTGTCGAGGTCGCAGACGTCGACGGGCAGCGGGTCGGCCGCCCCGCCACCACGCTCGCGCAGATCCGCGGCGGCGGCGGCGAGGCGGGCCTGATCGCGCGCCACCAGGATCAGGTCGAACTGCCGGTCGGCCAGATGGCGGGCGATTTCCCGCCCGATGCCCCGGCTGGCGCCGGTGACGAGGGCCACGGGTCGCGACATGGCGCGCTCCTTTCGGGTTTGAGACCAGGTCAATCAGTCCGCGGCGACGAGGCCGGCGGCGGCCGGGCCTGCCACCCCCGGCGGACCGTCGACGGGGGCCACCACGCGCCGGCACAGCGACGGATGCAGCCGGTAGGCCAGCGACCGTGCGCGGTGGCGGTCATAGGCGCGGTCGCCCAGGGCGGCCTTGAAGTCGGCGGCGCTGCGCCACTGCGAGACGTTGAGCAGACCGTAGCGGGCGTGCGGCGAGCGGGCCCGGAACAGGCGCGCGTTCACGAACCCGGCGTGGGCCTCCATGTGGTCCTTGGCCCGGTCCCACATCGCCAGCGCTCCCGCGATCTCGGCGCCGGCGATCTCGAACGGGTTGACGAGCCAGACGGTGCCGGGGGCCGTCGGCGCCGGCGCGCCAAGCTGGGTGCGCAGCCGCAGCACCACCCGCTCCACCGGGCGGCCGGCCACGCTGCCGTCGAGGGCGCCGCCGGCGAGCGCGTCCTCCAGGTCCGGATCCGCCGCCCAGGCGCGCAGCCCCACATAGGCGTAGTGCGCGTCCCGGATGTCCTCGCTGATCTCGAACAGCTCGGCGGCGCAGGGACCGAGCCGGCCGCTCAGGGCTTGGGTCTCCGCCACCCAGGCGTCGCGCACGGCGGGGTCTGGCGCGCCCAGCACGATGTCGGTCAGGTAGATCATGCCGCGTCCCCCATCAGCAGCGACGCCGCGTTGCGGCTCCGGTAGGCCGTCCGCGTGGTCAGGAACAGGGAGAAATCCTCCTTGAAGGGCGCGACGATCTCGTTGAACCGGTCCGTGTGCACGGCGTCGAAGAACGGGCGCGGCGAGTCCCACTCGGCGATGTTGACGAACGCGATGGCGTCGTCGGTGTTCCTGTTGCGGAACAGGCTGGCGTTGACGAAACCGGGCTGCGTGCCCATGAAATCGGCGGCCTCGTGCCACATGGCGGCGTAGGCGTCGGCCTGGCCGGGTTGGAGGTAGATGACGTCGAGCAACACCAGGTGCGGCGATGCGGTCTGGTAGACGTAGGGCCGGCCGTCCACCAGTTCGGTCTTCAGGCTGGTGAAGCGGGTCCCGGACCCGCCGAGCACCGTCGTCACCGCCGGGGTGGCCTTGGCCGCGGCGCGGGCGGCGTCCCAATCGGCCTCGCTGTCCCACTGGCAGATGCTGGCGAGGGCGTAGTCCGCGCGGGCCTGCACGGTCTGGAAGGTCTCGACGAGCTGGCCGTCGCGGAAACCGGGCCGCTGCGACAGGAAGCCGCTGACGGCGCACCAGGTCTCCTTGGCCCGCGTGCGGTCCTCGGTCTCCAGGAAATCAATGACCATCATCATGACGACACCCCTTCGGTGGCGAGGGAGAGGGAGAGGGACGGCGCGGGCGCGGGTGCGTCGGCGCCCCCGGGGATGGCCGGGGCGGCCGGGTCGGGAACGTCGTCCGCGACGCGCGAGAAGCAGATCTGGAAGGTGCCCTCGTAGGGGGCGACCAGGGCCTTGTAGTCCTGGCCGGCGAACTGGCGCAGGAAGTCGGCCTCGGTGCGCCAGCGCGCCCGGCTGACGAAGTAGTAGGCGTCGGCGTCCGGGTGGAAGCTCTGGAACAGCTCGGCGTCCAGGAAGCCCTCGCGCGTCTGCATCAGCGTCTTGGTGGCGGCCCACATGCGGGCGTTCTCGGCCGCCGCGCCGCGGTCGATGCGGTAGGGGTTGGTGACCACGATCTGCTCGGCCTCGACCGGCTGCGCACACGGCGGACTGGCGTCCACGCGGCCGTAAAGATTGACTCCGGGCGGCGTCTCGGGGCCGAAGGGGCGCCGGTGCAGGGCGTCCTCGGCGCCGTGATAGGCGGCCAGGCTGTCCCACCGGCTGAGGCCGACCAGGGCGTAGCCCGTCCGGTTGAGACGGCGGTAGACCCGCAGCAGGCGGGCGCCGCGGAAGCCGGGCATGCCGGCCGCCGCCCGCAGGGCGCGCCCCCACAGGCGCGCCGCCGGCCCCGCGTCGGGTGTCTCCAGGATGTCGATACGGGCGATCATCACGCAGCCTCCCGATCCTCGACGGCGGGGACACGGGCGACCATGATGCGGCTGCGGGCCTCGAACCCGCCCACCAGGATGCGTTTGAACGCCTCGCTGGAGAACGCCCGCACGAACGGCCGCAGGCCGGTCCAGGCGGCGACGTTGACAAAGGTCGCCCCCGCCTCCTCCTCGGCGGACTCCGCCCGGTACAGGCGGGTGAGGCAGAACCCGGGTTGCTCGGCCATGAAGGCGCTGGCGGTGGTGAACTGTGCCAGGAAGGCGTCGGCATCCGGGGCCGCCAGTTCGCTCAGGATCAGCATGACCACGCCGGCGGCGGGGGCCTGGGGCGCGGTCCAGGTCCGCCCCTGGGTGCGCATCGCGCGCCGGGTCCGCAGCACCAGGGTGGGGCGGACGCCCTTGGGGCCGGGCAGCGGGGCGCTGCCGTCGATGCCGGCATCGAGGGTGACGTAGCCGAACCGGCCGCCGCCGTAGCCGCGACGATCGAAGGCGTCGGCGTCGGCGGGCGACAGTGGCAGCGCGAGGCGTCCGCCGCGCCCGCTGATGCGGCGCAGGATGGGCCAGCCCGGCAGGTCGTCGGGGGCGCGGTCGTAGAACATGAAGGTGTGCAGCATGAGGACCTCCCTGGTGGTCGCCGCGCGCGCGGGCGCGGCGGGGACCGGACCCGCGTCTCCGGGTCGAGCGCGGGCGGACTGTCCGGACCCGGCGCCGCTTCTGCGTCGGCGATCCGGGACCGTCCGTGGGCCGGCGAAGCGGCGCGTGGGGCTCAGGCGGGCTCCGCCACCCGCAGCCGGGCGAGGGTCGCCGCGACCAGATCCGCCGGGGTCTTCAGCCCGGCGTAGTCGACGCCCTTGAGGCTGACCTGCAAGGCGGTCTCGATGTCGACGATGATCCCGATCAGCTCGGTCGAATCGATGCCCAGGTCGTCCTCGAACGCGGTGTCGGGCTGGATGGTGGCGGGGTCCACGCTGATGGACTCGGCGATGGCCTCAATGACGACGGCATGAACACGGTCGGTGGTGCTGGTCATCTCAGGTCTCCCTTCAGGTCTCTTTGGTGAGCACGAGGCTGCCCGCGCCGCCGCCCATGGCGCAGGCGTTGATCAGGACCCGCTCGATCGTGGCGGGGGTTGCGTCGGGGGCGGCGAACGGGGGGGCGGAATCGTCGGGCGCGGTCCCGGGCAGCGACCGCTGGCGGTGCAGCATCAGGCTGGCGAAGGCCACGTCGAGCGCCCCTTCGGCCCCGAAGGCGTGGCCGTAGCGGTCCTTGGGGCGCAGCGTCGGCACGCCGGGGCAGACCGCCGCCAGCGCCGCCTGCTCGCAGGCGTCGACCCGCGCCAGCCCGCTGGCGTCGGGCAGCACGATGTCCGCCTTCATGTTGCCGAGCACCCGGCGCATGGTGCCTTGCAGGGTGTCGGGGTCGGTGCCGTACTGGTCCGGCCCGCAGGGCGCGTTGCGCATGGCGAACGCCTGCACCCGCGCGTAGACCCTGGCGCCGCGCGCCCGGGCGTGGGCGGCATCCTCCAGGATTAGGAACACCGCGCCCTCCGACACCGCGAACCCGCTGTCGTGCGGGGCCGGCTCGCCGTTGGCGGCGGCGACGTGCTCCAGCGCGGCGCGCACGAAGTCGGTGTTGGTGCTCTCGGCGCCACCGGCGATGGCGACGTCGAGTTGGCCCTGGCGGATCTGGCGCGCGGCCGCGGCCACGCTAACCAGGCTGCTCATGCGGTCGGCCATGTAGGTCTTGCTGAACCCCTTGAGGCCGTGGACGATCGTGATCTGCCCCTGCGGTGCGGCCGGGAACCAGCTCGTGGCCTGGAACGGGCTGACGCTGCGCGGCCCCTGGGTGTGCAGGTGGCGCAGTTCGCGCTCGGTGAAGCGCCAGCCGCCGAAGCAGTTGCCGACGAAGGCGCCGCAGCGGGTGCGGTCGATGGCGGCCAGGTCCAGGCCGGCGTCCGCGATGGCCGACTGCGTGGCCACCAGGGCGTAGACGGTGAACACGTCCAGCTTGCGGGCCAGCCGCGGCGGCAGGGCGTTGTCCAGAACGGTCTCGTCGATGCGGCTGCCGTGCAGGCGCGGCGACAGGCGTTCGACGGTCGGGGCGCGGCCATGGCCCGGGGCGGTGCCGTGAGCCCACAGGTCCTCGACGGTCCGGGTCTTCGGCAGCACAACGCCGATGCCGGTGATGACGACGTCACGGGTCATGCGACGCGAGCCTCCTCGGAATGGGGATGGGAACCGGACGCGGCCGGGTCGTAGCGGGCGACGATCAGGGCGCTGTGGATGCCGGAGAACCCGCTGGCGTCCTTCAGGGCGACGTCGATGCGGGCCTGGCGCGGCCCGTCCGGCACATAGTCCAGGTCGCAGCGCGGATCGGGGTCGACCAGGTTGCTGGTGGGCGGCGTTTCCTGGTGCACGATGGATTGCACCAGCGCGACCACCTCGACCGTGTTGGCCGCCGCCAGGGCGTGCCCGACGATGGACTTCAGCGAGCAGATCGGGATCTCGTGCGCCCGCGGACCCAGGGTGCGCTTGACCGCGTTGGTCTCGTTGACATCGTTCTGCGGCGTCGAGCTGCCGTGCGCGTTGACATGGTCGATGCGCTCGGGGGCGATCCCGGCGTCCGTCAGCGCCAGCCGCATGGCCCGGTGCAGGTCCAGGCCCTCGGGCAGCAGGTCGGTCATGTGATAGGCGTTGCAGGTGGAGCCGAAGCCGGTCAGTTCCACCAGGATGGGGGCACCGCGCCGGCGGGCGTGCTCCAGGTCCTCCAGCACCAGGATGCCGCAGCCCTCGGCCAGCACGAACCCGGACCGGGAGGCGTCGTAGGGCCGCGAGGCGGTCTCCGGCGTGTCGTTGCGGTCGCTGGTGATGGCGCCGATGATGTCGAAGGCGCCCATGGCGATGGGGGTCAGTGGGGCCTCGGCGGCGCCGGCGATGACCACGTCGGCCTCGCCGGCGCGGATCATCTCCATGGCCTCGCCGAGCGCGTCCAGGCCGGCGGTGCAGCCTGTCGCCAGGGTGCTGACCGGGCCGCGCGCGCCGTAGGTCCGGGCAATCTCCGACGAGGCGACGTGGAAGCAGGTCCCGGGCAGCAGCGCCGGGTCCGAGCGGGTGGCGTCGAGCGGCGCCGTGGCCCCGTCGGTCAGGCGCAGGAATGCCTCTTCCATGTACTTGGTGCCGGCGATGGCGGTGGCCACGCTGACACCGAGACGGTCCGGGTCGCAGCCCCCGTCGGCCAGGCCGGCACGGCCCATGGCCTCGGCGGCGGCGGCCAGGGCGAACTGGGCGAAGCGGTCCAGGCCGCGCGCCTCGGCGTCCTCCAGGCCATGGTCCTCGGGGCGGAAGTCGCGGACCACGCCGGCGACCTGCGACTGGAAGCCGGCGACGTCGAAGGTGTCGATCCGGAACACGCCGCTCCGGCCCAGGCGGGTGTTCTCCCAGAAGGTGTCCACATCGGTGCCGGTGGGGGCGATGACCCCCAGGCCGGTCACCACGATTCTCCGCGTGCTCATGATGCTGTGCTCCCGAGTGGGTCGCGGGTGTCCTGGCGACGGGGGGATCAGTAGTTGCCCAGGCCGCCGCAGACGTTCATGGCCTGAGCGGTGACGCCGCGGGCGTGGTCGGAGGCCAGGTAGGACACCATGGCGGCGACCTCGTCCGGCTCGATGTAGCGGCCGATGGGCACCCGGGCCTCGATGCGGCTCTTCGCCACCTCCGGGGTCACGTCCCAGATCTTGGCGTAGTTGCGCCTTACCTGCTGGGCCATCTCGGTCTCGACGAAGCCGGGGCAGACGGCGTTGACCGTGATGTCCGAGCCGTCGCGGGCCAGTTCCAGGCCGAGCGCCTTGGTGAACCCGACCACGCCGTGCTTGGAGGCACTGTAGGGTGCGCCGTGCACGACCCCCTGTTTGCCACCGGTGCTGGCGATGTTGATGACCGCGCCGCCGCTGCCCATGGCCTCGGACTGCAACACCGCCTTGGTGACGTAGAAGACCGCGTTCAGGTTGGTCTCGATCACGTCGCGCCACAGGTCGTCGGCGATGGTCTTGGTGACGCCGCCGCCGCTGCGGCCGGCGCAATTGACCAGCACGTCGATGGAGCCGAGAGCCTCGCGCGCCTGCTGCACCAGGGCGGCGACCGCCTCGGGCTGGGTGACGTCGCAGGTCAGGCCGACGACGGTGACGTCCGGGCGCGACAGCGCCGCGACGGTCTCCTGGAGCCGGTCCGGGTCGCGCGCCACCAGCACGCAGTTGAAGCCGTCGGCGACGAGGCGGGCGGCGATGGACTTGCCGATGCCGCGGCTGGCGCCGGTGATGAGGGCGTTACGCATGATCGGGTCCCCCCAGTTTGGCGGCGATGGCCTGCATGGTGCCCAGGCTGTTGCGGTTGATGGCGGTCTCGACGGTGTGCTTGGCCTCCTCCGGGTCCTTGCCGGCCCAGAACGCGGGGCTCAACACCACCTCGTGCCAGGAGACGACCTCGGTGCCGGCCTCGGTCTCGGTCACGGTCCAGCGACCGCGGTGCTCGGTGAGCGCGGGCGGCGGGGCGGGCTGGAAGTAGTCGATGCGGTCGGCGGAGACGATGCGCACGCTGCGGATACGCTCCTCGGTCTCGCCGACCTGCACCACCATCACGAACTCCTGGTAGGTGCCGTCGTCGTACAGCACCTCCATGCCGGTGCAGTGCGGCAGCAGCCAGGGCCAGCACGCGGCGTCGCGCAACAGGCGAAACACCAGCGCGGCCGGCTGCGTGAGGACCAGGGACTCTGCGAAGGCGTGGCGCCAGCGCTCGCGCTCCAGGCGGGCGGCGACGGCGGCCAGCTCCTTGCGGCTGTTGGTTTCCACCGACCGCATCATGAAGTCGGCGGCTTCTTCGCGGGTGGTCACCCCCTCCACGATCCCGGCGACGCTGTCGGCGATCTCGAAGTCGTGGGTCAGGGTGATGGTGCAGCCGGCGTCCGAGGGCTCGAAGCGCCAGGTGCCCTTCATGAACTGCACCAGAGGCGACGGCTTGCTCTGCGCGAAGCTGATGCGGCGGTTGTCGCGGTCGATGGCGCGTTCGGACTCCCAGCTCAGCACGGCGTCGTTGGCGCGCGCGGTCAGCGCGATCTTCTGCCGGGTGTCGGTTTCCTCCAGGACCCGGGCGGCCAGGCAGGGCGGGAAAATCTCCGGCCAGCGGCTGACGTCCAGCCCGACCCGGAAGGCCGGGTCCGCGGGGCAGGCGACGTCGATGGAGTGGTCAGTCTTCATGGCAATGGGGCCTCTGTGACGGGGGATGCGGTCGATGAAACGGGCGCGGCACCGGGCGGGGGAGCGGGACGCGCTCTGGCGCGGACGAGCCGGGCGGTCGGGGTGGTGTGGGGGTCATGGTTGCCTCCGAGGGGTCGGCCGCGCGCCAGGGGTCGGGGCCGCGACGCGGCCACCGGTCTCGGTCGCTGTAATTCTCCAGCAGGAAGTAGGGGCTTTGGGTCGCACGCCGACGGTCGGCAGACGACACCTCCCCGTGCGGACCGGCCGTTCTGGCGCAGGTCCCCGCCGCGATGTCACGCGGGTCCGTGAGGGATGACCGGTGCTTGGCGACGGGCCTCACACCGGATCCGCGGTCTTGTTTCCGTGACAACCGGTTGCTATTCTGACAACCAGTTGCCATCCAGGAAACGAGTTACCAGATTGGCGCCGTGCGTTCAACCCGAAAAATAAGCGCGCATGAGTTGTCGCAAACGCGACACACCGGGACCCTGGCCCGCCGCCGCGCCCTTCCGTCGCCGCCGGCGCCGCCGTGCGCCACGAACCCGAGGAGCGTCCGATGCGACCGTCCCCCGCCGCCCTGCTGCTTGTCCTCTCGCTCGCGACCGCACCGCCGCTGGCCGGATGCCAGACCGAGGCCGCCTCCCAGGCCGCCCGCCCGTCCGCCCACACGGCGGCGCCGACGGACCGCGACCGGGCCGCGCGGCCCGTGCTGGTGACGCAGGTGCGCTACGAGGCACCGGTCACCGAACGCCGCTTCGTCGGCACGGTAAGCCCGCGACTCGAAAGCGATCACGGCTTCCGGGTCGCCGGGCGCGTGGCGCGCCGCCCGGTCGACGTCGGCGACAGGGTCACGGCCGGGGCGCCGCTGGCCACCCTGGACGACACCGACCTGCGTCTGCGACTCGAGCAGGCCGAGGCCGAGGCGCGCGCCGCCCGCAGCGCCCTGAGCCTGGCCGAATCGGAACGCCGCCGGGCCGAGTCGCTGCACCGGCGCGGCGTCAACGCCGAGTCGGTCCTGGACGCCCGCCGCGCCGCCGCCGACGAGGCCGCGGGCCGGCTCGCCCGGGCCGAACGCGCCGTCGCCCTGGCCCGCAATGCCCTGGACTACGCCGTGCTGCGCGCCGACGTCGCCGGCGTGGTCACCGCCGTGCTGGTCGAACCGGGCCAGGTGGTGGCGGTGGGACAACCCGCCATCCGCGTCGCCGGCACGGCGGAGACCGAGGCCCTGGTCGCCCTGCCCGAACGGTTCGTGGCCCAGGCCCGGGCCGGCGCGGCGCGGGTGTCGCTGTGGGCCGATCCCGACCGCACCTACCAGGCCCGGTTGCGGGAGCTGGCCCCCGCCGCCGACCCCCTGACCCGCACCTATGACGCGCGCTTCAGCATTCTGGACCCCGACCCGAACGTGCGACTCGGCATGACGGTGACCGTGACCGTGCGCGCCAACGACGGCGGCCCAGTCGCCCGTCTGCCGCTGGCCGCGCTGCGCGACGACGGCGACGGGCCGGCGGTGTTCGTGGTCGACCGCGCCGCCGGCACCCTGAGCCGGCAGCCGGTCGCGGTGGTGGCCTACGAGGGCGAGGCCGCCGTGCTGGGCGGCGGCGTGGCGACGGGCGACTGGGTGGTCGCCCTCGGCACCCAGAAGCTCGACGCCGCACAGACCGTGCGCGTCGTCGACACCCTCTCGTTCTAGGGGACGCGCGATGGACGGGGGCAGCCCTCACCAGCAGGCCACGGGACCCGGCAACCTCTCGGCGTGGGCGGTGCGCCACCCGGCGCTGATCCTGTTCCTGGTCCTGGTGATCGCGATCGGCGGGACCATCGCCTTCCTGGGCCTGGGCCGGGCCGAGGACCCGGGCTTCACCATCAAGGTCGCCAACGTCACCGCCCGCTGGCCCGGCGCCACCGCCGCCGAGATGCAGGCCCAGGTGGCGGACCGGATGGAAACCCGCCTGCAACAACTCGCCTGGTTCGAGTCGGTGACCACCTACAGTCAGCCCGGGTTCACCGCCCTGCAGGTCGAGTTCCGCGACAGCATGCCGCCGCGCGCCTTGCCGGAGCTGTTCCACCAGCTCCGCAAGACGCTGCGCGACCTCAAGCCCGACCTGCCGGACGGGGTGATCGGCCCCGCGGTCAACGACGAGTTCGGCGACGTCGATTCGATCCTGTACGCCATCACCGGCGCGGGCACCGACTACGCCGCCCTGAAGGACGTCGCCAAGAGCCTGCGCCAGGCCCTCCTCGGGCTGCCCGACGTGCGCAAGGTCACCCTGTACGGCAATCAGGACGAGCGCATCTTTGTCGAGTTCAGCCACGCCCGGCTCGCCACGCTGGGCCTGTCGGCCGCCGACCTGTTCGGGTCGCTGGCGGATCAGAACGCCGTCGCCCCCGCCGGTATCGTCGAGACCACGGCCCAGCGCGTGCCGCTGCGCGTCTCCGGCGCCTTCGACGGCGCCCGCGCCGTGGCCGAGACGCCGGTCGCCGCCGGCGGCCGCGTCTTCCGCATCGGCGACGTCGCCACCGTCACGCGCGGCTTCGAGGACCCGCCGCGCCACCTGGTGCGGGTCGGCGGGGCGCCGGCCCTGCTGCTCGGCGTCGTGATGGAGTCGGGCGGCAACATCCTAGCCCTGGGGGAGGCGGCGGACGCCCTGATGGCCGAGATGGCGGCCGCGATTCCCGTCGGCATCGACGTGACCAAGATCGCCGACCAGCCCCGGGTGGTCGACCACGCGCTGGGCGAGTTCTTCAAGGTCTTCGCGGAGGCGCTGGCGATCGTGCTGGCGGTCAGTTTCCTGACCCTGGGGGTGCGCACCGGCGTCGTGGTGGCGCTGTCGGTGCCGGTGGTGCTGGCGCTCACCTTCATCGGCATGGCGATGCTGGGTCTGGACCTGCACCGCATCACCCTGGGGGCGCTCATCATCGCCCTCGGCCTGCTGGTCGACGACGCCATCATCGCGGTCGAGATGATGGTGGTGAAGATGGAGGAGGGCTGGAGCCGCGTCGCCGCCGCCGGCTACGCCTGGACCTCGACCGCGTTTCCCATGCTGACCGGGACCCTGGTCACCGCCATCGGCTTCCTGCCGATCGGGTTCGCGAACTCGGCGGTGGGCGAGTACGCCGGCGGCATCTTCTGGGTGGTCGGCCTCGCCCTGATGGCGAGCTGGCTGGTGGCCGTCGTGGTCACCCCGTACCTGGGGGTCAGGCTGCTGCCCAGCTTCGCCGGCCGCCAGCAGCGGCACGGCGGCGATCCCTACGCCACCCGGCCCTATCGCCTGCTGGCCGCCGTGGTGGCCTGGTGTGTGCGCCGCCGCCTGGTGGTGGTGATCGTCACGGTCGCCCTGTTCGCCGCGGCGCTGGTCGGCTTCGGGCAGGTCTCGCGCCAGTTCTTCCCGCTGTCGGAACGCCCGGAGCTGTTCGTGGACCTGCGCCTCCCGGAGGGCACGGCCATCGACGTCACCGCCGCCGTCGCGCGCGAGGCCGAGTCGCTGCTGGCCGGCGACCCGGACATCGCCACCGCCACCACCACGATCGGCGCCGGGCCGCCCCGCTTCTGGCTCGGGCTCAACCCGGAGCTGCCGAACCCCGCCTTTGCGCAGATCATTATCGTGGCCAAGGGCGTGGCCGCGCGCGAACGCGTCAAGGCCCGCCTGGAGGCGGCCCTGGCGGACGGCGCCCTGACCCGCGCCCGGGTGCGGGTGCACCGCTTCAAGTACGGGCCGCCGGTGGGCTTCCCGGTCGAGTTCCGCGTCATGGGGCCGGATGCCATGGCGGCCCGCCGCATCGCCCGTGCGGTGCAGGACGTGATGCGCGCCGACCCACGGCTGGTGGACCCGCACCTGGACTGGAGCGAACGCCTGCCCGTGGTGGTGCTGGACGTGGACCAGGCGCGCGCCCGCGCGCTCGGGCTGAACACCGCCGACGTCGCCCGCACCCTCAACACCCTGGTCTCGGGGGTCGCGGTCACCACGGTGCGCGACGGCACCGAGCCGGTGGCGGTGGTCGCACGCGCGGTGCCGAACGAACGCGTCGACCTGGCGCACCTGGGCGACCTGACCATCCCGACCCGGGCAGGGCCGGTGCCCCTGACCCAGGTGGCCCGCCTGGACTACGAGGCCGAAGAGGCGATCCTGCGCCGGCGCAACCAGGACATCACCATCACCGTCCGCGCTGACGTGGTCGACGGCGTCCAGCCCCCCGACGTGACGATGGACCTGTGGCCGCGTCTGGCGGGCATCCGCGCCGCCCTGCCGCCCGGCTTCCACATCGAGAAAGGCGGCGCGATCGAGGAATCGGCCAAGGGCAACGCCTCCATCGTGGCCCTGTTCCCGGCGATGATCCTCGGCATGCTCACCGTTCTGATGGTCCAGGTGCAGAGCTTTGCACGCCTGCTGCTGGTGGTGCTGACGGCCCCGCTGGGGATCATAGGGGCGGTGCTGGCGCTGCTGCTGGCGGACCGGCCGTTCGGATTCGTGGCCCTGCTGGGGCTGATCGCGCTGGCCGGCATGATCATGCGCAACGCCGTCATCCTGGTGGACTGGATCGAGGCCGACGTGCGCCAGACCGGCCAACCGCTGGCCCACGCCATCGTGCACGCGACGGTGCGGCGCGCCCGACCGGTGGTCCTGACCGCGCTGGCCGCCATCCTGGCCATGATCCCGCTCAGCACCTCCGCGTTCTGGGGACCGATGGCGACCACCATCATGGGCGGGCTGTTTGGCGCGACCTTCCTGACGCTTCTGTTCGTGCCCGCCCTGTATGCGCTGGTCTTCAGCCGCCGCATCCGGCGCGAGCGGACCGCGACCAGCCGGGCCCGGCGCGGCGGCGCGCACGGGGTCGCGGCGCCGCAGCCGGCCGGAGGGCCGCCATGATGACCCCGTCGCCATCTTGAATAGCGTGCTATGTTTATGGTATATAGCCGGCTATGTTCAACCCGTTGAGAGGAGAGCCGTCCATGCCCAAGGCCCTTCATCCCGTCGCCGGCGCCGTCGCCCTGGCGACCATCCTCACCTTCTGGATCGCGACCGTCGTCTCGGAGGCGTTCGGTCCCGTCTCCGCCATCATCGCCGTCAAGACCTGGATCCCCTGGGGGTTCATCGTGCTGATCCCGGCCCTGATGGCGGCCGGCGGCAGCGGCTTCCGGCTGTCGAAGGGGCAGCGCGGCGGCCTGGTCGACCCCAAGCGCAAGCGCATGCCGTTCATCGCCGCCAACGGCCTGCTGGTCCTGATCCCGGCCGCGCTGTTTCTCGCCGCCAAGGCCCACGCCGGCGAGCTGGATGCCGCGTTCTATGCCGTGCAGGTCGTCGAACTGGTGGCCGGCGCGGTCAACATCACCCTGCTGGGGCTGAACATGCGCGACGGCCTGCGCATGACCGGCCGCCTGCCGCAAGGCGCCGCCTGACGGCGGCGGCCCCCGCGCCAACCACGGAGAGCCCCATGACGGTTACGCCCCCACGCCTCGCCCTCCTCGGCCTCGCCGCCGCCGCACCGCTGTTGCTCGGCGCCTGCGGGGCGCCCCACCTGAAGACCGTCCGCGCGGCCCAGGAGGCCCTGGTCGGCCAGGACGTCGCCCTACTGGCCCGCTGCATCGGCGAACCCCTGGCCGTACAGCAGAGCGCGGACGGCACCCCGACCGCCTACGTGTACTCCTCGGCCCAGCCGCGCGGGCCGGACGGCCGGCTGCGGGCCGACCCCGCCCCGGACCTGAACGCGGACCCGGACCGCCACGCCCGCGCCTGCGTGTTCGACGTCGCGGTGCAGGACGGCCGCATTCTGGCCGTGCGCAGCGACAACCGCGCCGGCTGGGGCTTCGGCAGCATCACGAAGTGCTCGGCGGTGGTAAAACGCTGCACGACCGCGCAGGCCCTTCGCCCCGGGGAATGACCCCCGGAGAGTCCCACCCCCGCAACAGCGAACGGGCGCCCCGCTGGGGGCGCCCGTTTTGCAGTCGTCCACCGCTGGACCGGGCGGCGTCGCTCAGCCGCTCGCCGCCGCCACCAGCGCCTCGGCCACGGACACCGCCTTGGTGGCGCGGGCGCGCGACGGATTATCCTCGGCCTCGGCCAGATCGTCGCGCGCGGACTGGAGCCGCTCGCGCGCCGTCTCGGCGGTCACCTCGTCGAGCCGCAGGGCTTCCTCGGCCAGGATGGTGCAGCGGTCCTCGGTGACCTCGGCAAAACCGCCGGCCACGAACAGGCGGGTCTTCACCTGGCCGCCCTCGTGGATGTCGATGACCCCCGGGCGCACCGTCGACAGCATGGGGGCATGGCGGGGGAGCACGCCGAAGTCGCCCTCGACCCCGGGAACGACCACCATCTCCACCGGCTCCGAGATCAGCAGCCGGTCGGGGGAGACCAGTTCGAATTCCGTCGTGTCCGCCATGCTCTGTCCGTTCCTTGCCGTCGACCCGCGGGCGGGCCGACCGATGGGAAAGCGCCGTGATTCGGGGCGTGATCGGGGGCGTGATCGGGGGGCCGCGGGCGCGGCCCCGCGCCGGCGACCGTTACGCCGCCTCGGCCGCCATCTTCTTGGCCTTCTCGATGGCCTCGTCCATGGTGCCGCACATGTAGAACGCCTGCTCCGGCATGTGGTCGTACTCGCCCTCGACCAGGCCCTTGAAGCCCTTGATGGTCTCTTCGAGCTTGACGTACTTGCCCGGCGAGCCGGTGAACACCTCGGCGACGAAGAACGGCTGCGACAGGAAACGCTGGATCTTGCGGGCGCGCGCCACGATCAGCTTGTCCTCTTCGGACAGCTCGTCCATGCCCAGGATGGCGATGATGTCCTGCAGCGACTTGTAGGTCTGCAACACGCGCTGCACCTCACGGGCCACGTCGTAGTGCTCCTTGCCGACCACGTTCGGGTCGAGGGCGCGCGACGTGGAGTCCAGCGGGTCCACGGCCGGGTAGATGCCCAGCTCCGAAATCGCGCGGTTGAGCACCGTGGTGGCGTCCAGGTGGGCGAAGGAGGTCGCCGGGGCCGGGTCGGTCAGGTCGTCGGCGGGCACGTAGATGGCCTGCACCGAAGTGATCGAGCCCTTCTTGGTCGACGTGATGCGCTCCTGCAGGTTGCCCATGTCGGTGGCCAGGGTCGGCTGGTAGCCCACCGCGGACGGCATGCGGCCGAGCAGCGCGGACACCTCCGAGCCGGCCTGCGTGAAGCGGAAGATGTTGTCGACGAAGAACAGCACGTCCTGGCCTTCCTCGTCGCGGAAGTACTCGGCCAGGGTCAGGCCGGACAGGGCGACGCGGGCGCGGGCACCGGGCGGCTCGTTCATCTGGCCGTAGACCAGCGCGGCCTTGGAGTTGGTGCCCTCCAGGTCGATCACCCCGGAGTCGATCATCTCGTGATAGAGGTCGTTGCCCTCGCGGGTGCGCTCGCCGACACCGGCGAACACGGAGTAGCCGCCGTGCCCCTTCGCGATGTTGTTGATCAGCTCCATGATGAGCACGGTCTTGCCCACACCGGCGCCGCCGAACAGGCCGACCTTGCCGCCCTTGGTGTAGGGCGCCAGCAGGTCGATGACCTTGATGCCCGTCTCCAGGATCTCGGTGTCGGTGGACTGGTCGACGAACTCGGGCGCGCCCTTGTGGATCGGGCTGGTCATCTTGGTGGTGACCGGGCCGCGCTCGTCCACCGGCTCGCCGATCACGTTCAGGATGCGGCCCAGGGTCTCGGGGCCGACCGGCATGCGGATGGGCTCGCCGGTGGCGCGCACCTCCTGACCGCGCACCAGGCCGTCGGTGCTGTCCATGCCGATGGTGCGGACCGTGGACTGGCCGAGGTGCTGGGCGACCTCCAGGACCAGGCGGGTGCCGTGGTTGTCCACCTCCAGCGCGGACAGGATGGGGGGCAGTTCGCCCTCGAAGCGGACGTCCACGACCGCGCCCATCACCTGGGTGATCGTGCCGACGGTGTTCGTGTTCGCGGTCACCATGTGGCGTGTGCTCCTGGTTGCCTGGTCCGTCGCGGCGCGCGGCGCAAGGGGTGGCGCGCGCCTGTCAGCAAGTGGTCCGTGTCCGTTGCGGGCGACACGGAAACCCGGGATGCGGTGACGCGTCCGGCGGACGCCGCCTCAGAGCGCGTCGGCGCCGGAGATGATCTCGATCAGTTCCTTGGTGATCATGGCCTGGCGGGTGCGGTTGTACTGCAGTGTCAGGTCGTCGATCATCTCGCCGGCGTTGCGCGAGGCGTTGTCCATAGCCGTCATGCGCGCGCCCTGTTCGGAGGCGTAGTTTTCCGTCATGGCGCGGAAGATCTGCGTCTTCACGTTGAGCGGCAGCAGGTCGGCCAGGATGTCCTCCTCGGACGGCTCGAACTCGTAGATCGCCCGCGGTCCGTCGTCGGCCGCCGCCTCGTTGTCGTTGGCGCTTTCCGGGACCGGGAACGGAATCAACTGCTGCCGCGTCACCACCTGACTGATGGCCGAGCGGAAGCGGTTGTAGATCAGCGTGCAGACGTCGAACGCGTCGGCGTCGAACATGTCCAGCACGCGCTCGGCCACCGCCTCGGCCTCGGCGTAGGTGACGGTGCGCCGGCCGAAGTCCTCGATGGTGTCGATGATCAAATTCTGATGGTCACGCTTGAGCTGGTCGCGCCCCTTGCGGCCGACGCAGAGGACCTTGACCTCCTTGCCGTCGGCCTGCAACTCGCGGATCAGCGCCCGCGCATTGCGCGCCGTGTTCGAGTTCAGCGCCCCGCACAGGCCCCGATTGGACGTCACCACGACGATGAGGTGACGCCGGTCCGATCCGGTACCGGCCAGCAGCGGGGGCGCGCCGGGCAGGCCGACGACACTGCCGGCCAAGGTGCCCAGCATGCGGTTCATCCGCTCGGCGAACGGACGGCTCGATTCGGCCGCCTCCTGCGCCTTTCGCAGACGCGAGGCGGCCACCATCTTCATGGCCGAGGTGATCTTCTTGGTCGATTTGACCGACGAGATCCGGTTACGCAGGTCCTTCAGGCTCGGCATGGGGCGCGGCGCCTTTGCTCCTGGGGGCGAGGTCGGTCGATCAGGCGAAGGTACGGGCGAAGCCGTCCAGGAACGCCACCAGCTTCTCTTCGGTCTCCTGGGACAGGACCTTCTCGGTCCGGATGGCCTCCAGGATCTCCGGCGACTTGGCCCGCATCTCGCTCAGCATGTCGCGCTCGAACCGGCCCACCTCGTCGACCTTGATGCCGTCCAGGTAGCCCTTGGTGCCGGCGTAGATGGAGACCACCTGCGCCTCGACCGGGAACGGCGAGTACTGGCCCTGCTTGAGCAGCTCGGTCAGGCGCGCGCCGCGGTTCAGCAGCTTCTGGGTCGCCGGATCCAGGTCGGAGGCGAACTGCGCGAAGGCCGCCATCTCGCGGTATTGCGCCAGCTCCAGCTTGATGGTGCCGGCCACCTTCTTCATCGCCTTGACCTGCGCCGACGAGCCGACGCGCGACACCGACAGGCCGACGTTCACCGCCGGGCGGATGCCCTTGAAGAACAGGTCGGTCTCCAGGAAGATCTGGCCGTCGGTGATGGAGATGACGTTGGTCGGGATGTAGGCCGAGACGTCGTTCGCCTGGGTCTCGATCACCGGGAGCGCGGTCAGCGAACCGGACCCGTGATCCTCGTTCAGCTTCGCCGCGCGCTCCAGCAGGCGCGAGTGCAGATAGAACACGTCGCCCGGAAACGCCTCGCGGCCCGGCGGGCGGCGCAGCAGCAGCGACATCTGGCGGTAGGCCACGGCCTGCTTGGACAGATCGTCATAGAAGATGACGCAGTGCTTGCCGTTGTCGCGGAACCACTCGCCCATGGCACAGCCGGTGTAGGGCGCCAGATACTGGAGCGGGGCCGGCTCGGAGGCGGTGGCGGCGACCACGATGGTGTAGTCGAGCGCGCCACGGTCGGCCAGGGTCTTCACCACCTGAGCCACGGTCGAACGCTTCTGGCCGACGGCAACGTAGATGCAGTACAGCTTCTCGCTGTCGTCCTTGGCCTTGGCGTTCACATCCTTCTGATTGAGGATGGTGTCCAGGATGATGGCGGTCTTGCCGGTCTGGCGGTCCCCGATGACCAGCTCGCGCTGGCCGCGGCCGATCGGGATCAGGGCGTCGATGGCCTTGATGCCGGTCTGCACCGGCTCGTGCACCGAGCGGCGCGGCACGATGCCCGGCGCCTTGACGTCGGCGCGCTTGCGCTGGACGTCGCCCACCGGACCGAGGCCGTCGATGGGGTTGCCGAGCGCATCCACGACCCGGCCCAGCAGGCCGGCGCCCACCGGCACGTCGACGATGGCTTCGGTGCGCTTGACGGTGTCGCCCTCGCGGATGCCGGTATCCTCGCCGAAGATCACCGCGCCGACGTTGTCTTCTTCCAGGTTCAGCGCCATGCCCCGGACGCCGCCCGGGAACTCGACCATCTCGCCGGCCTGGATGTTGTCGAGGCCATGGATGCGGGCGATCCCGTCACCGACCGACAGCACCGTGCCGACCTCGGCCGCCTCGGCCTCGGCCCCGAAGCTGGCGATCTGGTCCTTCAGGATCGCGGAGATTTCCGCCGCGCGGATTTCCATCATCCAACCCCTTTCATGGAGAGACTCAAGCGTTGCAGTTGGGCGCGCAGGGAGCTGTCGACCATGCGCGATCCCAGCCGGACCACCATGCCGCCCAGAAGGGCCGGGTCCACGCGCGCGTCAATGGCGACCTCGTTGCCGACCACCTGCTTCAGGCGGGCGGCGAGGCTGGCGCTCTGCGCGTCGTCCAGGGGCCGCGCGGTGACCACCTGGGCCGTCAGTTCGCCGCGCCGTTTGGCGAGTTCGCGCTGGAACGCCAGGATCATCCCGGGCAGCGCGGCCAAGCGGCCCTTGCGCGCCACCAGACCCAGGAAGTTGCGGGTCGTGGCGCACACGCCGACGCGATCGGCCAGCGCGAGAATCCCCGTCTCGTGGTCGGCCCGCGCGATCACCGGACTGGCGATGAACCGGCGCAGGTCGTCGCTTTCGCCGAGCATGTCCTGAAGCACCTTCAGGTCGCGGGCCACCTCGTCGGTGACCCTGGTCTCCTCGGCCAGTTCGTGGAGCGCCGCCGCATAGCGGACGGCCAGCCCGGATACCCGTGTCGATTCCGATGCCACTTTCGCGCTGTCCCGATATCGTGCTGATCAACACCGCCGGCAGGGCGCCGACAGGGCATTGAAATTCAACAATAAAACTCGGCCTCGGAGGGGGCGCCGCCGAAGACGGGGGTTCCTTACCACACTCCTTTCGCGGTTTGCAAGTGGCCGCCCGCGCCGTCCCGCGGCTTTGCCGCCGCCGCGCCCGGCGCCGTGCGCATCTGCCCGCACCAGGCCGCGATACCACCGCGAGGCCGCCGCCCGGGGGTCACAAACCGGCCACAAAGGCGGGGCAGCATCCAGGGTATGGGCCGGTTGGCGCCGGCTCAGCGCCGTCCATGGCTCCGTCAATGGCTCCGTCAACGGCTCCGTTCGGGGCCGGCACGTTTGCCCCAGGGTCAACTTGAGCCGGGGATGCGGATCCAGTATAAGTCTGCGTCCAGTTCGGCCCCACGCCTGGGTCCGCCGCGGGTTGACCCTCGGTGCCTCGGTTCAGGGCCGGGTTCGACTGAGGGAAACCTTGCCATCGGTTGAGCCCTTTCAGTCGGTTTCGCGGAAGAACACGAGAGGAGACACCAATGCTGAGGACCTTGATCGCGGCGACCGGGATCGCCCTGACCATGGGCGTGACCACCAACGTGGCGCTGGCCCAGGACGCCGATCCGGCGGTGGGCGAGAAGTGGGCCAACCGCGTCTGCAAGGCCTGCCATACCTTCGAGGAAGGCGGCAAGCACATGGTCGGCCCCAACCTGTGGGGCATCTACGGTCAGGCGCCGGCGCAGGTCGAGGGCTTCGACCGCTACCAGGCCGCTCCGCTGTTCGCCGAGAACGGCATCGAGGAGTGGAACATGGAGAACCTGACGGAATACGTCGCCGATCCGGATGGCTTCCGCAACAAGTATGCCGGCGGGGCCGACAGCGCCATGGTGGTCAGCCTGCCGCCGCAGTTCGCGGACGACGTGGCGGCCTACCTGAAGACCCTGCAGTAGGGCGACCCCACCTGATCCGGTCGGCCGCCCGCGGCCGTCCGGCTCCCCAAGACCGCCGCCCCGCGCCCGGGGCGGCGGTTTTGCGTTCGGGGTTGGCCGCGCCGGCCCGCGGGACCGGGTCCCGCATCACCGTGACGCCAAGGCGTCGACGGACTCGCCGGGCGCCGCCGACCAGTGCCCATCCTGGCGGTCGAAGACCTGCACGCCGCGGGTCTCGAATCCCGCGCCGTCCCAGCCGCGGGTCTCGACCCACAGGCGCGGCGGCCGTGCCTGCAACCGCACCACGGTGTAGCCGTTGGCCTCGTCGCGCAGCCGGGTCGAGGTCGCGCTGCCGGCCCCGGCCAGGATCATCGGCCAGGCCGGCGCGCCCGTGCCCCCGATCGCCGGCGCCGTCACCAGGGTGGCGTGGCTGCGGTGCAGATGGCCGCTCAGCATCAGGTCGACCCGGCTGTCCGCGAACGCCGCCAGCGCGCGCTCGGCATGGAACAGCAGCGGGCCGTGACGGTGCTCCGTCGGGGGCACCGCCGGATGGTGGGTGACGATGACCCGGATGCGGCCCGCCCCGTGCGTGGCCAGCTCACGGGCGGCGCGGTCGAGCTGGCGGACGTTCAGGCTGCCCAGCGCCCAGTTCCAGTGCCCCAGGGCCCGGCGCGCGGTGTTGAGCCCCAGCACCGCCATCTCCGCGTCCGCCACCAGCGGGAACAGGTCAGCGGCGATGTGGCGGGTGAAGCGGCGGTAGGGCCACAGGAACCGGCTCACCAGGTTGTAGGCCGGCACGTCGTGGTTCCCCGGCACCACCAGCAGCGGGCGCTCCAGCCGGTCCAGGAAGGCGCGCGCCTCCAGGAACTCGTGATGGCGGCCGCGCTGGGTCAGGTCGCCGCTGACCACCACCAGGTCGGGGGCCTGCGCCGCCAGGTCGGCCTCCAGCGCCGCCACCACCGCGGGGTCGAGGCGGCCGAAGTGCAGGTCTGAGACATGGGCCAGGGTGCGCACGCGACCTCACGACACCGAACCGCCCTCGGCGGTCACCCGAGATCATGTGGTCCCGTCGCCCGCCGCCGCCAAGAGCGCGCGCGCCGGCCCGTCCACCCGGGCCAGCACGGGCGCGGCCTCGGCCGGCACCCACACCGGCAGCGCCGCCGGGTCGAGGCGGAAGCTGACCCGGCGCGGCAGCAGCACCACCTCGCCGTCGACGGCGGCGCGCAGGACCCGACGGCGGACCGCCACCGTCAGGCGGCGGGCGTCCTCGGTCAGCAGGTCGGCGTCGCGGCGCCACTGCCCCAGCATCATCAGCCCCATGCCCAGCCGCAGCAGCCGCCACGGCGTGCGGTGGCGCATGACGTAGATGGCGAGGGCGCCGTGCCCCAGGCTGTCGCGCCGCACCAGCAGGCCCGGCCGCTCGGCGTAGGCGTTGTCGGCCACCACCATGGCATGGGTCTTGACGCGGTGGACCCCGTTCTCGGTCGCCAGCACGGCACGCAGGCGCGGATAGCGCCGCATCGCCAGCACCAGCCGCCACAGCAGCCGGACCCACAGGAGCGGCGTCATGGCACCGCGGAAGCGTTCGCGCTGGCGCGCCACGTTGGCGAACAGGCCCAGGATCACGCTGTTCAGGAACACCCGGCCGTTGACCCGGCCGACGTCGATGCGGCCCACCACCCCGTCGGCCAGCGCCGCCGCCGCCGCCTCGGGGTCGTCCGGCATGCGCAGGTCGCGGGCCAGCAGGTTGGCGGTGCCCAGCGGCACCGCCGCCATCGGCACTTGGGCCGGCGCCTTCGGGTCGCACAGCGCGGTGGCGACCGCCGCCAGCGTGCCGTCGCCCCCGGCCACGACCAGGGCGGCGGCGCCGTCGGCCACCACCTGGCGCGCCACCCCGGCCATCGCCTCGCCGTCGGCCAGCCGTGCCGTGGCCCGCAGCCCCTGCGCGATCAGGCCCACCACCAGGCGGTCGGCCAGCGCGCGCGGCGCCTGGGCGTCGCCGACAAAGGCCCCGGCGGCGCTGTTCACCAGCACCACCACGCGGCCGCGTGCCGCGGCGTCATCGCGCATCGGGCGTGTCCTCCGTCGCGGCCGCCGCCGGCACCCCGCACAATGCCGGGTCCTGGCGCGCCTCGAACGCCGTGGTCTCCTCGTGCAGCCAGTCCACGAAGGCCGTCACCATCGGGTTGGCGAGATGGGCCTCCGGCATGACCGCGAAGTAGCTGAAGTCGGCCGGCCGGGACAGCGGGAACGGCCGCACCAGCCGACCCGCCGCGAGGTCATCGAACACCAGTGCCGAGCGCCCCAGCATCACCCCCAGGCCGGCCGCCGCCGCCGCGATCTCCACGTGGGCGTCGCTGAAGCGGGGGCCGCGCGCCGGGTCCACATCGGTCACCCCCATCCACTGCAACCACGGCCGCCAGGTGATCCACGGTTCGGTCTCCAGCACACGATTGTTGTGCATCAGCACATGGTGGCGCAGATCACGGGGCTCCCGCAAGGGGCGCGGGCCGGTAATCAAGGCGGGCGCGCACACCGGGAACACGCTCTCCCCCATCAGCCGCCGCACGTGCAGGCCGGGATAGTGCCCGGTGCCGTAGCGCACGCCGATGTCCACGCCGTCGCGGCCATCGAAGCGCACCGATTCGCTCGACAGGTCCAGATCCACGTCGACCTCGGGATACTGGCGCTGGAACGCCGGCAGTCGCCGCGCCAGCCACATGGTCGCCAGCGACGGCAGCACCGAGATCCGCAGCACACCGGCCAGCCGCTGACCCGACAGCCGCCCCACGGCCCGCGCCATGTGGTCCAGGCCGCGCGTCAGATCCGGCACCAGCCGCTGGCCGGCATCGGTCAGGCGCAGGCCGCGCGGCCGCCGCTCGAACAGCGCCACGCCCAGCAGGTCCTCCAGTTGCCGCACCTGGTGGCTGACCGCCGTCGGCGTCACCGCCAGTTCCTCCGCCGCCTGGGCGAACGAGCCGTGGCGGGCGGCGGCCTCGAAGGTGCGCAGCGCGGTGAGCGGGGGCAGGCGACGGACCATGGCGGGGCGCCTCCAGGCGGAGCGGGGTTGCGATCGCCGCCCGGGCCGCGCCCGCGCCCCCCGACCGACCCGATGCCGCGACCATGCCGCCCCCCGCGCGCGCCGGCAAGGGCCGGGATGGCGCCGACGGCCGGCGGCCCCATCGCCGTCCGGCCCGGCAGAGGATTTTCCCCGAAACAACGGTGGAAAGCGGAAGAAATTCTACCCGCGTGCCTTGATCTTCCCGCGCCCGGCGCCTACGCTTTGCGTCAATAAAATTCTAAAACAAAGCGGAGCCGGACGAGGCCAAACCGCCACCAACAAAGACGCGCACCGGGCAAGGGGCGCGATCGCCGGATCCACTCGGGCAGAGAAGCGAGACACCGCTCTCGTTTCGCACTGCTTTTTCTGCCCATGCACTGCATAATTCTCTCACCGGAACAGGGGGTTCTCATGCTCAAGCACCTTTCGGCCGCAGGCGTCGTTTCCGTTGTTTCCATGGCCGTCGCAACGCCGGCGCTGGCGCAGGACGGCGACCCGCTGGTGGCCGGCGTCGAGGCCGCCTTTCCGCCCTGGGCCTACGTGGAAGACGGCGCCTACAAGGGCATCGCCATCGACGCCATGCGCGCCATCGCCGAGGACCAGGGCCTGACGGTGGAGTTCAAGGACCTGCCGTGGCCGTCGCTGATCCCGGCGCTCGCCAAGGGCCGCATCGACCTGTTGGTGACCGGCCTGAACGTGACCGAGGCGCGGGCCAAGGTCCTCGACTTCAGCATTCCGTGGTGGGAGAACGACGACGAGGTGCTGGTCGCGGCCGACTCCGACCACAACGTGGTCACCGCGCTGTGCTGCGGCGCCACCGTCGGCGCCCAGGGCGGCGCCACCCAGTACGAATGGCTCCAGGCCAACCTGGTCGACCGCGACGTCGACGTGACGCTGCGGGCCTACGAGGACTACATCACCGCGGTCGAGGACCTGGGCACCGGCCGCCTCGACGCCGTGGTCACCAGCACCGACACCGCCGAGGAGCTGATCGACAAGGGCCGCCCGATCCGGATCGTCGGCACCATCCAGCAGAACCAGCCGCAGGCGCTGGCGGTGCAGGAGGGCGATCCCAAGGGGCTGCTGGCGCAGCTCAACGCCGGCATCGTCAACATCTCCGAGTCCGGGCAGTGGGCGGAGATCGTCAAGACCTACAGCCCGCAGGCCAGCATCCGGCCGATTCCCACCACCATGCCGGACTACGTCGACTCCTATCAGACCCCCATCCCGGGCTACACCCCTTAGCGCGGATCGTGCCTCTTCGTGATCTCGTCCATGATCACGAACGGGTGCGCGACTCCGGGCTATCTGGTGAATCACCAGCCGAATCACGTCCGACGTCGGATCACGGCGTGAGTCCGACTGCGGGCGATCGGCTGTCGTCCCGGCGGCACCCGGCCCCGCCGTACCCGGGGCCGGGCCGCGCGCGGCGCGCCCCGGCGCCCTCCTCCGCCGATCGAGGTGCCGATGATCTGGCAAACCCTCTACGACAATCTGCCGTTCCTGATGCACGGCACCTGGGTGGCCCTGCAACTCCTGGCCGCGCTGCTGGCCCTGGGGCTGGTGCTGGGCCTGACCCTGGCCCTCGGCCAGGTGTACGGCCCGTGGCCGGCACGGCTGGGCGGCTGGGCCTTCGAGCGGGTGTTCCGCGGCGTGCCGGCGGTCGTCCTACTGCTGCTGTTCTACTACGGTGTGACGGACTTCGTGGCGCTGTCGTCGTTCCTGGCCGCCGTGCTGGCGCTCGGCCTGCGCTCCGCCGCCTATCAATCGCAGATCTTCCGCGGCGCCATCCAGTCCGTGCCCGCCGGGCAGATGCAGGCGGCGCGCGCCATCGGCATGGGACGCTGGCAGGCCATCCGCACCATCGTGCTGCCGCAGGCGGCGCGCCATGCCATCGGGCCATGGACCAACGAGTTCTCCTCCGAACTGAAGGCGACGTCGCTGGCCTATGTCATCGGCGTGGTCGAGCTGACGCGCCAGGCCAAGTACATCGTCTCCAACACGCAAGGGAACATCCTGATCGTGTTCGGCGTGGTCGCGCTCATTTACTTCATCGTCAACCGGCTGGGCAACGCCGTGCTGTACCGGGTCGAGGCCCGGCTGGCGGTGCCCGGATTCGAGCGGAGGTCGCCGTGACCAAGAGCGACGAGGAGGTCCTGCGCGTCGAGGACCTGCACAAGCGATACGGCGATCACGCGGTGCTGCGCGGGGTCTCGCTGACCCTGACCCGGGGCGAGGCCAAGGTGGTCATGGGCTCGTCGGGCACCGGCAAGTCCACCCTGCTGCGCTGCATCAACCATCTGTCGCCGCCGGACGCCGGCCGGGTGCTGCTGGAAGGCCAGCCCCTCACCCCCGCCACCCTGAACGCCATGCGCCGGCACATCGCGTTCGTGTTCCAGGACTTCAACCTGTTCACCCACCTGAAGGTGATCGACAACGTCCGCCTGGGGCAGCGCCGCATCCTCAAGCGCAGCAAGGCGGCGGCCACCGAGCGCGCCATGCAGGAGCTGGAGCGGGTCGGGCTGGCCGACCGCGCGCACTACTACCCGGCGCAGCTCTCCGGCGGTCAGCAGCAGCGCGCCTCGATCGCCCGCGCGCTGGCGATGGACCCGAAGGTGATCCTGTTCGACGAGCCCACCTCGGCGCTCGATCCCGAACTGACCGGCGAAGTGGTCACGGTCATGAAGCAGCTCGCCAGCGAGGGCATGACCATGCTGGTGGTCAGCCACGAGGTCGGATTCGCCCGCACCGCCGCCGACGAGATCGTGTTCATGGACGGCGGCACCATCGTCGAGCAGGGGCCGCCGTCGACCCTGTTCGCCAACCCGGCGCACGAGCGCACGCGGGCCTTCCTGAAGGTCATCACGCATCAGGAGTCGGCGTGATGGAGTTCCTGGATTTCGCCGGCGAACACCTGCCCTTCATCCTGGAGGGGGTGCCGGTCACGCTCGGGCTGTGGATCCTGGCCATCAGCTTCGGGTTCGTCTTCGGGCTGGTGCTGGCCTGGTGCCGGATCTACGCGCCGACGCCGCTGTACCTGCTGGCGACCGGCTACATCGAGATCTTCCGCGGCACGCCCATGCTGGTGCAGATGTTCTTCATCTACCTGGGCCTGCCCGAAGTGGGCATCGTGCTGGACCCGTTCACCTCCGCGGTGGTCGCCATCGGCCTCAACACATCGGCCTATCAGGCGGAGTACTTCCGCGCCGCCCTGCTGTCGGTGCCGCAGGGCCAGATGCAGGCGGCGCGGGCCATGGGCATGGGCCAGACGCAGGCGCTGATCCACGTGATCCTGCCCCAGGCGCTGCGCCGGGTGCTGCCGCAGTGGTCCAACGAGGCGATCCTGGAGTTGAAGTTCACCTCCATCGCCTTTGCCATCGGCGTGAGCGAGATCACCGCCCGCGCCGAGCAGGTCGGCTACCGCACGTTCGAATTCTTCGACGTCTTCCTGCTGGTGGCGCTGGTCTACCTGGTGCTGACCGGGGTGGTGGCCGAGGTCCTGCAGTGGGTCGAGCGCCGCGTGCACGTGCCCGGCGTGACCACCACCGGCGCGGCGGCGGGCTGACCCCGGTCGCTGACCCCCGTCGCTGCCCCCCGTCGCTGACCCCGTCGCCCCGGTCCCCCGGGGCGCCAGCCTCAGCCGGCGCCGGTCGGCGCCGGCGCCCGACGGATCGCCGCCGCGACCGCCGCCCCGAACTCGGCCGTCGTCGCCGTGCCCCCGATGTCGGGTGTGCCGGTCCCGGCGGCCAGGGTGGCGGTGATGGCGTCGCGCAGGCGCCGCGCCGCGTCGGGCCGCCCGGCGTGGTCGAGCATCAGGCCGGCCGCCAGCAGGAGCGCCACCGGGTTGGCCTTGCCCTGGCCGGCGATGTCGGGGGCGGAGCCGTGCACGGCCTCGAACACCGCGGCATCGGGGCCGATGTTGGCGCCCGGGGCGAAGCCCAGCCCACCGACCAGCCCGGCCACCAGATCCGACAGGATGTCGCCGAACAGGTTGGTGGTCACGAGGACGTCGAAGCGCGCCGGGTCGAGCACGAGCTGCATGGCGCAGGCGTCGATGATGCGTTCGTCGAACGCCACCCGGCCCGCGTAGTCCTTGGCGACGGCCCGGGCCTCCTCCAGGAACAGACCGCTCAACACCTTCAGGATGTTGGCCTTGTGCACCACGGTCACGGTCTTGCGGCCGTGCGTCACGGCGTAGTCGAAGGCATAGGTGACGATGCGCCGGCACGCTTCGCGGGTGTTAAAGCCGGTCGCGACACCCACCGCATGGGGGTCGCCGGCCACCGGAATCCAGTGCTCCTGGCCGACGTACAGGCCGCCCAGGTTCTCGCGCACCACCACCAGGTCGACGTCCGAAAAGCGCCCCGGCACGATGGTCCGACAGGGCCGCAGGTTGGCGTAGAGCCCGAAGGCCTCGCGCAGGCGGACGTTGACCGAGCGGAATCCGGACCCCACCGGCGTGGTCAGCGGCCCCTTCAGCGCCAGGCGGGTGCGGCGGATGCTGGCGAGCGTCTCCTCCGGCAGCGGGTCGCCGCCGTGGCGCTCCATGGCGTTCAGGCCGGCCGGTCGCTCCTCGAAGGCGAACGGCGCGCCGAGCGCGTCCAGGGCTGCGAGCACCGCGTCCATGATCTCGGGGCCGATTCCGTCGCCCCGGATCAACGTTGCCGGAATGGGGGTCATCTGCGCTCTCCCGTCGTCTGTGGCGGACCCGCGGCTGTGGCGGGGCCGCGGTCCGCCGGCGACGATACGCGACCGGCATGGCGCGGGGGAAGCCGGCATGGGGCCGGGACCCGTCGCGACGGCCACGGCCCGGGGTCACTCCGCCGGGTAGGCCACCCGCGCCGCGTGCGGCACGCCCTTGCGACCCTCGGAGGCCCCCGGCCGGGTGCCGTCGCGCCCCCCGCGCCGGTCGTCGCCGGCCTGCCCGGCCCCGGGCGGACCCGCGCCCGGCCCGTCGGGTTCCGGGCCGCCGTCGCCGGTGAGCCCGTCCCCGGCCGGTCCGGCGTCGCCGTCGCCGGTGGCCGCATCGCCCGCCGCCGACCCCGCCGCCCCCTCCGGCGCCGGCATGGTCGCCCGCAGGGCGCGGCGGGCGCGCCGGCGTTCCATCCAGCCATGTGCGCGCGCCTGCAACATCAGCGCCGACGGCGTGACCACCAGCGTCAGCACGGTGGCGAACAGCAGACCCACGACCACCGCGGTGGCGAGCTGGGTCCACCATTGCATCGACGGCGCCCCGTAGCTGACCGCCCGGTTGATGAAGTCGATGTTGACCATGAACATCATCGGCAGCAGACCAAGCATGGTGGTCACCGAGGTCAGCAGCACCGGCCGCAGGCGCTGCACCCCGGTGCGCATGATGGCCTCGCGCGGGTCGGCGATCTCGCGTTTCAGACGCTCGTGGGTGTCCAGCAGCACGATGTTGTTGTTGACCACGATGCCGGCCAGGGCGATGACCCCGACCCCGGTCATGATGATGCCGAAGGCCTGACCGGTGACCAGCAGGCCGAGCATGACGCCGACCGTGGACATGACCACCGCGGACAGGATCAGGAAGGCGGAATAGAAGCTGTTGAACTGGGTGACCAGGATCAGCGCCATGATGAACAGGGCGACCGCGAACGCCTTGGACAGGAACGCCTGGCTCTCCTTCTGCTCCTCGTCCTCGCCCTTGAACTCGATGTCCAGCCCGGGCGGGAACCGCCCCCGGTTCTCCGCCAACCAGGCCCGGATCTCCCGCATCTTGTCGTCGGGCAGGATGCCGGGTGCGACGTTGGCCTTGACGGTCATGACGCGGCGGCCGTCGACGCGCTCGATCTGGCTGATCTTGGGCATTGCCGTGCGCTCGACGAAGGCCGACACCGGCACCAGCCCCTCGGCCGTATTCAGGCGCAGGCGATCGAGCTGCGCCATGGAGCGATCCTCCTCCGGGTAGCGCACCACGATGTCGACCTCGTCCTTGGCCGAGTCGGGCCGGAACGACGACACCTTGAGGCCGCTGGTGACGAGCTGGACGATGCTGCCGACGCTCTGCACGTCCCCGCCCAGCTTGGCGGCCTGGCCCATGTCCACGTCCAGTTCCCACTGGATGCCGGGAATCGGGCGGCTGTCCTCGACGTCCATGAAGCCGCCGATCTCGTCCAGGGCCGAGAGCACCAGGTCCACCGCCTCGGGCAGCACGGCGGCGTCGCGCGCCGTCATCTGGACCTGGATCGCCTTGCCGACCGGCGGTCCCTCGTCCGGCTCGTCGGGTTCCACCCGCACGCCGGCCAGATCGCTGGTGCGCGCCCGGATCAGCGCCAGCACGTCGTCGGAGGGCCGGCGGTGCTGCCAGTCCTTGTAGGTCAGGCCGATGATGCCGATGACGTCCTCGGCGGCATCCTGGGGCGAGCGGTTGAAGGTGCGGGCGTAGACCGCCTTGAAGTCGGGCAGCGCCAGCACGCGCTGTTCCACCTCGCGCACCAGGGCGTCCTTCTCGTGAATCGAAAGGTTGCCGCGGGCATGGACCAGGAGTTGCGCCTGCTGCGGCTCCACGTCGGGGAAGAACTCGACCCCGCGGCCGTAGGTGCCGTAGGCCCACCAGCTCGCCGCCAGCCCGACCACCGCCAGCGTGACCACCACGGCCGGCCGGCGCAGCGCCACGGCGAGCAGGCGGGCATAGCCGCCGGTCAGCCCCCCCAGCCGGGTCAGGTCGGTGTCGCCGTCGCCGGCCAGGGCGCGCGCGGTGACGCGCTCGCTGGCGCCGGCCTTGCCACCCTGCGGCCGCCCGATGTGCGAGCCCAGCGTGGGCACGAACACCAGCGCCATCAGCAGCGAGGCCGTCAGAGTGGCCACCAGGGTGATGGGCATGAACTTCATGAACTCGCCCACCACCCCGGTCCAGAACAGCAGCGGCATGAACGCCGCCAGCGTGGTCGCGGTGGAGGCGATCACCGGCCAGGCCATGCGCTTGGCGGCCAGTCCATAGGCGGCGCGGCGCGGCAGGCCCTCGGTCATCTTGCGGTCGGCGTACTCGGTCACCACGATGGCGCCGTCGACCAGCATCCCCACCGCCAGGATGAGCGAGAACAGCACCACCATGTTGACGGTCAGGCCCATGGCCGCCAGCAGCAGGATGGCGGTGAGGAACGACCCCGGGATGGCGATCCCGACCAGCAGCCCGGACCGCAGCCCTAGCGCCGCCACCACCACCACCATGACCAGCAGGATGGCGGCGATGACGTTGTTCTGAAGGTCGAACAGCATCGTCTGGATGTCGTCCGACTGGTCCTGGATGAAGTTCACCGACAGGCCGTCCGGCCACCGTGCGCGCTCCGCCGCCACCACGGCGCGCACCGCATCCACGGTGTCGATGATGTTCTCGCCGACCCGCTTCTTGACCTCCAGGGTCACCGCGCGCTGGCCGTTGACGCGGGCGAAGCCCTCCGGGTCCTTGTAGGTGGCGCGCACGGTGGCGAAGTCGCGCAGCCGCACCACCGCGTCGTCGGTGAACTTGACCGGCTGGTCCAGAATATCGGTGACGTCCTCGTACAGGCCGGGGACCTTGACGGCGAAGCGGCCCTCGCCGGTGTCCATGGTGCCGGCGGCCACCAGCCGGTTGAAGCGGGCGATGACCGCCGCCACGTCGGCATTGGCGAGGCCGTAGCTTTGCAGGCGGACCGGATCGACGATGATTTCCACCTGCTGCTCGCGGTCGCCGCCGATATCCACCTCCAGCACGGCGGGGATCTTCTCGATCTCGTCGGCCAGGGTGTCCGCGATGGTCAGCAGGGCGCGTTCCTGGATGTCGCCGGCCAGGGTGACGACGACGATCGGGAACAGGCTGATGTTGATCTCGTTGACCGTGGGTTCGTCGGTCTCGTCGGGCAACTCGGTCTTGGCGATGTCGACCTGTTCCTGAACGTCGCGCTTGGCCTGCTCGTTGTCGAAGCCGGCCTCAAACTCCAGCACCACGTTGGCGCCGCCCTCGAAGGCGGTCGAGCGCATCTCCTTGACGCCCTCGATGCCCTTCAACTCCTGCTCCATGGGGCGGATCAGCAGCCGTTCGGCGTCCTCGGGCGAGATGCCGCGGTGCGACAGGGCGACGTAGATGATGGGGATCGGGATGTCCGGCGCGCTCTCCTTGGGGATCTCGATGAAGGCCACCGTCCCGGCGACCAGCACCAAGAGCAGCGACGCCAGCACCGCGCGCGAGCGGTCCAGGGCGAAGTCGATCACCGGCTTCATGGCTGCGCGCCTTCCGGCGCCGTCACGCCGTCGACGGTGGCGTCGGGCGCACGTCCGGCCTGAAGGGCGGCGCGGTCGGCCTCGGCAAGAGCCGCGCTGTTGGCGGCGATGGTCTCGACGTCGACCGGCTCGACCCGCTGGCCGGCGCGCACGAATTCCTGGCCCACCACGATCAGGGTGGCCGGATCGGGCAGGCCCTCGACCCACAGGCCGTCGCGGCTGTCGCCGGCCACCTGCACCGGATGGAACACCACGCGGTTGTCGGCATCGACCAGCTTGACGCCGATGCGGCCCTCGTCGTCCAGCGCCAGCAGCGCCGGCGACAGCCGGTGCGCCCGCACCTGCTCCAGCGGCAGCCGCACCTCCGCCGTCATGCCCTCGGGCACGGTGGCGTCCGGATTGGGCACCTCCAGCTCGACCGCGAACGTCCGCGTGACGCCATCGGCGACCGGCGCGATGTAGGACACGCGCCCCTCCAGCCTGCGCCCCGTCACCAGGGTGGCGCGGCCGGGCTGGCCCACCTGAAGGCGGCCGATGTCGGCCTCGGCGACCTTGGCGACCACCTTGAGGGGATCGAGATCGACCACCCGGGCCACCGGATCGCCGATGCCCACGTAGTCGCCAACCTCGGCGAGCCGGGTCTCCAGCACGCCGGCGAACGGCGCCCGGATGGTGGTGCGGTCGATGTCCAGGCGCATCGCCGCCAGGGCGGCGCGGGCCTCCTCCAGCGCGGCCTTCGACTCGAGCACCCGCTGGCGGCTGGTGAAGTCGCGATTGGCGAGGCGCTGGTCGGCGGCGTAGCGGTCCTCCCAGCGCGCCACGGCGGCCTCGGCGCGGCGCACCCGCTCCTGGCGGTCGTCCAGGGCGAGGCGCACCAGCAGCGTGTCGGCATCGACCGTCGCCCCGTCCTCGGCGCCGGTCTCGACCACCCGGCCGCCGGTCTCGGCCTTGACCTCCACGAGGCGCGAGGCCCGCGTCTCGCCCAGCACCCGCAGGTCGGTGAGCCGCGTCTCGGCGGCGGCCCGGCGCACCCGCACCTGCGGCACCGGCGCCTCGCGCTGGATGGCGGCGGGCGGCCGCAGCGTCTCCTCCGCCGCCTGCGGATCCTCCTCGGCGCCGATCATGCCGGAGGCGACCCAGCCGACGGTCACCAGGGTGATGAGCACCGCGATGGCATAGGACGATTTCATCAGCGCTCTTCGTCGTTGTGGGGCCGCCTCCACCCCCGCCGCCCGGACGGACGCGCGGCGGCCGAAGCGGACGGGGCGGCTCAGTCGCCGGTGCCGGCACCAGCCGCGACCGCAGGGTCGCGCGCCGTCAGATCGGCTTCAAGCGCCGCCCGGTGTTTCTCGACACAGCGCGCCCAGGTGAGACAGCCCTCCTGCCCCAGCCGGACCAGGAAGCGCCGCCCGGGGGGCGGGTCGGCGTCGGTGCAGGCCAGGTCCTCGGCCAGCTCGCGATAGCCGCGGGCGTAGTCGTCGAGCAGCCGCGAGACCTGCCCCGGGCTCATCAGATGGGCGAACGCCAGGGCAAACATGAACTCGGAGCGCAGCCGGTCGAAACCCAGCGGCTGCAACAGGGCGGCCCGCAGGGCGGTCCGGCCGGCCTCGGTGATGGCATAGACCTTCTTGTCCGGACGCCCGTCTTGGGCCTGCTCGGTGCAGGTCACCAGACCGTCGGCCAGCAGGGCGTTGAGCGCCGGATAGATCGAGCCGTAGCTGAGGCTCTGATAGAGCTGGAACGGGCCGTCCTCGAACGCCTTGCGGATGTCGTAGCCGGTGTTGTACCCGGCGTCGAGCGCACCCAGGCAGAGGGTCTTCGAATCCAGGGGCATGGCGGACTCCCGGACGGGCGACGGGTCGCCGGGGAACGGTGCCGACGCCGCCGGGCCGCAGCGAACGGGATCGCGACGGCCAGCGCGACACGCGCCGGGTATATGTGACACCGCGATATATATCAAGCCAATATAGGGGCTCGGACAGCGCCCCGTGATCCCCCCGTGCCATGGGGGGACCGTGCGCCGGCCGCCCGAGTGCCCGGCCCTGATCCCAAGGTGCGATGTGGAATGGGGCCGGGCGTGGTATGGTCGACGTGTCACCGCAGCGTCACGGCTGCGTCACGCGCCTGTCGCTTCATCCCGGATTCCGCATGACCGTCATCACCCCGACCCGCCCGCGCCTTGAGATCTCGATTTCGCCCCCGGCCGTGGCGGCCGGCCCCACCTCGGTGGGGGCCGCCGCCGCCCGCGAGCGCCCGGCCCTGGTGTTCGTGCACGGCGCCTTCGCCGGCGCCTGGTGCTGGCAGGAGTATTTCGTGCCCTACTTCAACAACAAGGGCTACATGACGGCCACCTTCAGCCTGCGTGGGCACGGCAGCAGCGAGGGCCGCGAGCGCCTGGACCTGGCCAGCCTGTCCGATTACGCCGACGACCTGGGCCATGTCATGGGGCTGGTCGACCGGCCGGTGGTTCTGATCGGCCATTCCATGGGCGGCATGGTGGTGCAGAAGGTGATCGAGCGCGACCGGCCTGCCGCCATGGTGCTGATGGCGTCGGTCGGCCCCTGGGGGCTGCTGGAAAGCTCCTGGCACATGATGCTGGCCAGCCCTGGACTGGTGCAGGGCATCTCGTTCATGCAGACCGTGGGCAAGTCGTTCATCAATCCGGACGTCTTCTACGCCGGCCTGTTCGCGACCGACGTCCCGCCGGAGCGGGCCGAACGCTACTACCAGGGTTTCCAGCGCGAGTCGCAGCGCGTGATCCTGGACATGGCGTTCTGGGACGTGCCGCGCCAGCCGCCGCGCGAGCCGGTGCCAACGCTGGTGATGGGCGCGGCCGAGGACGCCTTCATCCCGCGCTCGATGGTGCGCCGCACGGCGCGCTACTACGACGCCGAGCCGGTGATCGTGCCCGGGATGGCGCATGCCATGATGCTGGAGGAAACCTGGCGCCACGCGGCCGACCCGATTCTGCACTGGCTGCACGAGAACGGGCTGTAGGGCAGATCCGGATCACTCTGAATCACAGTGTGGATCGGATTGATCGCGTGACTCTGCCCTAAATCAGATGGCCTAGCGCCGATCGCTCGAAATCGGAACCGCAGATGCGGTCCGATTTCGAACGTGACTCGACTCTACCGCGGCGCCATCACCATGATCATCTGACGGCCTTCCATCTTGGGAAGCTGCTCGACCTTGGCCAGCTCGGCCATGTCGTCGCGGACCCGGGTGAGAACCTTCATGCCGAGATCCTGGTGCGCCATCTCGCGACCCCGGAAACGCAAGGTCACCTTCACCTTGTCGCCCTCGGACAGGAAGCGGTGGCAGTTGCGCATCTTGACGGCATAGTCGTGTTCATCAATGTTTGGCCGGAGCTTGATCTCCTTGACCTCGATGACACGTTGGCGCTTCTTGGCTTCGTTCTTCTTCTTCTGCGCCTCGTATTTGAACTTGCCGTAGTCCAGGATCTTGCACACCGGCGGGTCGGCGCTTGGCGAGATCTCGACGAGATCCAGCCCTGCCTCCTCGGCCCGGCTCAAGGCGTCGCGCACGGACACGACGCCGACGTTCTCCCCCTCGGCATCAATCAGGCGAACCTGCGGAACCCTGATCGCTTCGTTGACGCGCGGCCCATCGCGGGTCGGCGGCGCCGTCATCGGTGGTCTAGCTATGGCACTGCCTCGTTCGTTGTGGTCATTGGTCCGGCGCGACCTGGCGGCCGCGTCCCGCGTCCCTCGATCCCCAGTCTCGGGGTCCCCAGTCCCGGGGTCCCCAGTCCCGGGGTCCCCAGTCCCGGGGTCCCCAATCTCGCGGAACCCCGGTCTCGCGGAGACCCGGTCTCGAAGACCTTGACCGTCCGCCCCCCAGCCCCTCCGGCTTCCCGGCGGGAGCCCGGGCGGGCGGTCAGGCCACCCGGTCCATGCCGCCGGGTCCGGCTTCGGCCGACTGGCGCACCAGATCGGGCGGCATTGCCTCCTCTTTGAGTGTATTCAGCGTGTCTTCGAGCGCAAGCACTTCCTGTCGCGCCCCGCCCAGGCGGCGCAGCGCCACCGTGTGGTCCTCGGCCTCGCGCTTGCCGACGACGGCGATCACCGGGACCTTGGCCGCCGAGTGTTCCCGCACCTTATAGTTAATCTTCTCGTTGCGGGTATCCATCTCGGCCTTCAGGCCGGCCCGGCGCAGCGCCGTCACCACCGCGCTGGCGTAGGCGTCGGCATCGCTGGTGATGGTCGCCACCACCACCTGGAGTGGCGCCAGCCACAGCGGGAAGCGCCCAGCCGTGTTCTCGATCAGGATGCCCAGGAAGCGCTCGAAGGTGCCCAGAATGGCCCGGTGCAGCATGACCGGGCGGTGCTTCTCGCCGTCCTCGCCGACATATTCGGCGTCCAGGCGCTCCGGCAGCACGAAGTCCACCTGCAAGGTGCCGCACTGCCAGTCGCGGCCGATGGCATCGCGCAACACGAACTCCAGCTTGGGGCCGTAGAAGGCGCCCTCGCCCGGGTTCAGGGTCCAGTCCAGGCCGGCGGCCTCGGTGGCCTCCTTGAGCGCGGCCTCGGCCTTGTCCCAGGTGGCGTCGGCGCCGGCCCGCACCTCGGGCCGGTCGGAGAACTTCACGGCCACCGACTCGAAGCCCAGGTCCTGGTAGACGCTCTTCAGCAGGTCGCAGAAGGCGCGGGTCTCCGAGACGATCTGGTCCTCGGTGCAGAAGATGTGGGCGTCGTCCTGCACGAAGGCACGCACCCGCATCAGGCCGTGCAGGGCGCCGTGGGCCTCGTTGCGATGGCAGGAGCCGAACTCGGCCATGCGCAGCGGCAGATCCCGGTAGCTCTTGATGCCCTGGCGGAAGATCTGCACGTGCCCGGGACAGTTCATGGGCTTGAGCGCCAGCATGCGGTCGTCGTCGGTCGAGGTCGTGAACATGTTCTCGCGGAACTTGGCCCAGTGCCCCGAACGCTCCCACAGCGAGCGGTCGACCACCGACGGCGTGTTCACCTCGACGTACTCCGCCGCCTCCAGGCGCCGGCGCATGTAGGACTGCAGGGTGCGATACAGCGTCCAGCCCTTGGGGTGCCAGAACACCGCGCCCTGCGCCTCCTCCTGGAGATGGAACAGGCCCATCTCGCGGCCCAGGCGGCGGTGGTCGCGCTTCTCCGCCTCCTCCAGCATGTGGAGGTAGTCCTTGAGCTGCTTGTCCGTGGCCCAGGCGGTGCCGTAGATGCGCTGGAGCTGGGCGTTGCGGGCGTCGCCGCGCCAGTAGGCGCCGGCCAGCTTGGTCAGCTTGAACGCCTTGCCGAGGCGCCCCGTGGACGGCAGGTGCGGCCCCCGACAGAGGTCCTTCCAGTCCCCCTGGCGGTAGACCGTGATGGGCTCGCCCGCCGGCAGGTCGGCGATGATCTCGGCCTTGTACTGCTCGCCCAGCCCCTTGAAGTGGGCGATCGCCGCGTCGCGATCCCAGACCTCGCGCGTGATGGCCTCGTCGCGGTCGACGATCTCGCGCATGCGGGCCTCGATGCGCTCCAGGTCATCCGGCGTGAACGGCTCGTTGCGGGCGAAGTCGTAGTAGAAGCCGTTCTCGATCGCCGGCCCGATCGTCACCTGGGTGCCGGGGTACAGCTCCTGCACCGCCTCCGCCATGACGTGGGCGGCGTCGTGGCGGATCAACTCCAGCCCGGCCTCGTCCTTGGCGGTGATCAGCGCCACGGTGGCGTCGTGCTCGATCGGTCGGGTCAGATCCCACATCTCGTCGTCGACCGTGCAGGCCAGCGCGGCCTTGGCGAGGCCGGGACCGATGTCGCGGGCGATGTCCAGGCCGGAGACCGGCCCCGGGTAGTGACGTCGACTGCCGTCGGGCAGCGTGATGGCAACCATGGGAAACACCTTCAGGACGGGCGACGCGGTCGCGCCGGCATCGGGGCCGGGCGGCACGCGGGCAACACAAGCGGCGGGCGGAAGAGGGACCCCCACGCGGACCGTCCACGCGGCCATACGGCCACCGGTCGGCCTGGGGGTCGAGCGTGACGTCTCACCCCCACACGGGGGTTCGCCGGCCCGCGCACGGCGCTGCGGTCGCGCCGCCGAGGGCGGACGACGGGGGGCAGGACCGGAGGGCAGCGGGCGCGATCATGGCGTCTAGCATCACGAGACGGGGTGGGGACGGCGACCGCCGGGCAGACCGCCGCCTGCGCTCACCTTAGTCCGCCGGACTCCGATGTCAAGGCGACGCCGCGGTGCAACACGCCGGATGCCCGCCGGATGCCCGCCAGATGCCCACCGGACACGCCGCAGGGCGGGCGACGCTGGGCCGCCCGCCCCGCCTCCGGGTGGGGGGTCACCCGACCCGCTCGCGCGGCGCCGGCCGCCCGGCGCCGCACCGTGATCACGCCGCCTCGACCGGAATCTTGCGGGTGTTCTCCTTGGCCTCGGCGCTGCGCGGCAGGGTCACCGTCAGCACGCCGTTCTTGAAGGCGGCCTTGATGCCCGCGGCGTCGACGCCGGCGGGCAGCGGAACCGAGCGGTAGACCGAGCCGTAGCTGCGTTCGGCGACGTAGTACCCGGTCTTCTCCTCCTTCTTCTCAATCTTCTTCTCGCCCTTGATCACCAGGCTGTCGCCGACCACCGACAGGTCGATGTCCTTCTCTTCCATGCCGGGCAGCTCGACCGTCACTTCGACGCCGCCGTCGGTCTCCACCACGTCGGTGGCGGCGCGGGCGCCGAAGCCGGGGCCGAACGGGCCGAAGGGCCGGTCCAGGGCGCCCCAGAAATCATCGAAGGCCCGGTTCATGTCGCGCTGCAAGGCCATCATCGGATGGTCGGACGCACCTTCGCGTCCCCCGTCACGCCCCTTATGGGCCCAGGGAATGATGTCATGGAGTCTCATGATCCGCCTCCCTCTCGCATATCGTGAGCGGACGGATCGTCCCTGCGGATCGCGGGGTCGGCACGGCGGATGCCGGGGCCTGGGCCGGGCGGACGCGGCCGGATCAGCGCATGACGCCAGTCGTTCGGCACAGGCACGGGCCCGCCGCAGTCGCCCACCCGATGCCCCGGGGCGGTCTTCCGGCCGGGCGCGATCCAGCGGACGTCCTCGGTCAAGATGGACCCCGCCCGGCGGGGGATCAAGATATCCGTCCATGCAGCGAATGCATGACAATATCGCCCGTCATGCGGGCAGGCCGCCGCGGCGGCCCCCACTGCAGGACTTCGGTGCAGGACTTCAGTGCAGGCCGAGCACGTCGGCCATGGAATACAGGCCGTTGGGCCGGTCCGCCGCCCAACGGGCGGCCCGCAGCGCGCCGCGGGCATAGATGGCGCGATCGCTGGCCTTGTGGGTCAGTTCCACGCGTTCGCCCGGCCCGGCGAAGACGACGCTGTGGTCGCCCACCACGTCGCCGCCGCGCAGCACGGCGAACCCGATGTGGCCATCCGCGCGCGGGCCGGTGTGGCCGTCGCGTCCGCGGTCGGCCACCGCGTCCAGATCGACCCCGCGGCCGTCGGCGGCCGCGCGCCCCAGGCCGAGCGCGGTCCCAGAGGGCGCGTCGACCTTGTGTCGATGATGGTGTTCGACGATCTCGATGTCGTAGTCGACGCCCAGGGTGGCCGCCACCTGACGGGTCAGCGCGAACAGCAGGTTGACGCCGACGCTCATGTTGGGTGCCTGCACGATGCGGGTGTCGCGGCCGGCCTCGGCCAGCCGCGCCAGCCCGGCGGCGTCCATCCCGGTGGTCCCGACCACCAGGATGGTGCCGGTCTGCGCCGCCAGGTCGGCGTGGGTCAGGGTCGCGGCCGGCGCCGTGAAGTCGATGACGGCATCGACCGCCGCGAACATCTCGGCCGGATCGGCGGTGATCGTGGCGCCGACCGATTCGGCCCCGACCACACCGGCGACGTCGGCGCCCACCAGGGCGCTGCCCGCCCGCTCGGTGCCGCCGGCCAGACGCACCCCCTCGCCCTCCAGGGCCGCCTGGATCAGCATGCGGCCCATACGCCCGCCGCAGCCGGCGATCCCCACCTTCAGCATCGTGCCCCTCTCGTTGGTCGTGACCGGACCCGTACCGCGGGTCGCGGCGATCTACTGTTCGGTGAACGCCTTGGCGAAGTAGTCGGTCATCGGCTTGACGATGTAGTCCAGCATGGTGCGCTCGCCGATCTTCACCACCACGTCGGCCGGCATGCCGGCGGTCAGCCGCTGGTCGCCCAGCTTGGCCAGCTCCTCGTCCGGCACGATCACCTCGATGCGGAAATAGGCGGTGTTGTCGCGCTCGTTGACGATGCGGTCGCGCGACACGGTCGTGACCTCGCCCAGGATGATAGGCGTTGTGCGCATGTTGAGCGCGCTCAGCCGCACCTCGGCCTCCAGGCCGGGATGCACGGCGTCGATGTCGGTCGGCGAGACCTGCCCCTCGATCACCAGCCGGTCGTCCAGCGGCACGATTTCCATGATCGCATCGCCCGGCCGGATGACGCCGTTCTCGGTGTGCACCTGGAGGTTCTGCACCGTGCCGGCGAGCGGCGCGCGCACGTCGATGCGGTCCAGGGTGTCGCGCGCCACCACGACCTTTTCGCGCAACTGGCCGATCTCGTTGCGCACCTCGCGGAGCTGGGCCACCACCTCCTCGCGGAACTTCTGGCGGGTCTGGATGATCTGCAGTTCGGCCTCGCCGATGCCCTTCTCGGCGCGGGCGATGTCGGCCAGGGTGGAGCCGATGGTGCCCTCCAGGTTGGCGACCTCGCGCTCCATCGCCAGGATACGGGTGCGCGGGTAGTAGCCCTTCTCGTACAGCTCACGCAGGCCGACCAGCTCCTCGCGGAAGATATCGCGCTGACGCAGCTTCGAGTCGTGCTGGGCCTCCAGGCCGGCGATCTCCTGGCGGAACTGCTGGATGCGCTGGCGCAGGATGGCGACCTGTCCGTCCAGCGAGCGTTTGCGCTCGCGGAACTGCTCGCGCTGATCGGCGATGATCTCGGCGACATCGGGATCGTCGGCGCGCTCCAGCAGCTCTTCCGGGAAGGTGATGTCCTCGGCATCCCGCTGCTCCGCCACCAGGCGGGCTTCCAGGGCCATGGCCTCGTTCAGGCTCTTGCGGTTGACGGCCTCGACCGCGGCGGCCTTGGTCGGGTCCAGCCGGACCAGGACGTCGCCGGCCTGGACCACGTCGCCCTCGTCGACCAGGATTTCCTTCACGATACCGCCTTCGAGGTGCTGGATCGTCTTGCGATTGCTCTCGACGATCACGGTCCCGGGGGCGATCACGGCGCTGTCCAGCGGGGCCGTGGCGGCCCAGGTGCCGAGCCCGCCGAACATGACCAGCACGACCATCAGGCCGAGCAGGATGACGGGCTTGGCGTTGGTGGGCGGATCCGGGTCGGCGGCCGGCCGGGCGGCGTCGGTGCGGGCCGGCAGCCCGCGCTCCTGGAGCGGAACGATGTTGCCTTGGTTCGACATGGCGCGCGGCGCCCTCCTTCACGGCGGTGCGACGGGCGGTCTTTCACCCGTGCCGGTGTTCGCGTCTGGATACGGACCTTGCAGGCGGAGTCAACCGCCTCTCGATGGCCCTGTTCGATGGCCCTGTGATGGCGGGGCGGCCCGATCAGGCGCCCACGCCCCCGGCCTGACCCCCGGCCTGACCGCTCGCCTGACCGCTCGCCTGACCGCTCGCCTGCCCCCCTGTCCCGGGCAGGCTGCGCGGCCCTGCGCCACCGCCACCGGCCCCGCCGGCCTGGGCCACCGGCTTGGGCTGCATGACCTTGGCCAGGATCTCCTTGCGCGGTCCGATGGCATCGACCATGCCACCCTTCAGGACCAGGATGGTGTCGACGGCGTTGAGCAGGGTCGGGCGGTGGGTGATGACGATGACGGTCTTGCCGGCCTCCTTGAGCCCGCGCAAGGCGTGCATGAGCGCGTTCTCGCCCTCGGAGTCCAGGTTGGCGTTGGGCTCGTCGAGCACCAGGAGCTGGGGCTCGCCGTACATCGCCCGGGCCAGCGCCACGCGCTGGCGCTGGCCGCCCGACAGCACCGCGCCGCTGGCGCCGATCTGGGTGTCGTAGCCCTCGGGCAGCGTCAGGATCATCTCGTGCACGCCGGCGCGCTGGGCGGCGCGCACCACCGCCTCGGGGTCGATCTCGGTGAAGCGGGCGATGTTCTCCGCCACCGTGCCCTCGAACAGCTCGACGTCCTGCGGCAGGTAGCCCAGGTGCTGACCCAGCGCCAGCTTGTCCCAATGCGCCATGTCGGCGCCGTCCAGGCGCACGGTGCCCTGGGCCGGCGGCCACACCCCCACCAGGACGCGCGCCAGCGTCGACTTGCCGGCCGCGCTGGGGCCGATGATGCCCAGCACCTCGCCCGGGGCGACCGCGAACGAGACCCCGCGCAGCACGATGGTGCGGCCGTCCGGCGGGCCGGCGACGACGCGTTCGGCGCTCAGGTTCCCCTCGGGCGCCGGCAGCGCCATACGCTCCTCGTCCATGCGGGTGCTCAGCAGCAACTCGCGCAGCCGGCCGTAGGCGGCGCGGGCGTTGGTGAAGTTGCGCCACTGCGAGACCGCCTGCTCGACCGGCGCCAGCGCCCGGCCCATCAGGATGGACGCGGCGATCATCACACCCGGGCTGACGATCTGCTCGATCGCCAGGAAGGCGCCCGTGCCCAGGATGGCGATCTGCAGGAACATGCGCACCGACTTCGACGTCGCGATGATGACGCCGGCGCGGTCGCTGGCCTGGGACTGCAGCGCCAGCACCTTGCGATGGCGGTCCTTCCAGCGTTTCAGGATGCCAGGCATCATGCCCATGGCTTCCATGGCCTCGGCATTGCGCACGCTGGTGGAGACGTAGTTGTTGGCGTTGATGCTGGCCTGGTTGGCGCCCTTCAGCGGCTCGCGCGACCACAGCGCGTTCGCCAGCGCCAGACCGAAGATGACCACCGCGCCGGCGGTGGCGACCGCGCCCAGGAGGGGGTGCAGCAGGTACACGGCGGCCAGGAACAGCGGCACCCAGGGCGCGTCGATGAAGGCGATGAGGCCGGCGCCGGTCAGGAACTCGCGCACCGAATCGAGGTCGCGCAGGGCCTGCGCCTGACCGCCGCCGGGGGCCACCACACTGCGCCGGAACACCGCCGAGAACAGCGACGTGCCCACCTGGCCGTCGAGCCACGCCCCCGCGCGCACCAGGATGCGACTGCGAATCGTCTCCAGAACGCCCATGATGATGAGCAGCCCGCCGGCCAGGATGGTCAGGCCGATGAGGGTCGGCTCGGAGCGGCTGGTGAGGACGCGGTCGTACACCTGAAGCATGTACAACGGCGCCACGAACATCAGAAGATTGATAAAAAAGCTGAAGACGAAGATCGACAGAAACGCGCCGCGACAGGCGCGCAGGGCGCGGTCCAGCTCGCTATGAAAGGTTTTCGCCACGCCTTGCTCCGTCTCGCGGCCCGGCGTCGCGGGCCGTTGTCATTATCTTGCACGGGGCGTCGCACCGAAGCGGTCTGCCCCACCCCTCGGGTCCGACCTCGAGTCAGCCTTGAGACCGTCCCGCACCCGTCCCGCTGCCGATCACGGCGCGCGCCGGATCGTCGCCACGGCCGCAGCCGGTCATGTCATGGCCGGTCATGGTCGGGGGATCATGCCGGCCGAACTCCCCCTCCGGCGCCGGCGGCCCTCCCGAATTGGGCCTCTGGCGCCGCTTGTCAAGCGACGTGTGGTCGGCCGCCTGGTCCGGCGAAGCCCGGCTCCGGCAGGGCTTGAGTCCGCCCTGGCGACGCGTGTACAGTAACTGTTGAAGGGGTGGCGGATCCAGACTATTGTCCAGGACGCTTCCCGGGAGCGGGGTGCGCCCGATGGGGCCGACAGGGCCGACAGGGCCGGCGCGAGACCGGCGGCGGACGGCACGGTGGCGGACGGCACGGTGCGGACGGCACCGTACGGGCACGCGCCGGAACGGGCCAATCGCCAGCGGCCGGAGCCACCGGAATCGCCGGAGTGCACGACCGTGCCTGCGGTGGTGTCGTATCATCAACTCGTATGGTCAACCATGGGGACCTTGAACCGTGTATTCCCATCCGCAACAAGGGGCCGGCCCTGACGCACAGAAGCTGCGCCGCGCGGCGGGCCGATGGCTCAAGGCCCTGCGCGAAAAGCGCCAGCTTTCGCAGCGCCAGCTCGCCGCCCTGGTCGAGGTGGAGTACTACACGTTCATCTCCCAGATCGAGGCCGGGCGCGGCCGCATCCCGCCGGACCGCTACGAATCCTGGGCCGCCGCCCTCGACGTCCCCGTGATCCCGTTCGTGAAGACCCTGATGGGCTTCTATGATCCGGTCACCCATCGCATCCTGTTCGGCCACGAGGCGCCGGCCCTGCCCGAAGACCTGCGTCCCCAGCCGGTGGCCGACGACGCCGCGGACGGCGGCGATGCGGCCGACGACGCCAAGGGATCCGGCGGCGCCCGGGTGGCCACCACCGGCGGTCACGGCTGACCCGCGAGCCACCGGCCACGTCCTCCACGCTTCACGCGACCCCCGGCGACACGAGTCGATCGGGCGCCGCGACCCGGCTCAGCCGGCCCGCCGCACTGCCAGCACCGCGTTGAGCCCGCCGAAGGCGAAGCTGCTCGACAGCGCCGTCTGAAGCGCGGCCGCCCGGCCGGTATTGGGCACCACGTCCAGCGGACAGTCCGGATCTGGCGCGGTGAAGTTCAGCGTCGCCGGGATGAAGCCCTCCTGCAACGCCACCACGCAGGCCACCAGTTCCAGCCCGCCGGCCGCCCCCAGCCCGTGGCCGTGGAACGACTTGGTCGACGACACCGGCACCGTTGCCGCCCGCTCCCCGAACACCGCGGCGATCACCTTGGCCTCGGTCGCGTCGTTGGCCATGGTGGCGGTGCCGTGGGCGTTGATGTAGTCCACCTGGTCGGGCGCCAGCCCGGCGTCGTCGAGGCAGGCCCGCACCGCTCGCGCCGCCCCGTCGACCGACGGGAAGGTGATGTCGCCGGCGTCCGCGCTCATGCCGAACCCGGCCATCTCCGCCAGCACCGGCGCCCCGCGCGCCGCCGCCGCCTCCCAGGCCTCCAGCACGAACACCCCGGCGCCCTCGCCCACGACCATCCCGGTGCGGTCCTTGCTGAACGGCCGGCAGGTGTCGCGCGAGACCACGCGCAGCGCCTCCCAGGCCTTCAGGTTGCCGAAGTTGACCAGGGCGTCGGTGCCGCCCACCACGGCGCGATCGACCATCCCGCTGCGCACCATGTGGACGCCCAGGCCGATGGCGTGGTTGGCGCTGGCGCAGGCGCTGGTGACGGCGAACGCCGGGCCGGTGATGCCGTGCGCCATGGTCACATGGCTGCACGCGGCGTTGCCCATGTAGCGCGGCACCGTGAACGGATTGACGCGGGTCTTGCCCTCCTTGAACAGGCGGGTGAACCCGTCCTGAAGGGTGGCGATACCCGCGCCGCCGGTGCCGATGATGCAGGCCGTGCGCTGGCCGGCCGCCGGATCGGCGCGCAGATCCAGGCCGGCCATGGCGATGGCCTCGTCGGCGGCGGCCAGGCCGAACTGGGCGAACGGATCCAGGAGCGGCAGGCGGTCCTTGCCGAGCCGGGCCTCGGCGTCGAAGCCGCGCACCTGGCCGACAACGGTGATGCCCTTGGGCACCTCGTCCAGGCCCTCGGGGGGGCGCAGCCCGCCCGCCCCCTCAAGCAGGGCACGACGGAAGGTGGCGACGTCGGTCCCGATGGCGGACACGACGCCCATGCCGGTGATGGCGACGCGGGTCATGGACTGGGGTCCCGGACTGGATGGCGGCACGGGCGTGACCCGTCAGCCTTGCTTCTCGATCTCGGCGGCGACGGCGTCGATGACGTCGCCCAGGGTGCCAAAGTCACTGTCGAGGGTGTTGGCGTTGTAGGGGACCTCGATGTCGAACGCCTCCTCGACCGCGAACACGATCTCGACGAAGTCGAGGGAGGAGATCTCCAGGTCCTTGATGCGGGCCTCGCGGCTCAGGCGCTCGCGCGGCAGGTCGGTCTTCTCGACGACGATGTCGAAGATTTTCTGATCCAGATCGCTCATGATTCCCGGCCGTTGTTCTTGATCGTGGAAGACGCCCGTCCGCGCCTCACCCGGCGCCGTTGGCCCCGTCGTCGGCGTGCCGCCCCGGACGGACCGCCGCCTTGAGCGCCCTGACGTCGCGGAACAGCCCCTTCAGGCGCTGGGTGAGCATGTAGGTCTCAAAGGCCCGTTCGCGCTCCACCGCCGGCGTGCCGGCGTAGACGGCGCGACCCTTCAGGCTGGTGCCGACCCCGCTGCCCGCCGCCACCACGGCGTCGTCGCCGATGGTGACGTGGTCGGCCACGCCGACGCGTCCGGCCAGCACCACGCGGTCGCCGATGACGGCGCTGCCGGCTATGCCCACCTGCCCGCAGAGCATACAGTGGGCGCCGACCCGCACGTTATGACCGATCAGCACCAGGTCGTCGATCTTGGTGTGGTCGCCGATGCGGGTATCGCTGAGGGTGCCCCGGTCCAGGCAGGCGCAGGCGCCGACCTCGACGTAGTCGCCCAGGGTGACCGCCGCCAGCGAGTGGATCCGCACCAGGCCGGTGTTGGTGGCGTCCACCCGCCCGGTCTCTTTGGCGCTCTCGACGCTGCCCTTCTCCGGCGTGACGAAGCTGAAGCCGTCGGCGGCGATGCTGGCGTTGTGATGCAGGATGACATGGGCGCCCAGGGTGCTGCCCGACCCGATGCGGGCGCCGGCATGGATCAAGCCGTGCGGCCCGATGCGCACCCCGGCGCCGATGGTGACATGGGAGCACACCACGGTTCCGGCGCCGATCTCGGCGCCGGCCCCGACGTGGACGAACGGCCCGATCGCCACCCCCTCGCCCAGGGTGACGCCGTCCTCGATCACCGCGCTGGGATGGACCCCGACCGGCACCGGCGGCGGCGGCGCGAACGCGCCGGTCAGCCCGGCCATCGCCAGGCGCGGCCGGCCGACGGCGACCAGCGCGCCGACGGCGCCCGCCGGCACCCGCGCCACGGCGTCGGCGGCGACCACCGCCACCTTGGCGGCGCTGTCCGCCAGCAGCGCGAGCAGCGTCCCGTCCATGGCGACCGCCACGTCGTCCGGCGCCCGCGCCTCGGCCGGATGGCAGGGCCGACGCACGGGCAGGGTTCCGTCGCCATGAAGGTCGGCGTGCAACAGGGCGGCCAGGTCAGCGGCATTCATGCGCAGGGATCCGGGAGACTCGGGGGCAGGGGCGTGATGGGTCGACCATAGAGGCTCGCCCCCGCCCTGGCAACGGGCGCCGGCCGTGGACGCCTCCGCCCGCCGCGGTCACGGGGCCAGGACGTCGGGCAGCGGCACGCCCGCCGCCCGCAGGGCCGTCCCCAGCGCGGCGCGCAGGCGCATCAGGCCGGCGGCGGTGTCGGACTCGCAGCGCGCCACCAGCACCGCCTGGGTGTTGGACGCCCGCAGCAGCCACCAGCCGTCGGGCGTGCTGACCCGCACCCCGTCCACCGCGCACACGGTGGCGCCCTCGGCGCGCAGGCGGGCGCGGATGCGGTCCATGACCGCGAACTTCTCGGCATCGGGACAGGGGAAGCGCAGTTCGGGGGTGTTGACCCGGCGCGGCATGGCATCCAGGCGGGTCGCCAGGGTCTCGCCCGCCGGCCAGCCCGCCACCATCCCCAGCAGCCGTACCGCCGCGTACAAGGCATCGTCGAAGCCGTAGTAACGGTCGGCGAAAAACAGGTGCCCGCTCATCTCGCCGGCCAGCGGGGCGCCGGTCTCGGCCATGCGGGCCTTGATGAGCGAATGCCCGGTGCGGACCATTTCCGGGCGCCCGCCCAGGGCGGCGATGCGGTCGAACAACACCTGACTGGCCTTGACGTCGGCCAGCACCAATGCCCCGGGATGCGCGGCCAGGACCGGCTCGGCCAGCAGGGCCAGGATCTGGTCGCCCCACAGGATGCGGCCCTGCCCGTCGATCACGCCCAGGCGGTCGCCGTCGCCGTCGAAGGCCAGGCCCAGGTCGGCGCCCTCCTGGGCCACCGCGGCGCGAAGCTGGTGCAGCGTCTCCGGGTCCGTGGGGTCGGGGTGATGGGCCGGGAAGGTGCCGTCCACCGCCCCGTTCAGCACCACATGCCGGCCCGGCAGGCGCGCGGTCAGGCCCTCCAGCACCGCCGCGGCGGCGCCGTTGCCAGGATCCCAGACCACCGTCAGGGCGCGGTCGCCCCCATCCCAGTCCGCCGCCAACCGGTCCAGATAGGCGTCCGCGACCGGAGTCTCGTCCACCGTCCCGGCCGGCGGGGTCGACGGCGGCGCCTCGGCCGCCAGCCGGCCCAGCGCGGCGATATCGGCGCCGTACACCGGCCGCTCGGCCCGCGTCATCTTGAAGCCGTTGTGGTCCGGCGGGTTGTGCGAGCCGGTGACCATGATGCCGGCGTCGGCCGCCAGGTGGCGCACCGCGAAGTACAGCATCGGCGTCGGCCCCAGCCCGACGCGGCGGACCCGCGCGCCGGCCTCGACCAGGCCGAGGACCAGGGCGTCGTCCAGGGCCGGGGAACTCAGCCGCCCGTCGCGGCCGACGCAGACCGTCGCCCCGCCGCCCGGGGCGACCCAGCGGCCGAAGGCGCGCCCCAGGGCGCGGGCATCGGCGGCCGACAGGGTCTCGCCGACGATGCCGCGGATGTCGTATTCGCGCAGGATGGTGGGGTGCAGGGCGTGGCCTCCCTCGGGGTCCGGCATGGCGTGGTGCGCGATCAGGTGATGACGGTGGGGCCGCTGCGCCCGGTGTGCGCCTGGATGCCGGCCAGGGCGTCGGCGGTCGCGATCAGGTCGGCCAGGGCGGCCTGGGTGTCCACGTCCTGGCGCGCCGGGTCGTCCTCCGGCCGCTCGATGTACACCCTGAGCGTCGCCCCCTCGGTGCCGGTCCCCGACAGGCGGTAGACGATGCGCGATCCATCCTCGAACAGCACCCGCACCCCCTGCTTGCCCGCGGTCGAGCCGTCCACCGGATCGGTGTAGCCGAAGTCGTCGGCCAGCATGACCAGCCGCCCGCCCTGGGTGGTGCCGAACAGGTCGGGCAGGCAGGCGCGCAGGTCGGCCATCAGGCGCTCGGCCCGGGGCGTCTCGATGCCCTCGTAGTCGTGGCGGGTGTAGTAGATGCGTCCCACCTGGCGCCACATGTCGCGCACCAGGTCCTCGACCGAGCGGCCGGTGACGGCCACCAGGTTGAGCCAGAACAGCACCGCCCACAGGCCGTCCTTCTCGCGCACGTGGTCGGAGCCGGTGCCGAAGCTCTCCTCGCCGCACAGGGTGGCCTTGCCGGCGTCCAGCAGGGTGCCGAAGAACTTCCAGCCGGTGGGCGTCTCGTAGCAGTCGATGCCGAGCTGCGCGGCCACCCGGTCCACCGCCCGGCTGGTCGGCATGGAGCGCGCCACCCCGGCCACGCCGCGGGCATAGCCGGGGGCCTGCGTCGCGTTCAGGGTCAGCACGGCGAGGCTGTCGCTGGGGGTGACGTAGAACCGCCGGCCCAGGATCATGTTGCGGTCGCCGTCGCCGTCGCTGGCCGCACCCATGTCGGGGGCGTCGTCGCCGAACAGGGCCGCAACCAGGTCGTGGGCATGCACCAGGTTGGGGTCGGGATGGCCGCCGCCGAAGTCGTCCAGCGGCACGCCGTTGATGACCGTCCCGGCGGGGGCACCCAGGCGGCGCTCCAGGATCTCGGTGGCATAGGGGCCGGTCACGGCGTGCATGGCGTCGAAGCACATCCGGAAGCCGCCCCGGAACAGCGCCCGGATGGCGTCGAAGTCGAACAGCCGTTCCATCAGCGCGGCGTAGTCGGCCACCGGGTCGATGACCTCCACCACCATGTCGTCGACATGGTGGGTGCCGAGCGCCGACAGATCCACCTCGGGGGTGTCCAGGATGCAGTATTCCCCGATCTCGCGGGTGCGGGCATAGATGGCGTCGGTGATCCGCTCCGGCGCCGGGCCACCGTTGGCCGGGTTGAACTTGATGCCGAAGTCACCGTCCGGGCCGCCCGGGTTGTGGCTGGCCGACAGGATGATGCCGCCCCAGGCCTTGTGTTCCCGGATCACGCAGGACGCCCCCGGCGTGGACAGCAGGCCGTCCCGCCCCACCAGCACGCGGGCGATGCCGTTGGCCGCCGCCATGCGCAGGATGGTCTGGATGGCGCCCGTGTTGTGAAAGCGGCCGTCACCGCCCAGCACCAGGGTGGCCCCCTGGCGGCCCGGCACCGCGTCGAAGATGGCCTGGACGAAGTTTTCCAGGTAGTGCGGCCGGCGGATGGTGGTGACCTTCTTGCGCAGGCCGGAGGTGCCCGGCTTCTGGTCGTCGAAGGGGGTTGTCGGCACCACGCGGATGGCGCTCATGGGTCGGTCCTCCGGAGAGCGGACGTGAGGGGCTCAGATCACGGGCGACGGCGACGTGGCATGCACCGCCGCCACCGCCTCGGCGTCCGGGGCCGGGGTGGGGCGGCCGACGCTGACGTAGCGGAAGCCGGCCGCCACCATGTCCGCCGGGGTGTAGACGTTGCGCAGGTCGATCATGACGGGGGCGGCCAGAGCCTCCTTCATGCGCGCGATGTTGAGGGCGCGGAACTCGTTCCACTCGGTCAGGATGACCACCGCGTCGGCACCGGTCATGGCGTCGTAGGCGTCGTCGCAGTAGGTGATGTCCGGCAGCAGCGGGCGCGCCTCGCCCATGCCCTCGGGATCGAAGGCGCGCACGGTCGCCCCGGCCTCGACCAGAGCGGGCACGATGTCCAGGCTGGGGGCGTCGCGCATGTCGTCGGTGTTGGGCTTGAAGGTCAGCCCCAGGATGGCGACGGTCTTGTCGGCTACCGTGCCGTCGCAGGCGGCGATGATGCGATCGGCCATGGCGCGCTTGCGCCTGGCGTTGATGTCGACCACGGTCTCGACGATACGCAGCGGGCTGCCGGCCTCCTGCGCCGTGGTGACCAGGGCCAGGGTGTCCTTGGGAAAGCACGAGCCGCCGTAGCCCGGCCCGGGGTGCAGGAACTTGCGGCCGATGCGGCCGTCGAGGCCGATGCCGCGGGCGACGTCGTGCACGTCGGCGCCGGTGTGCTCGCACAGGTCGGCGATCTCGTTGATGAAGGTGATCTTGGTGGCCAGGAAGGTGTTGGCCGCGTACTTGATCATCTCCGAGCTTTCCAGCGTGGTGAACAGGATCGGCGTCTCGATCAGGTACAGCACGCGATAGAGCTGGCGCATCACCGCCTGGGCGCGCGGGCTGTCGGTGCCGATCACCACCCGGTCGGGGCGCATGAAGTCCTGAATGGCCGAGCCCTCGCGCAGGAACTCGGGGTTCGAGACCACGTCGAAGTCGGCGTCGGGCCGTTCCTCGCGGATGATGCGCGCCACCGCGCGGCCGGTGCCGACCGGCACCGTGGACTTGGTCACCACCACGGTATAGCCGGTCATGGCGCGGGCGATCTCGCGCGCCGCGGCGTAGACAAAGGACAGATCGGCGTGGCCGTCGCCGCGCCGGCTCGGGGTGCCGACGGCGATGAACACCGCCTGGGACTGCGCCACCGCGTCGGCCAGGTCGGTGGTGAACGACAGCCGCCCGGCGGCCACGTTGCTGCTCACCAGGGCCTCCAGGCCGGGCTCGTAGATCGGGATCTCGCCCTGCCGCAGGCGCTCGATCTTGGCGGCATCCTTGTCGACACAGATGACGTCGACGCCGAATTCGGAGAAGCAGGTGCCGGACACCAGACCGACGTAGCCGGTGCCGATCATCGAAATGCGCATGACGGACGGGTCCCCCTTCGCCGCGGGTAAGCTTCGGGCGCCGGACCCGAGCCGCCGGTCGCCCTTCGTCGACGCTCTACAGGGAAGCCGACCGGCAGGCCAGCGTCAATCCGATGATGGCGGTCCTGCGGCCCGCCCTCTCCTCGACCGGCAAGACCCGCCCGCCCCCGCTCCTGCGTGGGCCGCCTGCAAGAATCTCCCGCCCCCGTTCCCGCGTGGGCAACCTAAAAGATTCTCCCGCCCACGTTCCCGCGTGGGCGACCTGACAGGATCTCGCGCACACGCTCCTGCGTGGGCGACCTGACAGGATCTCGCGCCCACGCTCCTGCGTGGGCGCCTGGACGTCACGCGGTCCCACGCCGGAGCGTGGGACCGAGAAAGGTGGGGAGTCTCCCGCCCCCGCTCCGGCGTGGGCGACCTGACAGGATCTCCCGCCCACGCTCCTGCGTGGGCGACCGGGCGTCACGCGGTCCCCCGCCGAAGCGTGGGACCGAGAAAGGTGGGGAGTCTCGCGCCCACGCTCCTGCGTGGGCGCCGGGCCACCGCGCGGTCCCACGCCGGAGCGTGGGACCGAGAAACCGGATCGTGCGCCCCCGCTCAGAGACCCGCCGCCATGTCCCGGACGAACCCGGCCACCGCGTCGCGCATGTCCGGCCGCTGCAACGCGAAGGCGAGGTTGGCCTGCAGGAACCCCACCTTGTCGCCGCAGTCGAAGCGGGTGCCCTCGAAGCGCAGCCCATGGAACGGCACGCCGTCGTCGAGGGTGGCCGCCATGCCGTCGGTGAGCTGGATCTCGCCGCCCGAGCCCTCCCCGATGCGGCCCAGGCGCTGCATCACGCGGGCGTCCAGCACGTAGCGGCCGATGATCGACAGCGTCGACGGCGCGTCCTCGGGCTGCGGTTTCTCCACCAGACCGTCGGCGCGGGCAAGGCGGCCGTCGTCGTCGGCCACCTTGAGGATGCCGTACTTGTTGGTCTGATCGCGCGGCACGTCGATGGCCGCCACCACGTTGCCGCCGACCTCGGCGTGCGCGGCCATGAGCTGGCCGATGGCCGGGGTTTCCGCCATGATCAGATCGTCGGGCAGGATGACCGCGAACGGTTCGTCGTCGCCGATGAAGGCGCGCGCGCACCACACCGCGTGGCCCAGGCCGAGCGGGTTGTGCTGGCGGGTGGAGATGACCCGGCCGGCCTCGGGAATGGCGGCCTGCAGGTCGGCCAGCGCATCGGTCTTGCCGCGCGAGTCCAGAAGCTGTTCGAGTTCGAAGGCATGGTCGAAATGGTCGACCAGGACGTGCTTGCCGCGCCCCGTGACGAAGATGAAGTACTCGATGCCGGCGGCCGCGGCCTCCTCCACCGCGTACTGGATCAGCGGCTTGTCGACTACCGGCAGCATTTCCTTGGCCATCGTCTTGGTCGCCGGCAGGAACCGGGTGCCCAGGCCGGCGACCGGGAAGATGGCCTTACGGACGGGTTTGCTCATGGTTGGTCTCTCCCTCCCCAGGGCGGAGTCAGGACGGCTCGTCATCCCTCTGACACGCGCCGTGAGACAGAGGGATCCTGCGCCGTCCTCGGCGCCCGCGTCGGCCGGCCTGTCCGGCGGCGCGGACGCGCGCGTTGTGCCACGGCCCATGGTGCAGCGCAAGACGGCGCTACCGTGCGTGGCTTCCCAGCAGGACGTCGCGTGCCTGGTTGAGACGGGCCGCCAGATAGGGCGTCCCCCCCCGGTCCGGGTGCAGCAGCACGATCAGGCGGCGGTGGGCCGCCTTGATGTCGGCCGGGCTGGCGCCCTCCTCCAGGCCGAGCACGGCCAGGGCCTCGGCCCGGGTCATCGGACCGCCGCCCGTCCCGCCCGCGTTCGCGCCCCCGCCCGCGCCGGCCTCGCCCCCCGCCTCGGCGGCCTCGCGCCAGTCGGGATGCACCCGGTCCAGCCAGGCGTCGAACACCCGGGCGCTTTCCGGGTCGGCCTGCACCTGCTGCCACAGCGACAGCGCCTCGGTCCGGCTCAGGTCGTCGAGCGCGCGGCCCTCGTAGGGACCCTCGCGCACCTCGCCGGTCATGGCGCCGCTGGCGTGCGACAGCGTCATGCGAAAGAACCGGGTGGTGACTTCCGAGCGGTCGCCCGGATCGGGATCGGGACCGCCGCCCAGACCGCCGAACCCGCGCGCCGCGCCGGCACCGCCGGAAAATCCGAGAGACGCCAGCAGCCGGGCCAGCCCGCGCCCCCAGGAGACGAAGCGCAGGACGCGGGCGATCCAGGGCAGCAGCGCGGCCAGGCCCACCAGCGCCCAGTTCAGGCGTCCGGTCACGGCGAGGAACAGGACCCCGATCGTCAGCAGGCCGCCCAGGGTCCACACCAGCACCCGCAGCAACTGGCGCGGCTCGACCGCCACCGCCCAGCGCAGCACGAGCACAAGCCCGAGGGCGACGATCACACCCAGGATGAGCAGCGGCAGCATGGATCAGCGGTCCCCGTCCCCGCCCGCGCCCGTCCCCGGGTCGCCCCCCATCTGATGGGTCAGCCGCAGCACCGCCCCGCCCGCCTTGCGGGCGTGGTCCTCCAGCGCGACCCGCCCGCCGGCGGCGTACACCGCCACCGCCCCCAGCAGGCGGCGCAACTCGTCGGGTCCGCGGGCGTCGAACTTGCAACAGGCGCCGCCCGACAGCCGCGCCACATGGGTCAGCACCCGCTCGGCCTGGGGCTCGTGGCCCTCGTGGAAGATGAAGGCCGGCAGCTTGCGCAAGCCCATCTCGCCGGCAAGGCCATAGAGACCGTCCGGCTCCTCCTCGACGCAGTCGCCGATGAACACCAGCGCGCTGACCGGCGCCGTCTCGTGCACCGACAGGGCGTGCCGCAACACGCGCGCGATCTGCGTCCGGCCGGCGCGGCAGCCGACGGACGTCATACGGCGGATCATGTCGTCGGGGCGGGTGACGAAGGGGCCGGCCTTGCATTCGCCGATCCCGCGGTAGAACACGAGCTGCACCGCGAGGTCGCCGATGCCGGTCGCGGTCGCGAACATAGCCGCCTGCGTCTCCATCGCCAGGTCCCAGGTGGGCTGGCGGCTGGCGGTGGCGTCCATGGCGAAGATCAGGCGGCCGCGCCCGCTGCGCGGCGTCGACCGCACACGCTCCAGAAAGGCGTCCACGGCCGCCTCTGGCGCCTCGGCGGCGGCCGGCGCTGTGCGGGCGCGCGCCAGGAAGGCGTCGACGTCGGTGGTCTCGCCGTGCCCGGACGCCTCCGTCGGCGTCGGCGCGGTGCTCTTGTTCCGCTGGCGTCGTTGCGACGTCACCCGCTCACCCTATTTCCCTGCCAGTCCCTGGCCGCAAGGTCCCCTGTGCGCCCCCGAGAAGCGTGCGCCCCCGAGAAGATGGGGCCTTTGGCAGCCCCAGGAAAGGGGAGGCCCCGCCGGAACCCCCGCCCCTACTCCGCTGCCGCCTCGGCCAGCGGGTTGGCGTGCTGCGGCACGCCCAGCGCGTCCAGCAGCCGGCGCAGCTCCTGGCGCGCCGCGATGTGCGACATGGACAGGGTGATGTCCGTCCCCTTGTCGCGCAGGTCGAGCAGGGTCAGGCCCTTCAGGTACATTTCGCGGTAGATCACGCGCTCGCACAGGCCCTCGATGAGCTGGAAGCCGATGCGCCGGGCGAGGTCGCGCAGCAGCCCCTCCATGTCGCGCTTGTTGCGGGCGTCGAGCTGGGACAGCCGGTTGCGCAGCACCACCCAGTGGATCGAGCCCCCGTCGCGCAGGCCGCGCTGCTTCTTGATGTCCCACACCATCTCGCTGTAGTGGCTGGGCCGCAGAATGCGCATCGAGGCCGGGTCCACCTTGGCCAGCACGTCCAGGTCGATGAAGCTGTCGTTGAGCGGCGTGACCAGGATGTCGGCCCAGGCGTGACCGGCCCGCGACAGGTGGTTGTCGGCGCCGGGGGTGTCGATCAGCACCAGATCGCATTCCGCCAGCAGGGCTTCCACCGCATCGTCGAGCCGGTTGCGGTCGCCGCTCTCGAACCCCGAAAGCTGGATCGACTGGTGCGTCGGCATCGGCAGCGGCAACTCGAACCGACTGGCGTAGGACTCGCGGTTGCGGACATAGGTGCTGAGCGTGCCCTGGCGGGCGTCCAGGTCGATGCTGCCGACCGTGAAGCCGGCGCGCAGGAAGCCGATCAGCAGGTGCATCGCCACCGTCGACTTGCCCGAGCCGCCCTTCTCGTTGCCCACGACGACCACGCGGGGGGCGGACGGGCTGCGGGGCGTGAGGGGGGGCATCATGGTCATGGCACTCGGGCCTCCGGTCTGGGGCGCGGGGCGGGCGGCCGTCTCAGGCCGCCGCCTGATCGCCGCCGGCGCGCGCCGCGGCCGCCGGCCGCAGCCAGACGGCGCTGTCATGGAAGGCCGCGCCGCCGTTGGGCGGGCCGGGATCGGACCCCACAAGGGCGTTGATCCCCACGCCCTCGACGAAGGCGGCGTTGGGCCACAGGCTCTCCACCACGAGGGTGCCGGGATGCAACCCGGCGAAGCGGCGCACGTGCAGCGCCACGCTGGCCCGGCCGTTGCCGATGCGGGCCAGGTCGCCGTCCGCCAGCCCGAGCGCGTCGGCGTCGTCGGGATGGACGAACACCTCGGGGCGGCCCTCCTGGCGGCGGCTGGACGGCGTTTCGTTGAAGCTGGTGTTGAGGAAGTTGCGCGCCGGCGCAGTCACCAGACGGTAGGGGTGGTCGGCGTCGGCGGCCTCGATGACGGCGAGTTGATCCGGCAGGTCGGGCATGACCGCCGCCTGCGCCCCCTGCCAGGCGGCGTGGAAGCGGAAGCGGCCGTCGGCATGGCCGAAGCCGGACAGGAAGTGCTGGGCCTCGAAGCCGGCGTCGCAGTCGTGGCCGCCCGTGGCCGCGATCTCCTCGGCCGGCGGCAGCCCGGAGCGGCGCAGCGTCTCCTCCACCATCTCCCGCGCCGTCAGGGCGGCGGCGGGATGGGCGGGCGCGTCCAGCCGCGCCAGCAGGGCGGTGACGACGTCGTGATTGCAGCGCGCCTCGCCGACAGGGTCGATGGCCCGCAATCCGACCTGAAGGAAGCTGTGGCCGCCGGCCTTGTAGAGGTCGTCGTGCTCCAGGAAGGTGGTCGCCGGCAGCACCACATCGGCCATGCGCGCGGTCTCGGTCATGATCTGCTCGTGCACGCAGACGAACAGATCGTCGCGGGCGAAGCCTTGCGCCACCGTTCCGCTGTCGGGGGCGACCACCATCGGGTTGGTGTTCTGGATCAGCATGGCGTGGACCGGCGGGCCGTCGCCCAGGGCGGCGCGGTCGCCGGTCAGCACGGCGCCGATGCGGGACTGATCGAGCCAGCGTTGGCCCGGGTCGCGGCGGTCCGCGGCGGTGATCAGGCCCATGTCGACCGGCATCAGGCCGGACATGCTGTACAGCGCGCCGCCGCCCCGGTGCGCCCAGGCGCCGGTGACCGCGGGCAGGCAGGAGACCGCATGCATGGCGGCCGCCCCGTTGCGGCTGCGGGTGAAGCCGTAGCCGAGCCGCAGGAAGGCCCGTTTGGTGCCGCCGTAGAGGCGCGCGAAGCCCTCGATCTGCGCCACCGACAGGCCGGTGATCGCCGCCGCCCAGGCCGGCGTCCGATCGGCCAGGTGGGCCTCCAGGCCGGCCGGGTCGTCGGTGAAGCGCGCCAGATAGGCGCGGTCGGCGAAGCCGTCGCGGAACAACACGTGCATGACCGCGCAGGCCAGGGCGGCGTCGGTGCCCGGACGCAGCATCAGATGCAGGTCGGCCTTTTCCGCCGTGGCGTTGCGGTACGGGTCGACCACCACCAGCCGGGCGCCACGCCCCTTGCGCGCCTTGGCCACCCAGTGCATGACGTTGACCTGGGTGTGCACGGCGTTCAGACCCCACAGCACGATGACGTCGGACTCCGCCATCTCGCGCGGATCCACGCCCCGCTTGGCGCCGACCCCGGCCGACCAGCCGGCATCCGCCAGGGCGATGCAGATGGTGCTGTCCTGGAGCGACGTTCCGAGCAGGTGCCGCATCCGGTCCAGGCCGTCACGCTGCACCAGCCCCATGGTGCCGGCATAGTGGTACGGCCACAGCGCCTGCGGACCATGGCGGCGGCGGGCGGCGTCGAAGGCCTCGGCCACGCGGTCCAGCGCCTCGTCCCAGCCGATCGGGCGGAAGCGGCCGGAGCCCTTGGGGCCGTCGCGCAGCAGGGGCGTGGTCAGGCGGTCCGGGTTGTGTACGCGCTCGGCGTAGCGCGCGACCTTGGCGCAGATCACCCCATCGGTGTATGGATTGGCCCGGCTGCCGTGCACCCGGCCGATGCAGTCGGGCGCCGGCCGCTCCACCGACAGCGCACAGACGCTGGGGCAGTCGTGGGGACAGGTGGACCGGACGGTCTCCACGGCCATCGTCGGCGCTCCTCTGGCAGGCGTCGGGTTGCGGCGTCCGGTTTGGGCGTCCGGTTTGGGCGTCTGGTCCCCGCATCGCGGCGGGCTCCGGCCCGCGACCAAGACCTGGGGGGCGCCGCACAATCGGCACCCAAGACATGGACGCACGCGACTCTACAGCGACTCGCGGGCCGGCCGCAACGATGATCGCCGGGCGGCCGCCGGACGGGACCGCCACGAAGCGGTCACAAAGGCTCGCTAGGACCGAGGGAACAGCGGTAGCGCGGAAGCGGCGGGGATGTGTCCGCGGGTCATGTTGCCCAGGCCGTTTGCCCAGGCCGTGACGAGGGAAGAGGCCCTGCCATGACCGACACCGGACCGACCGGCGCCGCGCACCGCGACGCCCGGGCCGCCTGGATGGATCTGTTGCTGCCCGTGGCCGCCATGGCCGTGGTGGTGGTGGCATCGAACATCCTGGTCGGCTACCCCATCAGCGACTGGCTGACCTGGGGCGCCCTGACCTATCCGGTCGCCTTCCTGGTCACCGACCTGACCAACCGCCGCTTCGGCCCGGCGCGGGCGCGGCGCGTGGTCTACGTGGGCTTCGCGCTCGCCGTGGTGCTGTCGATCGCGCTGGCCTCGCCGCGCATCGCGCTGGCCTCCGGGGTCGCCTTCCTGACCGCCCAGGTGCTGGACGTGGCGGTGTTCGACCGGCTGCGCGACCGGGTGTGGTGGTTGCCGCCGCTGGTCTCGTCCACCGTCGGCTCGGCCCTCGACACGGCGCTGTTCTTCACCCTGGCGTTCGCCGGCACCGGCCTGCCCTGGATCGGCTGGGGCATCGGCGACTTCGGCGTCAAGATGGCGGTCGCCCTAGCCCTGCTGCCGGCCTTCCGGGTGCTGTCGCGGGTCCGGGTCACCGCGGTGGCGCGATGACCCGGCGGATGACACGCCGGCGGCGCGCGCCCCGGGCGGCGGCCGGCGCCCTCACCCTCGCCGCCCTCGCCCTGGCCGCCCTCGCCCTGCCGGCGGGGCCACCGGGCTGGGCGGCCGACCCGGACACCATGCCGGGACCGCGGGTCATGCTGTGCCTGTACGGGGCCGACGGCACCATCCTCGCCGGCAGCGCCGACTGCCCGCCCCGGGTGCGGCCGGAGGACGCCATGCTGGCCGACGCGCATTGTTTCTACGACACGAAGGGCCGCCTGTGGCGCGGCCTGCCCCGGTGTCCGCGGACCGCCCCGGCCTTCCTGATGGACGAAGCGGACAGCCAGCGCTGAGCCGCTGCGCCAGGGCCGTCCCCCCAGGGCGCAGCGAAGGGGGATCGGCGGGCCGGCCGCGCCCTGTCCACGCGCCCGGGCCAGCGTCCCGGACCTCCCCTCGCGTTCCGGGCCGCCGCGTGGTAGGCACGGGGCAGTGTCGACCGTCCCCGAGAGAGAGTGCCGCCATGCCCGCCCGAACCGGCCCCATCGTCGTCCTCACCGGCGCCGGGATCTCCAAGGAATCCGGCCTGGACACCTTCCGCTGCGCCGGCGGCATCTGGTCCCAGGTCAGCCTGGAGGACGTCGCCACCCCCGAGGGCTTCGCCCGCGACCCCGACCGCGTGCAGGCGTTCTACAACGACCGCCGGCGCGGCCTTCAGGCCCAGGATATCCGCCCGAACGCCGCCCACGAGGCCCTGGCGCGCCTGGAGCGGGACTGGCCCGACGAGGTGCTGCTGGTGACCCAGAACATCGACGACCTGCACGAGCGCGCCGGCTCGCGCCGCCTGCTGCACATGCACGGCGAGTTGCGCAAGGTGCGGTGCACGAGCTGCGAGGCGGTGCACGCCTGGGACGGCGACCTGGGCGCCGCGGACGCCTGCCTCGCCTGCGGCACCGCCGGCCGGATGCGCCCGCACGTGGTGTGGTTCGGGGAGATCCCGCTCGGCATGGAGCGCATCGCCGATGCCCTCGACCGCTGCGCCCTGTTCATGGCCGTGGGCACCAGCGGCACCGTCTACCCGGCCGCCGGGTTCGTCGCCGAGGTCGAGCAGATCGGCCGCGCCCACACGGTCGAGCTGAACATGGAGGCCGGCCACAGCGCCTCGTTGTTCCGCGAGGTGCAACAGGGGCCGGCGACCCGCCTGGTGCCGGCCTATGTGGACCGACTGCTGGCCGAGGGCATCCCGGGCTAGGCGCGCGTGGCCGCGGACCTCGACGCGACGGTCGCGGCGGCGCGCGCCTGCACCCTGTGCGCCGACCACCTGCCCTTGGGGCCGCGCCCGGTGCTGCGCGCGCGGGCGACGGCGCGGCTGCTGATCGTCGGCCAGGCCCCCGGCACCCGGGTGCATGCCACCGGCCTGCCCTGGACCGATGCCTCGGGCGACCGCCTGCGGCAGTGGATGGCGGTGGACCGGGCCACCTTCTACGACGACGCCCGCATCGCCATCATCCCGATGGGCCTGTGCTACCCGGGGCGGCTGCCGCGCGGCGGCGACGCCCCGCCGCGCCCCGAGTGCGCCCCCACCTGGCATCCGCCGCTGCTGGCCGGGCTGCCGGATCTGGCGCTGACGCTGCTGATCGGGCAGTACGCCCAGGCCCGCTACCTGGGAGGCCGGCGCGCCGCCACCATGACCGAGACGGTGCGCGGCTTCGCCGCGCCGCTGGCCGACGGCGGGCTGCTGCCGCTGCCGCACCCGAGCTGGCGCAACACCGCCTGGCTGCGCCGCAATCCCTGGTTCGAGGCCGAGCTGCTGCCGGTGCTGCGGGCGCGCGTCCACGCGCTGCTGGGCTGAGGGGGGCGGCGCGGCCGTCAGGCCCCGCCCCCGCCCGCACCGGAGCCGAGGCCCCCGGCATCACCCCCCGGCATCATCCCCGTCATCGCCGCCGTCGTCGCCGCCGGTCTCCACCAGCCGGTCCAGGACGAGGGCCTGGAAGGTGGCCGGCGCGGTGTCCGCGATGGCGTGGTACATCCAGCCCAGGTGACGGGCGCAGGTGCCGCAGGCGGTGACCACCCAGTCGTAGCCGCGGAACCAGGTGAAGCGCCCGGTGCGCGGGCCGACGGCGCGGACGCCCGGCGCATCCCGGAAGCAGCCGATGTGGAACACGATCCCGGCCGGGTTGAAGACGTGATGGCTGTGCGCCCCGCCGACGGCGATGGCGTCCTCGGGCCGGGCGATCACGGCGCCGCAGGCCCGGCAGCACAAGCGGCGCCGGCCCCGGGCCGCCGGATCGGCCGCCGCCACGCCCGGTGCCGGGGCCGCGGGGCGGTCCGGCGGCGGGCCGTGACGCGCCCGCGCGCGTGCCCGCTCCGGCGGTGCCGACGCCAGAGCCGCCCGCATGCCTACTCCTTGGGGACCATGCGGCCGAGCTTGCGGCCGGCGAAGATGTGGGCGTGCAGGTGCGCGACCTCCTGGTTCGCGTTCACGCCGGCGTTGGACAGCACGCGGTAGCCGTCCTCGGCGACGCCCGCCTGTTTGGCCACGGTGGCGATGGCCCGCACAAACCCGGCGATCTCGGCATCGCTGGCGGTCTCGCTGAAGTCGGTCCAGTTCACGTAGGCCCCCTTCGGCACCACCAGGATGTGCGTGGGGGTCTGCGGGTTGATGTCGTGGAAGGCGAGCGCGTGCTCGTCCTCGTAGACCTTATTGCAGGGGATCTCGCCGCGAAGGATCTTGGCGAACACGTTGTTGGGATCGTAGGCCATCGGGCCGGGTCTCCTTTCAGGTCCATGCGGGTTGGCCGCGCAACGGAAAACGGCGCGCCGGGAGAACCGGCGCGCCGCCTTCTGTCAGGTTACACTCCGCTTGCTGCGGATCCCGAACGATACCCTGACGGGGATCAGTTCTGGAACATGACCTCCACGCGACGGTTCATGCGCTCGACGGTGCCGTCCGGAGTCGGAACCATCAGGCGCTCTTCGCCGTAGGCCTCGAGCTGCATGACCTCGGAGGCGATACCGCGGGCGGCCAGGGCACGCGAGACGCTCTCGGCGCGGCGCTGCGACAGCACGACGTTGTAGTCGCTCGGGCCGCTGGTGTCGGTGTGGCCGACGACCAGGACGCGCGGCGGCACGACCTGCTGGTACTCGGCGGCGACCTCATCCAGGGTGGCCATGGCCTCGGCGTCGAGCTGCGCGGAGTCGAGATCGAAGAACACGGTGAACGGCGTCGCCGGCATCGCCGGGGTCTTCAGCTCGTTCATCGCGATCTCGAAGTTCTGCTTGCAGCGGGCGATGTCGTCGGGCTGACGATCTTCCTCCGCCTCCTGCATCCAGCAGTCGAACATGGCCTGGGCGCGCGCCGCGACCGGCGGGTTGGCCTCGGCGGCCCCCTGGCCCATGACCATCATCAGATCCTGGCGGGCGGCCGACAACTCGTCGACGTACTTGGCCGGGAGGTCGCGCTCGTCCAGGGTGGTGGGGGCGACGGCCTCGCCCATGGCGGCGGCCTTCGCCTTGGCGACGAAGTAGGCGGTGTCCGGCCAGTCGCCCTCGTTGCGCTCGGCGGCGGCCAGTTCGGCGTACTCACTCTGCAGGGCGGCCTGGAACGGCGAGCCCATGCTCTCCATGGTCTGGGCGCCTTCGACATCCCACTTGTTGGCACAAGCGGACAGGAGGCCGGCCGCAGCAACTGCGACGATCACCTTCTTGAACATTTAGGCATCTCCTCCATCACCTGATCAGATGGGCAGCCGCATTTGGCAGGTTGCGACCACTCTCCAGAAAATGACAAACATATGCTGCCGTGAACCGTCAACGGGCTACCCCGGGCGGAGCGCCGTTCGACGGGCGGCGTGACCATATTGTCGCACCGCCGTGACGACGCGACCGCTATGGCTTCCGGTATAGCGAAAAACACACCCGTTTGGTACCGGAAATCCGTTGACCGCCCGGGCCTGCGGGCTCATTTGGGGCCTCAGGGGGCCCGTTGGGCCGGCCCGGCTTGCAGAGACGACGACCCATGAACCTGATCGGCCTGACCCGCGCCGAACTGGCTACCGTACTCGCCGACATGGGCGAGAAGCCCTTTCGGGCCAAGCAACTGTGGCACTGGATCTATTTCCGCGGCGCCACGGACTTCGCGCAGATGTCCACCCTTTCCAAAGACTTGCGCGCCCGCCTGGCGGACCGCCACAGCCTGGAGCGGCCGGCGGCGAGCCGCGAGCAGACGTCCGACGACGGCACGCGGAAATGGCTCCTGCGGTTTTCCGACAACCGAGAGGCCGAGGCGGTGCACATCCCGGAGGACGACCACGGCGCGGTGTGTGTGTCGTCGCAGGTCGGCTGCACCCTGACGTGTCGTTTCTGCCACACCGGGACGCAAATGCTGGTGCGGAACCTGACCCCGGCGGAGATCGTCGGGCAATTCCTCGTGGCCCGCGACAGCTACGGGGAGTGGCCCACGCCGACCGACGAGACTCGGCTGTTGTCCAACGTCGTCTTCATGGGCATGGGCGAGCCCCTGTTCAATTTCGACAACGTGGCGAAGGCGGTCTCGATCCTGGTGGATGGGGAGGGGCTGGCGCTGTCGCGCCGGCGCATCACGCTGTCGACCGCCGGTGTGGTGCCGATGATCGAGCGCTGCGGCCGCGAGATGGGCGTCAACCTGGCCGTCAGCCTGCACGCCGCCACCGACGCGGTGCGCTCCGAGATCATGCCGATCAACAAGAAGTACCCGCTGGACGCGCTGATGGCGGCGCTGCGGGCCTATCCGGGGGCCTCCAACGCGCGGCGCATCACCCTGGAATACGTCATGCTCAAGGGGGTCAACGACTCCCCGGCCGACGCCCGGGCGCTCATCGAACTGGTCCGCGGTCTGCCCTGCAAGTTCAACCTGATCCCGTTCAACGCCTGGCCGGGCGCGCCCTACGAGAGTTCGTCGATGCGCACCATCGAGCGGTTCGCCGACCTGCTGGCCGACGCCGGGCTGACCGCGCCCATCCGGCTGCCGCGCGGGCGCGACATCCTGGCCGCCTGCGGCCAGCTCAAGAGCGCCTCCGAGCGCGAACGGCTGCAAGGCTACCGGGCCCGCCTGGCGGCCATGACGCCGGCGGAGCGCGCCGCCGCCGAGGCCGCGCACGGTCGCGCCCCGGCGGCTGCCGATTGAAGGCAGCCAAACGGGCCATCGTGGGCGCCCGAAGCGGCAAGGGGCGCGCACCGATCACCACGTGTGCGCGATTTTGCCTCGCCTGCCGCCGCAGTTGGCCTTACCATGGGTCACCAGCCGGGGAGGGATGAGGCCATGTACAGCGCCATCACCATCGCCGATGAGATCCTCAAGATCGCCAAGCGCGCGGGGCGCGCGCTGACGCCCCTTCAGCTCATGAAGCTCGTCTACATCGCGCACGGCTACAGCCTTGCGGTCCTGAATCGCGATCTGTTTCCGGATCGGATCGAGGCCTGGAAGTATGGTCCCGTGATTCCCGACCTCTACCGGGCGACGAAACGCTTCGGGCGCCGGGAGATCCCCTTTTCCTGCATCGACGATGGAGACACCGCCGTCGATTCCGAAACGCGCCAGTTCCTAGAAGAGGTTTTCTCAAAGTACGGGCACTTGAGCGGTTATGCCCTCTCGAGCCTGACTCACCGCAGCGGCACGCCCTGGGATCGGGTGTACAGGGACGGTGCCTTCGGGTTGGAGATCCCGGATGACCTGATCCGCGACCACTACGTGATGTTGGCCCATGAGCACGCCCAGGATCCCGGGGCCACCGCCTGACGCGGAGCGCGCTCCCCGCTGGGCCGAGGACACCACGGCCCGCAAAGAGGTCCGGTACTGGGCGGACGAGGAAACCCTGCGTGGTCAGAGGGCCCTGAACGACCTTTGGTGGCTGCGGACCTACGGTTGGGCCGTCGTGGCGCTGACCGCGATCATCGCCGCCGTTTTCGGGGCTGCGATCGTTGTCTGGGCCGTGCACCACTTGGCGCCTGAATCCTGGCGCTGGCTCACCGAGCAGCAGCTTTCGAAGATCCAGTCCCTGGTGTTCAGCGGCACATTGGGGGCCATCGTCTCGGCGGTGCTCCAGAAACAGCTCTCACGATAGCGCAGCTCGGTGCGCCCCTGATCTTGTTCCACGCCGCCGTTGCCCTATACTCCCGGCCTTTCTCCGACGGTCCGGAACGCAAAGGCACGAGGACATGAGCACAGGCACGGGCAAGAGCGACGTCAGGAAGGTGGTGCTGGCCTATTCGGGCGGCCTGGATACCTCCATCATCCTGCGCTGGCTGCAGGACACCTACGGCTGCGAGGTGGTGACCTTCACCGCCGACATCGGCCAGGGCGAGGAACTGGAGCCGGCCCGCAAGAAAGCGGAAATGATGGGGATCAAGGAGATCTTCGTCGAGGACCTGACGGAAGAGTTCGTGCGCGACTTCGTGTTCCCGATGATGCGCGCCAACACGCTCTACGAGGGGGTCTACCTACTCGGCACGTCCATCGCCCGGCCGCTGATCGCCAAGCGCCTGATCGAGATCGCCGAGGCCACCGGCGCCGACGCCATCAGCCACGGCGCCACCGGCAAGGGCAACGATCAGGTGCGCTTCGAGCTGACCGCCTATGCCCTCAAGCCCGACGTCACCGTGATCGCGCCCTGGCGCGAATGGGATCTGAACAGCCGCGCCACGCTGATCGCGTACGCCGAACGCCACCAGATCCCGGTGCCCAAGGACAAGCGCGGCGAGGCGCCCTACTCCATGGACGCCAACCTGCTGCACGTCTCCTACGAGGGCAAGGCGCTGGAGGACCCCTGGGTCGAGCCCGACGGCGACATGTTCCGCATGACCGTGAACCCGGAACAGGCCCCCGACACCCCGGAGTATGTCGAGATCGACTTTGAGCGGGGCGATGCCGTGGCCGTCAACGGCGAACGCCTGACCCCGGGGGCGTTGCTGCGCCGCCTGAACGACCTGGGCGGCAAGCACGGCTGTGGTCGCGTCGATCTGGTCGAGAACCGCTTCGTCGGCATGAAGTCGCGCGGTGTGTACGAGACCCCGGGCGGCACCCTCTTGCTGACCGCGCACCGGGCGATGGAGTCCCTGACGCTGGACCGCGAGGCGGCGCACCTCAAGGACGAGGTCATGCCGCGCTATGCCAAGCTGATCTACAACGGCTTCTGGTATGCGCCGGAGCGCGAGGCCCTGCAGGCGCTGATCGACCACACCCAGGCCGGGGTGACCGGCACCGTGCGCCTGAAGCTGTACAAGGGCAGTGCGACCGTGGTCGGCCGCAAGGCGCCCAAGAGCCTGTACAGCATGGAGCACGTCACCTTCGAGGAGGACGCGGTCTACGACCAGCACGACGCCGAGGGCTTCATCAAGCTGAACGCCTTGCGGCTGCGCCTGGGCCGGCTGACGCGGTAGGCAGGCCCGTCCGGCCCTCCGCTGGCGCGGGCGTGCGGCGCCGGTGGTGCTGTACACGCTGGCGTGAGGGGCGGGATAGCGCGGGAGCGTTCTCGACCGGCGGCGGGCCTGGGATGGCGGATGCGGTCAACCGATCGCGGGTGAGCAATGCCAACCATCAGTATGTTCTATGGTATCCTGGTTTCGATGTATGTCCTGGATACCGACAAGCATCATCTGCCCCACATTCACGTGCGCTACAATGAGTTCAAGGCTGTCCTGGGCATTCCAGAAGGCGAGGTGCTGGACGGTGGGTTGCCGCGCCGCCAGATGAAGCTGGTCCAAGCCTGGATCGAACTGCGGCGGGACGAGTTGATGGCGGACTGGACGCTCGCCAGCGAAGGCCAGACGCCGTTCAAGATCGATCCATTGCGTTAGGAGGCCGGCCCATGAGCCCGGATGCCATTTCCGTGACGCCCCACCCGGACTTCACGCTGGAAGTCACCTTCGCCACCGGTGACCGGCGGCGGTTCGACATGAGGCCCTATCTCGCGTATCCGGCCTTCGCCCCGCTGGCCGAGACCGGGCTGTTCATGAAGGCCCACGTCGTGAACGGCGTGGTGACCTGGACCGACACCATCGACCTGTCGCCGGATACGCTGTGGATCAAGGGGGAGAGGGTGGAGGGGAATGTCATTGGGTAGCTTGACTTGGGAGGCGGTGGCGGCTCTTTATGCCTCCGTTGTTGCAACGGCCGCGCTTGCGCTGGAATTAAGGCGATGGTTCGTTTCTGGTGTTCGCCTCACTTTATCGGCCAGCTATCCGATGATAGCCATCGGCATTCCCGAAGCGAAAAACAGAGATTACTTAATTTTGTTTGTAGAAAATAGAGGCGACAAGTCAACTACAATAAAATGCATGCACTTACGCAATCGACGTTCCATAAAGCATGTTCTGAAAAAACAAAAAAGTTGGCATGCATTTGTTCCTCATCCGTCCATAAGTCCCGATGAACCTGGAGTCCCGCATTTATTGAGCTCAGGAGGGAAATGGGAGGGCGTGATTGAAGTGAACGAAGAGCTTAAAAGATGCATCGAGTCAGGTAACCTGCAAGTCGGTATTGGCGCCACCCATGCCAACAAGCCTGTATTTATTTCAGTAAAGCCGAGTACCCCGCAGGGTGAGTCTGACCGCTGCGAACGAGGCGGGCGACGCACCGGCTGATAGTGCGTCGCGCGTTTCGGCCCGGACGCCTCCTACCCCTCCCCATACCCCCCGCCGCCCGGGGTTTCGATGACCAGCACGTCGCCCGGGGCCATTTCGGCCGAGCCGGTGGCGGAGAGTGCTTCCACCGTGCCGTCGGCGCGTTCCACCGCGTTGCGGCCGCAGGCGCCGGGCTGGCCGCCGTTGAGGCCGAAGGGCGGCACCCGGCGGCGGTTGGACAGCACGGCGGCGGTCATCGCCTCCTGGAACCGCAGGCGGCGCACCACCCCGTCGCCGCCCCGGTGCGCGCCCGCGCCGCCGGAGCCGTGGCGGATGTGGAAGTCCTGCAGCCGCACCGGGAAGCGGCTTTCGAGAACCTCCGGGTCGGTCAGGCGGCTGTTGGTCATGTGGGTGTGCACGGCCGACGCACCGTCGAAGGTCGGGCCGGCGCCGGCGCCGCCGCACAGGGTCTCGTAGTACTGGTGGCGGGCGTTGCCGAAGGTGACGTTGTTCATGGTGCCCTGCGCGGCCGCCATCACCCCCAGCGCCCCGTACAGGCAATCCACCACCGCCTGGCTGGTCTCCACGTTGCCCGCCACCACCGCCGCCGGATAAGTGGGGTTGAGCATGCAGCCTTCGGGCACGCGGATGTCGATCGGCTTCAGGCAGCCCTCGTTCATCGGGATCGGCTCGTCGACCAGGGTCCGGAAGACGTACAGCACGGCCGCCCGGGTGACCGGCAGCGGCGCGTTGAAGTTGCCGGGCTGCTGCGGCGCCGTGCCGGCGAAGTCCACGGTGGCCCGGCGCGCGGCCCGGTCCACGGTGATGGCGACCCGGATCACGGCGCCGTCGTCCATCTCGACCCGGAAGGTGCCGTCCTGCAGCACGTCCAGCACGCGGCGCACCGTTTCCTCGGCGTTGTCCTGCACGTGGCCCATGTAGGCGCGGACCACGTCCAGCCCGAAGTGGTCCACCATGCGGCGCAATTCCCGCACGCCCTTCTCGTTCGCGGCGATCTGGGCCTGGAGATCGGCGATGGTCTGGGCCGGGTTGCGGGCCGGCCAGCGCCCGCCCTCCAGCAGCGCGACCAGCGCGTCTTCCCGGAATCCGGTCTCGGCGTCGACGAGATGGAAGGCGTCGATCAGGACGCCCTCCTCCTCCACCGTGGCCGAGTGCGGCGGCATCGACCCGGGCGTCAGGCCGCCGATGTCGGCGTGGTGGCCGCGCGCGCCGACGTAGAACAGCAGGTCGCGCCCGGCGTCGTCGAACACCGGGGTGACCACGGTGACGTCGGGCAGGTGGGTGCCGCCGTTGTAGGGCGCGTTGGTGACGTAGACGTCGCCGGACCGCATGGCCGCCCCGTGCACGGCCACGATGGCGCGCACCGACTCGCTCATGGAGCCCAGGTGCACCGGCATGTGCGGGGCGTTGGCGATCAGGTTCCCGTCGGCGTCGAACACGGCGCAGGAGAAGTCCAGCCGCTCCTTGATGTTCACCGACGTGGCGGTGTTCTGGAGCGTGGCCCCCATCTGCTCGGCGATGTTCATGAACAGGTTGTTGAACACCTCCAGCATCACCGGGTCGGCGCCGGTGCCGATCGCCTCGGTGCCCGGCCGCGCTGTGGCGCGGTCCAGCACGATGTGGCCCTTGCCGGTGAAGCGGGCGCGCCATCCGGGCTCGACCACGATGGTCCCGGTGGGCTCGACCACGATGGCCGGGCCGGACACCACGTCCCCCGGCAGCAGGTCGGCGCGGTCGTACAGCGGGGCGCCGTGCCAGGCGCCGCCGCTGAAGAGTCGCACCCGGTCGCGCGCCGCCGGCGGGCCGTCGCGCCCGGGCAGGTCCAGGTCCGCCTCCTCGATGCCGACGCTGGTGGCGATGGTCTCGGCGGAGACCGCCTCGATCACCACCGGCTTGTCGAGCCCGAAACCGTAGCGCGCCCGGTGCGCCTCGGCGAAGGCGGCGGCCATCTCCGGCACCGGGCCGGCGTCCACCGCCAGCGCGGTGTCCGAGCCCTGGTAGCGCAGGTGGGCCTTGCGCAGCACCCGGCTGGCGGCGGCGTCCAGGCCCTGGCGGGCGATGTCGGCGCGGCCGGCCTCGGCCAGATCGTCGAGCACCCGCACCGCCTCGGCCGCCCCGGCCTCGTCCAGGGGCGCGCCCACGGTGCGTTCGCCCATCGCCCGCACGTCCGCGAGCCCCATACCGTAGGCCGACAGCACCCCGGCGAAGGGATGCAGCACCACGGTGTCCATGCCCAGCGCGCCGGCCACCAGGCAGGCGTGCTGCCCGCCGGCGCCGCCGAAGCAGACCAGCGCGTATTCGGTGACGTCGTAGCCGCGCTGGATGGAGATCGTCTTGATCGCGTTGGCCATGTTCTCGACCGCGATCTTCAGGAACCCCTCGGCGACGTCCTCGGCCGCGCGGCCGTCGCCGATGCGCGCGGCCATGGCGGCGAAGCCGGCGCGGGCGGCGTCGGCGTCCAGCGGTGCGTCGGCGCCCGGGCCGAAGACGCGCGGGAAATAGGCCGGCTGGATCTTGCCCAGGACCACGTTGCAGTCGGTGACCGCGAGCGGCCCGCCGCGGCGGTAGCAGGCCGGGCCGGGATCGGCCCCGGCGCTGTCCGGTCCGACCCGGAAGCGGGCGCCGTCGAAGTGCAGGATGGAGCCGCCGCCGGCCGCCACGGTGTGGATACGCATCATCGGCGCCTGCACCCGCACCCCGGCCACCTGGGTATCGAAGGTGCGTTCGTACTCGCCATCGTAGTGCGACACGTCGGTTGAGGTGCCGCCCATGTCGAAGCCGATCAGCTTGGTATAGCCCGCCATCTCCGCCGTGCGCACCATGCCGACCACCCCGCCGGCGGGGCCGGACAGGATGGCGTCCTTGCCCTGGAACAGGCGGGCGTCGGTCAGGCCGCCGTTGGACTGCATGAACATCAGTCGCACATCGCCCAGATCGGCGGCGACCCGGTCGACGTAGCGGCGCAGGATGGGCGACAGGTAGGCGTCCACCACCGTGGTGTCGCCGCGCCCGACCAGCTTCATCAGCGGGCTGACGGCGTGGCTCACCGAGACCTGGGGAAACCCGATGGTGCGGGCGATCTCCGCCACCCGGGCCTCGTGGGCGGGGAAGCGGTAGCCGTGCAGGAAGACGATGGCGGCGGACCGGATCCCGGCGTCGTACGCGGCCTGGAGGCCGGCGCGGGCGGCGGCCTCGTCCAGGGGCGCGATCTCCTCCCCCGCGGCGGTGACCCGGCCGGGCACCTCGACCACGCAGGCGTACAGCATCTCCGGCAGCACGATCTCGCGCGCGAACAGGTGCGGCCGGTTCTGGGTGCCGATGCGCAGGGCATCGCCGAAGCCCTGGGTGGTGACCAGAACCACCGGATCGCCGGTGCGCTCCAGCAGGGCGTTGGTGGCGACCGTGGTGCCCATCTTGACCGCCTCGATGCGGTCGGCGGGGATGGGGTCGTCCGGGCCGACGCCCAACAGGTCGCGGATGCCCTGCAGGGCCGCGTCGGCGTACTGCTCCGGGTTGTCGGACAGCAGCTTGTGGGTGACCAGCCGGCCGTCCGGGCGGCGCGCCACCAGGTCGGTGAAGGTGCCGCCGCGGTCGATCCAGATCTGCCAGCGGTCGGCGTGGCCGGCGGCGCGGGGGGCGGTGTCGGCGGCAGCGGTGGCAGCGGTGGCGGGCATGGGGTCTCCGGCGGTCGACGTGGACGGCGAAAGTCCTCCGTTCGTAGACCGGACCGCCCCGCCCTGGCAACGATGGGGGACCGGACGGGGCGCGACGCCGCGACGGCCGGCCGCTACACCTTGAAGCGGTTCGACAGCCGGCCGTGGGCGAAGTCCCAGTACAGCTCGCGCGCCCGGCGCGCGAACGGGCCGTAGATCAGTTCGCGGTCCTCGTAGCGGCGCACCGGCATGACCTTCAGGTGGTTGCCGGTCGAGAAGATCTCGTCCGCCTCCATCAGGTCCTCGGGCGCGATCTCGCGCTCCAGCACCACGTGGCCGTCGAGCCGCAGCAGCTTGAGCACGCGTTGGCGCGTCACCCCGTTCAGGAACGTGCCGCTGACCGCCGGCGTGCTGACCACGCCGGCCTTGGCCATGAACAGGTTGGCGGTGGCGAACTCGGCCACGTTGCCCCAGGGGTCGGTCAGCACCGCATTGTCGAAGCCGCGCGCCGCAGCCTCGCGCAGGGCGCGGCCGGCCAGCGGATAGAGGCAGGACGCCTTGCAGTCCACCGGCGCCTGATCCGGGGCCGGCCGGCGGTAGCTGGACAGGCAGGCGGTGAAGCCGCCCGGCTCCTTCATCGGCGTCTCGACCAGGGTCAGGATGAAGCGGGTGCTGTCCGGATCGGGCGAGACCCAGCCCTCCTCGCAGTAGAACAGCGGCCGGATGTACAGCTCGGCGTCGGCGGGGAAGCGCGCGATGCCCTCGCGGGCCAGCCGCTCGATCTCGGTGGCGTCCACCGGCGGGCGCATGCCCATGCGCACGGCGGACTCGACGCAGCGCTGGCAGTGCAGGTCGAGATCCGGGGCCACGCCCTCGAACGCGCGGGCGCCATCGAAGACGATCGACGACAGCCACGTGGCATGCGTGAGCGGACCCAGAACGGGAGGGTTGCCCTCCAGCCACTCGCCGTCGACATAGCTCCAGGCCTGGGTCATCGCGCCGCATGCTCCTCTTGACGGGGCCGGGGACCGCGCCGGCGCGGCCGTGGGCCGGATGGGGACGCCCCGGGGCCGGCGGCACGGTGGCGCCCGGCGGCCGGAGCCCGGTCTGGCGGCCCGCCGGAGCGGGGCGGCGCGCCGCCAGCTTCGGTGTAGTATGGCGCGGGGCCGGGCCGCAAGTATCCTGCGCCGTCCGACGCCGCGACCGCCGGCCGCCGGCGCACCACCACCCCATCACGGGACCGCGTGACATGCACGACCACGAGTTCGGGACGGCCCTCGCGAGACGGCACCTGCTGCGCGGCGGCCTCGGCCTGCTGGTTGCGGGCACCTGGGCCGGCGCGGCGGTTGCCGTGGCGCCACCGCCGGGCCGCAAGCCCGCGCCGCCGGCCGGGATCGGCCCGCGGGCACCGGCGGCGCCCGTCCGGCCGGTCCGCCCCCCCGGCCCCGACGACCCGATCAAGGTGTTCGCGCCCGACACCTGGGGCTACCGCCTGGAGCTGCCGGCCGACTGGACCGTGGACACCCCGGCCCCCTACACCGTCGTCCTGTCCGGGCCGCAGGGCAGCGATGCGTATTTCGCACCCGTCAGCGTACAGAACCGGCGCGCCCCGCGGCCGGACAACCCGGCGGCCTCGGCCGCCGCGGTCCTGGCCGCACACCGGGAGGCCCTGCGGGCGCGCTATCCGCGCCTCAGGGTGATCCGCGAGACCCTGTTCCGGCCGCCCCCGGGTGCGGCCGACGGCGGCCGGGCGGATCTGCCGCCCGGGCGCCAGCTGGTGGTGGACTGGCCGGGCGAGGGCGGCCCGGTGCGGCGCTGGGCGGTGGCGCGACCCCGGCCCCGGGCGGCGGTCGTGCACCTGTGGACCTACACCGCCGAACGCCGCCTGTTCGACGCCTACCTGCCCATCGCCCGCGCCATCCTGGACGGCTGGCGGCTGCTGGAGCCGTGACGGCCGTCGGGGGGGGATGACACGGCCGCCGCGTCACCCTGGCTGTCACTCTGAGACGCCAACCGACGCTCCGGGCGCCATGATCGCCCCCGAAGGGCTGGCGAACCGCAGGCGGGGCGTCGGCCCAGGCCCCTTTTCACGCTGGCATTCCGCTTGCTTGCGCGCATGGGGTGCGGCGGCGTCCGCCGCGCTCGCCCCCTCTTGCCGGGTCTCCTCCATGCGTCTGCCGTCCGCCGTCTCCGCCCTGGCCGCTGCGGCACGCCACCGGGTTGTCTGCATCGGCCTGCTGATGATGCTCGCCCTCCCCGGCTGCGACGCCTCCGACACCCGCACCGCATCTGACGACCCGACGCCGCTGCTCATCTACTGCGGCGTCACCATGCTGCATCCGATCCGGGCCATCGCCGAGGTCTTCGAGGCCGAGACGGGCGTGCCCGTCGTCATCAGCCAGGGCGCCTCCGCGGATCTGTACCGCAGCCTGGAGACGGCGCGTCTCGGCGACATGTACTTTCCCGGGTCCCTGTCCTACCGCATCGACAACCTGCACGCCGGCCTGCTCGGCGAAGGGGCGCATGTCGGCTATAACGTCGCCGCCCTGCTGGTACGGGCCGGCAACCCGAAACGGATCCCTGCGTCCTTGGCGGCGCTGACGGATCCGGCGCTGGCGGTGGTCGTCGCCAATCCCGACAGCGGCAGCATCGGCCGCGAGACCCGGCGCATCCTGCGGCTGGCGGGGCTCTACGACGCGGTGCTCCGGAACACGGTCCTGATGGCGACGGACTCGCGCAACCTCAATCAGGCGCTGCTGGACGGCAGCGCCGACGTCGTCCTGAACTGGCGCGCCACGGGGCGCTTCCCGGAGAACCAGCCCCACGTCGAGGTGCTGGACATCGACCCCGCCCTGGCCGCGCGCAAGAAACTGGTCATCAACCTCCTGACCTTCTCGCAACAGCCCGCGCTGGCGCGGCGGTTCATGAAGATGGCGACCTCGCCGCGCGGGCAGGCCATCTTCCGCGACGCCGGGTTCATCGACGCCCGCGGCCGGACTGGGTGAGGGGGGCACCATGGGCGGACCCTCCACCACCGCCACCGGCGGAATCCCGACGCGGCCGATCCTGGTGCTGTTCGTGGTGTACGTGTTCGGCGTGCTGGCGCTGGTCGGCCTCGAGGTCGGGTTCTCCCGGCTTATCGACGACCTCAACGCCGAATCGCGCAACGAGAGCAACCGCGTCCTGATCGGCGAGGTGCTGGTCAAGGACCTGGTGCGGCTGGAGGCGCTGACCTACCGCATGGCGGCGGCCTCGGCGAACCGGAAGGGCCGGGTCTGGGTCCGGGCCGCCATCCAGGACACGGTGGACAACCTGCGCAAGGCCCTGGCCGTGCTCCAGGCCGGCGGCGTGCTGCGGCGCGAGGCCCGCCTCAACATCGAGACCCAGAGCGTCATGCACCGGATGATTCGCTACGAGCGCGGCGACACCGGGGACCCGTTCGTCCTGGAGGTGATCGAGATCAGTCCGAAGCTGGACGACGTCGAGCGCCTGGCCGATGCGTTGATGACCCGCCTCAATCGTCACGACCGCCTGCGGCAGACGGCCGAGCCGCAGGCCTACATGGAGCTGGAACGGGATCTGGAACGGTTCATGGCGGGCCTGCCGCCGCGGTTCATGCGCATGAAGGAGAACGCCAACCGGTTGTTCTTCCGAAGCCAGCAGCGCCTCGCCGATCTGACCCGCGACATCGCCGACCGCACCGAGACCTACCGCGTCGCCCGCATCGGCCTGTCCACCGCGGTCATCCTGTTCGTGATCGCCACCGGGCTCTGGATGCTGCGCTCGGTGCGCAGCACCAACCGCCGCCTATCCGAGATTCAACGCGACCTGGAGTTCCAGAAGTTCGCGCTCGATCAGCACGCCATCGTCACCGCCACCGACCGCAACGGCACCATCACCTATGCCAACGACAAGTTCTGCGCCATCAGCGGCTATGACCGCGACGAGGTGATCGGTCAAAGCCACCGCCTGGTGCGCTCGGACGAGCATGATACGGCCTTCTTCGCCGCCCTGTGGCACACCATCACCGCCGGCCGGGTCTGGCACGGCGAGGTCAAGAACCGCACCAAGGACGGCGGGTTCTACTGGGCTGCCGCCACCATCGTGCCGTTCCCGGACGAGCACGGCACGCCGTTCAAGTACATCGCCATCCGCACCGACATCACCGAGCGCAAGCGGATCGAGGCCCGCTTCAGCGACCGCAACCGCTTCCTGGGCAGCCTCACCGATGCCATGGGCGAAGGGGTCTTCGCGCTCGATGCGGACGGCCTGTGCACCTTCGTCAATCCCGAGGCGGAACGCCTGCTCGGCTGGACCTGGGACCAGCTTCTCGGCCAGGACATCCACGCCATGGTGCACCTCGACTGTACCGGGGAGACGGCCCTGCCCCGGCAGCGGTGTGCCGCGTTGCAGGCCGTCGCGCAGGGCCAGTCGCATCGGTCGGACACGGAATGCTACCGCCGCGCCGATGGCTCCCGGTTCCCGGTGGCCATCACCGCCGTGCCGATTCTGGAGGCGGGCCGCATCACCGGATCGGTGACGCTGTTCCAGGACATCTCCGAGCGCAAGCGCGCCGAGGAGGCCATGGCGCAGGCCCGCGCCGCGGCCGAGCAGTCGAGCCGCTTCAAGAGCACGTTCCTGGCCAACATGAGCCACGAGCTGCGCACGCCCATGAACGCGGTGATCGGGCTCAGCCACCTGGCCCTTCAGACCGAGTTGTCGCCGCGCCAGCGCGACTACCTGGAGAACATCAGCACGGCGTCCCAGAACCTGCTCGCCATCCTGGACGACATCCTCGACTTCTCCAAGGTCGAGGCCGGCAAGATGACGCTGGAGCGCGTGCCGTTCCGCCTGTCCGAGGTCCTGGACACGGTGGTGACCCTGATGCGGCCCAAGCTGCGCGACAAGAGCCTGACGCTGGACGTGCGGGTCGCGCGCTCGGTCCCGGACCAGCTCCTGGGCGATCCGGTGCGGCTGTCGCAAATCTTCACCAACCTCATCGGCAACGCGGTGAAGTTCACCGCCGACGGCGAGGTGACGGTCAGCGTCACCCTCGATGCGCCGGCCCCCCCGGACGGCGGCGCGCCGCGCTTGACGTGCGCGGTGCAGGACACCGGCATCGGCATGACGGCGGCCCAGCAGGCGCGGCTGTTCCAAGCTTTCACCCAAGTGGACAGCTCGACCACGCGCCGCTTCGGCGGCACCGGCCTGGGCCTCGCGATCTGCCGCGAAATCGTCACGCTGATGGACGGCAGTATCGGCGTCGAAAGCGCACCAGGGGTGGGCAGCACCTTCCGCTTCACGATCCCGCTCGCCGAGCCCCCGCCCGAGGCCCGGACGCCATCGCTGCCGGTGGCCCTGGCCGGGGCGCGGGTCCTGCTGGTGGCGGCGCCCGGAGCGGTGCGCGAGAGCCTGGTGCTGATGCTGGAGCGGCTCGGCCTGGGCGTGGAGACGGCGGCCGACGCGGCCGAGATGGTCGTGCGCATGGCGACCGCCGCCGCCCGCGCGCCGGATGGCGATGGCGTCCTGCGGCTGGTGGTGCTCGACGGCGCGCTGCGGGACGAGGCCGGCCGGCCGATCGGCGAGCGCCTGGCCCACGATCACGCCCGGCCGCCGCTGATCGTGATCGACGACGACGAGCCGCGGGCCGATCCCCCGCGCATGACGCGCCTGCCGGTCCCGGTGACCGAATGGGGCCTGCGGACCGCCCTGCTGCGCCTGACCGGTCACGGCGGTGACGACGCGGCCGGCGGGGCGGATGCGGAGGAGCAGCGCAGCCGCGCCAGTCTGGCCGGGGCGCGCGTGCTGCTGGTCGAGGACAACCCGGTCAATCAGACCGTGGCCGCCGAACTGTTGCGCACCGCCGACATCGAGGTCCTGGTGGCGGATACCGGCCTGGAGGCGTTGGAGATGCTGGACCGCGAGCGCGTGGATCTGGTGCTCATGGATATCCAGATGCCCGGCCTCGACGGTCACGAGACCACGCGCCAGTTGCGCCGGCGCTGGGACGCCGACGCGCTGCCGGTGATCGCCATGACCGCCCACGCCATGGCCGACGACCGGGCGCGCAGCCTGGACAGCGGTATGAACGACCACATCACCAAGCCGATCCATCCGCCAACCCTGTTCTCCACCCTGGCGCGCTGGCTCAACCGCGATTTCGTCGCGCCGCAGGCGCCGGCGCCGCTCGACGACACGCTGGAGACCGAGATCCTGCACACCCTCAGCAAGGACATCCTCGACGTCCTGGACGTGCGCCAGGCGTTGCGCTCGGTCTCGGGCAACGTCGATCTGCTGCGCCGCCTGCTGATCGACTTCGGCCGCAATCAAGGCGTTCAGATGTTCGTGTTGCAGCAAGCTTGCCGTGCCGGCCGCCTGCAGGAGGCGCGCCAGATCGCCCATACCCTCAAGGGCACCGCCGCCACCATCGGCGCCGCTGCCGTCTCACGCCGCGCCGCCGCCCTGGAGGCGGCCCTGGACGGGCCGGCGCCGCCTCCGCAGATCCTGGTGGACCGGCTGGGCGCGGCGCTGTCGCCGCTGCTGCGGGCGATCCTGACCCTGGACCAGGGACGGCACCAGACCGCCGAGGCCGAGGCTGCGCCCGCGCCCGCGGGGGCGACGGCCCCCACCCTGGGCGCGATCATCAACACCCTGCGCGCGGCGCTCCTGGCCGCCGATCCCGGCGCCGAGCGGCACGCCAAGGCCCTGGTGCAGGCCGCCCCGCCGGCCCTCAAGGGGCGGGCACGGGCCGTGCTCGCGGATGCCGAACGCTTCGATTTCTCCGAGGCCCTGACGGCCCTGTGCGCGCTGGAAGCCGAGCTCGCCGAGGCGGCGAGTTGACCCGAGCATGCCTGCCCACCGCCCGGCCACGATCCTGCCAGGCACGATCCCGCTAAGGATGCCCTGATGACGACTGCCTCCGACTCCCGGCCCCTGGTTCTGGTCGTCGACGACGAGCCGATGAACATCAAGGTCCTGGTCGATCTTCTGGAAAACGACTACCGCTTGGCGGTCGCGAAGACCGGCCACCAGGCCCTGCAACGCCTGGAAAGCGGTCCGGTCCCGGACCTGATCCTGCTCGACGTCATGATGCCGGGCATGGACGGCCATGACCTGTGCCGGGTCATCAAGGGCACCCCGCGCTACGCCGACATTCCGGTGATCTTCGTCACCGCCCTGGCCGACGCCGGCGACGAGGCCCAGGGCTTCGCGCTGGGGGCGGTGGACTACCTGACCAAGCCGATCTCGCCGGCGGTGACCCAAGCCCGGGTGCGGACGCATCTCAAGTTGCGCCAGGCACGCCGCGTGCTGGAGGACTACAGCCATACCCTGGAGGCCGAGGTCCGCCAGCGCAGCGAGGAGCTGATGGCCCGGACGCGCGAGGTGGTGCAGGCTCAGGACGTTACCATCCGCGCCCTGGCGTCGCTGGCCGAGACCCGCGACAACGAGACCGGCAACCACATCCGGCGCACCCAGCATTACGTCCGCATTCTCGCCGAGGCCCTGGTGGCGCATCCGCGCTTCGCCCCGCACCTGGACGGCGACACCATCGACCTGCTGTTCAAGTCGGCGCCGCTGCACGATGTCGGCAAGGTGGGCATCCCGGACGCGATCCTGTTGAAGCCGGGCCGGCTGACCGACGACGAGATGGCGATCATGAAGAGCCACGCCGAGCTGGGACGACAGGCGTTGCTGGCGGCGGCCGAGGACGGCGACCCGCACCGGGTCGGCTTTCTGCGCTTCGGCTGCGACATTGCCGGCGGCCATCACGAGAAATGGGACGGCTCGGGCTATCCACGCGGTCTGGCGGGTGAGGACATTCCCTTCGCCGCCCGCCTGATGGCGGTGGCGGACGTCTACGACGCGCTCATCTCCCGGCGCGTCTACAAGCCGGCGTTCCCGCACGACAAGGCCATGGCGATCATCCGCGAGGGCCACGGCACCCACTTCGATCCGGCGGTGGTCGAGGCCCTGCTGGCGCGGGAGGACGAGGTGCGGGCGATCGCCACCCGCTACGCCGACCCGGACACGGACACGAACCCGGACACGGACACGACCTGACGGCGACGGCGCCGGGTCAGGTCGCGGCGTGTGCCCGGGTCACGGCCGCCCGCACATCGTCCGGCAGCGGCCGGGCCGCGGCCTCGGCGAGGGCGGCGATGTGGGCCGGGTCCGTGGTGCCGACCACCGCCGACGCCACCCCGGGATGGTCCAGCACCCAGGCCAGCGCGAGTTGCGCCGGGGTCCAGCCGGGCGCCGTCAGCGCCGGCCGCAGCGCCCGCGCCCGCAGCAGCGGCGCCGGCCCATGGCGCAGCGCGCGGGCCAGGTACCACAAACCACTGGGCCGGGTCAGCCAGCGCGCCAGCGGCGGCGCGAAGGCCATGCGGGCCAGCGGTCCGGCCACCAGGACGCCCTGGCCGGCGGCCTGCGCGTCGGCCACCAGGGCGGCGCTGCGCGGCTCCATCACCGACAGGAACGGCATCAGCACGTCGAACGGCGCCATCCCGATGGCCTGGCGGATCACCGGCGCGAAGCCGTTGATGCCGAACAGCGCCACCTTGCCGGTGGCCCGCAGGTCCTCCAGGGCGCGCCGCAGGTCGTCGGTCAGGTCGTCCGGCGCGGGGCCGTGAAGCTGGAGCAGCGGCAGCCGCTCCAGGCCCAGCGCCCGCAGGCTGGCCTCGGCCTGGGCGATGACCGACTCGGCGCGGAACTCCTTGACGAGCCGGCCATGGCGGTCGCGCACCGTGCCGGCCTTGGTCCCGATCAGCAGCGCCTCGGGATCGGCGCCCAGCTCGCGCAGCAGCCGGCCGAGACGGCGTTCGGCGTGGCCGTGGGCATAGGAGGCCCCGGTATCGAGCACCGTCACCCCGGCCTCCAGGGCCGCCGCGAGCACCGCCCGCGCGCGCGCCTCGGCGAACCGGGGCTTGGCCCAGTAGCTGGCGCAGCCCAGGCCCAGCACCGAGACCGACCGGCCGGTGCGGCCCAGCGGTCGACGGGGCAGGCCGCTCATCGGTCGGCGGACGGTCGCGCCGCCAGCAGCGCCCGCGCCCGCTCCAGGTCCGCCGGCGTGTCCACGCCGAGCGGGACGGTCTCCACCAGCACGGCGTCGATGCGCATGTGGTTCTCCAGCGCGCGCAACTGCTCCAGGCGCTCGCGCTGCTCCAGAACGCCCGGCGGCAGCGTCACGAACCGCGCCAGCGCGGCGCGCCGGAACGCATATAGGCCGATGTGGTGGTAGTGCGGCCCGTCGCCGGACGGGATCGCCTGGCGGCTGAAGTACAGGGCCGGGCCGACGCGCTGGCCGGGCGCCAGCGCCACCGCCGCCTTGACCACGCCGGGGTCGGCCAGTTCCGCCGGATCGGTGATGCGGGCGACGGGCGTCGCGATATCGACCGCCGGGTCGGCCAGCGGCGCCAGGACGTCGCGGATCAGCACCGGATCGAGCGTCGGCAGGTCGGCCTGTACGTTGATGACCAGATCGTGGTGGCCCTCCGGGTCCACCGCCTGGACCGCGGCCCACACCCGGTCCGAGCCCGAGGGCAGGTCGGGATCGGTCATGACCGCTTTGGCACCGGCGCGGGCGGCGGCGCGCGCCACCGCCTCCTCGCAGCAGGCCACGACCACCGGCCCCAGGTGGGCGGCCAGCGCGCGCTCGACCACGTGGGCGATCATCGGCTTGCCGGCGATGTCGGCCATCGGCTTGCCGGGCAGGCGGGACGAGGCCATGCGCGCGGGCAGCACGATCAGCGGCGGTTGGGAGCGGAGCGGCAGGCGGGGCATGGCGGGGGTCTCGGCTGAGGCGGACGCGGCCCTTGTGGCACAGGCGCGTCGCGGGGGGAAGGCGCGATGGGGTGTCGGGGCCGGGAGGACCGACGCCGAGGTCATGTCTTGACGGCTGATATCTATTTCGATATCAAACCGCAACGGGAACCAACAGGCGGGGTCACCAAGTTATGCCGGTGTTCAGGCGTTTGGCTTGGGCGAGCGGGACCAAGCAAAAATTGAAGGAGATGCCAGATGCCGTTCGCGACACTATCGGCTACGCCCTTCACCTCGCACAAAGCGGCGGCAAGTCCCCCAGGGCGAAACCTCTCACGGGCTTCAAAGGGGCTGGCGTGCTGGAGGTCGTGGCCGACCACGATGGCGATACCTATCGGGCTGTCTATACGGTCCGATATGCGGATGCCGTGTATGTTTTGCATGTGTTTCAGAAAAAATCCAAACGCAAAGCCGAAGTTCCCGCCAGCGACATGGACCTTATTGAAAAGCGTTTGAAGTTCATTGAGCAAGAAAGAAAACACAAGAGCTGACTCGATTTATTATGTAATTTTTCGGTTGATGGATGGGTGATATGACACATGATATGACGGAGTTCGAGGCAGGTAGTGGCAACGTCTACGCCGACCTGGGCGATCCCGACGCGGACACCATGCTGCGCAAGGCCCATATCGCCATGGCCATCGAGGATCGCATCCAGGCGCGCGGCTTGACCCAGCGCGCCGCGGCGGCGCTCACCGGCATCCCGCAACCGCGTCTGTCGGCCCTGCGCAACGGCCGCTTCCGGGGCATCAGCGAAACCCGCATGCTGGATGCCTTGCGCGCTCTGGGCAGCGACGTCGAGGTGATCGTTCATCCCCCGCGCAACGAGGAGGGACCCGGTCGCATGACGGTGACCTTCGCGGCCGAGTAGGACCACCAAATTGCCGCTCCCGCCTTGATCGCGCCGCATGGTGCCCGCACTATCTGTGCCATCGTTGACGTTCTGGCCCCCACCAGCGGGAGTGTCCCCATGCGCCGTTCCGGCCCGTTCCTGTCGCCGCGGTCCGTCCTGGCCGGCCTGATGCTGGTGCTGGCGGGCACGCTGACGGCCCCCGCCGCCGCCGAGCCCAGCCATGCCATCGCCATGCACGGCACACCCAAGTACGGCCCGGACTTCCCCCATTTCGATTATGTCAATCCGGACGCGCCCAAGGGCGGCACGTTCCGGCTCGCGGCCCTGGGCGGATTCGACACCCTGAACCCGTTCACCATCAAGGGCGAGAGCGCCGCCGGCCTGGGCCGGCTGTTCGACACCCTGATGGTGCCGTCGGCCGACGAGCCGTTCACCAAGTACGGGCTGGTGGCGGAAAGCATCGAGACCCCCGAGGATCGCTCCTGGGTCACCTTCCGCCTCAATCCGGCGGCCCGGTTCCACGACGGCACGCCGATCACCGCCGAGGACGTGCTGTTCAGCTTCGAGACGCTGCGCACCGACGGCGCCCCCCTCTACCGCTTCTACTACGCCGACGTGGCGCAGGCCGAGGCCCTGGATGACCGCACGGTGACGTTTACGTTCTCGACCAGCACCAACCGGGAGCTGCCGTTGATCCTGGGTCAGCTTCCGGTGCTGCCCAAGCACGACTGGGAGGGGCGCGACTTCGCCGCCACCACACTGGAGCCGCCGCTCGGCAGCGGCCCCTATCGGATCGCCGACTTCGAACCCGGCCGCACCATCCGCTACGAGCGGGTCGAGGACTACTGGGCCCGCGATCTGCCGGTCTCGGTCGGCCAGCACAACTTCGGCGTCATCGAGTACGACTACTACCGCGACGCCACCGTGGCCGTCGAGGCGCTGAAGGCCGGGGAGTACGACTTCCGGGCCGAGAACATCGCCAAGGTGTGGGCCACCGCCTATGACGGCGATGCCCTGGAGGCCGGCCACCTGGTCAAGCTGGAGGCGCCGCACGACCGGGTCGCCGGCATGCAGGGCTTCGTCATGAACATGCGCCGGCCGGTCTTCGCCGATCCGCGCGTGCGCGAGGCGCTGGCCTACGCCTTCGACTTCCAGTGGGCCAACCGGAACCTGTTCTTCGGCCAGTACACCCGCACCCGCAGCTACTTCGACAACAGTCCCCTGGCCGCCACCGGCGTGCCCGAGGGCGCCGAACTGGCGCTGCTGGAGCCGTACCGGGACCAGCTTCCGCCGCGTCTGTTCACGGAGGAATACACCCCGCCCGCCGTGCCGGCGCCGGGCGAGATTCGCGCCAACCTGCGCACCGCGCTGGGCCTGCTGCGCGAGGCCGGCTGGTCGATCCAGGACGGCGTGATGACCCATCCGGACAAGGGGCCGCTGTCGTTCGAGATCCTGTTGTATGGCGTCACCTTCGAACGCGTCGCGCTGCCGTTCGTGCAGAACCTGGAACGCCTGGGGGTCAAGGCCCGGGTGCGGACCGTGGACACGGCCCAGTTCCTCAACCGCATCAACGCTTTCGACTACGACATGGCGATCACGAGCTGGGGCCAGTCCGACAGCCCCGGCAACGAACAGCGCGAGTTCTGGAGCAGCGCCACCGCCGACGTGGAGGGCAGCCGCAACCTGGCCGGCATCGCCGACCCGGTGGTCGACGCCCTCATCGAGCGGGTCATCCAGGCCCACAGCCGCGCCGAGTTGGAGACCGCCGTCCATGCCCTCGACCGCGTGCTGCAATGGTCGTTCCTGGTCGTCCCGCACTGGCACATCGAGTACGACCGCCTGGTGTTCTGGGACAAGTTCGGCCGCCCCGCCGTGACCCCGTCGCAGGGCACGCAGGTGACGGCGTGGTGGGTCGATCCGGCCAAGGCCGAGGCGCTGGCGGCCGCCGGCGTGCTGGCGGCACGGTAAGCGGGGCCGCCCATCCATGGCCGCCTACATCATCCGCCGTCTGCTGCTGATCCCGCTGACCCTGCTGGGCATCATCACGATCAACTTCTTCATCGTGCAGATCGCCCCCGGCGGGCCGGTGGAGCAGTTGCTGGCCGAGATCCAGGGCACCGCCGTGGACGCCACCGCCCGCTTTTCCGGCATCGACGCCAGCGAGGTCGGCGGCGGTGGCGGCGAGGGGGGTGGCGGCGGCGACAGCACCTATCAGGGCGCACGCGGCCTGGATCCGGCCTTCATCGCCGAGATCGAGCAACAGTTCGGGTTCGACAAGCCGATCCACGAACGCTACCTGAAGATGCTGGTGGACTATGCCACTTTCGACCTCGGCGAGAGCTACTTCCGCGACCAGGGCGTTCTGGAGCTGATCGGAGACAAGATGCCGGTTTCGGTCTCGCTCGGCGTCTGGTCGACGCTCATCATCTATCTGGTCTCGATCCCGCTCGGCATCGCCAAGGCCGTGCGCGACGGCAGCCGCTTCGACATGGTCACGAGCTGGGCGGTGATCATCGGCTATGCGGTGCCCGGGTTCCTGTTCGCCATCCTGCTGATCGTGCTGTTCGCCGGCGGGCGCTATTTCGACCTGTTCCCGCTGCGCGGGTTGGTCTCGGACAATTGGTCCGAGCTGCCCTGGTGGCGCCAGGTCCTGGACTACGCCTGGCATCTGACGCTACCGGTGACCGCGATGGTGATCGGGGGCTTCGCCAGCCTGACCATGCTGACCAAGAACTCGTTCCTGGAGGAGATCAACAAGCAGTACGTGGTGACCGCGCGCGCCAAGGGCCTGACCGAACGGCGCATCCTTTACGGCCACGTGTTCCGCAACGCCATGCTGCTGGTGGTGGCCGGGTTCCCGGCCGCGCTGGTGGGGATGCTGTTCACCGGCGCCCTGCTGATCGAGGTGATCTTCAGCCTGGACGGCCTCGGTCTGCTGGGTTTCGAGGCGGTCATCAACCGCGACTATCCGGTGATGTTCGGCACGCTCTATGTATTTGCGCTTCTGGGGCTGGTGCTCAACCTGATCTCCGACGTCACCTACCACATCATTGATCCGCGCATCGACTTCGAGAGCCGGGAGGTGTGACCGCGCATGAGTGACAGCGGAACCCTCGCCGCCGCCGACACCGGCGCCCGCCCCGCCGCCGCCGCGCCCTCCGGCGGCCTGAGCCCGATCTGGCGCCGGCGGCTGGCCAATTTCCGCGCCAACCGGCGCGGCTTCTGGTCGTTGTGGATCTTCCTGGTGCTGTTCGTCCTCAGCCTGTTCGCCGAGTGGATCGCCAACGACCGGCCCGTGTTCGTGTGGTATGACGGCGCGCCGTACTTTCCGGTCGTGGCGGACTACCCGGAAACCACCTTCGGCGGCGACTTCCCGACGCCCGCCGCCTACCGCGATCCCTTCGTGGCGGACCTGATCACCGACAAGGGCTTCATGGTCTGGCCGTTGGTCACGTTCTCCTACCAGACCGTCAACCAGGACCTGCCGGTGCCGGCCCCGGCGCCGCCCAGCGCCGAGAACTGGCTCGGCACCGACGACCAGGGCCGCGACGTGATGGCTCGCCTGATCTACGGCTTCCGGCTGTCGGTGCTGTTCGGGCTGGCGCTGACGGTGTTCTCGTCCCTGATCGGGGTCGCGGCCGGCGCCGTGCAGGGCTATTTCGGCGGCCTGTTGGACCTGTTCTTCCAGCGCTTCGTGGAGATCTGGTCCGGTTTGCCGCAGCTCTTCATCCTCATCATCGTCTCGTCGGTGCTGGTGCCCGGGTTCTGGACCCTGCTGGTGGTGCTGCTGCTGTTCTCCTGGACCGCCCTGGTGGGGGTGGTGCGGGCCGAGTTCCTGCGCGCGCGCAACTTCGACTACGTGCGCGCCGCCAAGGCGCTGGGCATGTCCGACGCCCAGGTGATGGTCAAGCACGTGCTGCCCAATGCCATGGTCGCCACCCTGACCTTCCTGCCATTCATCCTGGCCGGCTCGCTGGTGGCGCTGACCTCGCTGGACTTCCTGGGTCTGGGGCTGCCGCCGGGCTCGCCGTCGCTGGGCGAACTGCTGCGCCAGGGCAAGGACAACCTTCAGGCTCCATGGCTGGGCATCACCAGCTTCATGGTCATCGCCGTCATGCTGACCCTGCTGGTGTTCGTCGGCGAGGCGGTGCGCGACGCCTTCGATCCGCGAAAAGGCGTGACGTGATGGGGGGTGACCTCATGGACCACGGTCAGGCCGCGCATCGCGACGACCCGGACCGGCTCGCCGCCCTGGGCGACACCGTGCTGGCGGTCGAGAACCTGTCGGTCACCTTCGGCCACCCGCCCCGGGCGGTGGAGGCCGTCCGCGGCGTCTCGTTCTCCATCCGGCGCGGCGAGACCCTGGCCCTGGTGGGCGAGAGCGGCTCGGGCAAGTCGGTCTCGGCGCTGTCGGTGCTGCGCCTGCTGCCCTATCCGTTCGCGCACCATCCGTCGGGGTCGATCCGGCTGGCCGGCACCGAGATGATGACGGCCCCCGACCCGGTGCTGCGCCGGATGCGCGGCGAGACCGCGGCGATGATCTTCCAGGAGCCGATGACGGCGCTGAACCCGCTGCATTCGGTCGAGAAGCAGATCGGCGAGACCCTGGCGGTGCACAAGGGCCTGACCGGGGCGGCGGCGCGGGCGCGGACCCTGGAGCTGCTGCGGCTGGTCGGCCTGCCCGAGGCCGAGCGGCGGCTGTCCGCCCTGCCACACGAACTGTCCGGCGGCCAGCGCCAGCGCGTGATGATCGCCATGGCCCTGGCCAACGAACCCGACCTGCTGATCGCCGACGAGCCGACCACGGCGCTCGACGTCACCATCCAGGCCCAGATCCTGGACCTGCTGATGGATCTGCGCGACCGCTTCGGCATGGCCCTGCTGTTCATCACCCACGACCTGAGCATCGTGCGCCGCATCGCCGATACGGTCTGCGTCATGAAGGACGGCCAAGTCGTGGAGCGCGGTCCGGTGGTGCGGCTGTTCGCCGATCCGCAGCACCCCTACACCCGCGCCCTGATGGCCGCCGAGCCCAAGGGTACGCCGCGCCCGCCGCCGGACGACGCCGCAACGGTGATCACCACCACCGACCTGAAGGTGCACTTCCCGATCCAGAAGGGCGTGATCCGCCGCACCGTTGGCCACATCAAAGCCGTGGACGGGGTGACCCTGGCGGTCAAGGAGGGTCACACCGTCGGCGTGGTGGGCGAAAGCGGCTCCGGCAAGACCACGCTGGGCCTCGCGCTGCTGCGCCTGATCCCGTCGGCCGGGCCGATCACCTTCGAGGGCGGGCGCATCGACGGGCTCAGGTCCAAGGCGGTGCGACCGCTGCGCCGGCGCATGCAGATCGTGTTCCAGGACCCGTTCGGCAGCCTCAGCCCGCGCCTGTCGGTGGGCCAGATCGTCGGCGAGGGGCTGGAGGTGCACCGCATCGGCGCCAACGCTGCCGAGCGCGAGGCCCGGGTCGTCGAGGCTTTGCGGGAGGTCGGCCTGGACCCGGAGACGCGCGCCCGCTATCCGCACGAGTTCTCCGGCGGCCAGCGCCAGCGCATCGCCATCGCCCGGGCGTTGGCCCTGAAGCCGCGCTTCCTGGTGCTGGACGAGCCCACCAGCGCGCTCGACGTCTCGGTGCAGGCGCAGATCGTCGACCTGCTGCGCGACCTGCAGGACCGCCACCGGCTGGCCTACCTGTTCATCAGCCACGACCTGCGGGTGGTCCGCGCGCTGGCGGACGACATCCTGGTGATGAAGGACGGCGTGGTGGTCGAGGCCGGCCCCGCCGCCCAGGTGCTGGACGCGCCCCGCACCGCCTACACCCAGGCCCTGATGGCCGCCGCCTTCGACCTGGAGGCGCGGGGGGCCAAGGCGGGAGACGTGGCGGGAGACGCGGCGGCCGCCCACTGACCGGCTGCCTGCACAGCGCGACCGGAGGCCCGCGCGGCGTCGGGCCGCGCGGGCGCCGGGCTGGGTCAGCCGATCAGGTCGGTGCTGCTGCCGAAGATCATCGGCAGGGCGCTGACCCCGAACAGGATGTGGTGGGTGAGCGCGAACACCACCGTCGCCGCCAGACCCATCGCGACCACAATGGCGTCCGTCTTCATCGGCCGCGGCTCCGGCCGCGGCGGCTGCGGGCGCGTCACCTGGCCCAGCAGGTTGAGCACGGCATAGATGGCGAAGCTGCCGAACAGCAGGCCCGAGGCCGCCCAGGGACTCGCCAGCAGGTGGGCGCCGGCCCACAGCAGGATGGCGATGGTCATCGGGTGGCGGGTCCAGCGCTTGATGTTGCACGGCACGTAGGTCGCGATCAGCAGGATGAACGCGAGCGGCATCGCGATCAGCGGCAGCCACATGCCCCAGGCCGGCACCTGATAGCCGGGCACGCGCGGCGCCTGCGAGAAGCCGTAGACGATCAGCACCAGACCGGCCAGAGAGACCAGCGCAAAGACCACCTTGTACGGCGCCAGGCCCATGACCCCGACCAGTCGGTTGCGCCACACGGGGACCATGGGGATGAGGTGAGCCAGGAAGAACAGCAGAAGGCCGACGGCCAGCAGCGACATGACGCGACTCCCGATTGGGGGCGGCGCAACCGTGGCTGGGCCGGGGTCCGGGCGCGGACACGGGCGCAGGCCGGGCACGGTGACACCGCCGGGAAAACCGGGCGGAGTGTAGTGCCCGGTCCGGGGCTCGCTCAATCGCTATCGTACCCGCGGCGCCGAGCGGCGACCGCTTTTCGGGCGCGACCGCTCGCCCGGGCTACATCGAAAACGAGGTGCCGCAGCCGCAGGTCGAGGTGGCGTTGGGGTTCCGGATGGTGAAGGCCGCCGCCATCAGGTCCTCGACATAGTCGATCAGCGCGCCGTCCAGCAGCTCCAGCGACGCCTCGTCGATCACCACCCGCACACCATGGGCCTCGAACACGCGGTCGTCGTCGGCCGCCACGCGGTCGAGATCGAAGCGGTACTGGAACCCGGAGCAGCCGCCGCCGTCCACGATCACGCGCAGCATGAGCGACTCGTCGCCCTCGCCGGCGATCAGCGTCTGCACGCGCCGGGCACAGGCCTCGCTGATGGACACCGACGGCCCGGCCTGGGCCGGCGGCGGGGACAGGGTCTCGGCATCGGCCATGGCGCGGCCTCCTTGGTCATCGGGTCTGGAACGGTTCGCAGAAGATGTAGGCGGCGCGCGGCACGCTGTCGAGAGGGGCCCGCCTGTGGTCTTTCCTTGCGTCGCGCGCGGCGCTCCCGCAAAACAGGAGCGCATCCACGGTGGGCGCGAACGGCCCCGGCGCCCTCCCTCTTGGCGGGATCAGAACCGATGACACCGCCCGAGTTGGCGACCCTCGCACGCGGCTCGTTCCGCGTCGCCGCCGCACTGGCCGGCCGCGCCCGCCGGACACGGGTGCGGCGGGGCGCCCTCGGCTGGGCGGGCGAGGCGCTGGGGCCCCTCTGGCCCCTGCTGGTCTACCTGCCGCTGGTGGCCGGCGGCGCCCTGCCGCGCCCGGACACCCTCGCGCCGCTGGCCTATGCGGCCATGGGCTATCTGCTGTGGAGCCTGCTGGTGGACGCCGCCCTGGCCCCGGCGCGCGGTCTGGCGGCGCACCGCGCCCCCGGCACCGCGCCGGCCGCGGCCCTGCTGGCCGGCGGGCTGGAGGCGGCGGAGCGGACCGCCGTCCGGGCGCTGGTCCTGGTCCCGCTGGCGCTGGCGGCGCAGGGCGCCATGGACCCGATCGGCCTGCTCGCGGCGCTGGCGCTGCTGCTGCCCGCGCTGGCGCTGGCCACGGGGGCCGGCCTGGTGCTGGCGCTGCTGACCGCGCCATGGCCGGACGCGGCGGGCGGCGCGGCGACCGCTCTGCGCCTCACCCTGCTGCCGAGTCTGGTGCTGTTCCCGCTGCCGGACGCCGGTTGGACCCTCGCGGCCACCATCCTCAATCCGCTGGCGCTGTGGACCGACAGCCTGCGCACCCTGGCCCTGACCGGCGCCCTGCCCCACCCGGGCGCGGTGCTGGCCTGGAGTGCGGCCGGTCTCCTGACCCTGGCCGTGGCCCTGCGCGGGCTGGCGCGTCTGACGCCGCGGCTGCGGGAGGCGGGGGCGTGAGCGCGGCCCTGCTCAGCCTGGACGGGGTCTCGAAAGGCTTTCCGGCGGCGCCGGGCGCCGACCGCCGCGCCTGGGCGCGTCAGGTCTGGCGCGCCCTGTGGGGCCGCGATCCTGTCCCGCGGGCCGCCGGACCGGGCACCGTGGCGGCCCTGGAGGGCGTGTCGCTGACGGTGCGCCGGGGCGAGTCCGTGGGCGTGGTGGGCCTGAACGGTGCCGGCAAGACCACCCTGCTGCGCCTCGCCGCCGGCCATCTGGCCCCGGACGCCGGCCGCGTGACCCGGACCGGGCGGGTGGCGACCCTGATGGACCTGACCGCCGGCCTCGCCCCAGCCCTGAGCGGGCGCGACTGCATCCCGCTGGCGGGCGCGCTGGCCGGGCGCAGCCGCGCCGAGATGGCGGCGGCGGCGCCCCATATCGAAGCCTTCTGCGGCCTTGGGCCGGCGCTCGACCGGCCGGTGGGCGGCTATTCCAGCGGCATGGCGCTGCGCCTGGGCTTCGCCATCGCGGTGCACTGCGACCCCGACCTGCTGTTGGTGGACGAGGTGCTGTCGGTGGGCGACTTCCCGTTCCGGCAACGCTGCCTGGCGCGCATGATGGTGCTGCGCGAGCGCGCCGCCGTGGTGCTGGTCTCGCACAATCTGGCCGAGGTGGCGCGGTTCTGCGACCGGGTCGTGGTGCTGGACCGCGGCCGGGTGGCCTACGACGGCCTCCCCGAGGCCGGCCTGGCCCTGTACCGCCGCCTGGCCGAGGGGGCCGAGGGGGCCGAGGGGGCCGCGCCGGCGCCCCGCGACTCCGAGGACGGCGCCACACCCGGGTTCCTCAAGCCGCTGTTCCACGACGCAACCCGGGTCGGACCGCTGGACCTGGCGTGGCTGGACGACGGCGGGGCGGCGGTCGCCACGGCGCCCTTCGGCGCGCCGCTGACCCTGCGGCTGCGCGCCCGGCTGGCGGCGCCGGCCCGCGCCCTGTTCGTGGGCGTGCCGCTGTACGCCCCCGACGGCACCCGGATCAGCGGGCTGGCCAGCGACCTCGCCCACCCGCCGGTCGCGGCCGGGGCGGGCGCGACCGTGACCGCCACCCTCACCGTCCCCGCGCCGCGTCTCAACCCCGGCCCCTGGCACGGCGTCGCGGTGCTGCACGACGGCCCCGGCACGCTGGCGCGTCAGCCGCTGCCGCCGCTGACCATCACCGGCGGCCCGAGCCGGCACTGGGGGCACTGGACCCCGGCGGCGACCTGGACGCTGTCCGCCGGCGCCCGGTCCGCGCCGGAAGAGGGATGCGAAGCGCGCGCGAAAGTGCCAGAGTGAGGCTCCCGTTTCATCGTCCGGGACTGACGGCCGTGGCCGACGACACCATTGACTGGGACGCCTTCTTCACCCTCCATCACGAGCTGCCGCGCGAGGGACCGGGCAGCGACGCCATGACCGAACAGGTGGCCCGGTCACTGCCGCCGCTGCCCGATGGCGCCATCCTCGACCTGGGGTGCGGCCCGGGGCGCCAGACCCTGGTTCTGGCGCGCACGCTGAAGCATTCGGTGATCGCCATCGACACCCACCGCGCTTACCTGGAGCGGCTGGCCCAGGCGGCGGACGACGCCGGGCTGTCGACCCTGATCGAGACCCGCCAGCAGTCGTTCTTCAATCTGCCCGAGGAGCCCGAAGGCGTGGCCCTGATCTGGGCCGAAGGCAGCATCTATGTCCCCGGCTTCGTCGAGGGCCTGCGGCTGTGGCGGCCGCTGCTGGTGCCGGGCGGCCTGCTGGTGGCGAGCGACGTGGTGTGGCTGACCGACGACCCGCCGGCCGAGGCCCGGGCCTACTGGGAGCAGGACGAGGGGTACCCGCTGGTCACCGTGGCGGACAAGTGCGCCCAGGCCGAGGCCGACGGCTTCGCCGTTCTGGGCACCCATGTGCTGCCGAAACAGGCGTGGTGGGACGAATACTACGCCCCGCTGGCCGCGCGCAGCGCCGCCCTGCGCCCGGCGGCCGGACCGGCGCTGGCCCGGGTGCTGGACGCCAACGACCACGAAATCGACATCTGGCGCCGCTGCGGCGACAGCTACGGCTATATCTTCTTCGTGCTGCGCAAGGTGGACGATGCCGCCTGACGTCGGCGACAGTGTGGTCCGCCCCCTGCACGCGGATCCCCATGAGAGCCACGCCGCGCGCCGGTTCTCGGGGCGCCGGGTGTGGGCGCTGATGCTGCGCCACTGGTTCGTCATGCGCGGCTCGATCCCGCGCCTGCTGGAGCTGGCCTACTGGCCGATCATGCAGGTCATCACCTGGGGCTTCATCACCCAGTTCCTGGCCAGCGAATCCAGCCTGATCGCCCAGGCCGGCGGCATCTTCATCGCCGCCGTGCTGCTGTGGGACGTCATGTTCCGCGGCAACCTGGGGCTGTCGCTGTCGTTCATGGAGGAGATGTGGGCGCGCAACCTGGGCCATCTGTTCGTCAGCCCGTTGCGGCCGCTGGAGCTGCTGGCGGCCCTGATGGCCATGAGCATCATCCGCACCCTGATCGGCGTGCTACCGGCGACGGGGCTGGCGTGGCTGTTCTATGCCTACAACATCTATGACATGGGCCTGCCGCTGCTGGCGTTCTTCGTCAACATGCTGGCCATGGGTTGGGTCATCGGGCTGCTCGTCAGTGCCCTCGTTCTGCGCGTCGGCCTCGGGGCGGAGAGCCTGCCCTGGATCCTGATCTTCGTGTTCTGGCCGATCAGCGGGATCTACTATCCCATGGACGTGCTGCCGGTCTGGATGCAGGTCATCGGCTACAGCTTCCCGCCCGCGCATGTGTTCGAGGGCATGCGCCAGGTGCTGTTCGAGGGCACCGTGCACTGGGGCCACCTGGCCGCCGCGGTGGCGCTGAACGGGCTGTACCTCACGCTGGCCGGGGCGTTCTTCCTGCACGTTTTCCGCGTCGCCCGGGTCAAGGGCCTGCTGCTCAACATCGGGGAATGACCCCGCCCCTGCCGCCGTTCGGGAGTGCCATGGTTCAGGACATCGTCACCGCACTCGGCCTCGTGCTGGTCATCGAAGGCATGCTGTACGCCCTCATGGCGCCGCCCATGCGGGCGCTGATCCGCGCCGCCCTGGAGATGCCGGACCGGCACCTGCGCATCGGCGGGGTGGTGGCGATGGCCCTCGGGGTGCTGATCGTCTGGCTGGCGCGAGGGTGAAGCTCCCCCCACGCGGCCCTACTCGTCGCGGCCCTTGATGGTGCGGAGCAGGACCAGCATCAGCACGATGGCGATCACGTTCAGCGCGATGATGAACGCCATGCCCAGGATCAGAACCGAGGTGCCGCGCCCGGCCACCAGGATCAGGTCGCCATACACCCACACGGCGCGCAGAATCAGACCGATGCCGACGAAGAACAGGATCGCCACCAGGGTCAGCGTCGAGGGCCACCGCCACAGCAGACGCCAGCCGCGGCGGCGGGGCGGCGGGCCGTCGCCATCCGCGTCGTCGGTGGCGGGGTGATCGTCCTCCTCGCGCATGCTGCGGGGTCCGTCCTCGTGCGCCGGCCCCGTCGTGGCATCGGCGGGGCGTGGGGCGGTGGCAGAGTGCGGCCGCACCGGACCGCCCCGGTCTGCGATGGGGGCGTCCCGGGCCGCCTCAGTGCGGCGATCCGCTCAGGTTGAGGCCCACGACGCCGATCACGATCAACAGAATCGAGATGGCGCGAACCCAGGTCAAGGCTTCGCCGAAATACACGACGCCGATCCCGGCGATCAGCGCCGTGCCCAGCCCGGCCCAGATTGCGTAGGCCACGGAGACGTCAAGCTTCTTCAACGCCAGGGTCAGCAAGGTCAGGCTGGCGCCGTAAAACACGACCACCCCGATGGAGGGCCACAGCCGCGTGAAGCCGTGCGACAGCTTCATGGACGTGGTGCCCATCACCTCCAGGACGATGGCGCCCATCAGCGTCAGCCAGTGCATGGTGGATCACTCCTCGGTGTCGGGGTAACGCGCCGCGACGAAGTACAACCCGTGCGCCGGGGCGGTCGGGCCGGCGGCGGCGCGGTCGCGGGCCGCCAGGGCAGCGCGCAGGTCGGCCACCGTCCACTTGCCGGTGCCGACCAGGGCCAGGGTGCCCACCATGTTGCGGACCTGGTGGTGCAGGAACGAGCGCGCCCGCGCGGTGACATGCACCTCCTCCCCCATCCGGGCCACCGCCAGCGCGTCCAGCGTCTTGACCGGGCTGTCGGCCTGGCACTCGGCGGCGCGAAAGCTGGAGAAGTCGTGATGCCCCACCAGCACCTGGGCGGCGGCGTGCATGGCGTCGGCGTCGAGCGGGCGCGGGTGCCACCACACCCGGCCCTTGTCGAGTGCCGGGCCGGCGCGCCGGGTGAGGATGCGGTAGAGGTAACGCCGCTCGACGCAGGAAAACCGGGCGTGGAACGCGTCGGGGACCACGTCGGCGGCCAGCACCGCCACCGGGGCGGGGCGCAGGTGGGCGTTGAGGGCGTCGGCCATCTTGCCGTCGGGCAGGGTCTTGGCGATGTCAGCGTGCGCCACCATGCCGAGCGCATGGACCCCTGAATCGGTCCGTCCGGCCGCATGCAGGCGCACCGGGCCGGCACACAGGCGTTCCGCCGCCTCCTCCAGCGCCTGCTGGACCGACGGGCCGGTGTCCTGACGCTGCCAGCCCACGAACGGGCCGCCGTCATATTCGATCAGAAGGCGATATCGCGGCATGATGCCGCGTGCCTACCCCAGAACGCTGCCCGGGGGAAGGGGGCGGCCGCGCAGGAAGGCGTCCGCGTCCACCGCCGCCTTGCCGGCGCGCTGCATCCGCGTCAGCCGCAACGCGCTGCCGCCGCCACAGGCCACCGTGGGCGCGGCGTCCAGCACCGTCCCCGGCGCGGCGTCGGCCGGGCCGTCCACCGGGGTGGCCGCCAGCAGCTTGATGCGCTCGCCGGCGACCTTGAAGAATGCCCCGGGCGTCGGCGTCAGACCGCGGATGTGGCGGTCCAGCTCGGGCGCCGGCCGGGACCAGTCCAGGCGGCTCTCGGCCTTGTCGATCTTGGCGGCATAGGTCACCCCGGCCTCGGGCTGCGGCGTCGCGGTCAGCGTGCCGGCCTCCAGCCCGGCCAGGGCCTCCAGCACCAGCGGTCCGCCCAGGGCCGCGAGGCGGTCGTGCAGGGTACCGGCCGTCGTCGTCGAGTCGATCGGCACCGTCGCCTTCAGCAGCATGGGGCCGGTGTCCAGGCCCGCCTCCATGCGCATGATGGTCAGGCCGGTTTCGGCGTCCCCGGCCATGATCGCGCGCTGAATCGGCGCCGCCCCGCGCCAGCGCGGCAGCAGCGAGGCATGGATGTTGATGCAGCCCAGCCGCGGGGCCGCCAGCACCGGGCGCGGCAGGATCAGGCCATAGGCCGCCACCACCGCCACGTCGGCGTTCAGGTCGGCGAAGGCGGCGCGGTCGGCCGGGTCCTTCAGCGTGGCGGGATGGCGCACGGGGAGGCCGCGGGCCTCGGCCGCGACCTGCACCGGGGAGGGCCGGTCCTGCTTGCCGCGCCCGGCGGGTCGCGGCGGCTGGGTATAGACGCAGACCACGTCGTGGGCGTCCGCCACGGCCTCCAGCGCCAGCACCGCGAAGTCCGGCGTGCCCATGAAGACGACCGACAGGGTCACGCCGCCAGGGTCCCGCTCTTCTTCCGCTTCTGCAGCTTGCGCAGCATCATGTTGCGCTTCACGCTGCTCAGGTGATCGACGAAGAGCGTGCCCTGGAGGTGGTCGATCTCGTGCTGGATGCAGGTCGCCAGCAGGCCGTCAGCCTCCATCTCCTGCACCTGGTTGTCCCGGCCCAGGAAGCGCACCCGGATGCGCGCCGGGCGGGTGACCTCGTCGTACATCTCGGGCAGCGACAGGCAGCCCTCCTCGTGCACCCGGGTCTCCTCGGAGGTCCACAGGATCTCCGGATTGGCCAGCCGCAGCGGCTGCGGTGCCTCGCCCTCGCGCGCCACGTCGACCACGATGACGCGTTTGAGCACGCCCACCTGGGGCGCGGCCAGCCCGATGCCGGGGGCCGCGTACATGGTCTCCAGCATGTCGTCCATGAGGCGGGCGGTCTCGGCGTCGACGGCCGCGACGGGCTCGGCCTTGCGCTTCAGGCGGGGATCGGGGGCAACGACGATGGGCAGCACGGCCATGACAGGGGTCCTCGGGGCTCGGGAGCGGCGGAGACAAGCGGCAACGGGCAGTATAGCGACGCGGGGCGTCCGCGACCAAGCGGGTCGGGCCGCCATGTCAAACTACGGTCCGAGATAAGGTGGGCCGGGGAGACGATCAAGCGGGGCCACACCGTGACACGTCAGCCGCGACACGCCAGCCGCGACACGCCAGCCGCGACACGCCAGCCGCGACACGCCAACCGCGACACCGTGGGCCACGACGCCAGGGGCCACGACACACACGGGGGCGGTCCCCCCGTTGCCTTCCGGAGCGGGACGCATTATAAGGCGCGCGCCTGAGGCGCCGCCCTCCTCCGGGCCGGCCCGTCACGACCGGCCGTCGCCCGGTCCGCCTCACCCGCCGTCCCCGGAGCGCCGGCGCGCCGCCGACCGACCGTCCGACCGGACCCATCCCCGCGGGGCGCGTGGTCCACCGCCGCCTCCGCCACCCCGACACACGACAGGAATCCCCGATGGCCATCGAACGCACGCTTTCGATCATCAAGCCCGACGCCACCCGCCGCAACCTGACGGGGGCCATCAACGCCCGCTTCGAAGAGCGCGGCCTGCGCCTCGTCGCCCAGCGTCGGGTGCAGCTCACCCGCGCCCAGGCCGAAGGCTTCTACGCCGTGCACAAGGAACGCTCGTTCTTCAACTCGCTGGTCGCCTTCATGACCTCCGGCCCGGTTGTGGTGCAGGTGCTGGAGGGCGAGAACGCCGTCGCCCTGAACCGCGAGATCATGGGCGCCACCAACCCGGCCAACGCCGAGGCCGGCACCATCCGCAAGGACTTCGCCGAGTCCATCGAGGCCAACTCGGTGCACGGCTCCGACTCCCCGGAGAACGCGGCCAAGGAGATCGCCTACTTCTTCGCCGAGGTCGACATCGTCGGCTGAGGCGGCTGAGGCGGCCGCGGCGGGACCCGCGGCACATGAGGACCGGCCTGGGACACTCACCCGGTGCGTCCCCTGTGCCGCGCGCGCCGCGCTACCCCACCACCCCGTCGGCTTGCAGCAGCGCCCGCGCGGCAGCGGCGATCTCGGCGGCCGGATTGACCGGCTCGTAGGTCCACTCCGCCCAGGCCGCGTCCGGCCCCAGCCGCCGGGCCACGCCGGCCGCCACCAGTTCGGCGTGGAAGCGGGCGTGCGGCGCCCGCGCCCAGCCGTCTGGTGCAAACAGCCACAGGGGCCGCCGCGTCACGGTGGCCTCGCTCAGCATCGACATGGAATCGCCCGTCACCACGACGGCGTCGGCCAGCCCGAGGAACCCCAGATAGGGATTCTCCGCCGGGTTCTCGCGCCACGGCACCAGACAGTGCGGCCCGGGCAGCCGGCGGCGCAGGGCGGTGACGGCATCGGTCCGGGTGCGGCGGCTGGTGGTCACCAGCAGCGATCCGCCCACCCCGGCGGCCAGCGCCCCGGCACGGTCGGCCAGCAGGCCGGCGAGCCGGCCGTCCAGGCGGCGGCGGCCCGAATCCCCCCCGACCAGCACCGCGATTCGGGGTCGCGGCAACGCCGCCACGCGCTCGCGCCAGGCCGGCGCGGCGGCCGCCACCCGTCCGGCGGTGAGCGGGTGCGGCGCCCCGGTGACGACGCGCACATTGGACCGGCGCCGCAGCGCCGCCACGCGGCGGTCGTGCGCCGGCACCGCGATCAGGTCGAACGCGGCGCGGCCGTAGCGCGGGTCCTGGACGTGCACCAGCCGGGGACCGCGGCCGTCGCGCGCCATCAGGGTGGCGCGCAGCCACCGCGCCACCGCGCCGGCGCGGCGACCGGCGCTGACCACCAGCGCCGGGGTGGGCGCCGCCAGCAGCCGCGTCCTGGTCTCCTGCGACGGGCGCACCAGGCCGAGGGCGCGCTGCCACGGCCATTCGTGCTCGTACCACAGCCGCTCCTCGTGCCAGGGCAGGCCGAGCGCCTGCACCACGCCCCGGGTCTGGCTGTTGGACCCGGCCAGTCCGTCCAGCAGCGCCAGCACCGGCGCCGGCGCGGGACGCGGCGGCAGCGTCTCGTCATCGGGCCACGGCGCCATCATGCCGCGAACCGCCGTTCGACCAGGGCAAACAGGGCCGCCAGCGCCTGCGCCGCGCCCCCCTCGGGCCGCCCCGGCTTCGACGACGGCGCCCAGGCGTAGAGGTCGAGATGCGCCCAGGGCGTGGCCTCGGACACGAAGGCGGACAGGAACAGCGCCGCCGTGATGGCGCCGGCGAAGGGGCTCGACCCGGTGCTGCTCAGGTCGGCCACGGGGCTGTCGAGCATCGCGCGGTAACCGGGGTGCAGCGGCAGCCGCCAGACCGGCTCGCCGGTCTCGGCGCCGGCCGCCGCCAGGTCGGCGGCAAGCGCGTCGTCGCGGGTGAACAGGGCCGGAATGTCGGGCCCCAGGGCCACCCGCGCCGCCCCGGTCAGGGTGGCGAGGTCGATCAGCAGGGCCGGATCCTCGCGGTCGGCCTCGGCCAGGGCGTCGGCCAGCACCAGCCGGCCCTCGGCGTCGGTGTTGCCGACCTCCACGGTCAGCCCCTTGCGGGTGCGCAGCACGTCCAACGGCCGGAAGGCGCTGCCCGACGGCATGTTCTCCACCGCCGGGATCAGCACCCGCAGCCGCACCGGCAGGCCGGCGTCCATGATGGCATGCGCCAGCCCCAGGGCGTGCGCGGCCCCGCCCATGTCCTTCTTCATCAGCTTCATGCCGGCGGACGGCTTCAGGTCCAGGCCGCCGGAGTCGAACACCACCCCCTTGCCCACCAGGGTGACGCGCGGATGGGCCTCGTCGCCCCAGCGCAGGTCCAGCAGCCGGGGCGGCCGCGCGCTGCCGCGCCCGACCGCGTGCACCGCCGGCCAGTTCTCGGCCAGCAAGGCGTCGCCGACGATCTCGCGGAAGTCGGCGCCGTGGTGCGCGGCCAGCGCCCGCGTCACAGCCGCCAGCTCGGCCGGCCCCAGATCGGCCGCCGGGGTGGTCACCAGATCGCGGGTCAGGGCCACCGCGGCCACGTGGCGGCGCACGCGGGCGCGGTCGACACCGGCGGGCCACACCAGACGGGCCGGCGCGGGCGGGGCCGAGTCCCGGTCACCGTCCGTGTCCGGCGCGCTCTTGTAGCGGTCGAAGCGCCAGGCGCCCAGCGCCCAGGCCACCGCCACCGTCGGCGCCAGGTCGTCGCCGGCCGCCGGGTCCAGCGCATAGCAGCCCGGCGCCAGCCGGCGCGGCAGTCCGGCCAGCGCCCAGCGGTCGCTGCCGTCGCCCAAGCCGACCAGGATCCCGTCCGGGCCGGCCCCGTCATGGCCCCCGCTGTCGCCCGGCAGCGGGCAGGTCTCGCCGGCCTTGGCGCGGAACCCCAGGGCACGGACCCAGGCGGCGCGCGCCGCGGGTTGCCCCGCCAGCCAGTCGTCGAGAGCGTCCCGGGTCAGCGGGATCAGCGGCACGGGGGCCGGCGCCGCCCGGCCGGGCGGGTCGATCAGGCTGTCGAGGCAGGGATGGGCGGGCCGGAACAGGGGCGCATCGGGCGCCTCCTCGGCATCGGACGCAGCGGCGGCCATGGGCGGGGGACTCCGGAAACAGGAACGACGGGCGGCCGCACCGGCCCCTCATCAGGGCAGGTAGCCCGCGTCCTCGTAGTACCGTTGCGCCCCGACGTGCAAGGGAATCCCGGTGCCGTGCGGCGCCGCCTCCGGGGTGAAGGTCTCGGCCGTCGCGACACTCTCGAACAGGGTCCGGGTGTTCGGGTGCCACAGCGCGCGGGTGATGCTGTAGGCCAGCGACTCGGTCAGCGCCGCGCCGCCGATCAGCACCGCCCCCACCGACAGGGTCGGCACCGCCGTGTCGATGCCGGCATAGACCCCGCCCGGGATGTGGTCGAGGGTCAGGTAGGGGTGGCTGTCGGCCATGGCGCGAACCGGCGCGCCGTCCAGCGGCATCAGCCGCACCGGCAGCGCGGCCGCCAGATCCGTGACCACGGTGACCGGCGCCGCCCCGATGAAGAAGAAGGCGTCGATCTCGCCGGCCACCAGCAGGTCGGCGGACGGTCCCGGCTTGTCGTAGATCGGCTCCACGTCGGCGTCGCTCATGCCGTGGGCGGCCAGCAGCAGGCGCGCGTCCACCAGCGTGCCGGAGCCGGCCTCGCCGAGCGCGATCCGGCGCCCGCGCAGATCCTCGACGTGATACAGGTCGCTGTCGGCGCGCACCACCAGGTGGGCCTTCTCGTCGTACAGCCGCGCCAGGGCGAACAGATCCAGCATCGGCCCGGCGTCGGCGAACACGGCCGTCCCGGTGCGCGCCCAGTAGGCGATGTCGGCCTGACACAACGCCAGACCCAGCGCGCCGGTGGCGAGGCCGCGCACATTGTCCACCGACCCGCCGGTGGACTGCGCCACCGCGATCAGGCCGGGCACACCACAGCTCCCGCCGCGCTCGCAGGGCCGCGCGCCGGGTGGACGGCTGATGGCGTTGGCGATCAGGCCGCCGACCGGGAAGTAGTAGCCGGCGGTGGAGCCGGTGCCGATGCGTATGAAGCGCATCCCGGGCGCGGTGTCGGGATCCTGCGCGCGGGCCGTGGCGGCGCGGGCCGCGCCGGCGCCGGCGCCGGCGGGGACGATCAGGGGGGCGAACAGGGGCGCGACCGCCGCGCCCAGGCCCAGGGCCAGGCCGCGCCCGAGGACGTCACGGCGCCGGGGACGATACCTCTCCCAGGCGTCGCGGTCCGCCTCCCTCGCCGTCATGGTCGCCCTCCTGCCGCATGCGCGAACACCGGCCAGCCCCGCGCCCTCCCCGCCCCTGGCGCGAGAGCCCCGGCGGGTCGCAGGGCCGGTTCATCCCGTGGTCATGATCGCATCAGCATGCCCCTCGATCACGGTGATTTTCGGGCAAGATTGCGCCCGAGACCAGGGCGCGGCGGGACCGGTCACGGAACTGTCACGCCGGCCGTCGCCGGCGCGGCCACCCGGACGCCAGCAGCACACCGACGGCCACCACCGCCATGCCGGCCAGCGCCAGCACCCCCAGGCGCTCGTCGAACAGCAGCCAAGCCAGCAATGCGGTCACCGGCGGCACCAGGTAGAACAGGCTGGCGACCCGGGCGGCCTCGCCCAGGCGGATCAGCAGCATCAGCAGGGTCACCGCGCCGATCGACAGCACCACCACCAGCCACACCAGGCCGAACACGAAGCCCGGCGTCCAGGCGATGGTGGTGTCCTCGCCGGTCACCCAAACCGCCGCCAGCATCGCCAGCATGGCGGCGCCGAACTGGAACACCGCGCCGGTGCGCGGATCCAGGCCGCCACAGTAGCGTTTCTGGTACAGGGTGCCGGCGGTGATGGCGAGCACCGCCACCGCCGCCGCGGCCACCGCCTCGGGGCCGAAGCCGTCGAACAGGGCGCCGGCGCGCGGCGCCAGCTTGTCGCCCAGCACCATCACCACCCCCACCAGGCCCAGCCCCAGGCCCAGCCACTGACGCGCGGACACCCGTTCGCCCAGCAGCGGGCCGGCCGCCACCGCGGTCAGCAGCGGTTGCAGCCCGGCGATGAGGGCGGCGATGCCGGCGGGCAGGCCCCATTCGATGGCCACGAACACCCCGCCCAGGTAGCCGCCGTGCAGCAGCAGCCCGGCGACCATGGCGTGCCCGGCCAGCGCCGGCCGCGCCGGCCAGGGCGCCCGCGCCAGCCATACCAGGGGCAGGAAGAGGGCCACCGTGATGGCGAACCGCAGCGCGAGGAAGGTGAGCGGCTGACTGTGCGGCAGCACGAAACGGGCGCCGATGAAGCCGGTGCTCCACAGCAGCACGAACAGCGCCGGCATCGCCGTCACGAAGGCGGCGCAGGCGGCGGGCGACAGCAGGGCGCGGGTCTCGTCTCGGGGCATGGCACGGGTCCGGAGGGGCCGGCCGACAGCGGCGGGGCTGCGGGCGCGGGCGCGGGCGCGGCCCCCCTTGTGCCATCGGCGCGCCGCCCGGGGAAACGAACTCTCCTGATGGCGGGCATCAGCGTTCGGAATGGGCGGCGTCGATCGGCCCGCCCGGGGCCATCGGGGGAAGACTCCAGGGCACGCCGTGCATGCTGACTTGCATGCTGAGTGGTCGTCACGGCCTGGGGACAACGCCTCACAGCCCGCGACATCGGGCCGGCATGCCCGAGAGGCGGCTCAAGACGCCGGTCCCCTGATGGCCCTGTCAGCCCGCCGCCGAGCGTGCCGCCTCCGCCGAGGCCCGGTCGGGGTCCGGCTCCGCCTCGGGTCCGCGTTCGGGATGGGCCAGGCGATCGAGGGCATGGTGGGCGGCGTCGGCGAACGGCAGCAGCACCACGTCGGCGCCGGCGGCCCGGTAGCCCTCGACCTCGTCGGCGCGCTGAGCGGTCACCGCCACCCGGCCGCGGTAGCCGTGGGCGCGCAGCCCACGCACCAGCGACAGCACCGGATTGACCCCGGCCGCCCCCACCATGTGGACGCGGAAGGCGCCGATCACCCATTGGTCGGGCTTCAGCGGCAGTTCCTTGAGGAATTCGGGATCGGTGACGTCGCCGTACCAGGCCGCGTGACCCTGGCGCCGCCACTGCCGCACCGCCTCGGGATCGAAGTCGACCCCGAGCACGCGCCGCCCCTCCTGGCGCAGCGCGCGGGCGATGTTGCTGCCGAAGCGGCCCAGACCGACCACAATGGCGTCGACCTCGCGCGGCGCGGCGTCGGCCTCCTTCAGCGCCATCTCCCGCACCGGGCGACGGCGCTCGAAGATGCCCAGCAGCGGCTCGCAAAGCTGATAGAGCCGCCGCGAGTAGATAATCATATAGGTCGACAGCCCGATGGTGATGAGGCCCACCAGGGTGATGAGCCCGACGTGCTCGCGGGTGAGGTGCCCGAGCGACAGACCGAGCGCGGCGAAGATGAGCGAGAACTCGCTGATCTGGGCCACCGTCAGGCCGGTCAGGAAGCCGGTGCGCTTGCGGTAGCCCATGACCCCCATCAGCACCAGCACGATCAGCGGGTTGCCGATCAGCACGAACAGCGACAGCCAGACCGCGTTGCCGACCTGGGCGCCGATGGTGCCCAGGTCCATGGCGCTGCCGAGGTGGATGAAGAAGAACAGCAGCAGGAAGTCGCGCAGGCTGACCAGCCGGGCCGCGATCGCCTCGCGGTAGGGCGTCGACGCCAGGCTGACGCCGGCCAGGAAGGCCCCCATCTCCTTGCTGAAGTCGAGCAGGCCGCTGAGCGAGGCCAGCGCCACCGCCCAGGTCACGGCGAACAACACCAGCAGCTCGGGGGCGCCGGCCAGCCGGCGCAGGATCGGCTCCGCCAGGTAGCGCATGAACAGCGCCAGACCGATCAGGAAGGCCGCCCCCTTGGCCAGCACCCCGAGAACGGTCCAGGCCATGGCCACCGCGCCGCCGCCCGCGTCCAGCGTCAGCGAGGACAGCCCGATCATCACCAGCACCACCACGATGTCCTGCACGATCAACACGCCAAGCGCGATGCGACCGTGCAGGGCGTCGATCTCGCCCTTGTCCGACAACAGCTTGACGATGATGATCGTCGACGAGAACGTCAGGGCCACCGCGACATAGACGCTCGGCAGCAGGTCCAGGCCCAGCCCCAGGCACAGGCCGAATCCGACCAGGGCGGTGAACACCACCTGGCCGAGGCCGGTCACCACCGCGACGCGGCCGATGGAGCGGATCAGGGCGAGATCCAGCTTCAGCCCCACCACGAACAACAGAAGGGCGATGCCGAATTCGGCCAGGACCTGGATCTGCTCCTCGGCCTGGACCAGCCCAAATCCGGATTGACCGGCCAGGATGCCGGCGGCGAGGAAGGAAACGATCAGCGGTTGACGCAACAGCAGGCCGATCGCGCCGACCGCGACGGCCAGCAACAGGATGGCCGACAGTTCGAGGAACACGCTGTCGAACATGGTCATGGACTCCGGAAAGGCGCGGGGGCGGGGCGAAACCGCACACGCCCCCGCGCGGCCCGGCCTGTGACCGGCCACGTCCGCGCGTGCTGGACGTGGCATGTGGCGGCGGGAGCGTCAAGGCCGTTGCCAACGCGCGGGCGCCACCGCCGGGGCGCGCGGCGACATGGCGTGGTTTCCTATCAAAAGAAGGACAAATCGTTCCGATGGCGCGGTGGGGAATGCGGCGCTTGGAGGCGCCCCACACCGCCCCGGACCAAGAGGACCGCCAGGACTGGGCTTCGGTAGCCCTGGACCGTCCCAAAGGAGACCGCCCGCGATCGCCTCACCGGAACGATGCCACTATCCGGGCTTTCCTCGCTGTCCTGACCCGCTACAATGTGGTCCTGTGCGTGTGTCTGACTCGCGCAAAAGGAGTTGCAATGCAGTCCGCCCCGGCGCCCCACCCCTCCGCCTCGCCCGTCACGCCTCCCCGGGGACGGGTCCTGCTGGTCGAGGACACGCCTTCGATGGCGCGCGTCTACATGGAGTACCTGGCCGACCTGCCCTGGGCGGTCGATCTGGCCGAGACCGGGGCGGAGGCGCGCCGCCTGCTGGGCCGGGGCGGGCATGTGGCGGCGATCCTGGACCTGCTGCTGCCGGACGCCTCCGGGCTCGACATCCTGCGCGAGATCCGCGCCGGTAGTCCGGACATGGCGGTGATCGTGGTGACCTCGCAGGGCTCCATGCAGGTGGCCGTCGAGGCCATGCGGGACGGGGCCGACGACTTTCTGACCAAGCCGTTCGCCGCCGACCGGTTGCGGGTGACGCTGAAGAACGCGGTCGAGCGCCACGCCATGGCGGGGACCATCCGGCGCATTCGCCAGGAGATCGGGCGCGAGACCTTCCACGGCTTCATCGGCTCGTCGCTGGCCATGCAGGGGGTCTACCGCACCATCGAGGCCGCCGCGCCATCGCGCGCCAGCGTGTTCATCACCGGGGAGTCGGGGACCGGCAAGGAGGTCTGCGCCGAGGCCCTGCACCGCGCCGGCCCGCGCGCCGCCGGACCGTTCGTGGCCCTGAACTGCGCCGCCATCCCGCACGAGTTGATCGAAAGCGAGATCTTCGGCCACGTGAAGGGGGCCTTCACCGGCGCCATCGCCGACCGCCAGGGCGCCGCCGCCCGGGCCGACGGCGGCACCCTGTTCCTGGACGAGATCTGCGAGATGGACCTGGGGCTCCAGGCCAAGTTGCTGCGCTTCATCCAGACCGGCACCTTCACGCCGGTGGGCGGCGCCCGGGTGGAGAGCGTCAGCGTGCGCTTCATCTGCGCCACCAACCGCGACCCCTGGGCCGAGGTCCAGGCCGGCCGGTTCCGCGAGGACCTGTATTTCCGCCTGCACGTCATCCCCATCCACCTGCCACCGCTGCGCGAACGCGATTCGGACGTGGTGGAGATCGCGCGCGCCCTGCTGGAGCGATTCGCCGCCGAGGAAGGGCGCGACTTCCAGGGCTTCACGCCGGAGGCGGAGGCGCTGCTGCTGCGCCTGCCCTGGCCCGGCAACGTCCGCCAGCTCCAGAACGTGCTGCGCAATGTGGTGGTGCTCAACGCCGGGCCGCTGGTGACGGCCGAAATGCTGGACGGGCCGACGCGGGCGCTCGGCGCGGCCTTGAGCGCGGCGCCCGCACCGGCCGCCGCGCCCGCGCCCCCGGAGCCGGCGTCGACACCCGCCGCCGGGGCATCCGGAGCAACGGGAGCGTCCGCCCCCCCCGCCCCGCCCGGGGCCGGCACCGGCGCGCTGGATTCGCTGCGCGAGGCGCATGGCCTGCGCCCGATGTGGCAGGTGGAGTGGGAGCACATGACGGCCGCGCTGAAGGCCTGTCAGGGCAACGTCCCGCGCGCCGCCGCCCTGTTGGAGGTCAGCCCCAGCACCATCTACCGCCGCATTCGTCAGTTCGGCGACCCGGTCTCGGGCGCCTCCGCGGCCGGGACCGGCGGCAGGGCCACCGGCTGATCGCTGCGCACCGCGCACAGGCTCTGGGTCACGCCCTGGCCGCGCCCGGAGGGCGTCGGCGTGATCCCCTGGGCGAACGCCACCACCTGGAGGCGGCCTGCCACGGCGTCGAGCAACTCTCCCGGCCGCAGCAGGTGGTCCGGGTTACGCGGCCGGGCGAAGCGCTCGTTGCCGATCATGAAGGTCTCGTACAGCAGCACGCCGCCCGCGGCGACCGCCTCGGTCAGGGCCGGCCACAGCGGGCGGAACAGATAGTTGGTCACCACCACGGCATCGAAGGTCCGGCCGGCGAACGGCCAGGGGGTGCCGTCCTCCAGATCGGCGGCGACGATCTCGGCCCGATCCGCCAGATCGGCCACATAATCGACATCCCGATCCACCAACGTGAGGCGAAACCCGCGATCAAGCAGCCAGCGGGCGTGACGGCCGCCGCCGCAGGCCACATCGAGCACGTGCCCCCCGGGGCGGATCAACGCGGCGAAGCGGGTGATCCAGGGCGACGGCACGGTGAGAGCGAGATGAACGGCGGGCGGCGGCATGGCGACGGGGTCCGGCACCGGTGGGCGGGTCGGCTTCGTCTTGTCACGACCGGGCCGGCCCGGTAAAGGTCGCGCGCGTTTGCAAAGCGTTCAGGTCCCGGGTGTAGCGTGGGGCACAGGACGCGGGGTCCAGACGGGCGCCGGGCGCCGAGCGCCGGGGGACGAGCCCCCTCCCGTGCCCCCGCCGTCCGACGCGCGGTTTCCGAGCAGGGCAGAGCCATGATCCTCTATTCCCTCCAGTGCGATAACGGCCATGCCTTCGAGGCGTGGTTCCGCGACAGTGCGGCCTATGACGAACAGGCCGACGCCGGCGTCGTCACCTGCCCGCTGTGCGGCTCGCGCGAGGTTGCCAAGGCCGTGATGGCGCCGCGCCTGGCCCGCCACCACGGCGTGCGCGAGACCGCGCCGCCGCACGGCGCCGGGGACCCCGACTCCGCACAGCCCGCCCCAGAGAACGCTCCGGAGACCGCTCCGGAGACCGGCCCGCCGGCCGGCGAGCGACCCGGGCCCACCGCCGGTGCGGTCCGCGGGCGGCCGGCGCCGGCCGGCGCCGGCCTCTCCGGGGCCAGCGCGGTGGCCGGCCCCAGCGCGGCCGCCGCCGAGCGCGTGGTGGCCGCCCTGGAGGCGCTGCGCGGCGAGATCGAGCGCACCTGCGACGACGTCGGCGATCGGTTCGCCGAGGAGGCGCGCCGCATCCACTACGGCGAGACCGAGGCGCGCGGCATCTACGGCCAGACCACCCCGGGCGAGGCCGAGGCCCTGCGCGACGAAGGCGTCGACTTCGCCACCATCCCGTGGCGCCGCCGCACCGACGCGTAGGAGCGCACGGCGTCGCTCACTGAGCGTCCCCCGCCGTCCCGCCGCCATGGCGGTCGCGCAGGCGTTCGAGCTGGTCGCGGAACTTCTCGCACGGGTCGACGTCGTCGACCGCCGGGGTGAACAGCACCAGATCGTAGGGCGGCGGGCCGGCGTCGGCGGCGGTGTCGCGCAGGTCCGCGGGTGCCGGGTCGGGCGGCATGTCCGGGGGCACCTCCAGAATCCCCACCGTCACCACCGCGCCGTCGGGCGCCAGGTGGTCGAGGTACCACGGCACGGCGCGGTCGGCGCGCACGTGGCCGTTGCCGGCGATCAGCACCACGCCGTCGTCGTCCGGCCGGTCCGCCGCGGCGGCCATCGCCCGCGCCATCTCGCCGTCGCGGGCGCGCTGGGCCGCGATCATCCCAGGCAGGGCGGACTCGGGCAGCATGCCGCAGTGCCCGGTCATGATCTCCGCCGCCAGGTCGGCGCGCAGCGCATCCGGCAGCGGCGCGTCCAGCGCCCGGGGCGCCAGGCCGTCGGCGCCCAGCACCGCCGCCGCCCCCTCCGCGCCGACCCGGCGCACGGTCTCGGTCGGCAGGTTGCCAGGCAGAATCGGCAGGCCGGCGTCCAGCGCCACGGCGGCGATGGGCTGGTACAGCGCCCAGTCCGGCCAGCCGCTGGCGGCCCAGTCGACCGCCGGCCCCAGCCCTGCGGCGCTGGCATCGGCGCGCGCCAGATAGGCGGCCAGCGGATCGGCCTGGGCGGCGTCCAGCATTTCCATCACCACCGCGGGCCGGCGCCCGGCCTCGACCATCCGCCCCAGCAGCCAGGCCTGGGCGGCGTGGGCGTCGGCGTTGTCGTGGACCTCCCCCAGCAGCACGAACCGCGCCCCGGCCAGGCGCTCCGCCACGGCCGCCGGCGCCACCGGCGCGGCGGTCCGGGCATCGAGGATCCGCCCCACCAGCGGATGGTCGGTACGCACCGGGGCCTGCCACGGGCCGCCCCAGGGCGGCGCCCCGGCGGCGGCCGGCAGGGCTGCGAGCATCAGGGCACACGCGAGGGCGAGACCCCGGAGAGGAGGGGGGAGAGGAGGGGGGAGACGAGGGGGGAGACGAGGGGGGAGACGACGGGCAACGGTGGGCGCGGGGCCGGTGTGGGACATGGGAAGACACCGTTCTGTGCGGGGGGGCATGCGGGGGCGTGGCGCGGGGGCGACCGGAGGCGGCGCCTCGGGTTTCCCCACCGGCCATATGGGTCCGCCGCGCCCGCCCTGCCACGCGATCGCGGGCGTGATCCGGTCCAAACCCGAGCTTTTTTCTGGTTCATGACGGAAAATCGGGGAGGGGCGGACAACGGGACGGTCTGACACACTGGTAGTTGCGACACGACACAGACTGCCAGGGAGGCCCCGTT